>CAZZDQ010000045.1:0-22977 GCA_964652845.1 uncultured Chitinophaga sp.
AAAAAGACTTCATTAAGAAGTCTTTTAAATTTTGTGGGAGCTGATCCCGATGAATCGGGAGAATCCCCGACCTCCCGATTGTAATCGGGATGCTCTAAACAAAAAAGACTTCATTAAGAAGTCTTTTAAATTTTGTGGGAGCTGATCCCGATGAATCGGGAGAATCCCCGACCTCCCGATTGTAATCGGGATGCTCTAAACAAAAAAGACTTCATTAAGAAGTCTTTTAAATTTTGTGGGAGCTGAGGGGATCGAACCCCCGACCCTCTGCTTGTAAGGCAGATGCTCTAAACCAGCTGAGCTAAGCTCCCCTGCGAGTGAAACGAAGCAGTCTGACCTCGTTTTTGGGAGTGCAAAGATAGGTTTGAAACGATTCCTGTCCAAAAAGAAACGAAGCGTCTCAGGAAGCAACAAAGCAAACTTTCAAGGTTGCCAGGATGTACCCGGTTTGTTCCGGAATAAAATCCCAACAAGTGTATTGTGAAATATAAAAAAAACTCTTCCGGAAAGGAAGAGTTTTTTGCAAAAGAAAAAATCGGTTTAGTTTCCTGCAACAAAAGCGCTTTGCAAATCTGTCATACCTGTGTCCGTACCATTCAGCGTTACTTCTGCATGCAATGAAACGGATTTATTAGCATAAGAGCTGTCAATATCCACCACAGCATACATGACATACTGGCCATTCAACGCAAAAGGCAGCATGACATCTATCACGTTAGGGTCAGGGAAACGGTATAACGGGTAGGTATTAATGGGGAACATGATTGAGTCGTCAATCGTAGTAAGAACGGGATTGGTAAGGGTGTCATTAATATGTGACGGATTCAGCACAACAAAGAAATAAACCCTGTCACCCACATGCAGCACGGCCGAACCATTACCCAACGTAGCTGAATCAGGTTGCAGGATACCGGGATAGATGCTAATGGCATCAGTAATGATGTTGTTCGTGCCGTTCGAGCCATGATGACCCGTGCCGTTTGAATTACTGTTGTTAGATGTGTTGTTTCCTGAAGCGGATGAATGATCACCCCAATCAGATGCTGACTTGGAACAGGATGCGAGGTAAAGGCCCATGAAGGCAATTATCCCCAGACGGAAGAGTGGTTTCATAAGGTATGGATTTAATTTTTTAAAAAATTACGTTGCCAAAATACAAAACCATCAGCCCGCTGCAATCGTATTTACTGCATGTAAATTCATCACAAAAAAAATAGTAAATAAACGCGCAGGGCGGTTGACTGAAATCAATTCGTACTAAGTCCTGCGAGGGAACCAAAGCAGGCTCCACCGTTTTTGGGAGTGCAAAGACAGGTTTGAAACGGCTGCCGTCAGACTTTTTTTGGCTTATTGCTGCGAATGCAAGGCCACCCGGTTGCCTTCCGTATCCGTAAAAAATGCCATGAAACCAAATTCGCTGCCGATCGGTGTTTTAGGCATGATGATCGTTCCCCCGGCTGCTTCTACCCTGCCCAGGGCGTCAGACAGATCAGGGTTACCATTGAGGTAAACGACCACCCCGCTGGTGGAAGGCTGGTGCATCGGTCCCTGCACCAGGCCGCCGCTCAGTTTGCCGCTGCCCGGCTCATAAGGGAAAAAGGCCATTTTCATACCCATCATCTCCATGGTATCCATTGAAATACCAAAAACTGTTTCATAGAATTTTTTGGCCCGGTCGATATCCGCTGCGGGGATTTCGAACCAGTTAAGTGCGTTGGTAGTTTTATCCATATAAATTAGTTAAGACTGAAAAGATAAATCCTTTTCATATACCCGCGTAATAATTTTGTTTTAATTTTGTGTGAATGAAAAATGTGAGACCCGGGATCCAATTGAAAGAAGCGGAAGAAAATGCCGCCCTGAGTACGGTGCAGGAATCCTGCAGCCTGATCGTCTGGAACGACGAAGTGAATACCTTCGACTGGGTGATCGAGACCCTGATGGAGATCTGCCGGCATGATTACGAACAGGCCGAACAATGCGCCTTTATCATACATTTCAAGGGTAAATATGCCGTCAAACAAGGCAGTTATGAAGAACTGAAACCCCAATGCGATGCCATCACCGAAAGAGGTATCAATGCCACCATTGAAGTGATTGCCGAACAATAATGTTTTCCACCAAATCCTATCCTCTTGCCCATTTTTGTCCTGGATAAGGAATCAGTTTTCCCACCGGTTCACCTGGCTGAAAAGGATGGCCTGCTGGCTATGGGAGGCGATCTCTCCGCAGAACGATTGATACAGGCCTACCGGCAGGGCATTTTCCCATGGTATGAAGGCGAGACCATCCTCTGGTGGTGTCCCCATCCCCGCTTCGTCCTGTTTCCCGATGAATTAAAGATCTCCAGGTCAACAAAAAATTTATTGAAGAAAAATGAATTTATATTCACTGTCAATAAAAATTTCAAAGCAGTTATTCATCATTGCAAGAATATTAAACGTCCTGGCCAGAAAGGCACCTGGATCACGGACGAGGTGGAAAAAGCATATTGCCGGCTGCATGAACTGGGTTTTGCACACAGTGCGGAATTATGGCAACAGGATGAACTGATCGGCGGACTCTACGGGATCAGGATGGGTAAGGTATTCTTCGGGGAAAGCATGTTCAGCCTGCACAGCAATGCTTCCAGGATCTGTTTTACCAGGTATATGGAATTACTAAGGTCGGAAGGCGTCGCACTGATCGATTGTCAGGTCTATACCGAATACCTGGAAAGTTTTGGTGCAAGGATGATCAGCCGTGAAAATTTCATTGCACTCCTTGAACAATTTGCAATACCGGGAGCTTCTTCAAAGGGCATTAAAATTTAGTTCCGAGGTAATGCGGCAGCATGGCCCTCCAGGTAGGCCAGTCATGGGTCCATTCCTGTCCCCAGACATCCAGTTCATACCAGATCCCCTTATCATAGAGTATCCTTGCAAATTTTCCGCTGCTGGAAGGATCTTCATAGGCGCCGCTGCCGGTAAGGATATGAATGTGCCGGCTTTTCCGGATGGCTTCCAGGAAATGATGGTCTGCCAGGTTGGGCATATAATGCATGGGGCTGTTGAAGTACACATCATCATCAAAATATCCCTTGGTATATTCTGTGAGATCATATACGCCGCTCATGGCGATGACACCATTGATGATATCGGGGCGCTTCAAAAAAAGATTCATACTGTGCAGGGCGCCGAAGGAAGCCCCGCAGGTGATGATCAGGGTGTCCTGGCCGGAGCTGTTCCGGATAAAGGGTACGACCTCATTGAACACATAACTATTCCATTGTTGATGACGGATGGCTTTATCCCTCGGATTCATCTGGTTATTCAGCCAGCTTTCATTATTGATACTGTCGATGGAAAAGATCTTCACTTTACCATGTTCCACAAAGGGTGCCAGGCAATCCATCATCTGGAAGCGTTCGTATTCCAGGTAATCAGCGGCGGCCGTAGGTACCAGCAACAGGGCGAACCCCTGCTCGCCGTAAGCAGCAACCGGCATTTCCTTATTCAGGGAAGGGCTGAACCAGGAACTCAACTCTCTTTTCATGGTAAATATTTCGACGAATATAATCAACACGGGCTACAAAAAAATTTTTACTTGCACGTGCAGGCAAAGCGATACTTCCCTCAAAACAAAGTAATTTTGCCATCAATTTTGATCACCGGCAAGGATCAGACGAAATATGGAACTCCCGAAAAATTTTGATCACCGCAAGGCAGAGGAAAAATGGTATGGCCAATGGCTGGCGAAGCATTATTTCCACAGCAGTCCTGACGAAAACAGGGAGCCGTATACTGTAGTGATGCCCCCGCCCAATGTGACCGGCGTACTGCACATGGGGCATTGCCTCAATAATACCATCCAGGATATCCTGGTACGGCGGGCCCGCATGCAGGGCAAAAATGCCTGCTGGGTGCCGGGAACAGACCATGCTTCCATTGCCACGGAGGCCAAAGTGGTGCAGATGCTGCGGGAAAAAAAGATCAGCAAATCCTCCCTTACACGCGAAGCATTCATGCAGTATGCCTGGGAATGGAAAGAAAAATACGGAGGTATCATTTTACAACAATTGCGCAAACTCGGTTGCAGCTGCGACTGGGACCGTACGGTCTTCACCATGGATAAACATTATTACGATTCTGTAATCAATGTTTTCATCGACCTGTATCGTAAAGGATATATCTACCGCGGCAAGCGGATGATCAACTGGGATGTAAAAGCCAAAACCGCACTAAGTGATGAGGAAGTGATCCGGCGTGAAACAAAACAAAAGCTTTACTTCCTGAAATATAAATTAAGCGGGGACAAAAATGTCCTTCCGGGAGATGAGGGCATCGTTATCGCTACCGTCCGCCCGGAAACCATCATGGGTGACACGGCCGTTTGCGTGCATCCCGACGACGAACGTTATAAGCATTTGCATGGGAAATACGTCCTTGTTCCACTCATCAACAGGCGAATACCAATTATTACAGATGAGTACGTGGACAGGGAATTCGGAACAGGTGCCCTGAAAGTGACCCCGGCACACGATATGAATGACTACCAGTTAGGCTTAAAGCACAAACTGGAGATCATTGATACGTTCAATGAAGATGGTACGCTGAATGAAGCTGCAGAAATTTTTATCGGGGAAGACAGGATGAAGGCCCGGAAAAAGATCGTGAAGGAACTGGAAGAAAAGAATTTCATTGTAAAAACAGAGGATTATACCAGTGAAGTGGGTTATAGCGAACGGACGGATGAGCTGGTGGAACCCAGGCTGAGCATGCAATGGTGGGTGGATATGAAAAAACTGGCTGCGCCTGCACTGAAAGTGGTACTTGAAGATCAAATAAAGTTCTACCCTTCCAAATACATTAATCTCTACCGGCACTGGATGGAGAATATCAGGGACTGGTGCATCAGCCGGCAATTGTGGTGGGGCCAACGCATTCCTGCATGGTATGCGCCTGATGGAAAATTTGTAGTGGCAAAATCTCAGGAGGAGGCGTTTAAAATATTCAGTACTCAATATTCAACACTCAATATTCAGGATATAAAACAAGATGAAGACGTAGTGGACACCTGGTTTTCATCCTGGCTATGGCCGATTGAAGTGTTCAAAGGATACAGCGAGCCCGGCAATGCGGATATACAATATTATTATCCTACCCAAACGCTGGTGACGGCCCCCGAGATCATTTTTTTCTGGGTGGCGAGAATGATCATGGCGGGCATGGAATATGAAAAACAAATTCCCTTCAGCGATGTATATTTTACCGGCACGGTACGTGACAGGCAGGGCAGGAAAATGAGCAAGAGCCTCGGGAATTCACCCGACCTGCTTGCGCTGATCGACAAATATGGCGCTGATGCGGTGCGTTTCGGTATTATGATCTCCTCCCCTGCCGGGAATGACCTTTTATGGGATGAGGCCAGCAATGAACAGGGATTGTTTTTTGTCAATAAGATCTGGAATGCATTAAAATTAGTGAAGATCTGGGAGGGCAGACAGGTTGCAGATAATGGCCCGGGTGGAAATAATTTCGCTGTGGAATGGTTTGAGAACCGGCTGAATGAAGCAAGAACAGAGATCGACAAATTGTTCAGTGAATTCAAACTGAGTGAAGCGTTAAAGACAATTTATTCATTGATCTGGGATGATTATTGCAGTTGGTACCTTGAATGGGCGAAGCCCGCGGTGAATGAACCAATTGATAAAATCGTTTTTGAGAAGACCATCGGGTTCTTTGAGGATCTCATGCACTTGCTGCATCCATATATGCCATTTGTGACGGAGGAGATTTATCACCAATTGATAAAAACCCGATCTGATGGTGATGATTTGATTATAAGTACCTCTAAAAAAAATCAGCAAGTTGACTTACAAATTCTCCATTTCGGTTCAGTTCTAAAAAAAGATATATCCGCTATACGTGAAGCCCGAAATAAATATAGTATTAAAAGCTCTGACAATGTAAGGTTTGCCATGAATGGTTCTGGTGACAGCGTGTACTTGAATAATTTTCAAGCATTGCAACTTCTTCAAAAACAAACCGCTTTTATTTATGACCAATCCGTGAATGTCTTGGAAAATTTAATAACTGATTCCAGGAAAAGAGTCGATGTTATTTCTGATGATAGAATATTTTATTTAATTCCTGAAAAGGAAATAGATAATAAGGAGCAAATAGCGCAGCTCCAAATGGACCTTTCTTATCAAAAAGGTTTTCTTGCCTCTGTTGAGAAAAAACTGAACAATGAAAAATTCCTGAAGAATGCCAACCCCGATGTGGTGGCCTTGGAACAAAAAAAGAGATCCGATGCAAAGGCCAAAATAAAACTCATTGAAGAGAGCCTGGCCGCCCTGCAATAATATCCCGCTATATTCGTATATTGTTCCCATTAGTTTTATTAAAGCTCACTATCCCCATGCAGCAATTCAGAGGCAGTAAACTAATTACTGCATTCATTATTTTCCTGGGGCTTTGTATACAGGGAACGGCCCAGCCCCATAATGAAAAAAGCATCGACAACCACATGCTCCGGACCTTTGAAAAATACCGGACCCCCGGCCAAAACAAATTCTACAAATTCCTCTCCACCATCAATAACCCTGTCTGCCTTTCCACGCAGGCAACACTGCTGACCATCGGTATTGCAAAACCTGACAGCCTGTTGCGAAAAAAATCATTGTATGGTGTGGAGACGATCGCGGCCAGCGAGGCTATCACATTCGGGCTGAAATTCGCGATCAACCGGCCACGGCCTGCCAAACGTGATTCGACCTTTACCGCAGTTGTCGTAGCAAAGAATGCCGCCTTCCCCTCCGGGCATACCTCGGAAGCATTTGCCATGGCTACGGCACTGAGTATATCCGTTCCCAAATGGTATGTTATTGTGCCGGCTTACAGCTGGGCAGCCCTGATGGCCTATGCCAGGATGTACCTGGGAGTACACTATCCTACCGATGTTCTGGGCGGCGCCCTGGTAGGTGCAGGCAGCGGTTACCTGATGTATAAGTTGAACAAATGGCTTTCAAAAAATGATACCCAAAATCATCCAGCCAATGAGATCATCGGGATGTTCTCCGGCCTGGGTGCAGCATATATTTTATACCAGGTGAACAAGTGGATACAAAGGGGGAAACACAATCATCCCGTGACTGTATCCAGCTTTTAGTATCAATTATACAGCAACCCTGTCTTTTTAATGCGGTATGATACTTACCGGTAATACAATTTCATAGATGGTACCCTTAGTCCCGTCAAACTGGTCATAGTCCAGTAACTGTGATACCCGGAATCCGAAGGTCAGTTCATACTGGTTCCACCATTTGGTGTCAAAGAATATTTCTCCGCCCGCGCTGCGCTGGTCACGGGTCTGGGTCTTATCCCTTGAATACACTTTGGTGAAATCATAAAACCCGTTGAGCCAGATCCGTTTGATATATAAAATATTCCCGAAGCCCCAGTCCGGATACAAGAGCGGAAAATCATAGTTTGCTGAAAGCTTCCACATACGGGTAAAATAACGACCGGTATAACCCCGGGAATAAGGGAATAAATTGCCGAAGAGGACCCTTCTGAATGTATCGATCTGCTGAAAACTGCCACGGAGGACCAGGTTATGCGTGGGCAAGGCACCCGGAACAAAAAGGGCCCCATCGCCGATAAACTGGTAGCCTTTAAAGTTGGTGATCAGGTGCCGCAGGTTAAACGAAGCGGAAAAGCCCATCTTCGGATAAATATGCTGCGGCATTTGCTGGACAAAACTGCTGAAGGATATTGTGTGATGCAGGTAGCTGAAGGAAGTGTTCCCCAATGAGTCTTTGTAAAAGCCCTTGTTCATTTCATTTCGGTACACATAAGCACTGCCAATATTGAAATCCTTTATCGTGGTACCGCTCACTTTATGCAGGGGTACACTCAATCCAAGATAAGAATCCAGTTGCGCCCAGTCCCGGGTACGCTGGCCGATAATTTGCTGCTCATCAAAAATATATTGCACCCCGCCATTCAGGTAAGGGAACAATTGCCCGAAAACAGCATTGAATCCTACTGCATTTGTCTTATCATCCCGGTTATACTGGTAATAAAACTCAGTCTGTAATGTATTCAGGATATTCTCCCCATAAATGGAATAATCGATGATCGGGTCATCATAATAAGGACGCCAGCTGTGGAGGTGCAGGATATTGGTCCCTTTCCGGTATTTTGTAACAGTGAAATTCCGTACAGGGTTATTTGCATCGAGCACATTGCCGAATCCACCAGGTTGGGAAGGCGTTAATTTTTCACCGGCATCGATCCCCGTTCCAGCTTCTCCCGTTTCTTTCCATTCCAGGTCCTTTTCATCCGCCTGCTGAAGCTGGTAACCTTCAGCTGTAAATGTGCTCCAGGTAAGTTTCCCGTAGCCGACATTGACAAAATAATTGCCCAGCGGCCCATTCGTAAGCCGAAATATCTTTTTATCGCTTAGGCGCAGTGCAAATACATCATCCTGTCCATGATAAGTGGAGGTATAGCAAATGATCCCATTATTCACAGAAAGATAACCGATCACATTAAATGAAGGTTGCGTTAGCCTTTCGGTACTGCCCGAAGTGATATCGGCTGTGGCCAGGGCCATTTGCCCGTTCCGGAGGCGTACGGCCGTGATCACCGTATTTTCATCCAGGAATTTCGGGTCAGTAAACAAATTGATCTCTTCTGAGTGGATCGATTGCAAAACCTTTCCATCCGTTGCATCAAGGATATGCAAGGCCGAACTGCCATCAGCGGCATTTTGTACGGCCACGATCTTCGACCCGTCGGCCGAAATATCAGGTGTAAAGTATTTTGAATGCTGTGTGACCTTTTGCTGCTGATGCGTGGCCACATTCAGGACCCTGATATCGCTGTAATCCTCATAACCCCATCTTGCATTCGATTCAAAAGCCGTATAAACGATCTTTCCGTTCCGGTAGCTGAATTGGTGGTCGCTGGAGATATCCCTTGTCCTGATCCGCTGCACCGTATTGCCCGTTTTCAGGAAAAAAGCCGGGCGATGCCGGTAGCTTTCTTTAAGATAGATCAATGAGTCAGCTCCGGCTGAATACGGGAAAAAATAATCGGTGACATACCTTTTATTCACTGGAAAAACATTGGAAACCTTCAGGGCGGGTTGTTCCCCGGGTTTGCTCCTGTCATTCTTATAATAATCAAACGCATTTTTTATGAATGACTGGTAACTGGTCCCGGCATATCTTTTTATCGCCGATTGAAAAGGATAGAACAATCCTTTATAAGCGGTTGCATCCTGCGTCACTTTGGTCCAGAAATCTGGTCCGTATTTCTGCCTGCCATAATTCACGAGCAAATAACCCAGGTCATAGTGGTCAGGGACATAATCCTTCAATGAGCCGTTGCGCAGTTTCATCCAGGAATAATGTTTCCCCGCCAGCCACAGTGAAGGATAGGCATTGGTGAAGTGCGGTATGCGACCCCTGCCCTGCTGCGTGAGGGCCGTTTCCTGGTACACGGCATCTCCTTCGAAAAACCAGTTGGGTACGGAAGCATTGATGGCGACAGTATACCCGTCGTCGCCAAAAATGGTATGCATGAATTTACTGAGGCCGTTATTGAAATTATTGTATTGCATCACATGGCGGTATTCGTGTGTGGCCAGGAGTTCAGGCCATGGCAGGCTGCCCTCGTCAAAGTTGTCGGGAGATGGTGTCAGGAAAAACTCGCTGCGGTAGGGTCCCAGTGACACATAAGCATTGGACACCGTGGTTTGGTTCTGTAATACGATATTGATCTTTCTGAACTGCTTTCCGAGGCTGATGGCAGCGGCTCCGTTTGTAGTTTGTGCGGCCAGTAAGTGCACCAGTGTGGCCACACGGCGGGCCCGGTCCTCCTGCCCCTGCTGGAAAATGACCCGGACAGTGTCCGTATTCACCTGTTTCCATTTTACATAGGGTGAAAAATTACCAAACACCTGTGCCGCCGCATTTTTAACCAGGGAAAGAAGGATGAGGGCAGAAAAAAGTTTTCGCATGAGGTGGGTATTTAGGGGAAGATAATCACTAAATCATTCATGATTCTCTTTTACTTTAAGGCTTGCTTTAGTTCGAGGATCTTTTTCATATCCTTGATGCCGGGCGATGATTCAAACCGGCTGTTGATATCGATCCCGAAAAAATCAGGATGCTTAAATTCCATGATGCGTTGGGCGTCGCCGGGACTGATGCCGCCGCTTAGGAAAAAAGGTTTCTCGATACGGGCCTTCAGCAGGATATCCCAGTTAAAATGTTTGCCGGTGCCTCCGAAGCCGCCTCCTTCATCCTGTTGCGCGGGTGTTGGATTGGTATCAAACAGGTAATAGTCGCAGGCATCATCATAGGGCGCTACCAGGGCATCGATATCCGTGTCATCATTGATCCGGAATGCCTTGATCACTTCAATTTCACTGTTCACCCCGTTAGCGAATTCAGGGCTCTCATTCCCGTGAAGCTGCACGATGCTGAGTGCATAATCGTCGATCGCGGTAACAATATCATTGAACGCAGGGTTGACGAATACCCCTACCAGTTTCAGGTCGAAATCAGCGTTCTTCAGCTCTGTCCGCGAGATCTTGTCGCCCATATAACGCGGTGAATGAGGATAAAAATTCAAACCGGCAAAATCAATGTTCAGCACTTCCAGTTGCTGCAATTGTTTTACCGTTGTTATGCCGCAAACCTTTATTTGCCCCCTGAAACCACCTGTACTCATAAGTTATTCCCCTTTAGTTGATGAATGAATTCTTCGAAAGCAAGGCCGGGATCATCCTGTTTCATAAAATATTCCCCGATCAAAAATCCGTTGAAGCCGGCCTTTCGCAAAGTTACAATTGTATGCACATCACTGATCCCGCTTTCTGCAATCACCGGTTTCCCGGCAGGTAGTCGCCGTATCAATCGAAAAGAGGTCTCCATATCGACTGTAAAATTTTCCAGGTTGCGGTTATTGATACCGATCATGGTCACAGCGTCGCAAAGATGACCCAGTTCTTTCTCATCATGGATCTCGAGTATGGATTCCATCTCCAATGAATCAGCGTAAGTCGCGTATTCCATAACCTCTTTTGGTGAAAGGCAGGCGGCGATCAGCAGGATCACATCAGCACCGGCGGCCTTTGACTCAGCGATCTGCCAGGGGTCAATGATAAAATCCTTGCGCAATAAAGGCGCCATTGAAATATTCCCCGCATCGGACAGGTCATTCAGCGTCCCGCCAAAAAATTCCTGGTCGGTTAATATGGATATTCCTGCAGCAAATTTGTCATAAGAAGTCACAACCTGTTCAACTTTCAGTTCCGGTGTTTTGAACCAGCCCTTGCTCGGGCTCTTTCTTTTGAATTCTGCAATAATGCCACTACTCCCTCTTTCGGATAAACTTTTTTTCAGGGAATGCGCGGGACGATCCCGGTATAAGTCCTTTGATGCAAAATGGTCAGCAGGCATTGCCCGTTTAGCCTGCTCAATTTCTTTTTTCTTTACGGCAATGATCTTATGTAGAATAGTGTTCACTGGATGCTGATCAATTTTTGCAGGCAATTATATGCTTTGCCGCTTTCCAGGCTCTGCACGGCTGCCTGGTAAGCATCATCATAATTCTTATACTTTCCTGTACCGTATAACGCCATAGCCGCATTGGCGATCACAACAGCATGCTGCGCCCAAGTTCCCTCCCCTTTGATAACGGAATGAAAGATCCTGGCCGCTTCTTCCACTGAATTGCCACCGCTGATATCCTGCGGGAGGACCATTCTTTTACCCAGTTGTTCCGGTGTCATAACATGTTCTCCTTCCTGTGTAATGACTTTTGTATCGCCTGTGAGGGAGATCTCATCATAGCCATCAATGCTGTGAATGATCGCAAAAGCTTTCCCTTTTTCCTGCAGCAGGTAATTATAGATCCTGGCCATCTCAGGGCTATAGACACCGACCAGCTGGTAAACCGGGTTGGCGGGATTCACCATCGGGCCAAGCATGTTGAAAAACGTGCGGATGCCCAGGTTTTTCCGTATGGGCGCAACCGATTTCAACGCCGGATGGAAAAGCGGGGCATGGAGAAAACAAAAATTCGTTTCTTCCAGTTCCTTCCTTAGTTTGCTGCTTTCGTTGCTGAATGAATATCCCATCTGCTCCATCACATGGGAAGCACCGCTTACAGAAGTAGCGCTATAATTGCCGTGCTTGGCGACTTTTTGTCCTGTGCCGGCGACAATGAAACAGGCGAGTGTGGAGATATTGAATGTATTTTTTCCGTCACCGCCGGTCCCAACGATATCCACTGTATCATATTCGGCCAGTCCAGGCTTTACACAGAGTTCAAGCAAGGCATCCCTGAAGCCCTGCAATTCTTCGATCGTTATGCTGCGCATCAGGAATACGGTCATGAAAGCAGTTGTCTCATGTTCATTATACAGTCCCTTGCTGATATTGATCAGCACTTCCCTTGCCTCTGCTTTTGGAAGGGTTTTATGTTCGAATAAGTATTGCAGAATCCTCTTCATACGCTTTTTTTCATCTGTCCTTAATATCAGTTAAGCCAATTCCTGATGATATGGTCACCTAATGGAGTCAGTACACTTTCAGGGTGAAACTGTACCCCCTGCACATCATATTCCCTGTGCCGTAAAGCCATGATAAACCCTTTCTCATCCCTGGCAGTCACTTCCAGTTCAGCCGGGAAATCATCATCACTCACGATCCAGGAATGGTAATGTCCGGCCTGTATTTCACCAGGCAATCCCTTAAATAATGGGATGGTGTTATTCAGTTCACAGGTTGTAGCCACGCCATGAAACACTTTATCGAGATTCGTCAGCTTTCCTCCAAATACTTCCCCGATCGCCTGGTGCCCGAGGCATACCCCCAATATTGATTTTGTTCCCGCGTATTTTTTGATCAATGGCATCAGGGACCCTGCCTCAACCGGTATACCGGGGCCAGGCGACAAAATGATCTTATCATATTCATCAACGCTATCCAGGTTTACCTTATCATTACGGTATACATCCGGGGTTGACAAGCTGATCTTCTCTACCATCTGAACGAGGTTATAGGTAAATGAGTCATAATTATCCAATACCAGTATTTTCATAATCCTCAGTTTACTGTTTGCCTGCCGATAATATCGCTTTTTTCAATGCCCCCAGTTTATTATTTACTTCCTGCAGTTCTTTTCCAGGTTCACTGGCTGCCACAATACCGGCGCCGGCCTGGTAAGTCAGTGTGTTTTGACGGCTCAGGAAAGTGCGGATCATGATGGCGTGATTGCAGTCACCGTTCAATCCTATATAACCGAGCGCGCCTCCGTAATACCCCCTTGCTGTGGGTTCATATGCATCGATCAGCTGCATGGCCCTGAACTTCGGGGCGCCGCTGAGCGTACCGGCGGGAAATGTATTGGCCAGTAAGGAAAAGGGATTGATCCCGTTACCCAGCATACCTGTCACTTCACTCACGAGGTGAATGACGTGTGAGAAATACTGCACTTGTTTAAAATGCCTGACCTGTACATCACTGCACCGGCGGCTGAGATCATTCCTGGCCAGGTCGACCAGCATCACATGCTCGGCATTTTCCTTGGGGTCATGAAGCAATTGTTCCGCCATCCTTTTATCTGCCTCCTCTTCCCCGGTCCTTTTAAAGGTGCCGGCAATGGGGTGGATCGTAGCCCTTCCTTTATCGATCACCAGGTGAGATTCCGGTGAGGAGCCGAATAATTTATAATCACCGTAATCAAAATAGAAAAGATAGGGCGACGGATTGATACTGCGCAATGAACGGTATACATTGAATTCGTCGCCGGTGAATGACTGGCTGAAACGGCGGCTCAGCACTACCTGGAACACATCCCCGCGGTGACAGGAGACGATCCCTTTTTTCACCATCGATATAAAATCATCATCGCTCATATTCATTTGCTCGTCACCCTTTACAGCAAATGGATAAAGCGGCAGGTCCTTGCTCCTGATCAGGGATACCAGGTCCTGCAGTTCCGATCCCACACCCGTTATCTTATTCTCACAGATATATAATTCATCCCTGAAATGATCGAATGCGATCACATATTGGTAAAGACGATAACGGATCAGCGGAAGGGTGAATGGTTCCGGGGTGCGGGAGGTGAACCGAATGGTCTCAAAGAACTGAACAGCATCATAGGCTGTGTACCCATAAAGTCCCTGGGCAAATCCTGCTTCCCTGTTGTCTGCCGGTTTAATTTCAAAGCGCTGCAAAAAATCACCAAGGACTTTCACCACATCGGTATGCTGATCAATAAATATCTTTTCGGGGTGCTGCCCGGGCAATTTGTATTCAATGTAACCAGCATCCCTGATCTCGATGCCCCCGATGGCATTCACACAAATAAATGACCAGCTGTTCTCTGCAGAGTGAAAATCGGTGCTTTCCAGCAGGATCGTATCCCGGAATTTATCCCGTAACCGCAAATAGATACCTGTGGGGGTATACAGGTCTGCGGCCATTTTCCTGCATTCGGTATTTAATTCAATCCTTTTCATTTCCTGAAATGAAAACCCCGGTAATGTTACCGGGGCATATATAATTTAAAACACAGTGATAGCATTACAAGCCCCGAAGCGCTGTATACCACCACCATATTTTATTAGTACATTGCATAACGATACAAATGTATCATTAAAAAATACTTTACCAAATTTTTTATGAGAAAAATACTGGCTTTGCTGGCCTGTCTTCCCTTTTTAACAAGGGGAATTCCCCAGCAATCAAATAATTATATTCTTCTCAAGCCGGACAGGATCTTTGACGGTGAAAAATTCATTTCTCATCAATGGGTGCTGGTGAAAAACAATATGATCGATTCGGTGATGGAAGCAGGCAGCACGGCGATCCCTGCCGGTGCACGTATCATTGACCTGCAGGGCATGACCCTCCTGCCCGGCCTCATTGAAGGACACTCGCATGTTTTTCTTCATCCCTATAATGAAACATCCTGGAACGACCAGGTGCTGAAAGAATCAAGGGCTGAAAGAACAGCGCGGGCGGTGAGTCATTGCAAAGCAACCCTGCTGGCGGGTTTTACCACTACCCGTGATCTCGGTACGGAAGGGGCATGGTATGATGATGCCGGATTGAAAAGAGCGATCGATAAAAAGATCATTCCGGGTCCCCGTATCATTTGCGCCACCAGGGCCATTGTTGCCAAAGGAGCTTATGGTCCCCGTTCTGAAAATCCTGAGATCGAGCTGCCCCAGGGAGCGGCCGAAGTGAGCAACCCGGATGAGATGATGAAAGAAGTGAGGACCCAGATCTCCAGGGGGGCTGACCTGATCAAGGTCTATGCTGATTATCGCTGGGGGAAAAAAGGAGAAGCTATGCCCACCTTTTCCCAGGAAGAAATTGCTGCAGCCGTACAGATCGCAGGCAGCAGCGGGCGGGAAGTGGTGGCTCATGCCACGACGCTGGAAGGAATGAAAAGGGCGATCCTGGCGGGTGTATCCACCATCGAACACGGAGATGAAGGAAACCCCGAGATCTTTTCCCTGATGAAAGAAAAGAATGTTGCCTACTGTCCTACCCTGGCGGCAACAGAAGCCATCCAGCAATACAGCGGCTGGAATAAATCAAAGGATAGCATGCCCGCATCCGTTATACAAAAACATAAGGCATTCCGGGCTGCCCTGCAATCGGGTGTCACCATTTGTATGGGCGGGGATGTGGGCGTGTTCAGCCATGGCGATAATGCAAGGGAAATGGAACTGATGGTTGAATACGGGATGAAACCTCTTGATGTACTGCGGTCAGCCACTTCAGTGAATGCAGATGTATTCGGCTACGGTAACCTAATCGGAAGAATTAAAAAAGGACTGATGGCAGATATCATTGCCATTGAAGGAGACCCGACAGCAGATATCAGGAACATCCGGAAAATAAAACTGGTGATGAAGAACGGGGTCGTTTATTTTCCATAAGTGATCTTCCATACCCTTCCTTCATTGTCATCACATATATATAATGCACCATCCGCATCCTGTGCCAGCCCGCAGGGACGGTATTTTGCCTGCCCCGAACCCTGGACCTTTGCCCTTCCTGTAAATCCGTCTGCAAAGACCTCATAGTTGCCGGATGGCAGCCCGTTTTTAAAAGGAACGAATACCACGTCATAACCCTGTTGTTCGCCATGGCGGTTCCAGCTGCCATGAAAAGCTATGAATGCACCATTGTGGTACTTTGCCGGGAACATTTTGCCCGTATAAAATAACAGGTCGTTGGGTGCCCAATGACCGGGAAAGCCCATAATGGGCTTATCCTTATCTGAGCAGCGTCCCTGGATCTTTCCATCACCCCCATATTCAGGATTCAGTAATTTCTTTTTCTGTAAATGGTCATAATAGCAGTAGGGCCAGCCAAAATCATTTCCCTTTTTCAGCAGCAGGAATTCTTCAGACGGCAGTTCTGAGCTCATATCCGCCGTAAAATGTTCAGGATCCATTTCATCCAACTGGTCGCGGCCATGTTGTACCCCGTATAATTGCCCCGCAACAGGATTCCAGCGCAATGCAACAATATTCCTTGTGCCGGTCACAAACCGGCTGCCCTCCTTATAGCCCTGGTTGAGCTGATCGGCTTTGAATTTCCAGATACCGGCTGATTTTTCAAGCAGGGGGCAGGGATCCTGCCCCGGCGAACCATGCACCCTGTCCAATGTCTGGCAATCATTGGAAGGAGCGCCGATATTGACATAAAGATTGCCGGTATTATCCAGTGCGATGGATTTGGCAGTATGCGGGTTTGCCGTCAAGAGTCCGTTAACGATCTTATCGGGTGCATTCTCATTCTGGATCGCATTGTTATCCCCGAATTTGTAACGGTATACATCATTATCAGAGGAAGCATAAAGATAACCGTTCTGGATCCAGATGCCGGTGCCGCCGTAATTTCCAAAGCCCGGGACAGGTTTATACACCCCCTTATCATTTTGCAATACGCAGATCCCCTTGCCATCCTTCGGACGGTTCAATTTTATATAAACGTCCCCGTTCACATTTACACAAAGATGCCGGCAATGGCCCAGCCCGTCGGCAATGACGTCTATTTTGAATCCTGCGGGAACACGTGGATCAGTTCTTTGGCTGTAAGGATTTTCGTCAATATCGCCGGCCAGTAAGACCGGGGTTAATACGCAGAAAAAAATCTTTTTCATATGAAATGGTTTTTGACTGATGATTTTTTTTCAATACAATCCAGGATCTCCTTTTCATTCCCGGGTTGAAACCACAGGTATGATTCGTCTTTCTTCAACCAGGTCATTTGCCTTTTTGCATACTGCCTGGTATGTGTTTTTATTGATTCGACTGCCTTATCAAGACTTATTTTACCATCCAGGTGATCAAAGATCTCGGAATAGCCTACCGTTTGCAGTGCATTGAGGTGTTTCTTTGCAGACAGGCTTTTTACTTCTTCCAGTAATCCTTGATTTATCATGTTATCCGTACGGATACCGATCTGATGATCCAGTTGTTCTTTAGGCAGTTTCAGCCCTATTTTAATGACCCCGAATCCCCTCTTGCTCCTTCTATGATGGTGAAATGAAAGGATACTTTTGCCCGTTGTCTCCATCACTTCAAGGGCACGCATCATTCGTTGGGGGTTTTTCATTTCGCCCTTGCTGAAAAAAAACTCATCTTTTTTTTTCAGTTCACCCTGTAACCATTTGATCCCGTTCTTTTCATAGTGTTTGATGATCTTTTTTCTCGTGGTCAGATCAGCAGCCGGGATCTCATCCAGTCCTTCGCAAAAGGCCTTTATATACAGGCCGGTTCCGCCCGTAATAAGGAGGATATCATGCTTCAAAAATATCTTCTCCGCCTGGTGCAAGGCGAATCGTTCGAATACTGAAGCATTCACTTCTTCCTCGATGGAATGAGAGGCAATGAAATGATGCCGTACAGCAGCCAATTCCTCCGGTGAAGGCCTGGCCACGCCGACATTCAATTCCTTAAAACACTGGCGGCTGTCGGCTGAAATGATCTCCGTATGAAAATGCCGGGCCAGCTTTATCGTAAGTGCGGTCTTACCCACGGCTGTCGGGCCGGCAACGATAATAACGGTTTTATGAGTAACCGCAGGCATGGATGCACCTGATGATTAATTAACGTGAAATGCGCGGTATTTCTTACAATTCATCTTCTTCGGTCTCATTTTCCTCTCCCATTCCCAGGTCTTCGCCCTCTTCATCCTTTTCCCCGAAACCATCATTGGTTTTTGTCAGGTCATATTTTTCCTCTATATCGGCGAACTTTTCGCCCAGGAGGCCTTTGGCCCCGTACTGGCTGGGTGCAATGCCTTCGGTGCGGGCGGTACAGGGATAACTGAGCGTGGGATTCTCTTCTTTGGATATATTGATCAGCTCTACCAGGAAAGTCCAGTTCTTGTTGAAATCATATAAATAAATGAAGCGCTGGTTGGGGTTGGAGATCTCGGTGCTGATGACCGTTTCCTGCATCAGCAGCGGGGGTGCCTTGTAGTCCTTTTCATATTTCTCGAGGGTGATCTCCCGCCCTTTCTGCCAGTGATCATTACTGCGGTAAAAAGTAGCCTTATGCTTGTTATCAAATTCATAGGATTTCAGGATGGCTTCGTGCAGGTGATAAAAATTCTGCGTATGCCTGATCGCGATGTCACGGTAAACGCTTTCATCCTCCTCAAAATAGATCCTGAATTTCAGTATCGCCATGCAACAAAATTATGGATTCTTTGGCTTCAGTCCCATTTCAGCGGCCTTGCGGAGGATAAAAGCAAGTGCAGCATCTTTATCATTGGGAACTAAACCATCCAGGATGGCGTCTTTCAAAGCATCTTTTAATATTCCTACCGGTTTGGAGGGGCGCAGATCAAACAGCTGCATGATCAGTGTGCCGTCCACCGGTGGCTGCCAGTTTCGGATATGATCTTTTTCTTCCACTTCCCTGCAACGATCGCGCACCAGCCGGAAATTCTCAAGGTATCGTTTTACTTTTTGTTTGTTTTTGGAAGTGATATCCGCTTCGCATAATAACATCAGAGAATCAAAATCCTCCCCCGCATCGAATAAGAGCCGCCGGATGGCGGAATCCGTGATATTCTCTTTTGTCAGGCTGATGGGGCGCAGGTGCAGCTCAACCATTTTCTTCACCAGGCGCATTTTCTCATGCGCAGGCAGTTTAAGCTGGTTAAAGATCTTCGGCACCATTTTACCTCCGATGAATTCATGCCCGTGGAAGGTCCAGCCCAGGCCCGGCTCAAATTTTTTAGTGACAGGTTTGGCAATATCATGCAGCAGGGCTGCCCAGCGGAGCCAGAGATCATTTGTTTTTTGGGAAAGATTATCCAGGACCTGCAGCGTATGATAGAAATTATCTTTGTGGCCGATGCCTTCCTTGTATTCCGCACCCTGCAGGGCCACGAACTGAGGAAAAATGATCTTCAGCAAACCGCTTTCCATCAATAATTGAAATCCCATTGAGGGTACCCGTGAAAGAATGATCTTATTCAGTTCATCGGTGATCCTTTCCTGTGAAACGATCCTGATCCTCTCTGCATTACCGATAATTCCATTCCAGGTATCCTCGTCGATGGTAAAATCCAGTTGTGTGGCAAACCGAATGGCGCGCATCATACGCAGGGGGTCATCGCTGAATGTCTGGGAAGGCTCCAGGGGAGTGCGGATGATCTTGTTCTTCAGGTCCTTCCCCCCTTTGAAAGGGTCAATGAGTTTGCCATAATCTTTTTTATTCAGGCTGATGGAAAGGGTATTGATCGTAAAATCCCTTCTGCGGCGGTCATCTTCGATGCTTCCCTGCTCCACATCCGGTTTGCGGGAATCATAGTGGTAACTTTCTTTCCGGGCGCCAACGAATTCAAGGTCGAAGACCTCACCCCCTGCCCCCTCTAAGTCTCCCCCTTCAGGGGAGACTTTAGAAATTTCAATTTTACCGGGGAAGTTTATTTTTATATGAGCTGTTCCGAAATTTTTAAATATCTCTACGTGCGGAACAGGAGTGAATTGTTTGGCCGTTTCCTTTGCCAGCCCAATGCCATTGCCGGCGCAAACAATATCCATGTCCTTTGTGGGCAATCCCAGTAATTTGTCACGTACAAAGCCTCCGATGATATAACATTCCTCTCCCATTGCCGCAGCGGCGGCTGTGATCTTTTTTATGAGACCTAGTTCTTTACGCGTGCAGGTGATCTCCATAGGCTGCAAAGATAAAGGCAGTTGCAGGAAGGATCAGTTACGGATCACGGTGACGGATCCGTCCTTATTCCACCGGATAACAGATGAAGGAACAGAAGTTGAAAGTTCATCCTGCCGGTGATGAACAATATAATCGACACCTTTTTTGATCATTGAATCAATGTCGCTGAAGTTCTTCGGAGCATGCTCACCCGAGAGATTTGCAGAAGTGGATACCAATGGTTTTTGGAACCGTTTCAATAATTGCCTGCAAAATGGGTCCCGGCAGATCCTGATCCCGATGCTTCCATCGGCAGCGACCAGGTTTTCGGGGAAGCCGATAGCGCCTTCATAAATGACGGTGGTGGGTTTTTCCTGCTGTTGAAGAAAATCAAACACCCGCAGGTCCAGCGCTGCCACATGCTGATAGATATCCCTTTCGTCTGCCACGAGTACGATCATCGCTTTCTGGTCATCCCTTTTTTTCAGCCGGTAAATTTTCTCCACAGCGTCCGCCCGGGTGGCATCACAGCCAATACCCCAGATGGTATCGGTAGGATACAGGATCAGCCCGCCCTGTTTCAGTGTCTGCAGGCATTGGGTGATATCATTTTCAAAATCCTTCATAGTTTCTTATAAACATTCATTACTGCCCCGGCGCTTTTTGCCGCTGTGAATTGTTGTGCCTGTTTAAACCCTTTTTCAGTCATATCATTTCTTAATGCTGCATCAGAATAAATCTTTTGAGCGGCGGCTGCTATTTCTTCGACTGATGCGGGGTTGACATATAAAGCTGCATCTCCTCCCACTTCCAGAAGCGAAGATGTATTTGAAGTAATGACCGGTAATCCGCTCCATAATGCTTCCAGTACGGGAATCCCGAAGCCCTCAAAAAATGAAGGATAGATCATGGCCACGGCCGACTGGTAGATAGCAGGGAAATCAGTTGCCGTCTGAAAGGCAGGCTCTGAAGCAGCTGGTCTTTCGGAAAGAAAAATTATACTGTCAACCATCCCTTGCTTTGCAATAAAATCCTTTACCTGCCGCAAATACTTATGCCCGGTACCGATCACCACCAGGGGTATCTTTAGCTCATTTTTCAGGAGGGAAAATGCTTTGCATATATTCAGCAGGTTCTTTCTTTCAATTACAGAACCAACATATAAGAAATATTGTTCAGGCAGACCATATTTTTTAATGATAGCAGATTTTTCTTCCCCCGTTCTCTGAACCGAGAATCCCGGGTTACAATGCTGGTAACAAACCTCGATCTTCTCCACGGGCACTTTGTAATAATCCATGATATCCTGTCTTGTCTGGCGGCTGATGGCGATGATCTTATCTGCATGGCGACAGGCATAGATAAATTTCCGGTGGTAGATCTTAACATCCACGGGATTATATTGCCCCGGGAAACGTTCATGAATCAGGTCGTGGATCGTGACTATGGATCGGATACCCGTTCGTTGTATCCCGAATGGGATCTCATGACTTAAGCCGTGATAGAGGTCGATCTTATTTTTAACTAAATCTTTTTTCACCCAGCTGCTTCTCCAGGCAGAGGAAAAC
This sequence comes from uncultured Chitinophaga sp., assembly GCA_964652845.1. Classification (GTDB taxonomy): domain Bacteria; phylum Bacteroidota; class Bacteroidia; order Chitinophagales; family Chitinophagaceae; genus JJ008. The sequence goes on from CAZZDQ010000045.1 coordinate 21,774, forward strand.
ATTTTATAAAAAAAAGAAGAAGGCCGGATCTCATGAATATTCTTCCCATTTATTGAAAACCGTTCTGAGGGTTTGGGATTGAATAAAAAGTATTCATGTTCAGGGTAGAATTCGCGCAGGGCCAGGATGAGGTTGCGGCTGTAATGGCCCAGGCCCGTACTGTTATGAAACGCTCTTTTTGCATCAAACCCGATATTCATAAGGACAAAAGTAATTGGGAAACGGGCAATATTGAAATTGGGAATTGCAGTCAGTGCAAATTGAAAATAAATAACCAGTTAAATTTCATGTTAACCACACCTGCCTGCCGCAGGCAGGGATATCACAGATAGTTCACAGATATTACAGATAATTCAGCGCTATCACAGTGTTATCTGTGCCACAATCTGTGTTTTCTGTGGTAAATAAATCCTAAATTCTTTCTAAACCACCAACTGAAATTTCGAAATTAAAAAATAATTTCCCCCTGGCTTAAGCGGGATCAAAATTCAAAATAAAACCAGATTTTTGCCAAATGAAAGAACTGATCCTAAAAGCCTGGAACAACCGTTCATTGCTGAACGATCATTTATACAGCGAAGCAGTCAAAGCAGTTATTGAAGAGTTGGACAAGGGCCGGTTGCGTGTAGCTTTCCCTTCTGCCACGGGCTGGGTGGTGAATGAATGGGTAAAGCAGGCCATCCTCCTGTATTTTTCCATACAACCGATGCAGACCTGGGAGCTGGCACCTTTTGAATTTTATGATAAAATGCTGCTCAAAAAAAATTATAAAGAACTGGGTGTACGGGCAGTCCCGCATGCCGTGGCCCGGTATGGTGCTTATCTCGCGAAAAATGTGATATTGATGCCCTCCTATGTAAATATTGGTGCCTATGTGGATGAGGGAACCATGGTCGACACCTGGGCGACGGTAGGCAGCTGTGCTCAGATCGGGAAAGGGGTACACCTCAGCGGTGGAGTGGGCATCGGGGGAGTGCTGGAGCCTTTGCAGGCCAGTCCCGTGATCATCGAGGACGGTTCTTTTATTGGCAGCCGGTGCATTGTGGTGGAGGGTGTGATCGTGGAAAAAGAAGCGGTGCTCGGTGCCAATGTGGTATTGACACAATCGACCAAGATCATTGATATAAGTGGCAAAAAACCGGTTGAATCGAAAGGACGCGTTCCGGCCCGAAGTGTGGTGATCCCCGGAACTTATTCAAAAAAA
>CAZZDQ010000046.1:0-22791 GCA_964652845.1 uncultured Chitinophaga sp.
TGGGATAAAATATAATATCAAAGTGAACGGGCATAACCTGATCTGGCATAGCCAGTTGCCTGCATATATGCGAACGATGAAGGATGCAGATTCCGTTCGACAATATTTCACTACGCATATCAGTACGGTAGCGGGTCGCTATGATGGAAAAATACTCTCATGGGATGTAGTGAATGAAGCATTGAATGAAGATGGTACCCTTCGTAAAACGATCTTCTCCGAGAAATTGGGTGATGATTATGTAACAGAGGCATTTAGGCTTGCCCAGAAAGCTGCGCCGCATACAGAACTCTATTACAATGATTATAATATCGAACAACCAAAAAAAAGAGCAGGGGCGATTGCTTTGATCAAAAAAATACAGGCCGCCGGAGTACGAATTGACGCGGTTGGCATCCAGGGTCACTGGAGGGCCAATAATATTCCCTTAAAAGAAATTGAAGAAAGTATAAAGGAGTTTTCGGCACTTGGCATAAAAGTGATGTTCACCGAACTGGACCTCGGCGTACTCCCCAATCCATGGGATGCAGACGGTGCGGATGTGAACAAAACAGCAGACTATAATGCAAAGATGAATCCTTATGCAAACGGCCTTCCGGATTCTGTACAGGCAAAGCTCACTAAAGGATATGAAGACCTGTTCAGCCTTTTCCTGAAATATAAAAACAAGATCAGCAGGGTCACTTTCTGGGGCGTCCATGATGGTCAGTCCTGGCTCAATAACTGGCCCACTCGCGGCAGGACCAATTATCCCTTGTTGTTTGACAGGGAATTCAAGCCCAAACCAGCCTATTATAAGGTCATTGAACTGGCCAGGAATAAGAGTAAGGCATTTTAATTTATAAAATCAAGTCCAGCATGAATACTAAAAGCCAAAAACTCTCTGTGTTTGAAAAGGTAGGTTACAGTCTCGGTGACCTGGCGGCCAATCTTGTTTTCCAGACCCTGGTCACCTATCTTGCTTATTTCTATACGGATATTTATGGGCTCGATCCAAAACATGCATCTGAAATCATATTGGCTGTGGGACTTGTTGCAGCTTTTGGTTTTAATCCGCTTATAGGTGCCCTGGCAGACAGGACCAATTCCCGTTGGGGAAAATTCCGTCCATGGATCCTGTGGACTGCTGTTCCGCTGGGAGTTGTTGCCATTTTAGCATTCACTACGCCCAATTTTTCGTATAAAGGAAAATTGATCTATGCTGTGGTGACCTATACCTTGCTGTTATTATTATATGCCGCGAATAACCTTCCTTATGGCGCATTGAGCGGAGTGATCACAGGGGATATGAAAGAAAGGAACAGCATGTCATCCTATCGTTTCGTGGCTGTAATGTTCGCACAATTCTTCGTACAGGTCTTTATGTTATCGATCATTGAATCCGCAGGTCATGGGGATAAAGCCCTGGGCATAAAAAAGCTGATGGTTTGGCTGGCGGCGATAGGCACCGTCATGCTACTGACTACATTCTTTACTACCAGAGAACGCATCGTTCCCAAACCCGAACAAAAGTCAAGTCTTGGGGAAGACTTGCGTGATTTATCAAAGAACCGACCCTGGCTCATCATGCTGGTGCTCACCACGCTGGTATTTATCACCCTCGCCATGAAGGGTGGCTGCTACGTTTATTATTTTAAGAACTATGTGAATAAGGACAGCCTCACCAATTTTGTGATGCCTATTATAAACGCATTTTCCAAAGCAGGTATTAACTTCTTCGGACAGGACCCTGTAGCAGCGGGTTTTGGATTATTCAATGCGGGCGGAATTATTTTCATGATCGTGGGCATCACATTGTCTAAACCACTTGCGGATAAATACGGCAAGCGGGATGTATTCGGAATTGCTTTATTCATTTCTACATTATTTATACTGGCTTTTTATTTCTTCAAACCTGATGCTGTCATTTTGATGTTTGGTTCCCAGATACTCCATGGCTTTTTTTACGGCATCACCATCCCCCTGCTCTGGACCATGATCGCCGATGTGGCGGATTTCAGTGAATGGAAGAATAATCGGCGCGCAACTGCCATTATTTTCTCCGCCATGATGGTGGGGTTGAAAGGAGGATTAACAATTGGCAGCTCTTTACTCACAGGAATTTTAGGATTCTACCACTACGTTCGGAATAATGATGCGGCACAAACTGCTGAAGCAGTGAACGGAACAAAGATGCTGGTAAGTATTTTCCCTTCAATACCATTTTTGATCGGGACGGCGCTCTTATTCTTTTATGAGATAAATAAAAAGAAGGAAGTGCAGATTGAAGCCGACCTGAAAACGAGAAGGATCCGTGCTGCGGATCAATCATCAATCGTTTCAAATGCCTGAGGTTGACATCGACCATATTGACTTCAATGAGCTCAGCCCAAGGGCGATTTCGGCCCCGTTGGTATCGCATATGTATACAGCCGATCCATCAGCCCACGTGTTCAACGGGAAGATCTATATCTATCCCTCACACGATATTGAGAACGATATTCCACCAGATGATTTGGGAAGTCATTTTGCCATGGAGGATTATCATGTGTTTTCTATGGATGCACCGGAAGGAAAGATGACCGATCATGGCATGGCCCTGCACCTGAATGATGTGCCCTGGGCCTTTTCTCAGTTCTGGGCGCCGGATGCGGCTGAGAAGAACGGAACTTATTTTCTTTATTTTCCTGCGAAAGATCATGATGGAGTATTTCGTATCGGAGTTGCAATCAGTAAATCCCCGACCGGTCCATTTGTACCACAACCACAACCGATCAAAAATAGTTTTTCGATCGATCCTGCTGTATTAAGAGATGATGACGGCAGTTATTTTATGTATTTCGGCGGGATCTGGGGCGGGCAATTACAAAGATGGAGGACCGGAGTATTTAAGTCTGAAGAAAAAGGACCTTTTGCTTATTTGCCCAAGGATGACGAACCCGCTCTTTGCCCGAAGATCGCCAGGCTTTCCGGAGACCTCCTCCAGTTTGCAGAAACTCCAAAAGATCTTGTCATCACAGATGAATACGGCAAGTCGCTTTTACAGGGCGACCGGGACAGAAGATTTTTTGAAGCATCCTGGATGCATAAATACCGGGGGAAATATTATTTCTCATATTCAACGGGTGATACACATTATTTATGTTATGCAATCAGCGATAGCCCTTACGGGCCGTTCACCTATGGTGGCCGCATCCTGAACCCGGTGGTGGGCTGGACCACCCATCATTCCATATTGGAGTTCCGGGGCAAATGGTATTTGTTTTATCACGACAGCAGTTTGAGCCGTGGTGTAATACATCTGCGCTGTATAAAGGTCACAGAACTTGAATATGGGGAAGATGGCAAAATAAAGACCATTGACCCCTACGGGAAGAAAATTTAATTATTACATTCACGTGGAACGAATGAATACAATGAAACGACTGCTTTACATGTTGCTCCTCTTCATGTCGGTTCGTGGAGTTGCACAAGAATACAGGTCTTTCCCGATGTGGGACCCTTCATTGTCTGTTGAACAAAGGGTAAATGATCTCATCAGCAGGCTGACACTGGAAGAAAAAGTAAAACAAATGCTCAATTCCACGCCGGCAATAACAAGGCTGGGCATCCCGGCTTATGACTGGTGGAATGAAACGCTGCACGGCGTGGCACGCACCCCTTTTCATACCACTTCTTACCCGCAGGCGATCGCGATGGCGGCTACCTGGGATACAGCTTCTATTAAACTCATGGGTGATTATTCCGCAACGGAAGGACGGGCCATTCACAATATTGCCATTGCCAGGAATCGCGAAGGCGAGCGTTATCTCGGGCTGACCTATTGGACTCCCAATATCAATATCTTCCGGGATCCGCGATGGGGCCGCGGACAGGAAACCTATGGAGAAGATCCTTTTCTCACCGCTACCATGGCCCATGCATTTGTGGATGGATTGCAGGGGAATGACCCCTTTTATTTAAAAGCAGCTGCCTGTGCCAAGCATTTTGCCGTGCATAGTGGTCCCGAACCCACCCGTCATGCAGATAATGTGAATCCATCCGTCTATGATCTTTGGGATACTTACCTGCCTGCTTTCAGGGAGTTGGTTGTAAAAGCAAAGGTCGCGGGTGTGATGTGTGCTTATAATGCAGTGAACACCCAACCTTGTTGCGCCAATGACATGCTGATGACCGATATTTTGCGAAAGCAATGGAAATTCACCGGTTATGTCACCAGTGATTGCTGGGCCCTGGATGATTTTTTCAGGTTTCATAAAACGCATAAGGATGCCATCAGCGCTGCAGTTGATGCATTATATCACTCGACGGATGTGGAATGCGGTAATTCTGTTTATACGGAATTGACCAACGCAGTGAAAACGGGGCTTGTCAAACAAGCAGATCTGGACAAAGCACTGGCAAGGCTCTTCACCATCCGTTACAGGCTGGGTTTTTTTGACCCGGTAAGCAAGGTCAAATATGCACAGGCAGATTCAAGTGTACTTGAATCACCGGAACATAAAGCACTTGCTTTAAAGATGGCCCGCCAGTCGATCGTACTGTTACGGAATGAGAATAATACACTTCCTTTAAAAAAATCCATTAGAAAGATCGCTGTTATCGGCCCCAATGCAGATAACAAAATAGCTGAACTGGGCAATTACAATGGCATCCCTTCCCGTATTGTCACCATCCTGGATGGCATTCGGGAAAAACTTGGACAAGGAACAGAAATTGCCTATGAAAAAGGGATCAATCTCGCCAATGACACTTTGATGGTCTATAATAAAGTGAGCAACCTTTACAGTTATGAAGGTAAGCCGGGTGTAAAAGCCGAATATTACAAAAATGAAAACCTTGATGGCACACCTAAAGTGACAAGAATGGAAGAAGATATCGATCATTACTGGACAGAAGGACAGGAGCCGGCCGCAGGCATCGGATCCACTCATTATTCGGCCAGATTTACCACCCAGCTCAAAGCAGGCAAAGAGCAGGTGATGAATTTTGAGATCGAAGGAGATGACGGGTACCGCGTCCTGGTAAATGGCCGCCAGGTGATCGATGCCTGGCAGCGGAATCGCTGGGGGCCCAAACAGTTCCAGTTGCCTGTAAAAAAAGACAGCAGTTATAAGATCGTTGTGGAATTCTATCAACGGGAAGGAAATGCAGTGATCAGCCTGCGCTCAGGCAATTACCAAAAAACGGATTTTACCACACTGGCAAACCATGTGAAAGACGCAGATGTAATTTTATTCGTGGGGGGAATATCACCCCAACTGGAAGGGGAAGAAATGCAGGTTACTGTGCCAGGTTTTAAAGGGGGCGACCGGACCAGTATTTTGTTACCTGCCGTGCAAACCGGGCTGATGAGAGCTTTGAAACAAACCGGCAAGCCGGTTGTATTTGTAATGCTGACCGGCAGCGCACTGGCTATTCCATGGGAAGCTGACAATATTCCTGCTATCATCAATGCATGGTATGGTGGTCAAAGTGCCGGTACAGCCCTGGCTGATGTGCTGTTCGGGGATTATAATCCTGCCGGAAGACTGCCTGTTACATTTTATAAAAACGATGCTGACCTGGAAGCTTTCGGCGATTATGATATGAGCAACCGGACCTACCGTTATTTCAAAGGAACGCCGCGCTATCCATTTGGTTACGGTTTGAGTTATACCAGCTTTACTTATGCACCCATAAACTGCGGTTCAACCTTTTCGAAAGGTGAAAATATTACAGCGCAAACAGTCGTAACAAACACTGGTAAATCAGATGGGGAAGAAGTGGTTGAACTTTATATAAACTATCCAGGTATTAAAACAAAAGCGCCACTGAGGGCATTGAAAGGATTTAGACGGATTTTCCTGAAAGCAGGAGAATCAAAAACCGTAACATTCACACTGACACCTGAACAACTATCATTGGTGAATGAGCATACGGGGTCACTGAATCAACCGGCGGGGAAATTAAACATCAGCATTGGCGGCGGACAACCGGGAGTCATGAACAAGACCAGCGGTAATGTGGTAAACAAAATGATAATGGTAAACTAAGATGCAGGATAACTACGTGATCGGGGTGGATTTTGGCACAGATTCGGTTCGGTCTGTGGTGCTCAACGCGATGAACGGGGCTGAACAATGCTCTTCCGTTTCTTATTATCCCCGCTGGAAGGATGGTTTATATTGTAATGCTTCCTCGAACCGCTTCCGGCAACATCCCCTCGATTACCTGGAATGCCTTGAAAAAACAGTGAAAGATTGCATGCAGCAGGCCGGGCCTGAGATCACCAGGCATATTGCAGGACTTTCAGTTGATACAACCGGCTCCACACCCGTAGCCGTTGATGCAACGGGGACGCCTTTAAGCATGTTGCCGGGTTTGGAAGAAAACCCAAATGCCATGTTTGTTTTATGGAAAGACCATACAGCCGTTTCAGAGGCAGAAGCAATCAACAAACATGCTGCAAAGTTTGAGATCGATTATTTGAAGTTTGTAGGCGGTATTTATAGCAGCGAATGGTTTTGGGCAAAACTGCTGCATATCTTAAAGGAAGATGAGCTGGTGAGGAAGTATTGCCACACATTTGTGGAGCACTGCGACTGGATCCCCTTTGTGCTCACAGGAGGCAAGGATGCTGAACAGATCAAAAGAGGGGTTTGCAGCGCGGGACATAAAGCTTTGTGGGCTGAGGAATTCGGAGGACTGCCCCCCAATGAATTTTTCTCTTCACTTCATCCTTTACTGAACGGGTTTACAAAAAAACTTTATACCTGTACCTATACGGCTGATAAACCTGCCGGTCAATTATCAGCTGAATGGGCAGCTAAATTGGATCTGCCAAATACCGTGGTAGTCGGCACGGGTGCATTTGATTGTCATATGGGAGCAGTGGGCGGACAAATTGAAGCCTATTATCTCAGCCGGATCGTTGGCACATCCACCTGTGATATTATGGTTGCGCCACTTGAAGAAATGAAGGGGAAACTCGTAAAAGGTATCTGCGGACAGGTGAATGGCTCTGTGATACCCGGGATGCTGGGCATGGAGGCCGGGCAAAGTGCTTTCGGAGATGCTTATGCATGGTTTAAAGACCTGGTCAGCTGGCCCATTCACAGGTTTATCAAAAAAAATGAACAGGAAACCATTACCGGGCAAATCATTTCCGAATTAAGTTCAGAAGCAGCGCAATTGCCGTTGAACCCGCATGATGTATTAGCCAGTGACTGGCTCAACGGCCGTCGCACTCCGGATGCTGACCAGTCAGTAAAAGGAGCATTAATGAACCTGGATCTGAGTTCTGATGCGCCCCGGCTGTTCAAAGCCCTGGTGGAAGCGACATGTTTTGGAAGCAGAGCCATTGTCGAAAGATTTTCCGATGAAGGAATTCCCATAAGTGGGATACTGGCCCTGGGAGGAGTGGCAAAAAAATCACCCTATATTATGCAGGTAATGGCTGATATACTGGAACAACCGGTCAAGGTACATCGGAGTGAGCAGACCTGTGCTGCCGGGGCAGCAATGTTTGCGGCAACTGCTGCGGGAATTTATAACAAGGTGGAAGAAGCCATGCGAGCCATGGGTACCGGTTTTGAAAAAACTTACTTGCCTGATCGATCCAGGTCAGGTTATTACAGACAGCGTTACCGTCAATACAAGGAAACGGGGGATTTTATCAACAAGCAGACAAAACAATACAATGCGATATGATCACATAAAACAGGAAGCCTGCACAGCGAATAAGCGGCTGCCCGAGCTGGGCCTGGTCCTCTTCACTTTCGGAAATGCCAGTGCAGCTGACAGGGGACTGGGTGTATTTGCAATCAAACCCAGCGGAGTGCCCTACCAGGAGTTGACTGCTGATAAAATGATCGTAGTGGACTTTGATGGCAAAACGGTTGAAGGGGATCTGCGACCCTCTTCGGACACACTTACCCATGCCGTATTATATAAGCATTGGGATAAGATCGGAGGCATCGTGCATACGCACAGCACCTATGCCACGGCCTGGGCACAGGCCCTTCGGGATATTCCTGTTTATGGGACCACGCATGCTGATTACAGCCGGACCGTTATTCCCTGCACAATGCCGATGAAAGCAGAAATGATCAGGGAAAATTATGAATATGAAACCGGCATTCATATCATTAAGAATTTTAAAAAAAGAAAATTGGATCATGAGCAGCTGGAAATGGTTCTTGTTGGAAGCCATGCATCTTTTACCTGGGGTAAGGATGTGGAAACTGCTGTTCACAATAGTGCGGTGCTGGAATATATTTCCCGCCTGGCCTGGCTGACTGAAGAAATAAACCCAGAAGTAACTCCTTTGAAAAAGGGGTTGATAAAAAAACATTTCGAAAGGAAACATGGACCCGACCGTTATTACGGGCAATAACATTAAGAAGATGATCACAGGCACAAAAAAATATGAGGTCTGGTTTATAACCGGCAGCCAGGATCTGTATGGAGAAAAACTATTGCGACAGGTCGCAGACCATTCCCTTCAGATAACCCGGTTCCTGAACAGCCAGTCATCCATCCCGGCAAAAATCATCTTTAAACCAGTGGTACGATCGGCTGAAGAAGTATACAACCTGTGCAGGGATGCTGGTGTTTCAGCAAACTGTATTGGCATGATTGCCTGGATGCACACATTTTCCCCTGCCAAAATGTGGATCAACGGGCTAAAGATCCTCCATAAACCCCTCCTGCACCTGCATACTCAGTTTAACCGTGATATTCCCTGGAATGATATAGACATGGATTTCATGAACCTGAACCAAAGTGCACATGGTGACAGGGAATTCGGCTTCATCATGAGCCGGATGCGGTTACGGCATAAGGTGATCACCGGCTATTGGCAGGACAAGGAAATAACCCGGCAAATTGCCTGCTGGACAAGAGCGGCACTTGGCTGGCATGACTGGCAGGGCGCCAGTTTTGTACGCTTCGGAGATAATATGCGAAACGTGGCTGTGACAGAAGGAGATAAAGTAGATGCGGAAATAAAATTCGGGTACAGCGTGAACGCGCACGGTGTAGGTGACCTGGTTGCAAGGGTCAATGCGGTGAGAGAACAGGAGATCACCCGGCTCTGCGATGAATATGCACGTCTTTACACATTGGCGCCTGCACTCAAAAAGGGGAAAGCCCGCCATTCATCATTAAGAGAAGCTGCCAGGATCGAGATCGGCCTGCGTAAATTTTTATCGGAAGGTAATTTCAGGGGATTCACTGATACGTTTGAAGACCTGCACGGACTGGTTCAGCTTCCGGGCATTGCCGTACAAAGATTGATGGCTGAGGGTTATGGATTTGGCGCGGAAGGTGATTGGAAAACAGCAGCGCTTGTAAGGGCCATGAAAATAATGGCGGTCGGATTTCCGGGCGGAAATTCATTCATGGAAGATTACACATATCATTTTGAACCTGGGAATGAAATGGTATTGGGCAGCCATATGCTTGAAATATGCAGCAGTTTAGCTGATGGAAAGCCGTCTTGCGAAATTCATCCGCTCGGGATTGGCGGGAAAGCCGACCCGGTAAGACTGGTATTTAATGTAAAAAGCGGCCGTGCCCTGAATGTTTCAATGATTGACCTGGGCAACCGTTTTCGCATGCTGATCAATGAGGTGGAGGCGGTAAGGCCAGTGCATAAACTCCCGAAACTCCCTGTGGCAAGGGTGCTTTGGAAGCCATACCCGGATATGAAAACAGGATGCACCGCATGGATCCTTGCCGGCGGCGCTCATCATACCTGTTTTAGCCAGAACCTTTCGCAGGAAATCTTAGAAGATTTTGCTGAAATGGCAGGTGTGGAATGTATTTCCATCAGTAAAGGAACGAACATTCAACAACTGAAAAAAGATTTATTGGCAGGGGACCTGATCTATAAATAGCAGCATTCAACCATGAGCAATCATACCAAATCTTACGCGGCCTTCAATGCCACCGATCCCCTCGGACCCTATGAATTCAATAGGAGGGACCTGGGTCCGGCTGATGTGCAGATCGGGATCCTGTACTGCGGGGTTTGTCACAGCGATATCCACCAGGTACGAAGTGAATGGAGTGATTCCAAATATCCCATGGTGCCGGGCCACGAGATCATCGGACGGGTAATCAATACAGGAAACCAGGTAAAGAAATATAAAATCGGGGAGACGGTTGGCGTAGGAGTATTTGTAGACTCCTGCCGTAAATGCCGGCAATGCCTCGCCGGACAGGAAAACTATTGTGTAGAGGGAATGACCGGTACATATAATGATTTCGAAAGGGATGGGGTTACACCCACGATGGGTGGTTATTCAACGCAAATCGTAGTGGATGAGAATTATGTTTTAAGGATACCTGCCAAATTGGATATTTCATCTGCCGCTCCTTTATTATGCGCGGGTATCACTACTTATTCTCCCCTGCGTTATGCAGGTGTTACAAAGGGAACACGTGTCGCCATTGCAGGGCTGGGCGGACTGGGTCATATGGGTGTGAAATTCGCTGTATCCTTTGGTGCGGATGTTACTGTGCTGAGCACTTCTGCAGCAAAGAAAAAGGATGCAATGCGGCTGGGCGCCCATGATTTTTTACTGACCACCGACAAAGCTACCCTGAAAACCGCCAAAGACCGGTTTGATGTGATCCTGGATACCGTTTCAGCCAATCACGATTATGGAAAATATTTAAGGTTGCTTGGGCTGAACGGCAGGCTTATGATCGTGAGCCTGCCTTCCAAAACGCCGGAAGCCGATCCGTTTGCACTCATCAATAACAGGAGAAGTATCACAGGTTCCATGGTAGGCGGCTTGAAAGAAACGCAGGAAATGCTGGATTACTGCGCGGAAAATAATATATCGCCTGAAACTGAACTTATTCCCATGCAGCAGATCAATGCAGCATATGAAAGGATGCTGAAGAGTGATGTGCATTACCGGTTCGTGATCGACCTGGCTTCTTTGAAATGAAAATTGCACCGACAGATTTCATTTTAACCGATATGAAAAAAATTTTCGTTTTTATTTTAGCAGGACTTCAATACGGTTTGATATCTGCACAGGTTCGCCTGCCCCGCCTGGTCAGGGACAGTATGATCCTGCAAAGGGATGCGAAGCTCAATATCTGGGGATGGGCTTCGAAAGGCGAAAAGATCAGGATCAGTTTCAATAATAAAACTTATAAAATCACTGCAGGCACTGATGGCAAATGGATACTACAGCTGCCGCCTATGAAAGCCGGGGGCCCTTATACAATGGATATTGCAGCCAGCAATAAGATCACCCTGAAGGATATCCTGGTCGGCGATGTATGGGTTTGTTCGGGGCAATCAAATATGGTGCACCAGGTGAAATTACACAGCGTACGGTATGCAGATGATGTGACGAATGCGCATTACCCCGAGATCAGGCATTTCTGGATTCCTACATTGGCCAACCTCCAGCACCCCGAAGAAGACCTGCCCACCGGTTATTGGAAACCTGCCAACGCTACTGATGTACTCGAGTTCTCAGCCGTTGCCTATTTTTTTGCCAGGGATATCTATGAAAAATATCATGTTCCCATTGGCCTGATCAATGCCAGTGTGGGAGGCACGCCCATCGAATCATGGATGAGTGAAGAAAGTCTGAAACCATTTTCAACGATCTTTAGTACCCTTCAGAAAAACAAGGACACTGCCTATATCAACGGGCTGATGCGAAGGGGAATGAATAATGGCGGTAATAACAGGTCTGTGCAGGAAGATAAAGGACTGACCGGGCCTCTTCCCTGGTATGATCCGCACTATTCGCCGAAAGAATGGCGCCCGATCAATGTTCCCGGATATTGGGAAGACCAGGGTATTAAAGACCTGGACGGAGTGGTATGGTACAGGAAGGAGATCGATGTACCTGCTTCCATGACCGGCAAAGCTGCAAGAATATTTCTCGGAAGGATCGTGGATGCAGATATTCTATACATAAACGGGAAACAGGTGGGCAATACTACCTATATGTATCCGCAAAGAAGGTACAATATCCCCGCAGACCTCCTGAAACCAGGAAGGAATATCCTGACCGTAAAAGTGACCAATAATTTTGGCAAAGGCGGCTTTGTGCCTGACAAACCTTATTGCCTCTTTGCCGGCAATGATACGATCGACCTGAAAGGAACCTGGCAATATAAAGTGGGCATGGTATTCACCCCGCAACGGGGATTTGGCGGTGGCGGGATCAATATATCCAATCAGCCTGCAGCCAGTTACAATGCAATGATCGCCCCGCTGCTCAATTATCCGGTCAAAGGATTTCTCTGGTACCAGGGGGAAAGCAATACCGGCAGGGCAGATGAATATACCAAACTGCAACCGGCCATGGTGGCCGACTGGCGCAAACGATGGAATGAAGGGGATCTGCCCTTTCTCTATGTACAGTTACCCAATTTCATGGATTATAATTATACTCCATCAGAGAGCCAGTGGGCGGAATTCAGGTATGCCCAGTTAAAATGTTTGTCTGTTCCCAATTCGGCCATGGCAGTGACCATTGACCTGGGTGAATGGAATGATCTGCATCCCGACCGGAAAAAAGATGTGGGTGACAGACTGGCCCTGGCCGCACTCAATTTGGTTTACGGCGAGAAGATCATTAGCTCGGGCCCACTTTACAAGTCCGCGGCCATTGAAGGCAACAAGATTATCATTTCATTCGATCAGGTTGGCAGCGGGTTGATTTCAAGTGACGGGGAAGAACTAAGTGAATTCGCAATTGCTGGCGCCGATAAAAAGTATGTTTGGGCAAAAGCGACGATAGAAGGAAACAAGGTGATTGTCTCAAGCCCATTGATAACCGCTCCAATATATGTAAGGTATGCCTGGGCTGATGATCCCGTTAACCCCAATCTTTATAACCGGGAGGGCCTGCCCGCTTCTCCTTTCTCCACGGATAAATAAGATCAAAATGAAAAAAATACTATTTGCCACCTTCATCATTTCAATTTTAAACGCTCAGCCTGCGGCTGCACAGAATAAAATTGTGATCAGTCCTGAAAAAGCAAAGGATACCATCAATAGGAATATTTACGGGCATTTTTCAGAGGACCTGGGTCATTGTATCTATGGTGGTTTTTATGTGGGTGAGAATAACCAGAAGATCCCCAACAAAGATGGTATCCGCCTGGATGTGGTGGAAGCGTTGAAGAAATTAAAGATCCCTGTTCTGCGCTGGCCGGGTGGTTGTTTTGCCGATAACTATCACTGGAAAGATGCTATTGGACCCAAGGATAAAAGAAAACCGATCGAGAATGTATCCTGGGGAAATGTGAGAGAGGATAATAGTTTCGGTACCCATGAATTCCTCGAACTATGCGAAATGATCCATGCCGAACCCTACTTAGCGATCAATATGGGCAGCGGGACGGTGCAGGAAGCATCAGAATGGGTACAATATGTCAACCATGCCAATGGCAGCGGTTATATAACAGATTTGCGACAACAAAACGGCAGGGCCAATCCCTGGCATGTGAAATACTGGGGCGTGGGCAATGAATCCTGGGATTGCGGCGGCCATATGCCGGTTGAATATTATATCACCCAGTTTGACCGTTACGCCACTTTTATGACCAGTTATAATAATTCGGAAAAATTATTTCGTATCGCCGTAGGACCGGGTTCTGAAGATCTTCACTGGACCGAGGCATTGATGCGCGATATTCCACGTAAGCTGCTGAACGGGATTTCTATTCATCATTATTCGGTGATCGATTGGTCGAAAAAAGGCTCCGCCACTGATTTCACGGAGAACCAGTATTTCTCCACCATGGAACAGGCATGGCGGATGGAGAATATGGTTTCGGGCAACAGTGAAGTGATGGATAAATATGATCCCCAGAAAAAAGTAGCCCTGGTAGTGGATGAATGGGGCGGATGGTACGATGTGGAACCGGGCACCAATGGAGCCTTTCTGTACCAGCAAAGCACGATGCGGGATGCGGTGCTCGCCGGTCTCACCCTGAATATTTTCAACAATCACTGCGACAGGGTAAGAATGGCTAACCTGGCACAATGCGTGAATGTTTTACAATCAGTCATTTTGACCAAAGATGAGAAAATGATCCTGACGCCGACCTTTCATGTCATGGAAATGTACAATGTGCACCAGGATGCCTTGATGTTGCCTCTTTCAGTCAACAGCAATGATTATGTATTGGGGGATAAAAAAATGAAAGCCATTTCAGCATCGGCATCCAGGGATAAGGAAGGCAACATTCATATTTCATTGGTGAATATCGATGCCCGCAATGACCAGGACATACGGATTGACCTGGGCAACCTGCCGGTAAGATCTGTTAGCGGGCGCATCCTTCGTTCGGGGAAATTACAGGACCATAACAGCTTTGATGAGCCGGAAAAAATAAAACCGGCAAATTTCGATGACGCCAAACTGAACGGGTCAAACCTGGCTGTGAAATTGCCTCCCTTTTCTGTTGTCGTGCTCACATTAAAATAATAAGATGAGAAAGATATTTCTGTTCATACAAGCAGTTTTGTCATATATATATTGTAGTGCACAATTCAACCCCGCCTGGCAGGGGAAAAAATGCGCAGTCGTGCTGACCTACGACGATGCTTATAACCAACATTTGGACAATGCTGTCCCGGTCCTGGATTCTTTAGGATTGAAAGCGACATTTTATATAACTGCCTTTTCAAATTCTGTGCAGACAAGGATGAACGACTGGAAAAAACTAGCCCTTACAGGTCATGAACTGGGCAATCATACTTTATTTCATCCATGCATCGGTGGAAAAGGAAGGGAATGGGTAAAACCGGAATATGACCTGAGCAATTATACAGTACAACGCATGCTGGATGAAACGAGGATGACCAATGTTTTCCTGCAGTCCCTTGACGGAAAGACCAAAAGAACCTTTGCATTCACCTGCGGGGATATGAAGATCGGGGATTCATCCTTTATTATCCCGATGAAAAAAGATTTTGTGGCAGCCCGGGCGGTCAGGAATCAAATGCATAAGATCGGTGAAGTGGATCTCTACAATGTGGACTGTTATATGGTGAACGGGGAAAGCGCTGAAAAAATGATCACATGGGTTCAACAGGCAATGACAACGAATTCCCTTCTCGTTATTCTATTTCACGGAGTGGGAGGCGGCAATTCACTGGATGTTTCTCCCGAAGAACACCGCAAGTTTCTTGTTTACCTGAAGCAGAATGAGAAAGACATCATGATCGCCCCAATGTTGGATGTGGCCCAGCATATCCGGGACTGGCAGGCGAGGGACCAGGCGGCGAGGATCATCCAGCAGGCCACCCAGGCTGATTATAAGAACATGCTGGCACAATTGCATATTGATTCCACCCGTCGCGGCCCTTCAGGAAATCCGTCCGCATCCAATGCAGCCAATATCGACGAATCAAAAGCTTCACCTTATACTTCCTTGCCCGATCCACTGGTGCTGAAGAACGGTAAACGGGTAAAGGATGCAAAAACCTGGTGGAATAAACGACGCCCCGAGGTTGTTGAGGAGTTTGACAGGGAGATATATGGACGTGTTCCGAAAAATACGCCTGCTGTGGCATGGGAACTGGTGAATACCATTGATACCGCATTCGGAAATATAAAAGCTGTCACCAAAAACCTGGTCGGGCATGCCGACAATTCATCTTACCCGCAAATCAAAGTGGATATACAATTATCGGTCACCACACCAAAAGGAATCGGAAAGCCTGTTCCCGTGATCATGGAATTTGGTTTCATTTTTCCTCCCGGGTTCCGGTTCCCGGCTCCAACCAATCAAACGACACCTGAAAAAAGCTGGCAACAACAGGTACTCGAACAGGGCTGGGGGTTTGCTATCCTCGTTCCTGCCAGTTACCAGGCTGATAACGGTGCAGGCCTGAGAGAAGGTATTATCGGATTATGTAACAAAGGGCAACCCCGGAAACCGGATGACTGGGGCGCGCTAAGGGCATGGGCATGGGGTGCAAGCCGGGCCATTGATTATTTTGAGACCGATAAGGATGTGGATGCAAAACGGATCGGCATTGAAGGATTGTCGAGATATGGTAAGGCCACCGTCGTTGCTATGGCCTATGAACCCCGGCTTGCCATTGCATTTGTTGGCTCATCCGGTGCGGGCGGCACCAAGATCCTGCGCCGCGTTTTTGGAGAGCAGGTGGAGAATCTTGCTTCTTCTGCAGAATACCACTGGTTTGTCGGAAATTTTATAAAGTATGCGGGGCCGCTGACCCCCAATGATCTGCCGGTGGATGCACATGAACTGGTAGCGCTTTGCGCACCGCGTCCTGTTTTCATCAGTTCAGGCTCCCCCAATGTTGAGGGCCGCTGGGTGGACGCAAAGGGAATGTTCCTGGGCGGCGTATATGCAGGACCTGTTTACAAATTGCTGGGGAAAAAAGACCTGGGCATAACGGAAATGCCGCCGGAGCAAACTTCGTTGACAGATGGTGACCTTGCCTTTCGCCAGCATAGCGGGGGACATACCACCGGGCCCAACTGGCCATTCTTTTTGAAATTTGCATTGCGGTATTTTTAATAAGGTAATTTTTTGATCAGCCCCGATCGTTTTAATTTAGTAACACTTGCAAAAGCTTTCCCTCACATCTTTCTCCCTGATATTGCTATCAACAGTGGTATTGGCTCAAAACGAGCAGGCTGTTATAAAGAATATTCGTTCTCATGAGGCCCTGCCCATAACAAGACCGGCCAGGCCAGCACAAGGGAAGACCTATGCAGACCCCACATTCGGTACAACGATTCAGCGGATCACGGATGCAAAGAAACTGGGATTGCAGGGTTGCTTTCCGCAGTATTCCAAACGCCAGGCATGGAATACAGATGAAAGCCTGCTACTATTATTTTCCGATGACGGCTCAACCCGTTTATATGACGGTTCAAATTACGGGTTCATGAAAATCCTGGATGGAGTGGGAGGGGAGGACGTATTTTGGCATCCGCTGCAAAGATCCCTGGTCATTTATACCGATGAGAATAAGATCTGCTCCTATGATGTCCTGAAGGATGAAAAAAAGGTTATCGCCAGTTTCCCGGAATATTCCTTTGTCAATACGAGAGGAGAAGGCAATCTTTCAACCGACGGTTCAACTTATGCATTTGTGGGACAGGTCTATAATGAGAAAAGCGGGGATGTCATCTTCAAAAAACTGGTGTTATATGACCTGAAACAAAATAAAAATATCAGCAGCCTGGAACTGCCCGGCGGCATCGAAGATTTTGACTGGGTCTCTGTTTCCCCGGGCGGAGATTTCGTGGTGGTTGATTATGCGGATAATGAGCAGAAACATTTCCATGGCGTCGAAGTGTATGACAGATCCTTTCATCTTTTATGGCAAAAAGGGTTGGGATCCGGCCATAGCGACCTGGGACTGGATGAGAAAGGAGAAGAAGTGCTGATCATGGATTGTTATGATGAAACGGAGAACCTGACCAATATCAAAAAGTACCGGCTGCGGGATGGGGCAGAAACGACCTTACTCGGAATATCGCCTTACTTTGACCAGCATATTTCCTGCCGGAATGAAGCGCAGAAAGGATGGTGTTTTATCAGCACTTTTAATTATACCGGCCGTTTGACAGAAGGGGAGAACGGGGTCCTTCCGTTTGAGAATGAGATTTTCGCCTTGAAGATGGACGGGAGCAAAGAAGTGAGAAGACTTGCCCTTCATCATAGCGTCCGGTATTCCGTTCAAACCCCGGACAGTGATCATAGTGTGTATTGGGCAGAACCACATGCCACGGTGAGCCGTAAGGCGAACAGGATCCTATGGGGAAGCAATTGGGGTGAGAATGTTCAGCAGGTGATGTCTGTAGATGTTTATGTGGGGTCCTTTAACCTGGATAAATGAAGTAATTATAATTTCCTGTACCTGCCACCATTCACTGCTTGCCTTTTCCCGGTTGGCCCGTTAACTTGATCTGCAATTCCTTCAGTTGTTTATCATCGATCGTTGATGGTGCATCGAGCATCGTATCCCGCCCTGCATTATTCTTGGGGAAGGCGATAAAATCACGGATGGTTTCACTTCCGCCCAACAAGGCACAAAGCCGGTCGAAACCGAATGCGATACCGCCATGCGGCGGAACACCATATTCGAATGCCCCCAGGAGGAACCCGAATTTATGTTCATATTCTTTTTTGTCCATGCCGAGGGCGTTGAACATTTTTTCCTGCAGTTCCTTTTGAAATATCCGTATCGAACCGCCGCCGATCTCGTTCCCGTTCAAAACCATATCATATGCATTGGCCCGGATAGCAGCGAAGGGATGTTTTAAATAATCAGTTGGGTTTTTCACGTCGGGGTCATTTTTCACAAGTATATCGATATCGGAAGGCCTGGGTGAGGTAAAGGGATGGTGCCTGGCTACCCAGCGTTTTTCATCATTGTCAAATTCAAACAGGGGAAAATCAAGTATCCAAAGCAACTTATATTCATCTCTTTTACGCAGCCCCAGCCTTTCAGCCATTTCCATCCTCAACTGGCTGATGGCTTTCCGTGTATGTTCTTCCGTGCCCGCCAATATCAGGATCAGGTCGCCGGGCCTGGCATCAGCTGCCTGCGCAATGGCTTTTAATTTTTCCTCTGGGTAGAATTTATCGACACTGCTTTTTAAGCTTCCGTCGGGATTGTATTTGATATATACCAGTCCCTTCATGCCAACCTGGGGACGTTTTACCCATTCGGTCAGCTCATCGGTTTGTTTACGGCTGTATTCACTGCAACCCTGCACGGCAATGGCCAGTACAGATTCCGTCTCATCAAAAACCTTAAAGCCGGCATTATTGATCAGCGCAGCGTGGTCATTTTTACCGTTGAAAACATGGGATGGTTTTTTCAAGTTACAGACCCGCATCCCGAATCGCGTATCCGGTTTATCACTTCCATACTCCCACATCGCATCTTCCCAGGTCAACCTCTCCAGTTTATCCTTCATGTCAATTCCTTTCACGGCTTTGAAAACATATTTCACCATGCCTTCAAACATATCCAGGATATCTTCCTGTTCCGCAAAACTCATTTCGCAGTCGATCTGTGTGAATTCCGGTTGCCTGTCGGCCCGCAGGTCCTCATCACGGAAACATTTTACGATCTGGTAATAACGATCGAAACCGCTGACCATTAACAGTTGTTTGAAAGTCTGCGGACTTTGCGGCAGCGCATAGAATTGACCTGCATTCATGCGTGAAGGCACCACAAAATCGCGGGCTCCTTCGGGAGTGGATTTTATGAGGAAGGGTGTCTCTATTTCAATGAAATCCTGACCGTGCAGGTAATCGCGCACAGCGCGGTTAACGAGATAACGCAGTTCGAGGTTTTGCCTGACCGGGCTTCTACGCAGGTCAAGAAAACGATATTTCATGCGGAGGTCATCCCCACCGTCAGTATCTTCCTGGATCGTAAAAGGAGGTACGGCGGAACTGTTAAGAATACTGAAGGAAGAAACCTGGATCTCAATTTCGCCCGTGGGATTCTGCGGATTCTTATTGCTTCGTTCCGTGACGTTTCCCGTTGCCGCCAATACAAATTCACGCCCCGGGGGATTTTCATCAAGTTGTTTATTCAATCCTTCTCCAAATAATAATTGTGTAATGCCGTACCTGTCACGGAGATCGACAAATGTGATGGCACCGAATTTACGGATGGCCTGTACCCATCCGGCAAGCCTGACAGTTTTTCCCTTGTCCAGGATCCTTAATTCCCCGCAGGTATGTGTTCTGATCATCAGAGCAGTTGAAAAAATTTTCGCAAAGATAGCCTATCGCCAGTTTCTGCCCGGGGTGTAATTTGAACAATTCACATCGTAACTGATTGTTTCATCCTGATCTCCCGCGGACGCTGAATGATATAATAATAGAGCAGGAAAAATACGCCGGTCATGAAAGGGATCAGGGCCATATTCTTGCCGGTCAGGTTTTTCCAGACAGGCATATCATCAAAATGAAAGAATTCACTGATCATCCAATATGCATTCGCCGTGATCCAGAAAACAATGGCAAGGTTATGTGCCAGCTCCGCCTTGATATCCCTGTTACGCCAGGCAATGAGGATGGCAACGGTGAGTGTGGGAAAGATCATAGCGATGCCCAGCACCTTCCAGATCAGGCACCAGCTGATATCCTTCATCAGCCAGAAGACAATATGCATATTCTCCATTTTACGGAACCTGGCCGGAATGGAATACATGATTTCCCCGTTGCTTTGCATGGCGTTGATTTTTACGTGCAATATAAGGATAGCGCTCTTGCATCGCCAATATTTTAAGTAAAATTGATATAACTTGCAGTATGCAGCAGTACCTGGATCTGTTACAGTATATCCTGGAAAAAGGCGTTGAAAAATCTGACCGTACCGGCACCGGCACTAAGAGTGTTTTCGGATACCAGTTACGGTTTGACCTGCAAAAAGGATTTCCCCTCGTTACTACAAAAAAACTTCATCTCAAAAGCATTATCTATGAATTGCTCTGGTTCCTGCGGGGCGAAACCAATATTTCTTATTTGAATGAACATGGCGTCAGCATCTGGGATGAATGGGCCGATGAAAACGGCGAATTGGGTCCGGTTTACGGGAAACAATGGCGTAGCTGGCAGGGATATGATGGGAAGACCATCGACCAGATCAACGGTGTTATTGAACAACTGAAAACCAATCCTGACAGCCGGCGTATGATCGTCAGCGCCTGGAATGTTGCAGATCTTCCTGAAATGGCCCTTATGCCCTGTCATGCCTTATTTCAATTTTATGCCTCACCCCCAAGCCCTCTCCAAGGAGGCAGAGGAGAAAACCGTCTCAAACTTTCCTGCCAATTATACCAGCGCAGCGCCGATGTCTTTCTCGGGGTGCCTTTCAATATTGCATCCTATGCCCTGCTCACCATGATGATGGCACAGGTATGCGACATGCAGCCCGGCGAATTCATTCTCACTTTCGGCGATGTGCATATCTATAGTAATCACCTCGAACAGGTGCATTTGCAATTGACCCGCAAACCTTACCCCCTTCCTCTCATGAAGATCAATCCTGCCATTAAGAATATTTCGGATTTCAGGTTCGAAGATTTCTCGCTGGAAAATTACCAGAGTCATCCTGCTATCAAGGCACCGGTAGCGGTATAGAACTGACTCCTGACATAAAGCAGGTTACTTGTTTTAATACATAATTAGCCGCTTAACTACCGTGTGTACGAATACTGTATTTTTGAATTAGGTATCTTTCGAATTCCATCTCTTCAGGGAGGAGGTATTTGAACTTTAAAACCATTACAGGGGATATGATCATTTCATTAGTTGTTGCGGCCGCTAAAAACAATGCCATCGGCAAGGATGGAAAAATGCCCTGGCACCTGCCCAATGACCTGCGGCATTTCAAAAATATCACCTGGGGCATGCCCATCGTGATGGGAAGAAAGACCTTTGAATCGATCGGAAAGGCATTGCCGGGAAGGAAAAACATCGTGCTTACCCGTCACCCGCAGTGGAAGGCTGCCGGGGCCGTGACCGTGAAGAATATAGAGGATGCCATCTTCGTGGCCAATGAGGCCGATGCAAAGGAAATCCTGGTGATCGGCGGGGGAGATATTTTCAAGCAGGTATTCGAAAGAGCCCATCGCATTTACCTCACCCGGGTGGATGATGCGCCCGAAGGGGATACTTTTTTCCCGCCGGTGGATGCAAAACACTGGCACCTGATGAGCCAGCAGATCCATGAGGCGGATGAAAAAAATGCTTTTAATTATTCATTCCAGGTGTGGGAACGATTCTGACGAAATACGAATTAAAATTTACGGGTTAAGATATTTTGAGCTGAATATTCATGCATGTACGGCAAACTCACATTGGCTGCGAAATACCTCAGGTTTTTTTTTACTTCATCCGCCAGAAAGGGCAATGGCGTTCATTCACCTTTTGTATTTGAATTCAGCTCAAAAGTGCTGAATGATAAACAGCCGTACGACGATTATGATAAAGTGGAAACCCTGCGGGCCCGCCTGCTGAAAGATCAAAGAATAATTTCCGTGGAAGACCTTGGTGCGGGGTCTGCCCGCACAAAGACAAGTGAACGAAGCATTTCTTCAATAGCAAAAAGCGCCGGCAAGCCCAAAAAATTCGGGCAGTTACTATACAGGATGATCAAATATTACCGGCCGCAAAATATTCTTGAACTGGGTACTTCACTGGGTATTACGACAGGTTATCTGTCATTGGGAAACCCGGGTGCCAGGATTGATACCCTGGAAGGATCAGCAACAATTGCGGATATCGCAAAAACTAATCTTGGAAACCTCCAACTGTCCAACTGGCAACTGGAAACGGGGAATTTTGATGATACACTGGATACGGTCTTGCAGCAATTACCCGCCGTTGATTTTGCCTTTATCGACGGCAATCACCGCCTGGAACCGACAAAAAAATATTTTCAGAAATTACTGAGAAAAGCCTGTAATGATTCCATTTTTGTATTTGACGATATTCACTGGAGCGCTGAAATGGAAGCTGCCTGGAAGTATATGAAAGAGCATCCGGAAGTAAGCTGTACGATCGACTTATTTTTTATGGGCATTGTTTTTTTCAGGAAAGAGTTTTTGGAGAAGCAGGATTTTAAAATTATGTACTGAAGTTTGTAATTTCGAAATTATATGAAAGCATCAGTTATTCGTTAATGGCTTTGCATAATCTCATTTCATTAAAATTATCATATGAAACGTCTTAATTTATTTGTGATTTTATCCTTTGCATTTATTACTGCACATACCCAAAAACTGATGGGCTTCAGCGACAGCAATGCTACCAAACAGCTGCAAT
>CAZZDQ010000047.1:0-22347 GCA_964652845.1 uncultured Chitinophaga sp.
GCATAGAGATAATAACCACCCCCGATAGCCATACCCACCGCTGCCGTGATCCAGATGGTGGCAGCCGTTGTTAAACCGGTTACTTTATTATCACTTTTGAATATGACACCCGCGCCCAAAAAGCCGATACCACTCACAATACCCACGGCAATGCGTTCTGGTTCGGTAACATTGATGAAGGTGGAGAGGATGGTGAACAAACAAGAGCCCATACAGATCAGGATAAGCGTGCGGAAACCGGCGCTTTTGCTGCGGTATTCCCGTTCCGCGCCAATGATCGCACCAGCCAATACACTTATAATGATGCGGATGACGATTTCCTGCTCTTGTTGAGTCATTTCTTCTTTTTTAGATTATTAAAATAATTAGCGTCATAATCTTTACAGTAGGCGACAAAATTATCTTCCGTTTGTTTTATCATCTTGCCAGCAATATCCAGGAGCCTGTCCTGCCATGTATGATCCTGGCCCCAGGCGATCAGTTCGTCCGCCGTAGAGGAATGATAATGACCGCTGCTGCGCAATTGAGCCGAAGCGGCGAGTCGCCCAAGTGTTTGCATTAGACCGGCATGCTCTTTTTTTTCTTTGATGAAAATATCAAACCCGATCTTATCAGCTTCAGGCTGTATCCACCTTGTGAAATACCAGTTATTTTCAATGGTCAGCGTACCCGTACCACCAGGAGACACATGCTGCATCATTTCCTGGGAACCGGTGATACGCAGGGCATCATTGGCCCATACCGGTTGCTGCAGGCTTATAAAGGGTGCCAGGCTGGATGGTAACCCCTGCTTGATGACCAACAGGTATGTTTTATCTCTTTCAGGATCCTCAATCAGGGTAAGATACCGCCTGATCCCGATACTGCCGGTGCCGGCGACCAGGTAAGCGGCATCCAGTATCTTTCTTTTGCCTTTTTTATAATTGGCGTTCAGCCATTGCTGTACGTGGCTGATGACAATTGCTTTCTCTTTATCGGCCAGGGGAAAGAGTCGTTTATTATCTATACTCAGCTTTTTGAAATCTGATTTGATCGTCGTTCTTTCCTTCACCAATTTCTTTTCCTTCCGGTCCACTACATTCTTAAATAGTGATCCAATAATTCCCGAAGCAGTGCCTTCCTCGCAGGTCATGGGCTTACCGGAGCACAAAGTGCCTGCATATCCCTGCAGGAACCACTGGTGCAGTGAAGTCACATACTCTTTTGTGAACGATGCATTATTTCCCGCTATGGCAATACTGGTAAGTAACCGGACAGGATCCATCCAGGCAGACCCCAGTATAGCTTCATCAAAGTCATTCAGATCAAAATATACTTCCCGGTCGCTGCCTTTATAACTGCCGAAATTTTCCAGGTGCAGGTCCCCGCAAAGCCAGGCGGAGGGAGCGGGCATCGTGAGCTGCGCAGAAGCCAGGTCCTCGTAGAACAGGTGGCAGGTCCCCCGCAGGAAACGAAAACTGTTTTCCCGCATAACGGTGTATTTCAGCATCACCATTTCGGGGTTTCGGTTGCTGTTGAATGAAACAATCCGTTCAATGACTGTAGCCACGGAATTTTTTTAATAAAAAATAGTCTATTAAAGGTAATAAAACGAGCTTATTTCCTTACGCCTGGATAATAAGGAACCAATGAGAGTTCGTATTGCGGGTTTTCTTTTAATCCCTTCATCAGGATATGTAATTGCGCAATGGAGGCCTGCGTACGGAAGGCGAGATCGTGCATCAGCAACACCACATGTCCCGGTGTCCGGGTATTGCCCCCGTTCGCCAGTTCATCAATTTGCCTGAGCATGGCCTCTCCGTCGTCTTTCAACACGAAAGAATGTAAATTATAATCCCATTCCGCATCCCAGCCCATGACGGAAAAACCTGCTTTGTGTACCGAATCGATGGCAGGCTTGCTGGCTTTCAGATCGGTGAAATCGATCTTGCCGATGCGCCAGGCATTGCGGCCGGGCATACGTACCACGGCATGGTTGAAATGGAGGGCATCATTATTATGCTGAATATCTTTCACTACTCCTGCCGGGTTAGAATAATACAGTTTATACCGGCCATTCGCATGATTGTAGCTGTGGTTGCAAAGGGCAATAGTATGATCGGCCATCATCTGGTTCCAGATATCAGGGGGCCGGGGCGTGGAGAGTACCATGCTGCCGACAATAAAAAAAGTGGCAGGAACTTTTTCTTCTTTTACCGCTTTATAAACAAAGGACGTCCCTTCATTCGGGCCGTCATCAAAAGTGAGGTAGATCACTTTTTTATTCGGATCATGATGGAAGGGTGTATCGGGGGGAGGATGCAGGATACTGTCCTTTTTTAAAGCAAGCGAATCTTTATGGTTGTTGCCGCTGCCGGAACTGTTGCAGCAGATGAGAAAGATCATTAGGGCAAGGACCAGGGAGAACAGGAAACTCAATTCTCTCCCGGACTTTTTCAGTTTCTTATGCTGGTTCGTTCTCATGTAGGTGTTCCCTGCCTGGGAAGAATGGCGGGGCAGGATAACAAATTTAATCAGGTCAAAATGAATTCGCCAACAATTATCTGTTCCTTATTATCAATTTAACAAATCTTACCTTTGCCACATAATTTTACCAATGGAAAGGAAACAGGAAATATTGCATGATGTGGTGATAAAATTCGCCGGCGACAGCGGTGACGGCATGCAACTGACGGGCACTCAATTCTCCAATAACACGGCTTTGCTGGGTATTGACCTGGCCACTTTCCCTGATTTCCCGGCCGAGATCCGGGCCCCGCAGGGTTCCCTGCCCGGGGTGAGCGGTTACCAGCTCCGGTTTTCAAGCGATAAGATCTTTACTCCCGGCGATGCCTGCGATGTTCTGGTGGCCATGAATGCTGCAGCGCTGAAAGTAAACCTGTCGCAGTTGAAAAAGGGCGGAAAGATTATTGCCAATACCGATGGTTTTGATGCCAAAAATCTCCGTCTTGCCAATTATACCGAAGGAGACAACCCGCTGGATAACGGCAGCCTTGACAATTATGAGCTGATCAAAATGGACGTCACGAAAATGACACGGGAAGCGCTGAAGGATTTCCTGATGGGGATGAAGGAAAAGGATCGTGCAAAAAATATGTTTGTACTGGGCTTTTTGTATTGGATGTACAACCGTGATATGGCGAGTACTATCAGTTTTCTGCACGAAAAATTCGGGAAGAAAGATGATATTTTGAACAGCAATATAAAAGCCCTGCAGGCGGGATATAATTATGGGGATACCACGGAGACATTCACCACGACGTATAAAGTTGAAAAAGCCAAAATGGAGCCGGGCACCTACCGTTCCATTATGGGCAACCAGGCACTGGCTTACGGGCTGATCGCAGCTTCCCAAAAAAGCGGGCTGCAATTATTCCTCGGCTCCTACCCGATCACGCCTGCTTCCGATATTTTGCATGAGCTGGCCCGGCATAAGAATTATGGGATCAAAACTTTTCAGGCTGAAGATGAGATCGCAGCGATCACATCAGCCATTGGCGCCAGTTACGGCGGCTCACTGGGCATTACCACTTCCAGCGGCCCGGGTATTGCATTGAAAACAGAAGCGATGGGACTGGCTGTCATGCTGGAGATTCCTTTGTTAGTGATCAATATTCAGCGTGGCGGACCTTCTACGGGCTTACCAACCAAGACCGAACAATCGGACCTGTTGCAGGCCTATTATGGAAGAAACGGCGAATGCCCCATGCCTGTGATTTCAGCCAACACACCAGCTGATTGCTTTGATGCCATTTATGAAGCAGTTAGGGTAGCAGTACAACATATGACGCCTGTCCTGTTTTTGAGTGACGGGTATATTGCTAATGGCGCCGAACCATGGCGATTTCCGCACAGCGCTGACCTGCCTTCCATAAAAATAAGCTTCAAGACCAAACTTGAAGCGGGAGAAGAAAAATTTCTACCCTATAAAAGAGATGAGAACCTGGTTCGTCCCTGGGCCCTCCCGGGTTCCGCCGGACTGGAACACCGTATTGGCGGGCTGGAAAAACAGGATGTCACTGGTAATGTGAATTATGAACCCGAGAACCACCAGCATATGGTGAAGACCCGGCAGGCAAAAGTAGATAAGATCGCTGATCATATTCCCCTGCAAACACTGGACAGCGGTCCGGAAAGAGGAAAGATACTGGTACTGGGTTGGGGTTCCACTTATGGCGCCATCAAATCAGCAGTAGCTACCATGCAGGAACGTGGATATAGCGTCAGTCATGCCCACCTCCGATACCTGCGTCCTTTCCCGAAAAACCTGGGAAGCATCCTGAAGAATTTTGAGAGGGTACTGGTTCCCGAGATCAATAACGGGCAGCTGATCAGGATCATCCGCGATATTTATTTTGTGGATGCAATGGGATACAATAAGATCATGGGCATACCCATCACAAAAACAGAACTGGTGATGAAACTCGAAGAAATGCTGGGCGGAAAGAATTAAATCAACAATAAAAATAGTGGATAAGAGATACCAACCTTCAAAAGGTTGGCAACCCTCTCAATTTATAATAAGTTATTTTTTCAGGTATACTTCTACATTCTGGCCGGAACTGAC
Source organism: uncultured Chitinophaga sp. (assembly GCA_964652845.1). Classification (GTDB taxonomy): domain Bacteria; phylum Bacteroidota; class Bacteroidia; order Chitinophagales; family Chitinophagaceae; genus JJ008. Next base: position 4,568 of record CAZZDQ010000047.1, read on the forward strand.
CAGGAAAAAGATAAACGTGAGGACTGTCAGGATCAGGCCATACATAAAGATATTATAGGACCAGGTGAGCAGGCGGTATTTGCGGGCGAGCACCTTCCCCATGAAATAGGCATCTTTCACAATACTGCTGTTCAAATAGGATTTATCGCTCAGCATGCTATGCATGGCAGTATCATAATCCGGGAGGGTCATATGATAAAAATTGCCGAAGAACAACAGGTTGGGTTTTTTGTTGACAACATCTTCCGGTGAAAAGGTCGTGTATTTGACATTGGGCCGTGTAGCGAGAATGGCAAAAATAATGGCCGTAAGGCAGACCAGCATGAACATGATGGCAGGGATCATCAGTTGCGTATCTTCCTGCACTTTGGCAAGCAGGTTGGCCAGTACAAATGAGATGATAATGCTGTTGACAGAAATGAGAGTGGTGGCTTTCCGGTCGGCCAGTTGGTTCATCTTGTTCTGGCTTTGCACCATGATCTTGAATACGGTGGATACGCTCCGGTCCTCCTGCCAGGGTTTTTCTTTTTTGGCCTTGGCATCTGCAGTGTCTTTTTCTTTTTTGTCCTTGTGTTTTTTATCCTTTTCCCCGTTGTCCTCATTCTTTTCCATTAGAGGCAAGAGGTGTTCATCGTGAACGGGCTGAAGCATTTCTTTGACAGCAACATCCTTTTCCTTTTTATCCCCGTGTTTTTTATCCTTCTCTCCTTTATCATTGTTCTTTTCCATTAAAGACCGGAGGTGTTCATCCTGGACGGGCTGAAGCATTTCTTTGCCAAAGGGAGTAAAGAATGTATGGCCCTTCAAAAAATCAATATTGTTCTGCCGCCATTCTTTCTTGGAAAAATCCTGCTTGTTGAAATCACCGAGTTCTTTTCTTAACCGTTTGCTGGATTCTTTGAAGTTATCCGCACCCAGGTGGAACAGGTCGGCATCGCAGATGATCTTCTCCAGTTCATTTTGCGGGTTCTGCGGCATCTGCGTGGCATTGATGCAGCCGGTCATCTTCTGCAGGGTTTCTTCAGGAACATTTTTAGCGGACAGGAATTGCCGGGCGATCTCAATGCTTTTTTGTTCATGATGCTCCGTTTCACCCGATGTATAACCGGTATCATGGAACCATGCAGCCAGTAAAAGGGCAAAGCGGTCATCCTCACCGATCTTTTCTGCATCGGCAATCGTGCGACAGTTGTCCACGACCGAACGGGTATGGTCCAGCGTATGAAATTGAATATCCTTGCTCAGCTGATCATCCAGCATATCTGTTACATAGCTTTCAACCGCTTTCAGTATTTCTTTCTTATTTTCATCCATAGCATAAAGATAACTTTTACTACATTTAAAAAAAATATCGGGAGGTGTAATTTGAAGATAAAGATAAAAAGCTATTTCATTTTTTTTACCGCGATTATGCTTGTCACTGGTTGCCGGCGCAATATCATTTACCTGCATTCACCGGACCATTATGATTTCTCCGCCCCGATCGTACAAAAGCTGAACAAGAAGATGAACAATATTGACGGAGTGGCATGGGATGCGGACAATAATTCATTTGCGGTGATCAATAATGAAAAAGGAAAGATATCCTACCTGAAAAAAGAAACAGATATTGTCCGGGAGGAGGTCAAATTCAATGACACCCTCACCTTCATTGATATTTCCATCCTGAACGGGAAAATGTATTTATTACGGGCGGACGGATCCGTTTACCGTTTATCGAAGGAAAACGGTGACGGGGAAGTGAAGACCAAACTGGTGGCGAAGGTTGATATGGAAGGCCAAAATGATTTCGGAGCCATGTATGCTGACAGGAATCTCAATGCACTGGTGGTGCTTTGCCGTTCCTGTGCAACCGACAAAGGCAACGGCATCAGCGCATTCGGTGTATTCCCGGACGCAGACAGCGCCGGCCATTATGCACTGTATAAAATAAACACTGCTGTGATAGACCGGCTTTCCCCTTTTCAGACCAGTGGCTTCCAGCCATCAGCCGCCTGCATCAATCCTGCATTAAAAAAATTATTTCTTATTTCTGCTTCCAGCCGGCAACTCGTGACCGCTGATCTGCAGGGCAATGTGGATTCGGTCTACAAATTATCACACGCTCTTTTTCCCGATCCCAACGGAATTACTTTCAAACCCAACGGCGATATGTTCATTGCCAATAAAGGCGAAGGCGATGCATCCAATATGCTACAGTTTGTGTTCAGCGATTTCTCCGGAGCCGACAGCAGTTATTATATGAGTGCCGGTTATGACCTGTCGAAGCCTTCCGATAAAATGGTTCCAAGCGAACAACTGCACGAGATATCCGGAATGGCCTATATCCCGGGAAAGGATCTTATCCTGGCTGAGCAGGACCAGAAAGGGAATATTTATACGGTTGATTTTAATAAGAAGACCGACAACCTGCCTGTCACCAACTTCGGCCCCAAGGGTGACTGGGAAGATATTGTATATACACCGGATGCCACCTATATGCTGCTGAGTTCGGGAAGCATCACCCAGGTCATTACAAAGAATGGGAAAACCACCACGCAGGATTTTCCATTGAAGGGAAACAATAATGAATTTGAGACACTTTACCTGGATACGGAAAGCCATGCCCTCATCATGCTTTGCAAGGAATGTTCACATGAGAAGAAGAACGAAGTACGGACGGCTTACCGGTTCGATCTGTCCACACTGACGTATGACGATAATCCGGCTTTTACTATTGATGTGAATGAGGTGAGGAAATTGATCAATGACAGCACCGCCCTGTTTAAGCCTTCGGCGGCTGCCATCAACCCTATGAATGATAAACTGTATATACTGGCATCTGTGGGAAAACTACTTGTGATCGCAGATAAGCATACCGGCAAACCCGAGAAAGCATACCGGCTCGATCCGCAGATGTATAACCAGCCGGAAGGAATGACCTTTGCTCCCAACGGGGATCTTTATATTTCCAATGAAGGAGGACAGGGATTGCCAAGTATTTACAAGTTTGTGTACAGGAAGTGAGGAAGGATCAACGCAGGAATTTTCTTATCAGCAATACAGCAATGACCAGCCAGGCCATTCCGCCGCTGAATCCCGCAAGCACATCCGTTGCATAATGCACACGCAGGGAGATCCTGCTAAAACCGATCAGCATGATCAGCAAGATGAGCAATGCGACCAGGATCCTTTTGTATGTTTTTTTTATCGATGTGTCTTTAAACCACCAGATGAACAAACCGAAACAAGCAACACTCATCCATGCATGCCCGCTGGGAAAGGAATAATTCGTGATGCCCTGCAGCAGCGGCAGGGGAGGTCGCTCCCTTTGGAAAAGGTTTTTCAGGAGGCTCATGAGTCCCACATTGCTGAGGGAAACGAGGGTTACTCCGAGAGCCCATTCCCTGTTCTTCTTGTACAAAAAGTATCCGATCCAGATAAGGTTGGCCGGAAGAAGGAAAAACACTGTACCGAAAGCAGTGATGACCTTCATCAGCATTGTCGTCCCCGGGCTTGTGATCGAGGCAGTAAACATGAATACTGATCTATCCGGTTCATTTATGTGATTAACAAAAACCAGGACAGCGATTACTGCAAAGACAATTGTGCAGAGGAAGGCGATCCATTTCAATGGTAAGCCCGGCCTTGGGAGGGAAGTTGAATTCACCCGCCAAAAGTATTTTTTTATTGAGCGAAAGATGAAAAAATTAATAGGTCAGATTGATCTTCGTGCCGAGGGTTACATTGAATTGATTGGTTTCTGGAGAAAAACCAAAGGTGGCAGAAGCGATCATCAGGTGAAAGGGAAGGAAATAAAGACCGCCGCCATAGGAATTATGCCAGGTATTGCCGCCCGCTCTGTTCGGCCATACCTTCCCCCCATCATAGAATCCGAAGATCCATAACGGGCCCGGGAAAATATAGGTATTCAGGTCGGCGATCTTATGACGGACCTCAAAGCTGGCATAGAGGGAGGATTTACCGGAGAACCTGTTACGTGCAAATCCACGCAGGTAATTATTGGCACCCAGGTCGGCCGCCTGGTAAAAAGGATATTCTTCGGAAAAAATCTTCTCGCCGCCCAGTTTTACCACAACGATGTTTTTGGTAGGGTCGTTCTGGCTCATGAACACCTGGAGGCCGGAACTTAATTTGGAAAAATTATGGGTTTGACCCGATACTCCTGCAAAATAAGACAGGTCCGTATTCAGCAATACTCCCCGTGTGGGAAACAACTCATCATTGCTGTTACTGAAATGGAAATTGAATTTTGCACCGGTATAAAGTTTTTTACCGTATACTGAGATCGAATCCAGTCCCGCATCCTGCGGCAGCCTTAAGATATCATTACGGTTCTTGGAAAGATCATTCTGGTAATAATAAAGGAAGGGACCCAGGGAGAGATTGATCCTTTCCAGGTAACGGTGGCGCAACATCACCTCCACCTCCCCTTCTTTATACTGGATCCGGTAAAATGATTTGATGCGGTCATTCAGGGTATTATTGCCAATGCCATAAAAATTACGGAGGTTAGGCAACAGGTATTTTGCAGAAACTACCACGTCCACCCTGCGGCTCACATGGTTGAACTCCCCGCTGTAATCGAAACGAAATGCTTTTTTGAATGAATACAGTGCGGTCAGGTTCTGCCGGGTAGCATAGGGGAAATTATCAAAGGCATAAGTGATCTTGGAAGCGGCGACACCGAAAAGAAACCCGTCATTGGTATTATAAGCACCATGCAATTGTGGAATGCGGCTGGTGTTGTATTCAAAATTGAGAATATTCCTCGTTTCATCGATCGGGTCAACGCTAAAACGGTTCTTGGTCCGGCTGTTGTGTTTGATGATATTGCTGTCAGCCTTCCGGTCGTAGATCAGGTTTTCCACGTCCCCGTGCATATCAAATGTATCCACTCCCTTTCCGCCTACAATCCGCATCTTAATGGGCGATTTAACGGAGGGGTCGATATAGAAATAATCATCCCCGTTCAGGCCATACAACCTGATTTCTTTTGTAACGGCGCTGTTGAATACCCGTGAATAGATCAGCCGGCTGGTGTCATTGGCTGCATCCCTTCCGTATACTTTTACCAGCAATCCGCCGGGCGCATTGCTGATCCTGAAATAATCCTTTTGGTTACTGCCAATGATATTGACCTTCCTGGAAAGAAAATCATAATATTTGATGACTTTATCGGGGAGGACCTTTTTACGTTCTTCCAGTTTGCCGGTGATATGCTCGCCATCCAACCGGTAAATTTCAGGAGGCAGGTTTTTTACCGCGGTTTTGATCACTGAGTCGGTGAGGGCGGAAGAAAAATGGTGAAGGGCTTCCAGCCAGTCATTCTTGTCCAGCTGTGTCAGGAAGATCCTGTCAAAGTCCTTGGCGCTGTAACTCAACCAGTCCACATCGTGCATTTTATTGCTGAAGCCTTTCAGGTAAGGCATCACCCGGCCGCTCATTTGTTTCATCAACTGCCCGTCAGAGGAGAAAAATGCTTCATCCCGGTCGCGTGGAATGGGATGGAAATTTTTGCCGTCAACGCTGTACCAGCGCCATTGGTCAAAATGCCGGTCATAATCGCCGATGACCATATCAAGTAAGCGGGCCGTCAACACTTCCTGTTGTACGACAGTATAATCATGCTCTTTAAACAGGTTATTCAGCAATTCATTGGAGCTGATGGTCTTTTTACCCTGGTAAGATGAAAACCTGTCTTCCAGCATATAGGGCTTGTTGCGAAAGTCATTTTTGTACTCTCCCAAACAGGAATCGTCTGGCAGAAAAAATAAACGGGGAGAAGGGGCGACGATATGCAAGGCTTTGGCCAGGACGGGCACGATCAGTGCACCATAAGGATGGGATGCGTTATTAAGCTCTTTGGAAAGGTCGATGAAAGCCGTTTTTTGCATGGCCCCGGGAATAAAGGCATTATTGTTTTTATTGATATTCCGCAGCACCCACTCAATGCCCGTCTTCTTATCTTTCAGATGCAATGTCCTGGTTTGCATGCCGCCGCCGATGCCTGTGATTTTCAGTCCGCCATCGAAGGTGGAAAGATCAAGGGCCTGCATCTTTACCGGGGTTGACCATTCAGGGCGGTAATTCTGCCCGGCAAAGAATTTTTTTAATCCTGATACCGGCACATATTCCTTATTGGCTGCCACGGTTGTATCCTTCATGGTCACATCCGCATTATTATACGGGTTGCTTACAATATTCGGGAGAGGATTCAATGAAAAATGGAGCACAAACCCGGTATATCTTTTTATGACAGAATCCACGACGGTGTAGAATGTCACGGTCACATTATTGTTTTTTGATACTTCCAAAACAGAAAATCCTATGGACCGGGTAGTGTATTCAACTTTTTTATTGGGTGATACCCTGTTCGTTTTGCTGCCGCCACCGCTGATGATATAATTATAGCCGCCCTGTTTGATGAATTCAAGATTATGTTCATGGCCGGAGACAAAGACAACGTTTTTCGTCACTGATTCGACCGCATCGGAAATATTGGCCACCATATTGGAATAATTGGGATGGCGCAGATCCTGTGGGGTGCCATACACACTCCGGGCAATGGGATAAATAGACCCGATAACAGGGAGGGGAAAATAGGCATTGGGGAAAATATCCGTGAAAGGGAAGATATGTTGTTTCAATGTAAAGTATCCGCCATGCGGTCCATAACTTTTAAAGGGATGATGGCAGGCCAGCAGGATCAGCTTATTGGCATTGTGCTGGGCGATATCCTTGATCTGTGCGACCAACTCTTCTTTTGTTTTACAGGGACAGTCTGATTCCAGCCCAGGCTTATCATAGGGATGCAGCCACCACTGGCTATCGAACAGGATCAGGGTAATGGTACTGTCGATATCGATCTCTTCAGGCCCCGGGCAGCCATCCTTGGGAAAATATTCTACATTGGGCCGGCCCGATTGATCAACATACTGCTGCTGGCGTACAATGGCTTCAAATCCATCCCGGCTCCCGTTTTTCCAATCGTGGTTGCCAGGGATCATGTACACTTTTGCATCCGTATGATCGGCAATGAAGATCTGCGAATCCAGTATCGCCTTGCCGGCATTATAAGAAGAAGAAGTATTATCCGGCAAACCATTCTTATACAGGTTATCGCCCAGGAACAGAATGGTTGTCCGGGCATCCAGCGGAATAAGGTCCCTTACCGCATCGGCCACGGGATGTTTGCCTTTCGTCAATTGTCCAGCATCACCGATCAGGACAATGCGGTGAGCAATAGTATCCGTTTGCCCGTACAAAAGACTATGAACAGCCAAGACGACACTGACCAGGAAAAGAGATTTTAATCTGCACACTGCAAAAACGTAACTGTTTTATGATGGAGCCCGCAGCCGGGTTGAAAGCGGACAATTTACAGAAAGTTTTTTTATCAATTACAATTCCCCGATGCTTAATCCGTAATTATAAATATTGATCGGCTTGGAAAGATTCATTAAAATACTGTATCTTTTGCAGCCTATTTGTATACCTAACACACTAACCATGAAATCAATCTGCATCGCTATCCTTGCGGCTTTCATCACGACCATATCTTCTGCACAGACCGGAAAAGATTCTGCCACTGCGGTGGGTGAGAAATTCAAGACCAATGGCGGCAGGGAATTCTGGATGGGCTCCAATTACCGGAATGAATGGAATACACCCATTAAGGTTCCCGTATTGAATTTAGCGACAGAACACGGGGGACTGACCCCGGATAAAAGAGGCGGGGGCAAACAAACAAAATCATTGCACCTGGTGGATCCCAATGGTAAGGAATATACGCTCCGTTCCGTTGCCAAATTCATTACCAGCAAAACACTGCCGGGTGACCTGCAAAGCCAGGCTGCCGCTGACCTTGTTTCCGATGGTGTATCCGCTTCCTATCCCTATGCAGCTATATCGGTTTCCGTGCTGGCAGAAGCAGCCAACCTGCCCCATGGTCATCCCCGTGTTGTATATATCGGCGATGACCCGCGCTTGGGCGAATACAGGAAGGACTTCGCCAATACCCTGGTCTTTTATGAGGAAAGGATGCCCGACAGTATTGACAAAGTATATAATACAGAAGATGTAATGGAGAAACTGGAAAAAGATAATGATAATAATGTGGATGAAAAATCCCTGCTGCGGATACGGGTCCTGGATATGTTTATCATGGATTTTGACAGGCATGAATTGCAATGGAGCTGGGGTGCTTATGAGCATGGAAAAGGAAGGATGTTTTACCCGCTGGCCAAGGACAGGGACCAGGCTTTCTTTATTAACCGGGGTGTGATTCCACATATTGTTGCCGGGAAATCGATCGCTCCCCAGATCGAAGGATTCAAAGCCAAGGCCAAAGACATCAACCGTTTCAATACGGCGGCCAGGAACTTTGACCGGGCCTTCCTTGGGCAGCCCGGCGAACAGGACTGGAAGAATGCTGTAGATGATTTTTTACCAAGGATGACAGATGCAGTGATCGACAATGCGATGGCGCAGCAACCACCTGAGATTAAGGCATCAGCCCTGAAGATCGCAGCAATACTCAAAGAACGCCGGAAATATCTTGCCGATGAAGTGATGCAGTATTACCGGTTCCTTTCAAAGTATGTCAGCATTACCGGGTCGGATAAAAGGGAATTATTTGAGATCACCCGGAATGACAACGGCACGGTGCACGTACAAGTGTTCAAAACAAATAAAGACGGGGATAAATCAGTGCTGATGTACGACAGGCTTTTTGATCCTGCCGTGACCAAAGAGATACGTTTGTACGGGAAGGACGGCAATGACCGCTTTACGATCACCGGCAAAAGCTCATCGATCAAGATCCGGATGATCGGCGGCGACGGGAAGGATTTTTTCAAGAACGCTACCAATGAAAAGAAAAACCTGTATGTGTATGACCGCCGCGACGGAAAGAATACGCTGGAAGGACCCTTTAAGAACAAAATGGCCAATGATTCACTGGTCAATAATTATGACTGGAAGGATAATAAATACAATCTCACTTCAGTCTTCGGTACGCTGGGTTATGATCCGGATGATGGCGTGCTGATCGGTCCCACCCTGAAGATCGTACACCATGGATTCAGGAAGGATCCTTATAAATCCGTTCACCAGTTCAAAGTGCTCTATGCATTTTCCACCAATGCCACCCGTGCCAATTATTATAATGAATTCATCGGAGCCCTGGGTAGAAAAACGGATATCGTGACAAATTTCGATTATATAGGACCGAATGCCACGACCAACTTCTTCGGCTACGGTTCCAATTCCGTATATAATAAATCAAACCCGGGAGGAAAGTTCAGGTATTACCGTGCACGATATGATTTGGGTGATCTTTCGCTCCAGATCCGCCATTGGTTCTCTGATAAAGTAGAGTTCAGCATCGGCCCTGATTTCCAGTTTTATTCGCTGGATTCAACGGATAAGCTCAATAAAAAAAGAGCGATCACGCAGAATACTTTGGGAGAAGGTCTTAATCCTGCTACTTTGTACAGCAGGCAAACCTACCTGGGCGGCACTACATCCCTGAGCTTTGACACCAGGGATAATGAGCACCTGCCTTCCAAAGGGATCTACTGGAGCAATACATTCACCGGGGTCAGGGGAATGAATCATAACAGTTATGGATTCGTTGGCATATTCAATTCTGATTTTTCTTTCTATGTCACCCTGGCCAAAGACAGGCTGGTATGGGCCGACCGTTTGGGCGGCGGCGTCACAGCCGGCAACGGGTTTGAATTCTTCCAGGCGCAATACCTGGGCAATGATGATGACCTGCGCGGCTATCGCAAATACCGGTTTGCAGGGAAATCAAAATTGTATAATCAGGCAGAACTGCGCTGGAAACTGGCCAATTTAAAAACCTATTTGTTCCCGGCTGCATTTGGCATATTCGGCTTTGTGGATGCTGGCAATGTATGGATGCCCGGTTATCCCAGCGGAAGCATTCATACAGGTTATGGTGGTGGGTTCTGGTTCTCACCCCTGCGTCGTATCGTATTCGATGCATCTTATGGTCGCTCCAGCGAAGACCAGCTGATCTCTTTCAAGATCGGATGGAAGTTTTAAAGAACTATTGAGACAGTCCTGAAAAGAATTTATTTACTTCTGCTTGCCATTTCACCGCATCATTCTGGATCAATGATTCATGTCCTGCATGATCATAAATGACCAGTTTTTTATTTGGGGAGGCGATCGAGTTAAATATCCTGTTCGTATCATCTGCGGGCGCAAAACTATCCAGCGCGCCCCATTGCATCAATACCGGGCATTGTATTTTCCGGCAATAGCTGATCGTATTATGGTTGAACCCATTGTGTCCCGTTTCCAGCCCGCTCCATAGTGTAATGAGCCACGAAAAGGGTATAGCACCTGCATTCTTGAATCCCATGCCCCGCAGCCTTGCTTTACAAAAGGCCCGAAGCGAAGCATAGGGCATTTCGAGGATCAGGCCGGCCGGTTTCAGGTCATGGTCGGCAATGACCTTGGCAGCCACTACTGCTCCCATCGAACTTCCAAACAGAAAGATCTTTTTTTCACCATGAACGGATAAATAATCATAGCCCACCAGGGCTTCTTCCTGTTCCTTTATTCCCAGCGTTGTGGTATGACCGCTGCTATTACCATGCGCCCGCAGGTCGATCAGCAAAACATTATAATGCATCGAAAGAAATGCTTCCGCTTCGGGCAACAGCATGCCTTTGTTGGACTGAAACCCGTGGAGCAGGATCACCGTTCCTTTTGAAACAGAATCCGTTTTGGCCAGCCATGTTTCGGTATCAATACCATCACCTGTTTTCAGGTGAAGGGTGTCGTATGTAAAAGGAGGAAAATTCCTGATGACCGATCTGAATTGCCGGGGGCCGCTGAACAAATGCCAGGTCTTGGTGAAAATATTATTGCCTGGCTGATGCGGTTTTTCCGAGGCATCATATACATGTGTGAACCGGTAAGCATATAAAGCTGCGCTGATGTTGAATAAAATGAGCTGAGCGATCAGCACCCAAAATATCCAGCGGAATATAGCAGGGAACTTTTTTCTTGTTGTTTTTTTTAGCATGAGCAAGCCCAAACCGGCGGTTGCCGGGCCACCAAAAATAATATTCAGCTGAAATATGGCGGAGAAATAAGAAAAATATTTACCTCACCACATTTTTTCCCTGTGTAATTTTTGTCATGAAAGCATCAACTAAGCAAAGGAGCTGTTATGAAAAAAATAATTTTTCTGCTGCTTGCAGGCAGTGGTTTGCAGGGGCAGGCGCAAAACAACCTGGCGAGTAATATCATCGAAGGCGGGAAAGTGGTGGTAGATATATTAAAGGTATTCAGGTCATCTAAATACCCCGGGCTTATACCCGCCACAACCACCCGCATTTCGCCGGACAGCTGTGAAATAAAAGGAACAACCGATATCTGCTATAAAAATACAAGCGGCCAGCCGGTGACCGTCAATTTATATAAAAGGAACGGGGAGGCCTATGCTTCCACAGCTCTTTCGCTTATCATAGAGATCAATTCCAGTGAATGCCTCTACGAGATCCAGGCGGGTATTTACAAATATAAAATTGAGTACAAAGACAAGGATAAGACTGTGATACAAAAAGAAGGGGAAATAAAATTAGTGGCTTGTGATAAAAGGACAGAAGAGATAAAGAAGTGAAAGACCTCACCAATGACACCAGATGAAATATTATTCTATTGACAGGCTAAGCCCCCTTCTCATTTCCCCCAATGGGAGGAACGCAATGGGAACTTATAATCTTCCTTTCGTGATCTCATCCACTATGCCAGGATCAAGCAATGTGGTCGTGTCGCCTAGATTTTGCGTCTCTCCTTCTGCGATCTTTCTCAGGATACGCCGCATGATCTTTCCGCTTCTTGTTTTGGGGAGACCGCTGACGAACTGGATCTTATCCGGCCGTGCAATGGGACCGATCACGCGGGTGACAGTTTGTAAAATATCTTTTCTTCTCAGTTCCTCATCACCATGATGCCCATTATAGATCACATAAGCATAAATACCCTGACCCTTGATATCATGCGGATAGCCTACCACGGCGCTTTCTACCACGCCGGCATGCATATTGATCGCATTCTCGACCTCAGCCGTACCGATGCGATGACCGCTGACATTTAATACATCGTCTACCCGGCCGGTGATCCGGTAATTCCCTTTTTCATCCCTGAGCGCACCATCGCCGGTGAAATACAGATCCGGGTAAGTGGCAAAATAATTCTGGCGGCATCGCTCATGATCACCCCACGTAGTCCTGATGATCCCCGGCCAGGGTGCTTTGATGCATAAATTACCTGAAATGATTCCGGTATCATCAGATGGTTTTGCAGGAGCCCCGTTCTCGTCTACCAAAACAGGTTGCACGCCCGGCATGGGCAGGGTGGCCCAGCTGGGTTTGGAAGGAGTGACACCGGCGAGGTTGGAGATCAGGCATCCTCCGGTTTCCGTTTGCCACCAGGTATCCACGACAGGGCGTTTTTTCTTTCCCGCATGTTCATCATACCAATGCCAGGCTTCTTCGTTGATCGGTTCACCCACCGTGCCCAGCACTTTTAAAGAAGAAAGATCTTTTCCTTTAAAAGGCTCCTCACCAAAACTCATCAAACTCCTGATAGCGGTAGGCGCTGTGTATATAATATTCACTTTATGCTTATCAACGATCTGCCATAAACGCCCTGGATCAGGGTATGTGGGAATGCCTTCAAACATCAGCGAAGTGGCGCCGGCGCAAAGAGGTCCATACACGATATAACTGTGCCCGGTGATCCAGCCGATATCAGCGGTGCAGAAATGAATATCACCCGGGTTGTATTGAAAAACATTTACAAAAGTATAAGTGGCCCATACCATATAACCGCCGCAGGTATGCACCACGCCCTTGGGTTTTCCGGTTGATCCGGAAGTATAAAGGATGAATAGGGGATCTTCGGCGTCCATAGCGGCCACCTCCCATCCTTCCCCCAAGGGGGAGGCTTCCAGCATTTCCTCTGCTCGATCCATTTCATCTTCCCACCAAAGGTCTCTTCCTTTTATCATGGATACAGGCATACGGGTGCGGGTGTAAACGATCACTTTCTTCACTGTTTTATTTCCCACCAGGGCATCATCGATCACGGCTTTAAGTGGAATGTCCTTTGCACCGCGACAAGCACCGTCACAGGTGATGATATATTCCGCTTTTGCATCCTCCAGCCGGTCAGCAATGCTTTGTGCACTGAAACCGCCGAAGATCACGGAATGGATGGCGCCAATGCGGGCACAACCCAGGATCGCGTAGGCCAGTTCGGGCACCATGCCCATATATATACAAACACGGTCGCCTTTTTTTACGCCGTTATTTTTCAGCATCTGCGCCACCTGGCAAACCCGTTTGTACAAACGGTTATAAGTGACCACCCTGACCCTTTCATCGGGATGATTCGGCTCCCAGATGATGGCGGGTTTGTCTCCCAGTGTTTTTAAATGCCGGTCAATGCAGTTCTCAGTGATGTTCAGTTTACCGCCGATGAACCAATTGATCCTCGGTTCTTTGAAATTCCACTCCAGCACTTTATCCCATCTTTTTTTCCAAAGAAAACTTTCAGCCACTCCTGCCCAGAATGCTTCCGGCTGTTCTACACTCTTTTTATGATCAGCGTGGTATTGTTCCAATGATGTTATCTGGAATGGATAGGACATCAAAATATTTTTATATAAATGTACGGGAACAAAAAATTTCTCCGGTAAAAATCATTTCTGTATTTTAACCGAATGAATCAAAAAACCAGCGGTACATTACGTATCAGGAATGTCATCGTTGCTTCTTCCGTAGGAACCATGATCGAATGGTATGATTTCTACATCTTCGGTATGCTGTCCACCACGATCTCAGCGCAGTTCTTTCCGAAGGATAACCCGACCGCAGCTTTATTGAGTACGCTGGCTATTTTTTCCGCGGGCTTTATCGTCCGCCCTTTCGGAGCACTTGTATTCGGCAGGCTGGGCGACCTGATCGGCCGGAAATACACTTTCCTGCTCACGCTGATCATTATGGGCGGTTCCACTTTCCTGATCGGCTGTGTACCGAATTATAATAAGATCGGCTTTACTGCACCCATCATTGTTTTGGCTTTACGGTTGATACAGGGCCTGGCGCTGGGCGGAGAATACGGTGGCGCAGCCACTTATGTGGCAGAACACGCTCCCCGGGGCAAAAGAGGATACTATACAAGTTGGATACAGACCACGGCCACCCTGGGACTCTTCATTGCACTCGGCGTTATCATGCTTGTGAAACTGAATATGCCCGATTCGCAATTCAATGCAGAATGGGGAGGCTGGCGTTATCCTTTCTGGATCTCCATCATTCTCGTCATCATTTCCATTTATATCCGGCTCAGGATGAAAGAATCGCCGCTCTATACAAAACTGAAGGAAGAAGGAAAGACCTCAAAAAATCCACTCGGCGAAAGCTTCCGGCATAAAGCGAATTTTAAAATGGTATTGCTGGCCTTGTTCGGCGCCGTGATGGGACAGGGCGTGATCTGGTATACGGGACAATTCTATGCGCAGAGTTTCCTCGAAACAAAATGCAATCTTGAATTTGAACAAAGCCGGACCATCATTTTGTGGGCGATCGTATTTGCCACGCCATTCTTTGTTTTCTGGGGATGGCTGAGTGACAAGGTTGGAAGAAAATGGATCATGCTGGCAGGCATGCTGGGCGGGGTCCTGTTATACCGGCCGATCTTCAGGACCTTCTTAAAGGATTCGGATGCAAAAGCATGGATGAAGAATGATCTCGTGATGATAAAATCAGATTCTGTTTTTAAAAAAGTAAACAAAGATTCACTGAAAGTGACTACGGTGTTATTTAAGGATCTTCGTGGTAACCGGTTCACAAGACAGACAACCGATACAATCGATGCAGCTGCCAATAAGATCATCCCGGCAGCCAAACCTGTTTTTCTCAATAAAAAAATTAACCCCGGACAGTATATAAAATTCATTTTCCTGGTCTGGCTGATGATCTTATTTGTAACGATGGCATATGGACCGGTAGCCGCTTTTTTGGTGGAACTTTTTCCGACAAAGATCCGTTACACTTCCATGAGCCTGCCTTATCATATCGGCAATGGTGTGTTTGGCGGACTGGTACCCTTCATTGGTTTGCTGTTGACCACGACCTACAAGACTGATCCGTTAGTGGGGCTCTGGTACCCGGTTGGCGTAGCGGCATTGTGTTTTATCATCGGGGCTTTGTATTTGAAGAATAAGATTGATAAGAATATTAATGATTAGCCTCACCCCCTGGGAGAGGGGGAACTAAAACAGAAGCGTATGAATGCATTTAAAAAATATTTCGGGTTGTTGTTCCTGGTGCTGGCGCCGTTGGTCATTTATGAACTGGTGAGCGGGGCCATCAGGAATATCGATGCCCAGAAAAAAGAGATCATCAATAGTTCGGTGAACTGGATCGTGATCATCGCCATTTTCACCCCCGTGGCCATCGGGCTGATCATTTTTGGCTGGTATGCTTTCCGGGGCGAATATGACGACCTTCCGGATACATCAAAGGATCTGTAACCTGTATTCACATAAAATGCAAGCATGCATTCCTATCAGAAATTATTAGCCAATAATGCGGCCTGGGCAGAGGGGAAAAAGCGAACCGACCCTCAATTCTTTGAAAAGCTTTCTCATTTACAAACACCGGAATTCCTCTGGATCGGGTGCAGTGACAGCCGTGTGCCTGCCGACCAGATCACGGGCACACAACCGGGTGAGATCTTTGTTCACAGGAATATTGCCAACCTGGTCATCAATACCGACGTCAACCTTCTCAGTGTGCTGGATTTTGCGGTCAACCAGTTAAAAGTGAAACATATCATCGTCTGCGGGCATTATGGTTGCGGCGGGATCAGGGCTGCCCTGACCAACCAGGATTTCAAAGCAGTGCTGAATATGTGGTTACGAAATATCAAGGATGTATACCGCATCCATCGCGAAGAGCTGGACCCTATAAAAGATGAACAGAAAAAAGAAGACCGGCTGGCGGAGCTGAATGTGGTGGAGCAGATATTCAACCTGTCCAAAACGTCAACGATACAACGGGCCTGGAAAAATGAAAAAAGACCGCACCTGCATGGATGGATCTACGGGTTGAAAGACGGCCTGATCAAACCATTATATGAAATGGAAGCAGGCGCTGCTATCGATCCCCTCTATGGATACAAGGATCTGAGCTGACCGACATATTATCATTTTTAAGCCAAGATTGACAAACGACTCTTTGTGCAATTCCTGGTTTGCATATTACCTTCGTGCTATGTCCATTGAAGTCAGAAACCTGCTCAAGATCTATGGCGAACAACGGGCGGTCAACACTATTTCATTCAGGGTAAATAAGGGGGAGATCACCGGTTTCCTCGGGCCCAATGGGGCCGGGAAATCGACCACCATGAAAATGATCACAGGGTACCTGCAGCCCACGGGCGGGGAAGCCTTTGTATGCGGGATTGATGTGGCAGGTTCCCCCATTGAATTAAAGAAGAAAACCGGCTACTTGCCCGAACAAAATGCATTGTATTATGATATGTATGTGAAAGAGTACCTGCGCTTCATCGCATCCCTGCATAAAATTCCAGATGCAAAATCCCAAATCACAAAAATCATCGAGACAGTTGGATTGGGAGGAGAAGAAAAAAAGAAGATCGGGCAGTTGTCAAAAGGATATAAGCAAAGGGTAGGACTGGCAGCCGCCCTGATCCATGATCCCGAAGTGCTGATTCTGGACGAACCCACGTCAGGACTGGATCCCAACCAGATCGTGGAGATCAGGAATGTGATCCGGGAACAGGGGAAGGACAAAACGGTGCTTTTTTCGACCCATATCCTGCAGGAGGTTGAAGCCATCTGCGATCGGGTGATCATCATCCATAAGGGAAAGATCGTAGCGGACGATACACTCGAGCATCTCCGTAAACCCGGTTCCGGGAGTCAAAAGGTAAAAGTGGAATTTGCGATCCCCATCAATGAAAATTGGTTAGAAGAATTGCAAGACGTGGAAAGAATAAACAATATTCAATCTAAAATATTCAATATTCAATGTACTGACAGTGCAGCGGTGAAGAAACAGATCCTGCAGCTGGCCATCGACAAAAACCTGAATATCGTCAGCCTCGAAAGCGGGGCAGGAGATTCATTGGAAAATATATTCCGGTCGCTGACAACAATGGAGGGATAACTGTCAGCGGATCAGTGTGACCGTACCTTTTTCCAGCACTTTATTGTTGTTGGCATCATAGAATTCAAGCACCCAGATATACACGCCTGTCTCCTGGTCAATGCCGTTATACTTCCCGTTCCAGCCCTCTCCCTGTTTTTCCGTGTAGTAGATCCGTGAACCATAACGGTTATAGATGGAAAAACTTTTCAGGCCCGTCATGCCGATCAGGTAGGGCCGTAGCAGGTCATTCAGCCCGTCCCCATTTGGCGTGAAAGCTGTGGGAAGGTAATAACCGGGTTTGCGCAAGATCAGCATCTGGATGGTATCGGTGGTAACACAGGTATGCTGGTCGGTGATATCGACCAGGTATTTGATGTCATTAACAGTGGCATAGAATTCCGTATACTGCGTATTATAACTTTTCAGCTGGGACTGAGGCCGCCAGCTATAAACGTTACCAATACTGTCCCGCACATGCAGGTAATGACTGCTTCCCAGCGGTACGGTGATAGACTGGTAGGTATAACCCGGTTTGGCGGCATTCACCAAAAC
>CAZZDQ010000048.1:0-21778 GCA_964652845.1 uncultured Chitinophaga sp.
AGTTGATTTGTTTTGGAGGAGTTACAACTGAGGATTGCAAAAGGGATCGTTGCCATTAGCAGGCAGGATACTGAGATTTTCATACAGGGGTTTTGCACAAAGTTTGCAAAATAATCAGGTTCAAAAAATATTATTTTCCCCCTTCAGGTCAAGGAAAAATATGTGAGACAATTCCGGAAATATACCCTGAGATCAAAGCTTCCGGGAAAGCCTGACAAATAATAATTTAAACTTAACTTCCGTATTGTTTCAAGATTTAGTATTTAATAAAATGCCTGATACCATCCTTCTATACGGCGCCAATGGATATACGGGCCAACTCATTGCACAATATGCCGGGGGCTATGGACTTCATCCCGTGTTAGGGGGCAGAAGGGAAGAAGCGATCAGGCCATTGGCTGAAAAATTAAAACTTCAATGGAAGGTGATTGACCTGGATGATGTCCCTTCATTATTAGCTGCATTGAAAGAATGCAGATTGGTAGTACATGCGGCCGGACCATTTTCCATGACAGCAAAACAAATGATCGAAGCTTGTCTTCAAACCGGCACGCATTATCTCGATATCAACGGCGATATTGAAGTATTTGAAATGATCAAAAAATATGATGCTGCGGCTAAAGAAAAGAATATCCTGTTATTACCCGGGGCGGGTTTCGATGTGGTGCCCACCGATTGCATGGCCCTTTACCTGAAAAACAGGTTGCCGGGAGCCACACACCTGAAACTTGCATTTGCATCCATCGGCGGAGGTGTATCACAAGGAACGGCCCTGACCATCGTGAATAAACTTGGGGAAGGAGGCGCTGTGAGGGAAAACGGAAAGATCATTAAAAAAACATTGGGCAAAAAAGGGATGACGGTCGATTTTGGCGACAGGAAATTATTTGTGATGTCCATCCCCTGGGGTGATGTTTCAACTGCTCATTTCACCACCGGCATCCCGAATATCGAGGTCTACACTGCCGTAAAAAAGAAAGTATTCAGGCTGATGAAATGTCAATGGTTTTTCAATCCATTATTAAGAATGAAGGGAGTGAAAAACATCATCCGCAGAAAGATCAAAAAACGTCCGGCCGGGCCGGATGAAAAAGCGCGACTGGCCGCACGCAGCCTTGTTTGGGGCGAAGCGTCTGATCTTGCAGGGAAAAAGATCTCAGCCCGATTGAGTTGTTCCGACGGATACACGCTCACCGCCCTAAGCTGTTTGATCATTGCACAAAAAATCCTGGCGGGAAAATTCAAAGCGGGGTACCAGACCCCCGCATCCTGTTATGGGGAAGGATTGATATCCGAAATTCCGGGTACAAGTTCATTCAGCTGATAAAGCGACCCGCAGGATCAAACATGTCCTTCGGCCAGCATCGCATCGGCAACCCTTACGAATCCCGCAATATTGGCTCCCTTAACATAATCGATCAGGCCACTCTCAGTCTTCCCGTACCTGATACACTGTTGATGAATGTCATGCATGATCATGCTCAGCCTTTTTTCCACCTCGTCCCTTGTCCAGTACAGCCGGATCGAATTCTGCGTCATTTCGAGACCAGAAGTAGCCACGCCCCCTGCATTGGATGCTTTGCCGGGCGCAAACATCACACCGTTCTCCTGGAACAGGGCAATGGCTTCGGGCGTGGAAGGCATATTGGCTCCTTCCGCCACCAGTTCACAACCGTTATCCACCAGCATCCGCGCATCATCTTCATTCAGTTCATTCTGAATGGCACAGGGCAGTGCAATATCGCAGCGTATCCTCCAGGGCCTGTCCCCTTCAAAATACTGGCATTCGAATTTTTCTGCATATTCACTGATCCGGCCACGTTTATTATTCTTCAGGTCCATCAGGTACGCGAGTTTTTCGGTAGTAATTCCCTTCGGTTCATAGATAAAACCGTTGCTGTCTGATGCCGTCAGGGGAATACCGCCGAAAGCAATTGTTTTTTCGATCGCATATTGTGCCACGTTCCCGCTTCCGGAAACAAGCACTTTTTTACCTTTCAGGGATTCATTTCTTGTTTTGAGCATTTCTTCCACAAAAAACAAAAGACCATAGCCGGTGGCTTCAGGCCTGATCAGGCTTCCGCCATAAGCAAAACCCTTACCCGTCAGTACGCCTGTGAATTCATTCTTCAGCCTTTTGTACTGGCCAAACAGGAAACCGATCTCGCGGGAGCCCACGCCCACATCGCCGGCCGGTATATCTGTATCCTTGCCGATATGGTGGTAGAGTTCAGTCATAAAACTCTGGCAGAAACGCATCACTTCATTGTCCGATTTTCCCTTGGGATCAAAATCCGAGCCGCCCTTGCCGCCACCCATGGGAAGGGTGGTCAGGGAATTTTTGAATACCTGTTCAAAGGCGAGGAATTTCAATACGCTGAGTGTCACACCGGGATGAAAGCGGAGTCCGCCTTTATATGGGCCAATTGCGCTGTTCATCTGAACGCGGTAACCGCGGTTCACACGGAAATTGCCGGCATCATCCACCCAGGGTACACGGAAGATGAGGATACGTTCCGCTTCGATCATGCGTTCCAGTATCGCTGCTTTCTTGTACTCAGGATGTTTCTCCATGAAGGGAATGATGGCCAATGCCACTTCATATACCGCCTGCTGAAATTCAGCCTGTGCAGGATGTTTTTTCACCACCATTTCCATGAATTTGTCAACGGCGGTTTGTTTTGTTGTGATCATATAACAAGCTTGTTAATTAACGAATCGTCATCCGGCTAAAAATGCACGGACCAATATATCGTACCAATGTACTAAATTATCCCGAACTGCTCTATAACATTATGATAAAAATCATTAAAAATACAATCCCGAATTTTTCCACTATCCCCATTCCTCATCGATACAGATGCAGGCACCGGCGTTTTTGCTCATCATGGCCAGTGTTTTAAGAATAATTTATTTGAACGGCAGTGAGCAAGGGTCTTTTGCCGCTGGGCAGACCGCAACAGAACTTTGTCGGTAAAATAATGTACTTTAGGATAGTCGTTCTTTCAATCTGATCGCTCACTTAAACTTCGGGGTATGAAAAAGATATTATTATCCATCTTCCTGCCTGCGATCGCGGGCGGGATGCTTTCCGCACAGGAATCCCTTTCTGACAAAATAAAAAAAGCTTACAGCCTTGTAGGACACTGGGAAATCGTAAAAATGGATGTGGTCCGGAATTCAAGTGTCAGTAATCCCAGTACCATTCCTGAAACATCTGTCGGAGTGGTGAACGTACTGGTCTCAAGTGAACTGGGAAGTTACGGTTCATTTGATGTGGCACCCGGCGGAACCATCAATGGAAGCGGGGAAGCCCAGTATAATTTCCGGGTAGCAGGCGGAAGCACGGCAATGGGAATTCCCATGACCAACCTGGTCTTGCCGGTAGGCGCCGTAGCGATGATGAACGGGGATGACGGGGTCAGGAAGTTTTCCATCACCGGTTCGGCTGACCTGGTGGGCAGGAGTATCAGCCTGAATGCATTCAAGGCAGAGGGAAGCGATCTGAAAATGATCATTCGTCCGGGTGGAAGCACTTTTTCAGCCTCCCTCTGGCCGCCCATGTCGAATGTGGAGTCTAAAATACTGGTGAATGGTTCCAGTTTATTGTTAAGGGCTTCAGGAGTACTCAGTGGGATCAAGGTCTCATTTGAGGCGGTGAAATATATCGATATGGCTTATATTTTCCTTGCCATTGAAGAACTGATCCAGCGGGGAACGAATGGGGCCAATGGTACAAATGGTAATAACGGAACGAATGGCAACAATGGGAATAATGGCAATAACGGTATGAACGGGAGCAATAATGGTTCGGATAATTCCTCTAATTCAGACAACAATAACAACACTAATAAAAATAAAAAAGCAAATACCGGCAATCCCAACAACCAGAACCAGGGTGGATCAAATCAAGGACCCGGCCCGTTGGTGGCAGGCAGTATCATGGTTGAGACAGGAGGCTCCGGCAATGTGGTCTTCAAGATACCGCAGACAAGCAGTTCCTATGCAGTCAGTCTTACGGCGATGGGGAGCAATGGCTCTATTCCAGCGGTCAGTTTTTCAGATAAAACACCGGCAGGATTCAGGGTGAATGTGGCCAAATCGGGAAATGCAATGGGCACGGTCAAGATCGATTGGCTGGTGACACCATACACAAATTAAGCTTGCCTGAAAAATACTTTTTTATGTGATCAATGATTAAGATACATCATTGCATGCCAAAAGTTTTTTCTTTTGCTTGTAAAGATGAAATAACAGGTATCACTTCAAATTCAATGAGGTCATTCCATGCGTCGATCCATGGTTGCAATAGTTGGGGCTGCGCTGCTTCCATCACCTGGTAACAAACAGTAACATCCTCATTGATCCAGCTGTCAATATAACTGACTCCCTCGAGGAGCATCCTGCCTTTTTCTGCAAAACGCTCATAGACGGCTTTTACCCTGCCGGAACGGAATCTCTCGATGACCATGAATTGCATATGAATTGATTGATTAATCTTAAAGATAAAGTTTAAAGAGCCATTGCCCGGATGAAAAATTTTTTTCCCCCGCAATTATTGGATACCTTTTCCGTCTATATCTTTTTACAACGACTAAAATCATATTATGAGAAAGATCATTCTCCTCTTTTCCTTCCTCAGCGCTTTTATTTTCCCCGTTTTTTCACAGACCACCGATGCGCTGGATAAGATCAAAAAAGAAGGCCTCAGCAATTCCGGTGTCATGAATTTCGCCTTTCACCTGACCGATGCCAGCGGTCCCCGCCTCACCAATTCACCGGGTTTTTTCCGTGCTGCCAACTGGGCAAAAGATGAGTTTACCCGCATGGGACTGGTCAATGCCGCCCTGGAACCCTGGGGTGATTTTGGCAAAGGATGGGAACAAAATACCTGCTATATCGCCGTCACTGCACCCTATTATTTCCCCATACTGGCCTTGCCGAGGGCATGGACGGGCGGTACTTCCGGTAAAAAGGCTATTGAAAAGGAAGTGATGCTTATCAATGCCAAAGATTCAGCCGAACTGTACCAGAAATATGCAGGAAAGATCAAGGACCAGATCGTCATGCTTTATTCCCCTGATACCTTAAAACCATCCTTTGATCCCAATGCAAGAAGATTTACTGATGAACAACTGGATAAGATGGCAAATGCAAAACCGGATACCAGCCGCGGACGGGGAAATTTCGGAAACCTTACACCAGACCAACTGGCAACCATGCGGCAGCGCCAGGCCTTACAAAGACAGACCGGTGACTTTTTCAAAAATGAAAAACCTGCCCTGGTACTTAGCATGAACCGGGCTGGTAACAATGGCACTGTATTCGTGCAGGGTGGCGGGGGCTACGGAAAAGATGATGTGAATGATTACGCCTATGTCATGGTATCGAGTGATGATTACCTGCGGATACAACGTCTGATCCTTTCTGGGCAAGCAGTGAAAATGGAAGCCCTGGTGAAGACTACTTTCTATGATACCGACCTGAAAGCCTATAATGTGGTGGCCGAGATCCCGGGCACAGATCCTGTATTGAAAGATGAATGGGTGATCATCGGCGGGCATCTCGACAGCTGGCAGGGTGCCACGGGCGCAACGGATAATGCTGCCGGATGTTCCGTGATGATGGAAGTGATGAGGATCCTCAAAGCATCCGGGATGCCCATGCGCCGCAGTGTCCGCATCTGTCTTTGGAGCGGTGAAGAGCAGGGATTGCTGGGTTCAAGGGGTTACGTGAAAAATCATTTTGCCGATCCCGCAGATATGGTACTCAAACCTGATCAGGGAAAAGTATCGGCTTATTATAACCTGGACAACGGTACCGGTAAGATCCGCGGCATTTACCTGCAGGGAAACCAGGATGCCGGGCCCATATTCGCCAAATGGCTGGAATCTTTTACTGATATGGGGGCCAAAACTGTGACCATCAACAATACGGGTGGTACCGATCACCAGTCTTTTGATGCAGTGGGTATTCCCGGGTTCCAGTTCATCCAGGATGAAATGGATTATAGTACCCGCACGCATCATACCAATATGGATACCTATGACCACCTGGTGCCGGCCGACCTGATGGAAGCTGCTACCATCATTGCCAGCTTTGTGTATAATACAGCACAAAGGGATGATAAGATTCCGCGGAAGCCCTTACCGAAACCAAGGGGACAAGGATTCAGGGGTTTTTGATCTTCATCTAACAGAAGGAAAATCGACAATAAAAGAATGGCCTGTTCGCAGGTTCATTCTTTTTCTGCTTGCACCGGCCACCAGTCATTTCCAAAAGGGTCGCGGAAGCCGCAGGTATATCCATAGGGTTGTTGTTCGGGGGCTCTTAGTGATACAGCGCCTGATCCCAGTGCCGTTTGATAGGTCTTATCAACGTCTTCTACATAAATATAGATGCCGGCAGGCTGGTCTTCGATCTCAGCCGTGGTATCGGCAAACATGATCACGGAATCGCCGATATGCAATTCACCATGCATGATTACACCCTCGCTCCTAGGAATAATGATCCAGATTCAAATGGACCAGTAAGGCCCAGGGCAGGGTGCCCGCAGTGGCAACAAGTAATCCCGTTAACACAGCACGAAGAATGACAGGCGAACGTTTCCACAAAGAGATCAGTTCCGGTTCATTTGTTGTGGAATTTTGCTGGGGGCTCATGAGGATCAAAAATAGATCATTCGGAAAGATGGCTGATATCCTTCCATACCATCCAATGTTGGTTGAGTGAGCCGGCGCCAAGAAAAGAATAAAATGACCTCGCTTCGGGATTTCCTGGATCAACACAAATTTTATATGCTTGTTGATCAATAAACCAGCATGCCAGTTTTTTTACAAGTGAGGAAGCGATCCTCATTCTCCTGTATGCTGGCGCCACGTCAATCCATTCCAGTTCCCCATCGCAGTCAAATCTTTTGGTAAGATGTCCCGCAACAAAACCAACTATCATATCAACATCCGTGGCAGCAAATGCAATGCGTGGCATTAATGCCTGTTGCGGGTGATGTTCGCCTTTTAAATAGCCCGTGATCCTTTCAATCCAGTAATTTTCCTCACCCCAGCCCTGGGTACGGAGTTTTGCCAGGGCAGGAACATCATCCAATATTGCCTGCCTGTACTGAATCTTCTTCACAAATGTTTATTAATGATTTGCCGCAGGCTGCGCTGTGTATTTCCTGAAACGGGGCATCCAGCGATGAACTTTTCTCTTATAATCAGAATAACTTTTACTGAATAGTCTTTCAAGAGTGGGTTCTTCATAGAAAATAACAAACATATTCACGACCAGGAAAAGCAGGATCACCAGCAAAAGGACGGAAAAGGAAAGAAGATAAAAGCCAAAACCTGTCAGGAGTACCAGTCCTCCGATATACATGGGATTCCGCACATAGGCATAAGGACCAGAGGCAACAAATTCTCTTGGCGGATCAAAGGGTGCCGGCGTACCCTTTCCCCTGAAGATGAATTCCAAAATGCAGATGATAGCGAGCAAGCCACCCGCTGTCATCAGTATAATACCCGGCCATTTTAACCATGCAGGCAACAAGAACCCGATACTGGCATCCAATCCCCTGGCCTGCCATGCGATCCAGCCAAAAAATAAAATAAATAAAGGAACATAAATAGCAGAGCGGAATATGATGAATGAAAATTTCATGAGAACCCCAAAAAAATACTTCTTTTTGAAAGTATCAAGATGGCTCAATTGATCAAACTATCCCCATTTTGATTTGATAAAATACAGCGCCGTGCCGTCGGGGTCTGTGAAATGAAGGAACTGCCCGCCTTCTTCCTGTCTTTCGGTGAATGTGATGGAATTATTCTGAAGCAGGGTTTTTGCTTCATCAATATTATCAATCGAAAAACCAATACTCAGGTTGCCTGAATTTCCGGGTAAAACCTTGCTGGGATGCAGGCCGATCAAAACGCCCGGTGTTGTTAATTGCGCATAAAAATCACCCCAGCGGCCTTTCAGTTCAAGTCCCAATGATTGGTAAAAAGAAACCGACCTGTCCATACTAGCGATATTGATCGTGACATTGGCTTGTTTGATACCCATATGAATTGTTTTAGAATATAAAATTAGATATCTTATTTCAATGCCCCCAGATCATCCAGCACCCAAACCCCTCTGCCGTAAGTAGCGATCACCAGTTTTTTATCCCGCGGATGAATGAACATATCATCCACTGCAACTGAAGCCGGCAGGTTGCCCTGGATGGAAATCCATGATTTCCCGTTGTTCTTACTCCTGTACACGCCCATATCCGTTCCGCAGTAGAGAACATTTGCACGATCAGGATCTTCGATGATCACATTGGCAGGAGCGGGTGGAAGATCAGAAGAGATCAGTTTCCAGATCTTGCCGTCACCGCTCAGCTGGTATAAATAGGGTGAATTATTATCCTGCCTCCGGTCATTAAGCACCACGTATAAATTGGGAGGATTACGAGTGAACGATGTGAATATTTTCGCCACATGCTTATTCTGCGGTAACCTGCCGGTGATCTCCTTCCAGTTTTTCCCGTCATCCATTGTCAGCCAGACCCTGCCATCATCCGTCCCCACGCAAAGAAATCCCGGTTCATCCCCTTCAGCGATGGCTGTAATGGCCTGGTGATAGATCAGGTAAGGATAGATCCCCATCTTTGTTTTATCATTATAGGAAAGGTCCGGGCTGATCATAGACCAGTTGTCGCCACCATCTGATGATCTATACAAATGCTGTAGCCCATGATAAATAACTTTATTGCTGAAGCGTGAGATCAGGGTTGCCGCCAGCCATTCTCCCCGCAGGGAATCGATCCTGCCCACATCAAAGAGGCTAATATGGTGACTTTGTAAGCTATCCGCTTTGCTCATATCGCTTTTCATTAGTCGGCCATAATACGTGCTGGAAAAAATTATATTGTGGTCCTGCGGATCCACCTGGATCTGTGTGCCCTCTCCCCCCGGTACCATTTTCCAATGACGTAAGGAAGAATCCTGTGGGTTGCCGAATGTATTCATTACGCTTCCGCTCATGGTACCCTCATCCTGAACAGCGCCAAATACATTGAAAGGTGCTTCCATATCATAGGTCACCGTATAGAATTGTGTGGTGGGAAGTTTATCAAAATAATTCTTCCATTTCTTTCCGCCGTCAAGGGTGGAACTCACACCGCCGTCATTTCCCAGGATCATCCTGTCAGGATTCTCTTCATCGATCCAGAGGGCGTGGTTATCACCGTGGATCCAATCGCTGCTTCTGTCGGCAGGGTTCCATTGCTTCCATGTTTTGCCACCATCTTCTGACCTGGCCCTTGCAGTGCCAAAGACATATACGATATTTTCGTTTTTCGGGTCGACCCTTACCTGTCCGAAAACCCAGCCGTAGGTGCCGGAAATGCGGAAGAAATCATGTACTTCACTCTGTTTTTTCCAGGTCTCACCCTTATCATCACTCCGGTAAATTGCAGCACCGATCACCACTTTCTGTACCTTTCTTTCATAGCTGTCGGTCTCATCAGGCCGCGGGTCTCTTTTTTTGTTGTGATCATCCACATAAGCATACAGTACATTCGGGTTCGATCTTGAAACAGTGATCCCCACCCTGCCGGTGTTCTTTGTGTCGGGCAAACCATTATTGATGATCTTCCAGGTTTTTCCGCCATCTGTTGTCTTATAAATATAATCGCCGTCCTCCGGTACCGGGTCGCTCCATCTTCTGCGGAGGCGGTTCCACATACTGGCATATAGCGTATTGGGATCGGAAGGATCCATTGCCAGGTCAATGCATCCGGTCTTTTCGTCCCTGAATAATATTTTCTTCCATGTTTTTCCACCATCTTTTGTTTGATAAACACCGCGGTCTTTATTATAGGTCCATTCATTTCCGCTGGCAGCAACATATACGATATCAGGGTTGGAAGGGTGCACCACGATCCTTGCGATCGTGCCTGTATTTTCAAGTCCGATATGTTTAAATGATTTTCCTGCATCGGTTGACCTGTAAATCCCGATCCCCGGTAAGGATGCTCTGAAAATATTGGCTTCGCCGGTACCGACATATAAAATATTCGGGTCAGAGGGTGCCAGGGCAATATCCCCGATGGATTGAGTGGCTTCCCTGTCAAATAAGGGTGCCCAGGTCTTTCCTGCATCAATTGTTTTCCATAATCCGCCGGTTGCAAATGCTGCATACATGATATCAGGGTTCCCGGTAATACCCTGCACATCGGTGGACCGGCCGCTCCGGTTATTGGGGCCCGTCAGTCTCCACTGCAGGTTTTTATAAGGTGATTGTGCTAGCATTTGTTTTTGCCTGGCAAAAGCGGCCAATTTTTGCGATCCGGTAGTGGGGTTGGGGTTTTGAGAGAAAAGGGAGCCCGGTAAAAGAAGGAAGAAAAATATTTTTTTCATATTGATCGTTTTGGCTTTGTCTTTTTAATTATTCCGGCTCACCCCCTCCTCACTTCGTTTGGCTTCCCCCTCTCTTCATGGAGAGAGGGGGGCCGGGTGGGGAGAGTCATTGTAAATACCCGATGATCTTTTTCAACACACCATTCAAATCCCCCGTCACCTCAGCATTATGAAATCTTATAACTGTCAACCTCATTTCCTTCAAAGCTGCATCCCTTGCTTTATCATATGCTATATTGAACTTGTGCATAGCTTCATCTAATTCAATGATCAGCCTTTTTTCCGCACAATAAAAATCAGCTATATAAAAGTCTCTTTTATTTCGGAAACCACCAATAATAATCGGGTGTTGCCTTAAGAACTTAAATCCCTGCAGGCGACGCGCCCTGACCTGCTCCCAGACCAGCTTTTCCTCAGGAGTCTGATTCTTTCTTAATTCCCTTGCATAAGCAATATGTACCGGAAGAGGCATATGAGCGGTCTAAAAACCCAAAATACTACGAAATTTTTCGTTTAAACGGTTTCACCTGCATTGCTGGCAGTTTTTTTTCTGTCCCACCTATCTATTTTTATTGCCCCTTATCCCTTTTGGGTTTTTTCTACCTGATTTATATGAGAGTTTTGCATCGTTGACCACTTATTGAATGATACCTGTCAAATTTGCTATGAAACAAAAACTACTCTTGCTTAGTGTTGTCATCCTTGCAACTGTTACGCATGCCCAAACCAGATCCGGTGCCCTTTCAGGCACGCTTTCCGATTCGACAGGTAAGCCTGTTGAGGCTGCAACAGTACAATTATTAAAGGCAGCGGATAAATCGCTTGTGAAAACAGCGGTAAGCGACAGATCCGGTAATTTCTCATTCGAAAAAATTGCTGCTGGCAGCTACCTTGTCAGCGTCAGCGCAGCAGGCTATGCCAAAAAAATAACGGATGCAATTACGATCACTGAAACACATTCCAGTATTAACCTTCCTCCTGTTCTTTTGTCACCTGAAGCAAAGGGCTTAAGTGGTGTTACAGTAGTATCATCGAAACCATTCATTGAGCAAAAGCCTGATAAGATGGTGGTGAATGTAGAAGCTTCTCCTTCCAATGCCGGTGCCACTGCCATGGAAGTGCTGGAAAAATCACCGGGTGTTACGGTTGATAATGACGGGAACATCAGCCTGAAAGGCAAGCAGGGGGTGATCATTATGATGGACGGAAAGCCAACCTATCTGTCCGGCGCCGACCTTGCCAATATTCTCAAGAATATGCCCGCCTCTGCGATTGACCAGATCGAGATTATGACCAATCCTTCCTCCAAATATGATGCCGCCGGCAACTCCGGTATCATCAATATCAAAACAAAAAAGAACAAGACCAGGGGTTCCAATGGCAGCATCACGGCTGGTACCACTAATTCTTTATTTGACCATAACGGCACTACGGAAATGACCATGAAGCCGAATATCTCTGTGAACTACAATTACAGGAAAAATAAGGTCAATTTCTTCACTAACGCCATTTACAACTACCGTGAAGGCCGGGGCGGATTGGATATTGTGAGTCATTATTACCGCGACAGCAAATTGATCGACAGTATCGCCAATGTAAATACATATTTCCGTTTCCGTAACAACAATTATACATTGAAGACCGGGCTTGATTTCACACCAAACAAAAAAAATACTTATGGCATTGTCCTGAGCGGTTTTCTTTTTGCCGGCCGGCCGCATCCCCTCACAAATACAACCTATACCACGCTGGCAGGAGTTCCGTTTTCAAGGCTGAATACAACGGTGGATAATAAACTGAACTGGAATAACCTGGCAGCAAACCTGAATTACAAACATAGTTTCGATACCACCGGCACCGAGTTAACGACCGATTTTGATTTTGCACATTATAATAATACCTCCGAACAATTGCTGAGCACAGGTTTTTTCGATGGCAACTATAACAAGACAGCCGACTCGATGTACCTGAAAGGCCACCTGCCTTCACTGATCAATATTTACTCACTGAAATCGGATTTTGCCCATAACTATAAGAATGGGCTCCATCTTGAATCAGGCATCAAATCAAGCTATGTCACTTCTGATAACCTGGTTGATTACGTAAGGAAAGCGGGCAATACATGGATACCCGATGCAAGGAACAATCATTTTATTTACAAAGAAAATATCAATGCCGCCTATATCAATCTCAGCAAACAATTCAAGAAATGGAATGTCCAGGCAGGTCTGCGGGCAGAAAACACGAATACAAAAGGTGTACAGGCCATCGATAATTCTTCGGTAAAAAGAAATTATGTGAGCCTGTTCCCGACGATCTTTGCCAGCTATGCGGTGAATGACAAAAATACTGTTACTCTTTCCGCCGGGCGCCGGCTGCAAAGGCCCAATTACCAGGACCTGAATCCTTTTACTTTCTTTTTGGATTCATTAAGCTATCGCCAGGGCAACCCTTATCTGAAACCCCAGTTCTCATACAATTATGAACTGACACATACCTATAATGGCAAACTGATCACTACCCTTAATTATACCCGGACCACCGATGTGATCTCCCAGATCATCAACCGGAAAAAAGGCAATAACGGAGAACTGATCGGTTTCCTTACTTCGGATAATATTGCCAGTTACACCAATTACGGGCTTTCAGTGACGGCAATGCAGAAACTGAACAAATGGTGGAATACCACGGTCTATGGAAATATTTACCATAATCATTACAAGGGCACCTATATCACTACTGAAACAGGGCGGCCGGAAGTAGTACCTCTAGATCTTGCATTTACTTCTTTTACCTTTAACATCAATAATAATTTTACGCTGGGTAAGGGCTGGACGGCTGAATTAAGCGGTTGGTACCGGTATAAGACCATTGAGCAATTGTCCCTCTCCTACCCCATGGGACAAATGAATATCGGCCTTGCCAAAAATAATTTACTGAAAGGAAAAGCTACGCTGCGCATCAATGCCCGTGATCCTTTCGGCTGGCAAAGATACCATGGCCTTACCCGTTACGGTACCATTGATATTGATATCCGGAATCACTGGGATAACAGGCAATTCGGTATCAATTTTACTTATCGTTTCGGTAAACAACAGGGCCAGGCAAAGCGCAGGTCTTCCAGTAATGAGGAAGAACAGCAAAGGGTGGGTGCGGGCAACTAATAAATTGTCTATTTAAAGTACAGGCTTTAAACCGGTGGTTTTTTACTGCCGGTTTTTTTCTGAAAAAATTTAACACACCTGCCGGTAGGCAGGGAATAACAGAGTTTCTCTGTGTTGAACAATTATCCTTATTCTACCCAGTCCTGCCCAGCGATCACATTCCATTTACCAGGGCTAAGTTTTAATAGTGCAATCTTTTGAACGGTGAATTTTTCAGCATATTTTTTTTGGGAAAAATGTTCCCAGGCTCTGAAAAAATGACCGGGGCTCATATCACGGGTGGCGATAGTGACATGCGGATGAAAGGGCTGTTCATCCTTTTTGATGACCCCGGGGAATGAACTGCTAAAATGCCCGGCAACCAGGTTCCTGATCTTTTCCATTGCGGGACCGGGATTAACGATCACGAACAATACTTTCTTACCAAAATGGGAGAAGCCATTTAATTCAATTTGCAATGCAGTGGCATCGGCTTTGAAAGAGTATAATGCTGACAGGAGTTCTTTTTCCCTTCCTTCCTCCAGCCAGAAAGGGGGCACCAGCGTGATATGGGCCGGCGAACGAAGCGCGATCACGCAACCGAATTGTTCTTTCATCCATAACTTAAACTGCAGAATTCTATCATTCACTTCCGGCGGGCAAAGTAAGGCGAGATAATACATCTGGTGAGGAGAAGAACGGCTGCTGTTATTCATGCAAAGTGAGTAACCAGCAAGTTAAATCGATTCCACCTTGTGATCTAAAATCTTGACTGGATCAATCCGGCCGTTCGCAGTATCACTACTTATTCTTTATCAGTTTTTGATGGTAGACCCCACCGGCGCTTTCAAGACGAAGTACATAGTTTCCGGCTTGAAGTCCTGAGGGAGCCAGTGTAATGTTATTTATACCTGCTGAACAGGGTTCAGTCCCTGTAAAAACAGTTTTACCATCCATACCGATCAGCTTCATTTGCACCATCTGGTTCTTATCAGATATCAATTGAACAGTGAATTGTTCGGCAAATGGATTGGGATAGACCACCTGCAAGTACAGGTCGGACTGCTTTTTGTTCAACAGTACGATCTGGCTGTACATAAATTGTCCGTTCGATTCAATGATCTTCAGGCGATAAACATTATAGGTGGCCAAAGGTGCGTAATCGATATAATTGTAAGTATGTACTTGCCCTGGTAATCCCGAACCGGCTACCTCTCCTATTTTCCCGAAAACCATTCCGTCATTACTTCTTTCGATTTCTGTTCTCATTCCGTCATTTTCGTTTGCAGTTGACCAGTTCAGCCTGATGGATCCGGTAAACCATTCCCCGCTGAACGAAATAAGTTTCGTTGCCAGGGTTGACGATACCGAAACAGTATTCTGGGCAGAGTCAACCATTGTTGATGAAACAAACATTCTCGCAGTAGTAACCAGGTTGGAAGCACTGGAAGAGGCTGTTGTGGCCTTGTATTTAAGACTGAAACAACCCCCCGAAGGAATGTAAAATGAAGTATTCCCGCCCGAGGTTACCCCACCTTCAAAAATAATGGTACCTGTAGCACCGGTTGTGGGGAGGGTCGTGGAATTCGTCGCTGTGAGATTACTGTTGCTGTCCAATGACTGATAAGTAAACCCTGCAGGTATCTCATCAGTTATTTTATCGATCGTAATTCCATAGGCCCCGGGGTTACAGATGGTAACGGTAAAATGTGCAGGACTGTTAACGCCATATACGGATTGATTAGAACTTTTGGTAATGGTGAGCGGATCGGCTGCGGATGAAACGGTGATGGGCGTACCCTGGCCCAAATTCGTATTCAGTGCATACTTATAATTGCTGCCCCCGCTGGTAGAACCGGCACAGGGTAAAAGGTATGTAGTGAAATTGGTGGCCGCGATCCGGAATGTCCAGCGCATCGTGATGGAAGCACCGTTGGAACCATTACCGGTGATAAAATAAATTGAATCAGTTGTTCCAACCGGGATCCCCGGAACAGTGCTTGCCGTTACCTGTGTACCAAGCAATGTGATCTTGGTCGGATCGAATGAAGAAGAAACCGCGACCTGGAAATCGCTTTCGTCCCCATTTTGCACATTTCCTACAGTATATGTCACATCATCGTAGACAAGTCCGCCGATCAGGTCCTGGTTGGTAAACGCCTGCGTAGCCGTTCCGCCGGCATTGGCGCTGATAGAAGACCTGTTATGAATGTTAAAGCTCTGTGTTTTCCAACTGGCCGTATTATCGCTGAGTTGTACGTTAAAAGTGGCCTGCGGCGTCACATTGGACGGATAGGCAATATAGTAATAACAAACTTTTGATTCTCCGGGTGCCAGTGTACCTACGTTCACGATACCACTTGCAGGCGTAACAATTGAATAATTCTGTCCTGTAACGGAGGTCCCGATGGATGTAATAGTGAATTTCAGGTTGCTGTAAGTGGTGGCACTGTTATTATTGTTTTTCACCTCAAATCCCACATAGGCCTTGGTCAGGGTCGTGGGCGAATTCCCATCAACAATAAAATAGGGCGCTGAAACACGGGTGATCGTAAAATTGTTCGGGTCCAGTGAAAAAGCAGACAATGAGATACACCCAAAAAAAAGGGTAAATACTTTTTTCATGTTAGTGATATTGGATATAAAAGTCAATTCCCAACAAGTCCTGCTCGCGCCCGCAAAACTATATAAGTCATCTGGGGAGTACAAATACTAAATCAATATGTCTGTAATGAATAAGTATTTATACCCGTTTTTATTTCGTAAATTTCCGCACATTCGTACAAAATGATGTCCCCTCCTACCTTTTTACCTTGTCAGTGTAGAGGATAACTGTAAATATTAACCTAATGTTGAAAAAAATGAATCTGGAATTTAATAAAAATGAAGACTTAATGAAACAAAGCCTCAGCACGATGCGGCAGCGTTTGGAAAAGATATATAAAGGTGGTGGGGAAAAATCCATCAGCAAGCAAAAGGAAAAAAATAAATTGACTCCCCGGGAAAGGATCAGCTACCTGGTTGACAAAGACCTGCCTGCCGGGCAAGCAGGATCAGTATTCATTGAGATCGGCGCCTTTGCTGGTTATGACATGTATGAAGCAGAAGGCGGTTGTCCTGCGGGAGGCACGGTGGCCGGTGTCGGTTATATCAGCGGCAGGCAATGTGTGATCGTTGCCAATGACCAGACCGTGAAAGCAGGCGCCTGGTTTCCCATCACCGGTAAAAAGAACCTGCGCATGCAGGAGATCGCCATCGAAAACCGTCTTCCCATTATTTACCTGGTCGACAGTGCCGGGGTTTTCCTTCCCCTGCAGGATGAGATCTTTCCCGACAAGGAACATTTCGGGCGCATCTTCCGAAATAATGCTGTCATGAGTGCCATGGGCATTACACAGATCGCCGCTGTAATGGGCCCCTGCGTGGCAGGCGGCGCTTACCTCCCCATCATGAGTGATGAAACCCTGATGGTGGAAGGCAACGGCTCCATCTATCTCGCCGGGCCTTACCTGGTAAAAGCAGCCATCGGTGAAGAAGTGGATAATGAAACCCTGGGCGGCGCGGTCACACATACTGAGATCAGTGGTATTGCGGATTATAAATTCGCTACTGAGGAAGAATGCATGGACCATATCAAAAAAATGATCAGTATGCTGGGCGAAAAACCCAGGGCCGGGTTTGACAGGATCATTCCGCAGACGCCTCTCAAAAAACCTGAAGAATTGTATGGCATTTTTCCTAATGACGGAAAACCGTATGATGTACTGGAGATCATTGAAAGAATTGTGGATGGTGTGGAAGAAACAAGGGACAAGGCTCAAGGCATAAGCGCTGAAAAAGTTTCATCGTTTGAACAATTCAAACCGGATTACGGGAAAACGATCGTCTGCGGGTATGGAAGGATCGATGGATGGGCTGTAGGCATTGTAGCCAATCAGCGATTGGTGGTGAAGGCAAGAAAATCTGTCGGGGCGGGACGCTCAGACGGAAGTGAAATGCAGATGGGTGGGGTGATCTACAACGACAGTGCCGATAAGGCTGCACGATTCATACTGAATTGTAACCAGAAAATGATCCCGCTTGTATTTATACAGGATGTGACAGGATTCATGGTGGGCAGCCGCAGTGAACATGCCGGTATCATAAAAGATGGTGCCAAAATGGTGAATGCTGTCGCCAATTCCGTGGTGCCCAAGATTACCATCATTATTGGCAACAGTTATGGGGCCGGAAATTATGCCATGTGCGGGAAAGCCTATGATCCCCGGTTCATTTATGCCTGGCCCACCGCCAGGATCGCGGTCATGAGCGGGGATTCAGCGGCCAAAACACTTTTGCAGATCGAAATGGCCTCTCAAAAAGCAAAGGGCAAGGAATTATCCGCCGAGCAGGAAAAGAAATTGCTGGACAAGATCAAGAACCGGTACGATAACCAGGCTTCACCTTACTATGCCGCAGCAAGGTTATGGGTGGATGCCATCATCGACCCGGCTGAAACCAGGAAAATGATCAGTGAAGGCATTGCGGCAGCTAATCATAACCCCGATATAGCGGAATTGAAAACGGGAGTTTTCCAAGTTTAAAAATAGCACACTGATGACACGGATCATACTGATCATCACTGATTTTATCCGTGAACATCCGCCAGGCCGTTGTCATCCGTGTGCTATCAAACTATGAGTAATACAGTTACCATATATACCGATGGCTCTTCCAGAGGCAATCCCGGACCAGGAGGATATGGCGTTATATTGATGAGCGGAAAACACCGGAAAGAATTATCGCAGGGATACAAATTGACCACCAATAACCGGATGGAACTGATGGCAGTGATCGCAGGCCTTGAAGCGCTTAAAAAAGAGGATCAGAAGGTCACTATCTATTCAGACAGCCAGTACCTGGTAAAAGCCATCGAAGAAAAATGGCTGGACAAATGGATCAAGACGAATTTCAAAGGCGGTAAAAAGAATGCTGACCTGTGGATGCAATATCACCAGCTTTCGAAAAAACATTTTATCAAATTCGTTTGGGTCAGGGGCCATGCCGGCAATCCCTTCAATAACCGCTGCGATGAGCTTGCAACGGCCGCGGCAGATGGGCATCACTTACTGGATGATAAAGGCTATGTCCATTCAAAAGAAAGCCTCTTATAACCGACCCCCTTTCAGCAATCATCATTTTTCCAACTCAGCCAGCAATTTATCATTCAATCTCACATAATCATTATTATTCTGCTCAGCAGCCAATGATTTTGATTTTAAAGCCGTGGCTTTCGCTTCATCTTTCTTTCCCAACCTGGCCAGGCAATTGGCTTGCTGGTAAACGATGAAATAAGCACGTGGTTGCAGTTCCACCGCTTTATTGAACCACTGCAGGGCCTGGTTCAGGTCTTTCCCGTTATCCATATAATACATGGCAGCGGAAAAATAAGGACGATTATCCTTATTCATCTGCTGATCGATCTGCGCCATGACCCTGTTGTCAGTTTCGACGGATATCGGTAACGATACGGAGGTCTTGTCCCACATCAGTTGCAGGTCGCAGGTGGTGGGCCTGATATTGGCGACCCCGATCGTAAAGGTCTCCACCGGTTCATCCAGGTCATTCACATCCGCGCTTGCACGTACGGCATCCTGGTCCTGTTTATAATCAACCGGGTTAGTGACATCCGTTTGTTTTGAAATAATGATGGTCCATTTTTTTTTGTCGGGAATGGTAAGCAACCCGTATTTCCCGGGGGCCAGCTTTGTCTTGTTAATGATGACCGTATCGCCAAAAGTGATCGTAGTAGCGCTGTTGGCCCCTGTGCGCCACACTGAGCCGAATGGCACCAGGTCGCCGAAGATCTTCCTGCCTTTTATTCCCGGCCGGGAATAGGACAGTTCGATGGTGGACAATGCAAAATCCTGTTTCACCGTCTGCGTAGGACTCGGTGCAGGGGTTTTCAACTGCGCTTCAGAAATATCCATGATGAGCAATGCAATGACTGCAATGAAAATATTTTTCATATGAAATTTTTAAGGGCGTAAAGTTAGGGAATGAACGGCTGTCCGGAACTTTTAGTTGGAAGAGTTGAAATCGACGATCACCGTGGCTTTCTTTTTGTTCGATCTGTTCCGTTTCCATTTGGGGCCTTCCTTCACCAGCCGGACCGCTTCTTTATCGCAGTTATCACAGAGGGATTTGTCCACTTTGATATTCACCGGTTCCCCCCTTTTATTGACATCAAAAGAGACCTCCACTTTACCGGCAGGGATCTGTTTCTCTTTTATTTCAAGCGGTTCCTCTACATTATTGACCAGGTAAGTGTCATAATTATCCCAACCATCGGCAGGTTCAGGCTCTTCGATCTTAATACTATTTTGCTGACGACGGGCATCCGTATTCGGACGGTTATTGCTCAGCACGATCTGGTCGATAGAACGGTCATCATTCATGACCACGTGGTTGTTGGCCAGGGTGCTTTTCAATTGCACATCATTCGTTTCGAATCCTACAGATTTTACATGCACATTCAGCAGGGTATCGGGATAAGTCAGGTTAAAATAACCGTTCACATCTGTGTAGGTGCCTGCATTATTGTCCTGTGTGTTGGTGACATTGGCAAAGGGCAGGCCGCGGTTCTGCCCATCGGTGATCCTGCCGCGGAAAATATTGGCCCGGTAAACAAGGCCGGCGGCGTTTGAATTATTTTTATTGGATTTCGCTAAGCCGGCAGCATTCATCTTTGCAGAGTCAGTATCTGATTTATCTTCCACACCATCCCCGTTTGTATCTTTCCGGTTGACAGTTACACTACGGGTCATGACATTATTTCCCGGCTGTTGTTTAGCCTTCATTCTTACCGTTTCTTCATCCGCCGGTCTTTCCGTCTTTGTATCCTGTGAATTACCAGTTACAGTGACCGGTGCAGGATTCTCCTTGGTAGTGGGTGAGAAGTTTAAAACAGTTGAATTGTCCTTGAGCGTGGTAGTGGGTTTGAATTCAGTCGTTATTTTCTTTTTGTCTTTTGTCTCACCCCGGCCATTGGATTGGGCTTCATGAAATGATAATGTGCCTTCCGAAGTTTTGGTTTCTCCTTTTTGTGCATTACTATCTGTTGCTATAGTGGAGCTGGCGACCGAACTATCATTACTGACCGGGATACTGGTTTGCTTACTCAGTGCAGCAATACGGTTTTCATGCTTGTTGAATAAGAATTGTTTGGCCAGCAGGCCGGCACCTATGAGGAGTAATAACATCGCTGCGACCCGCAACCAAAGGTATTTTTTAGAACCTGCCTGGTTCATAGCCACCAGTTTGCCTTTTTCAGTCCGGGCAGCCAGCCTTTGATTGAGCTCCGCCATATCT
The DNA here is from genome assembly GCA_964652845.1 of uncultured Chitinophaga sp. Lineage (GTDB taxonomy): Bacteria > Bacteroidota > Bacteroidia > Chitinophagales > Chitinophagaceae > JJ008. The sequence continues at coordinate 20,897 of CAZZDQ010000048.1, forward strand.
GCACTGATATTTGTTGACACCGAATAGTAACCCTCGAGTGCATCTGCAAGGAATGGATCATCCAGGGCGGCATTTTCCATTTCATGCATTTCACGGGGGGAAAGCTCCCCTTTGCGGTTTTTTTCAATATCTGCAGCCGAATAATTCTTTATATTACCTGATTCATTCATTTTGACTGAACACTTAACTTATTTATTGACCATTTCTTTTATGTTGTCTATACAGATCTTCAGGTTCCGCCTGCCATTCTGGATCATGCTTCTTACCTTATTCCAGTCGCTGTTCATCAGTTCGCCGATCTCATTATAACATTTCCCCTCCAGGTAAAAAAGCCGGATAGCTGTCCTTTGATCTTCTTCCAGTTTCCCGAGGCAAATTTCCATTTTTTTGAAATTCTCCTCGTTCTCCAGCATACCATTCAGATGCACATTTTGTTCCGATTGCACAATATCCCCTTTAAATTCAACGGTTTTCAGGTTGCGGGGTGTGCGTAACTGCATCAGGCAATAATTTTTGGCCACCTGGTGCAGCCAGCCCCTGAAATTATCCACATCGTGTTTCTTCAATTTTGATACCAGCTCCTCGAAGATCTGCATCACCGCGTCTTTGGCATTATCTGCCTGCCTGAAATACTTTAGGCAAACGCCATATACCAATTCCATGTAGCGTTGGTACAATTCTCCCAGGGCAGACATATCCCCGGTCCGTTTATACACATCAACCAGTTCTTTGTCGGGTTGGGCGGAACTGTTTTTATGGTGGATGAATTCCATTAAAATAAAGTTATATTATTTTAACGGGGAATGACGGGGCCGTAAAAAATATCATACAACTGGTTGTATATGATGAAAGTAATACAGAAAATGTTAGTGATACGTTATT
>CAZZDQ010000049.1:0-21610 GCA_964652845.1 uncultured Chitinophaga sp.
TAATTATTTGCCTTTTCTTTGCGCATGGCATCCGGGCAAAATAAGATCGTGATCGTGGCAGCCCCGTCTGGGAGCGGCAAAACCTCCGTGGTCAAATACCTGCTGAAAGTTTTTCCCCAACAACTCGCTTTTTCCGTTTCCTGCGCCACCCGCAGTCCGCGCAGTTATGAAAAGGATAAGGTAGATTATTATTTCATTTCGGTGGATGCCTTCAAACAACATATCGATCATCATGATTTTGCAGAATGGGAAATGGTGTATGCAGGCAAATACTACGGCACCCTGAAAAGCGAGCTGGAAAGGATCTGGCAGATGCATAAGACCCCGCTGCTGGATGTGGATGTAAAGGGTGGGGTCAATATTAAGCATCAATACCCGGAACAAACGCTTTCCCTTTTTGTAGAGCCCCCTTCCATTGATGCGCTCAAAAACAGATTGATGGCAAGGGGTACGGAAACCCCTGAATCCCTTGCAGCCCGGATCGAAAAAGCTTCCTATGAACTGACCTTTAAAGACCGTTTTGATAAGGTGATCCTGAATGACGTCTTGCAAAAGGCCTGCGATGAGGCGGCTGCCCTGGTAAAAGATTTTCTCGAACATTGAGTCTGCTTATTTCCTCCTATCACCCCCTGTTTTTCTAACTTCGCTGCATGGTAATCTGGCAACATGTGCTCCTGTTCTTCCTGACCCTCTTGCTCATGGGATTCTTTGCCGGCATTGAAATGGCCTATTACAATGTGAACCGGCTGGTACTGGAAGTGAACAGAAAAAAACGGGGCGGGGCGCCGGGCATCCTTTCCAAATTCATCCGTCACCCGGCCAAATTTCTCGGCGTTACGATGATGGGCTCCACGGTCTGCCTCACCCTCCTCGGCCTGCAACTGAGCCGCGTCATGCACCCGCTGTGGTACTATTTTCATATTCAGTCCGAGTTGATCCATGCCTTGCTGGAGATCACCCTTACCACTTTTATTGTCCTGATCTTTGCCGAATTCATCCCCCGGGCGGTTTTCTGGGCCAACAGCAATACACTGCTGAAAAAACTGGCCTGGCCTTTTGATTTTTTCTATACTGTTTTTTCCCCGCTGGCCTCTATTCTCATCGATATCGCCGAATGGATGCTGAAATATGTGTTCAGTATCCGCATCATCAAGGACAAGGAGTCCCTGAAACGGACTGATATGAAAAATTTTTTTCAACCTCATTTTGAGGATGAGCGACAAGAACGCAATGCGCAGTTGATGGAAAATGCCCAGGAATTACCCCATATCAAGGTACGCCAGTGCCTCGTCCCCCGCAAGGAGATCGTGGGCATTGATAGCCGCAGCAACATGGAAGCGATCCGGAAAAAATTCATTGAGACCAAGCTCAGCAAGCTGATCGTGTATGAAAAAAATATCGACCATATCACCGGGTATATCCACCAGCTGGATCTATTCAAGAATCCCCTGACAGTGCCTTCTGTCCTCTTGCCCATCCCCGCCGTTCCGGAAAGTATGAGCGCCACCGACCTCATCAGTAAGTTCACCCGTGAGCGGAAAAGCATTGCCTGGGTGGTGGACGAATTCGGCGGTACAGCCGGCGTCGTGACAATGGAAGACGTGCTGGAAGAATTGTTTGGCGAGATACAGGATGAATATGATGTGGAAGAATTCACGGAAAAGAAAATATCGGATAACGAGTATATTTTTTCCGGCCGCCTGGAGCTGGATTACCTGCGTCACAAATACGGGTTTGATTTTGAAGAGGAAGAGACCGAAACCCTCTCGGGTTATATCATCAGTTATCATGAAACGATCCCCCGCCAGAAAGAAAGGATCATCATCGGCCAGTATGAGTTTGAAGTGATGAATGTTTCGGAGACCCGGATCGAAACAGTGAAGATGAAAATATTGTAATTGTGATCACCCGCCCGCTTTCTCAGCGAGCGACTGAAAAAAATTCTCCAGGTCGGTGAACAGGTCCCTGAACACCGGAATTATTCTGCCGAGCCCGTCGATCACTTTGGGTCCCCAGGGTTTTACGAACGCATATACCACCGAATGTTCCGTAGAAGCCGGCAGTAATATTTTCATTTGCTCGGCATAAAAGATCACCACGCTGAATACAAGGGTGTAGATCGCAAGAAAAAAAACAACCCCTGCCAGCCGGTTCACCCAGCCCAGCATCACGGACTGGAAGGCTTTTTCAATGATCCTGGCAATAAAACGGATCAGCAGCAGGACCAACAGGAAGATAAGTGCGAAAGAGATCAGCGGAAGCCATTCTTTTGAAATATTGATCCGCTCACCCAAGTAGGCCGCAAGCACCGAAGAAAGTTTCATGGCGGCAGCCAGCCCAATAATGATGGCCAACAGGGAGAATAATCCCACGATCAACCCGCTGCGGTAACCTTGCAGGGCTGCCAGGATGATAAGAATCACATAAATAATATCGATCAGCATGGCCAGTTGCTCAAAACGGTGAAGAAAAAATTTTAGTACAAAAAAATTGCTAATCCTACTCAGTCCTTTGGTGTTGCGAGTAATTCCTTAACAAGTGTCGAGATCGTTTTCCCGTCGGCACGTCCCGCCAGTTCTTTGGTAGCCACGCCCATCACTTTACCCATATCGGCCGGTGAGGCGGCACCTGTCTTTGCAATGATCTTCTGCAGTTCGGATTTCAGCTCTTCCGTGGATAATTGCCGTGGCAGGAATTTTTCAATGATGGTGATCTCCTCTTCTTCTTTTTTTGCAAGGTCGGCGCGGTTTTGTTGCCGGTAGATCTCCAGCGAGTCCTTCCGCTGCTTGACGAGTTTCTGTAAAAGTTTTATTTCATCATCACCTGTCAGTTCCCCGCTGCTTCCTTCGGAGGTCTTTGCCAGCAAGATGGCAGCTTTGATAGCCCGCAGGCTCCGCAGGCCGGCTTCATCTTTGGCCAGCATGGCCGTTTTTAATTCCGCCATGATTTTTTGTTCGAGTGTCATCATTAAAAATTTAATTGGTCAAACAATATTAGCACCTTTTGAGCTTCGCTTGCAACCTTTGGTTGACCTCAAAAGGGGAACAAGAAAAGCTTTGGTAGACTTATGTTGCCTTATTTTCTTTTAATTGCCTGGCCCGGAATTTCTCATAGAATGTGCCGGCGAATTTTTTTATGTCGTCAGATTCCTCCTGGTAGCGGGTAGCCCGTCCATAGGTATCAGCCATTGTCATAAATGTCTGGTAAAAAAAATCAGCCATTTCATCCACCATCATATCTTTTGTCCAGAGGTCAATGCGCAGGGCTGTTTTTTCAGCCCCGTCCCAAAGGGAAAGCAACAGGGCCTTTGCTTGTTGGGGAACTTCTTTCCCGCTGTCGGTTGCCTGCCACTGAATAGTCCCGGGAACTTTATTCTCATCCATCTGAACTTCTATGGAGATCGTTGATGTATGCATACTCATTTTAAAATTGAATCAAAGATAGGAGTGTCTGCTTTATTGTATTGTTTGCAGGATCGTTTCCCAGATCATCCCGGCAGTGTTATCATACCCTGGGTGTGCGGTCAGCGCGGCACCATTTTGTATCATTCGTTTTCTTAATGATTCATCTTTGTAGAGCAGCATCATAGCGTCGGCGATCTTCTGTGCATCATCTGGTGGGGTAAACAGGGCCGCTTCTCCCAATATTTCTTTATAGGAAGGCAGTGTTGTAGTGACCAGGGGTATATTCAGCGACAGGAGGCTGAGTGCAGGAATCCCTGTTTCGTCGTTTTCTGCAAACAGCAGGGCGCCATATGCGGCCGAAAAAAATTTTATTTTTTCATCCTCCCCGCGAACCTTAATCAAGACCACATCATGTTTATACTTAAAAGAGGCCAGGCCCCTGATCAGCTTTTTACCGGGAGGATCCGCCAGTAAAATGACCAGCTGCATATTGGTCTGCTGTCTTTTTTTAAAAAGGGAAAAAGCTTTCAGGATCACCATCAACTGGTTATCGTCATTGTTCCCTTCATACACAAAGAATTCCTTCCCGCCTGTCACTTGTTGTTTCACTGCATTCTTCTCAGTTTCATCCTGCGCCCGTGAGCGTAAAAGGTTTAAAGGCGGTGAGATCACTGTTTTCTGTACCGCAGCACTGAAAGAAGCTTCCAATTCATTTTTGATGCGTTGGGTTGGAACAAAAATTTTTTTTGCTGTATAAACGATCTCCTCTGCAAATTTTTGCCTGTAACCCGAATACATGTTTTTCCGCCCCGTTTCCCGGCCGGGATAAAATACAAACTGGGGTATATTGGATTTCAATGAACAAAACCCGTTCAGCCAAATTGCTGCATCCACATGCAGTTTTTTACAATAGGCCGGGAATCTCCGCTCACACCAGTACCTTAATCCCAGGAGGCGTCCTGGCCAGTTGACCAGGATGAATGAAAAATAATTCCCCGGAAATTGGTCTTTATCAAAATTCTTATCGTGAAAAATAATAAACCGGTGCCCCGGGTTGGCAACCATCATTTCCCGGATAATGGCGCTTGCATATTGAAAAAAATAGGCTTTGGAATGTCCCGTCCAATTCAGTGTTATAACAGCAATAACCATAGGATTTTCAGGCGATTAAAAAAGTCCCCTCACACAAATGTATCCCCTGTTTTCTTACGTAGGATGACTGAAACCCTGCCCGAAAAATGTCCACCTGGCATAACGGTTTATACGCCTCCTATTTACGATTGCGGTGATAGTCCTGATTTTTTAGGTTTGCAAGGCAGGTAGTCAAGGAGGGTTTGGTCAAAAAAATCTGTCTTTGGGACAGGTAATTGATGAGCTTGGTATCAAATTTGTTATAAATAATGGGGTAGAATACAGCTTTTGCTGTAAACATCATTTGTGTCGGCGGGGGAACGGGAAGCCGTGACCCATTGCACACTAACCTTTTTAAACGACCTCTTAGGTGGAAGAGCCTGCCTCTACAGGCAGGGATGGTGGCTTGTAAAAGGGGCCTTGGTTCGGGGCCCCTTCTTTTTGTTGCAAGCTTGACATTCCTTCAGTATTTTTGCGCTGCCAATCAATTTTCATGGAATACAATACAACCCGTAACTACCTGGCCATGCGTGAGTATGGACGGCATGTGCAAAAGATGATCGAACACCTGCTGACCATCAAGGATCCGGAGCGACGCCAGCGGAATGCACAAGCCGTGATCGAATTGATGGGCTTCCTGAATCCCCACCTTAGAAACGTGGAAGACTTCAGGCATAAGCTTTGGGATCATTTATTCCTGATCTCTGATTTTAAACTTGAGGTAAAATCCCCTTATACTATTCCTACCCGGGAAACACTGAAATCAAGACCGCATCCGCTGCCCTATCCGAAACGCTATCCCAAATTCTCACACCTCGGCAAGAACCTGGAAGTAGTGATCAACAAGGCCTTAAAGGAAGATAATCCCGAAAAACGCCTGGGATTTGCAAACGTCATTGCTTATTATATGAAACTGGCCTACAATAACTGGCACAAGGAACTGGTGCATGACGATGCCATTCAAAGTGAATTGAATTCCCTCACCGGCGGGCAGCTTACCTTTACCAACACCCCCTTTGTAAAAGCCTACCGGATGCAGCAGGATAACCGCGGATACGGAAAACGTAACGGTAAATTCCAGCAGCGAAATAACGGCGGCAGGAGGGATAACCGGAACGGGGGAGGGTACAAGAAAAAAAGATTCTGAGCCCGATGATGCCCCCGCGGCTGTTTATTTTTGCCATATAATTATCCATTCGAAAATAGTTCTGCTGCTCATTGTCATGTGAACAGCAGGCGCATCGTATCATGCAATCATTTGAAGTAACCGGCGGCAGGAAATTGTCCGGGGATATCATCCCCCAGGGCGCAAAAAATGAAGCCTTGCAGGTCATCTGCGCCGTTTTACTCACCAAAGAAAAAGTAATATTCCACAATCTCCCCGATATCGTTGACGTAAACCTGTTGATCGGCCTGCTTGGGCAAATGAATGTCAGAACAGAAAGAATAGCCCCCGATACGATCAGTTTCCAGGCAGATGAGGTAAATACGGATTATTTACGCAGTGAGGAGTTCAGGGAGAAAAGCAACCGGCTCAGGGGCTCGGTACTGCTGGCCGGTCCGTTGATCGCACGATTTGGAAAAGCATTCATTCCCCAGCCCGGCGGCGATAAGATCGGCAGGAGAAGACTGGATACACATATCAAAGGTTTTGAACAATTGGGAGCCTCTTTTACGTACAATGAAGCGGAAAGCCTGTTTGTGGTTGAAGCAAAAAAACTGGCCGGCACTGAATTGTTGCTGGATGAACCTTCGGTTACCGGCACCGCAAACCTGGTGATGGCTGCCGTACTGGCCCGGGGTCATACGATCATTTATAACGCTGCCTGCGAGCCTTATGTGCAACAACTTTGCCGTATGCTGAATAAGATGGGTGCAAAGATCTCGGGCATCGGCAGTAATCGTCTTTCAATCGAAGGAGTGGAACAATTGAGTGGTACGGAACATACTGTTCTGCCTGACATGATCGAAGTAGGGTCATTTATTGGCATGGCTGCCATGACGCAAAGCAGGATCACTATAAAAAATGCAGGCATTGAGCACCTGGGTATCATCCCGGATAAATTCAGGCAGTTGGGAATTGCATTACAATTCAGCGATGATGATATCCTTGTTCCCGTACAGGATATATACGAAATTCAAACCTTTCTTGACGGTTCTGTCATGACCATTTATGACCATCCCTGGCCGGGATTCAGCCCGGATCTTTTGAGTATTGTGCTGGTAACGGCCATACAGGCAAAGGGCTCCCTGCTGATCCACCAGAAAATGTTTGAAAGTCGTTTGTTCTTTGTCGATAAACTCATCGATATGGGCGCCCGTATCGTGCTCTGTGATCCGCACCGCGCCGTAGTGATCGGTTTGGAAAGGGAACAGCCGCTGAAAGCGATCACCATGAGCAGCCCCGATATCAGGGCCGGAGTAGCCTTGCTGATCGCCGCGATGAGTGCAGAAGGCAAGAGCATTATCCATAATGTGGAACAAATTGACCGTGGTTATCAACAGATCGATACCCGCCTGAATAAACTGGGGGCCTCGGTCAGGCGTTTCGATTCCTGAAATTTCAGGCCGGCGATCCCTTTTTTATTGCATCGTTATTTCCCCAGTCCCTGTATTTATTACCCCCCATTTGGACTAAATAAATTATTTTAGCTGTATATTTTGACCTTCGCTGTTCATGGCTTTTGAAATCAAACAATACGAAAAATTCAGGTTCCTGGAAGAGGGGAACGGGGAACCGCTGGTACTGCTGCACGGGCTTTTCGGTGCGATGAGTAATTTTAATGCCCTGATTACCTATTTCAGGAATTACACCCGTGTGATCGTCCCCATGCTGCCCCTGCTGGACATGGATATTTTACACACTTCCGTAGGCGGACTGGCCAAATATGTCCATCGTTTCCTGGAAGCAAGAAATGAAAAAGAAGTGCACCTGTTGGGCAATTCACTGGGGGGCCATGTGGCGCTTGTGCATACATTAAAGCACCCCGAAAGGATAAAATCACTGATCCTTACCGGCAGTTCAGGCCTGTTTGAAAGCGCGATGGGCGACAGTTATCCCAAACGGGGAGATTATGACTATATCAAAAAGAAAACGGAACTCACTTTTTATGATCCCGCCCTTGCCACCAAGGAGTTGGTGGATGAAGTATACAGTATCACCAATAACCGGCTAAAGGCCATTAAGATCATCGCCCTGGCGAAAAGCGCTATCCGGAATAATTTAGGGGAAGAACTGAACCAGATCAAACAGACCACGCTGCTCATTTGGGGCAATAATGATATCGTTACACCGCCATTTGTGGCACAAGAGTTTCACAAACTGATCCCGAATAGCGAACTGTATTTCATCGATAAATGCGGCCACGCCCCGATGATGGAAGTGCCGGATGAGTTTAATGCGATCCTGCATAAATTTTTAAAAAAACTCAACCAGCCTGCAACAATCAGCTCATAGAAACGGTCTAACAGGTATTGGTCTGCGTTTTTTGCAGGACCTCTTTCCTTACCATGCTAACAAATGAACTGATATCGGCCACCCTGCCTTCCTTGCGGTTATACGATACCATTGACCAGGCCCTTCAATGGATGAGCGAGAACCAGGTTTGCCACCTCCCGGTAACGGAGCATGAAAAATTCATCGGCCTTATCGGTGAAGATGACCTGCGCCAGGCTGATGATGCGGGTTGGCCGGTAAGTAATCTGCAGCCACTGTTTTCCGATCATTGTGTAAAAGAAGAGGAGCATTTTTTAAAAGCCCTTCAACTGGCCGCTGAACTCCGCCTGAGTATTGTTCCGGTAGTGAACCAGGAAAGGGATTTTGTGGGTTCTATTTTATATAAAGATCTGCTCAGGTTCTCATCAGAATTCTTAAACCTTGCCGAACCGGGTGCCCTTCTTGTACTGTCCCTGCCGTCACAACAGTATTCCCTGGCCGAGATCAATAAGATCATTGAACAGGATAATGCCCAGATCACTCAACTCAACACTTCAGCTGATGCGGCAGGTCAATTGCTCATTACCATCCGGATCAATAAACCAGAAATATCCTCCCTTGCTGCTGCTTTTCAGCGATACGGTTACGAGATAAAATACTGTTTCGGCGAAGAGCTGTATCACAATGAGTTAAAGGGCAATTACGAGAACCTGATGAATTATCTCAGCATGTAACAGCACGTTGCCGCCTTCATTTTTTTCTTCTATTTTTATATCCGTCGAAACGGTTTATGAAGCGAAGCTTATTCCACCTGGCCTTTTTACTTTTTTTTCTGCTTCCCGGGCAGCGGGGAATCCCACAACAATATTTATCCCTTATTGATTCGGTAGCACTCAACGCAAAAACGAGCCGCTTTCAGATCGAAACGATCATTGTTTCCGGAAACAGGAAGACAAAACTGAATATCATCCTCCGTGAATTGCCTTTTCAGAAAGGGGATACATTAATAGGGGGTGACCTGCCCGAAAAATTTGAACAAGCCCAACGACAGTTGATGAACACCAGCCTTTTTCATACCGTAACTGTTTCAGCAACGGATATCACAGATGATAAGATCATTGTATCGGTACATGTGCAGGAACGCTGGTATATTTTTCCCGCTCCTTATTTCAAACCGGTGGACCGCAACCTGAATCAATGGCTGGTGCAGGAAAAGGGAAGTATCGACCGGGTGAATTACGGCATCAAGGTCCTGCATTATAATGCCACCGGCAGGAATGATAAGCTGAGGGTCTGGCTCATCAACGGCTATTCAAAGGAGATCACTTTCAGTTATGACCGGCTTTATATCAACAAGAACATGAAATGGGGGATCAGCGGAGGGTTGGATGCGGGGAAAAAACATGAGATCAATTATAATACGGTCAATGACAAACAGGTCTTTTACAAAGACGGCGATAATTACCTCTTCAATTTTTTTAATGCCAATGTGGAATTGACCTACCGGCCTTATATCAAAACACGTCATCATTTCGGAATGGGTTATTCTTCCCAAAGACTGAAAGACACGGTCATCAGCCTCAACCCGGAATACTATTCACATACTGCCAATTCCGTCCATTTCCCCTTTTTGTATTATACACTTGAATATTATGATGTGGATTATATCCCTTATCCCACACGTGGCTATGCAGCCAAACTGAATGTTACCAAAAGAGGATTCAGCCCCTCAATCAACAATTGGGAATTTTCTGCCATTGCGCTGGGAAGCTGGCATCTTTCCCCTTCGGTCTTTTTTTCTGCCACTGTATTCGGAGGCTTAAAATTGCCTTTCAAACAACCTTATTTCAACCGCCAGTTCCTCGGCTATGGCGATAATTTTTTGCAGGGTTATGAATATTTTGTCATTGATGGCAGCGCCGGCGGTTTTTTAAAGACAAAAATGTCGAGAGAGGTCGTCAGTTTCAGGTTCAGGCTGCCGCAGCGAAAGAATGCTGAAGCCATCCATGTACCGGTGAGGATCTATGCCAAAACATTCGCTAACGCCGGTTATGTCTACAACCCCCTGCCGGGGGATAACAATCTTTCCAACAAAATGCTTTACTCAGGTGGATTCGGGATCGATATCATTACATTATATGATATCACTTTCAAACTGGAATACTCCTTCAACCAATTAGGTCAAAACGGGCTATTTTTACACCACAATTCACTTTTCTAGCCAGTAAAGACCATGATGAAAGCAGCTGTTTACAGCAGGATCGCTGAAAATGAACAATTCCCCTACCTGCAATCTTTTTTTGATGAAATGCTTCTGCAAAAGATACAGCCGGTAGTATATGCTCCTTTCCTGCAACAGATACAAAACGAGATCCGGCTGCCGGCAGATACCCTGACCTTCAGCCATGCCGCCCACCTGGATAAGGATATCGAGTTCATCATCAGCCTGGGAGGTGATGGCACACTGTTGGATACCATTATCCTCGTTCAGGACAAGCCCATCGCAGTGATGGGCATCAATTTTGGCAGGCTGGGATTTTTGGCGGGCATCGGCAAAGAAGAAATGAATATTGCCCTCCGTGCGATCGCCCAAAGAACCCATGTGACAGATAAAAGATCCCTGATACACCTGGATGCCAATATACCCCTGTTCGGGGACACGCCCTATGCGCTCAATGATTTTTGTATTCATAAACGGGATGTGGCTCCCATGATCAGAATTCATACTTATCTCAACGGTGAATTCCTCAATTCCTACTGGGCCGACGGCCTGATCGTGGCTACGCCCACCGGTTCCACGGGATATTCCCTCAGTTGTAACGGACCGGTCGTATTTCCCGATTCGGGGAGTTTTGTCATCACCCCTGTGGCACCACATAACCTGAATGTACGCTCCATCGTTGTACCTGATGATAATATCATTTCATTCGAGATCGAAAGCCGCTCCAATGAAATTATCTGCTCCCTCGATTCCCGCCGGCAGGTGGTCAGCAAAAATGTGCAGCTGGCTGTTAAAAAAGAAAGTTTTACGGTGAACCTGGTTCGTTTACGGGAAAATAATTTCCTGCAAACCCTTCATAATAAACTGACCTGGGGACTTGATAAGCGCAATTAAATTCTATTACCCATAAAAGAAAATCGTACTTTTATCGTTCTATTAGTCCGGTATATAAGCAGTTATGGAAAAGACCCTTACCAAAACGATTTTTTTTGTTGTGTTTTGCCTGATCGCAGCTCCAAAAAGCTGGACACAAAATGCTGTTGTTCAGGAAGGTGAGTTTGGCGGCGGGGTTGGGGTAGCTCATTATTTTGGCGACCTGAATACCCGTGCCCACCTCAACCGACCCAAGATCGCAGGCACTATTTTCTTCCGTAAAAACCTGGGCAATTACATCGCTGTCAGGGTGGGCGCCAGCTATGCCCGTCTGGGTTATTCTGACAAGTACAACAGCTACAATCAATTCATGTACACCCGCAATCTGAGTTTCAATACGAATGTTTGGGAACTTACCCTGCAGGGTGATTTCAATTTTTTCCGTTTCATGCCAGGTGAGCCTGAATTCAGCTTCACTCCCTATATAACCTTTGGCGGAGGCGTGTTCAACTATGACCCCTACGCATACCTGAGGGGTCAAAAAATATTTTTGCGTCCCCTTGGCACCGAAGGTCAGGGCAGCAGCCTTTATCCCGACCGTAAACCCTATAGCAGCCTGGCGCTTTGCATTCCTTTTGGCGGAGGTTTCAAATATGCCTTGAGTGCAAAAGTGAATATCGGTTTCGAGGTGCTCTATCGTTTCACGAGTACGGATTACCTGGATGATGTGAGCAAGACCTATGTTGATCCTTCTGTCTTCCCGCTCAATCCTGACGGAAGTATTTCCAATGCACAATTGCTGAGCGATCGCTCTTATGAACTGGGCGACCCTATCGGAAAGCCCGGCCTGCAGCGCGGATACAGCAAGCAGAAGGACCAGTATGTGACCGCCATGGTCCACATGACCTTTAACCTTCAGTCCTACAAATGCCCTACTGCCAAATAGGCCTGCGGGATCATTTTGCCGGCCTTATGTTATTTTCAATTTTAATGGAATAACCCATTAAAACCCGCCGTAGTGAATGTTGAGATCCTGCCCGTTTCAAAAAGGCAGTGCCCTTTTTCATCATCTTCACGCCAGGTAATGAAGGCTTTCTTTTTCAGGTATAATTTTATATTTAACATTGTGTCCGGCAATCATGAGTGAACTACAGGATAAAATAGATAAAAACAAACTGCCCCGCCATATTGCCATCATCATGGACGGGAACGGGCGCTGGGCAAAAGAAAAAGGTGAAGACCGGCTCTATGGTCACCTGCACGGTGTGGAAAGTGTCCGCAATATTGTAGAGGGTTGTGCCGAGTTGGGAATCGGGTTCCTGACCTTATATGCTTTCTCAACAGAAAACTGGGATCGTCCGCAGCAGGAAGTGGAGGGGTTGATGGACCTGCTGGTCTCCACTATCCGTAAAGAAGTGAATGAACTGCATAAGAATAATATCCGCCTGCATGTCATCGGTGATATGGCTGCTTTGCCCGATTCGGCCGGAACAGAATTGAATGAAGCACTGGCGATCACTAAAAATAATACGGGCATGAACCTGGTGCTGGCCCTCAGTTACAGCGGCCGCTGGGAGCTTTTACGGGTTGTAAAGAATATTTCCCAAAAGGTAAAAGAAGGACTTGTTGATCCCGATGCTTTGTCACAGAAAACCATTGAACAAAATCTTTGCACTGCTGGGTTCCCCGACCCGGAACTGATGATCCGGACAGGCGGTGATTACCGCATTAGTAATTTTTTATTGTACCAGCTGGCCTACGCAGAATTATATTTTACTGAGACCCGATGGCCCGATTTCAGAAAAAACAATTTATACGAGGCTATCATCGAATTCCAGTACAGGGAAAGAAGGTTTGGCAAAACCGGCGACCAAATCAAAAAATAAACGATATAAGCCTTTTACAGACATCCCAATCTGAAACACTCAAAATTTAAGTTTTTCGGCCTTTATTTAACAAAGACTTCAGGTTTTTACTGTTATTTTGCCGCCTCAACCTGAACTATGTTGTGGCGGAAATGGCTGTGGAGGGGGGAACCTGAATCGATGTTTATGCATAAAATTTTACGCGGCTTTATTTTTACGGTTTTTGCTTCATTTCTGGCAGCAACGACCCTGTGTTCGCAGAACCCCGACAGCACCCTTCCCACCTCTCTTGATCCCAAACTGATAGAATACCAGAATGCCAAAGTGCCGAAAGAATATACCATCGCCGGTATCAATATCACAGGGATCCACCATCTCGACACTTCCATCGTTTTTTCCATTTCGGCCCTTACCGTGGGTGATAAATACATGCACCCGGGTGAAGATATTTTTGCAAAAGCCATCAATAATCTCTGGCGTCAAAGGCTGTTTTCTTCCATCCAGGTGCTGGTGACCCGTGTTCAGAATGAAAAAGTTTGGGTGGAGGTCAATCTCCAGGAAAGGCCGCGTCTCGGCAATTTTAAATTCGTGGGGATCACCAAATCAGAGATCGATGATGTGCAGGGAAAACTGAACCTTGCCAAGCAGACCATTATCACAGAGAATACCCGTCACGATATCATTGAAAAAATTCACAAATTCTTCGCCGACAAAGGTTACCTGAATACAGCTGTCACCATCCAGGAATACCCCGATACGGCATTTGTCAATTCCAATGGAATGACGATCATTGTCAATAAAGGTCAGAAAGTTCACCTGGACAGGATCCGTTTTTTCGGAAATGATCACGGCGATGAGCAAAAGCTGAAGAAACAGCTGAAGGGTACCAAGGAAATGACAAAGCTTTCCCTGTACCAGGACCGGATGCTTACCCCTGGTAAATTCGGCGACCGGAAAAATTATCCCCTGGGCGATTATATTTCTGACTGGGGTTTTCTCTCTATCAGCAAGACAAAAAAATTGCTGGACCCCTGGTTCCGTTTCAAACTAAGCGCCAGCAAACTGGATACAAAAAAATTCGATGAGGACCGGGAAAAGCTCATCACCTATTATAATTCGCTCGGCTACCGGGATGCACAGATCATTGACACTTCTACAAGACTTACCACAAAGGGGAACCTGGTCATCGATTTCAAAGTGGAAGAGGGCCGTAAATATCATTTTGGCAATATCACGTGGAAGGGCAATTCCAAATACACTGATTCTTTATTAAGCGTCATCCTCGGCATCAATAAAGGCGACACATACAATGTGGAGATCTTGAACAAACGCCTGGGCAAGGAGGCTAACCCCGAAGGAGGCGATATCAGCGGGCTATATATGGACGACGGTTATCTTTTTTTCAGGGTGGACCCGGTGGAGACAGCTGTTTATAATGACACGATCGATTTTGAGATACGGATCATTGAAGGCCCTCAGGCGCGGATCAAGAATGTGACGATATCGGGCAATGAGAAAACAAAGGATTATGTGATCCGCCGCGAATTGCGGACCATCCCCGGCGAATTGTTCAGCCGTTCAGACCTTATCCGTTCGCAACGTGAGTTGGGCAACCTGCAGTTCTTCAACCAGGAAAAAATTGAACCGGGTGTCGTTCCCAATGCCGAAGACGGGACGGTAGATATCAATTGGAAACTGGAGGAGAAATCCTCTGACCAGCTGGAACTCTCGGCAGGCTGGGGCGGCGGCATCGGGTTGACGGGAACAGTAGGTGTGGTGTTCAATAATTTCTCCATAAAAAATATTTTGAAAAGATCGGCATGGAAACCCCTGCCCAGCGGGGACGGACAAAAACTCAGCTTGCGCATCCAGTCCAACGGGAAGGCTTACCAGTCCTACAGTTTTTCCTTTACAGAACCCTGGCTTGGGGGTAAGAAAAGAAACTCGCTTACTTTTTCCCTGAACAGGAGCAATTATCGTAACGGTTCCTATGATCCTACTTCAGGGCGTTATATTTTCAATGACACAACGAAGCTCAGCATTAATGGAGCGGGGCTTTCCCTGGGTAAACAGCTGACCTGGCCGGATGATTATTTCAGTCTGGTATATTCGCTTAATTATACACAATACAAAAGAAAGAACTATAATATCTTCCCGGGAGCAGTAGCAAACGGTACTTCCAATAACCTGAGTTTTGGGCTTTCCCTTCAACGGTCCAGTATTTTCAACCCCATTTATCCCACCAGTGGTTCAAATTTCGTGGCCAGCCTGCAGTTTACGCCGCCATATTCATTATTTGACCCCGGGTTGGTCAATTCATCTGACCCTTACAGAAAGCCGGAATATCATAAATGGAAATTCAAGGCTGAATGGTATATACCGCTTGGCAGGCCATTGGGCACAGATAAAAACAAGCAATTCGTATTAAAGCTGGCCGCAAAATATGGTTTCATGGGCCGTTATACGCATAAGCTTGATTTCTCTCCCTTTGAAAGATTCCAGCTGGGCGATGCAGGGCTAACGAACAATTATGGATTGTTAGGCTATGATATCGTTGCGCAAAGGGGTTACCCGGTTTACCAGTCATCGGATCCCACCGTGAACAATACCGATCAGCAGAGCGCCACCCAGTTCTTTACCATATTCAATAAGTACACCCTCGAAGCCAGGTTCCCGGTCGTTACCAATGCCAGCAGTACCATTTATGGCCTTACTTTCTTTGAAGCAGCCAATGGCTGGTATAATTATAAAGATTATAACCCTTTCCACCTGCGCCGCAGTGTGGGTGCGGGCATGCGTTTTTATCTGCCCATGTTCGGATTGCTGGGATTTGATTATGGTATCGGCCTGGACCGGATCACTTCCCAAACCGGCCTGAAGAATGCTTCCCGCTTTACCTTTATGCTTGGTTTTGAACCTGAATAACTCCTTCTTAATAAAAAAACCAGTTATGAAAAAAACAATATTGGCCGCCCTGTGTATTTGTTGTATCGCATTGCTGGCCCCGGCGCAGAAATATGCCGTCATTGACACCAAGTATATCCTGGATAAAATACCGGATTATAAAACTGCCCAGAAACTGCTGGATACAATGGCCATGGTATGGCAAAAAGAGATCGACATGAAGCAGGCACAGCTGGATAAGATGTACAAGGATTATGATGCCGAACAGGTGATGCTCAGCGAAGACCTGAAGAAAAAAAGGGAAGACCAGTTGTTCAATATGGAAAAAGAGCTCCGTGACCTGCAGCGTAAACGGTTTGGATATGAAGGCGACCTGTTCAAAAAAAGGCAGGAGCTGGTAAAGCCTATCCAGGATAAGGTTTACAACGCGGTACAGCAACTGGCATCAGACAGGGGCTATGATATGGTCTTCGATAAAAGTGAGGGAATTACCGTTATCTTTGCCGACCCCAAACTGGACAAAAGCGAGGATGTTTTGAGGTCACTGGGTATCAAGAATTAGTGTGGCTGTTCCTGTTAAAAATAGCGAACGACGCAACGAAAAGTTTTTAAACGCTATCTAACATAAAAAAAAGTAAAATGAAAAAGTTGTATGTGATCATCGCGGTGGCCGGTTTGATGTTTGTGAAGAATGCGACTGCGCAAACAAAGATCGGTTATATCCGCATCGATGATATTGTGGGACTGATGCCTGAATTGGCACAGGACAAAGTGACGATGGATACGGTCGGGCTCCAGTTCATCAAAGACTCTGTGCAGCCCCAGATCGCTTATAAACAAAGCGAATATCAGCGTAAGCTAGACGAATACAAGGATTCCACAAAGCCCAAAGGGGTGAGGGACCAGATCTTAAAAGATCTTCAGCAATTGCAGGAAGAGCTGAGCGGGGTGGACAATTATGTGCAGCAGGTACAGCAGGCCAAACAGCAGGAATTCCTGCGCCCCTATTATGCCAAAGCAAAAAAAGCGATCGAGCAGGTGGCCAAGGAAAAAGGATATACGCATATCCTGTCCACTGATATTTTCCTGGTAGCGCCGGAAGCTGATGATATTTCTCTATTGGTGCTTGCCAGGCTGGGTATCAAACTCCCGGAACAAAATATTCCTAAAACAAACCCCACCAACAAGCCAGCCACTAACAAGCCGAATGTAAAGACCGGTAACTAAACGAAATTATCCCAATGGATCCTGCTCCCCCGGGCAGGATTTTTTATTTGAAAATGGGGACTGTTATTTTTGTCTTATGAAGGAAAAAGCTCCCATTGGCGTCTTTGATTCCGGATATGGAGGGCTAACGGTACTGAAGGACCTCGTGGAAATCCTGCCGCAATATGATTATCTCTACCTCGGAGATAATGCAAGGGCACCTTATGGCAACCGCTCCTGGGAATCGGTTTATCATTACACGCTGCAATGCGTAAAATGGTTTTTCGAAAAAGATTGTACGCTGGTGATCCTGGCCTGTAACACTGCTTCGGCAAAAGCGCTGCGCACTATTCAACAAAAAGACCTGCCGCTTTTGGCACCGCAAAAAAGAGTGTTGGGTGTTATCCGGCCTACGGCTGAAGTCATTGGTGATCTCTCTTCCACAAGGTCCATCGGGGTATTGGCTACCCGCGGTACGGTAAGCTCGGACTCTTACCCGATGGAGATCGCTAAATTTTTCCCTGATATAAAAGTTTACCAGCAGGCCTGTCCGCTTTGGGCCCCGTTGGTTGAGAATAATGAACATACCGGCGAAGGGGCTGACTTCTTTGTAAAAAAGGACCTGGCTGCACTGTTCAAACAGTCCGGGGAGGTCGATGTAGTGCTGCTGGGTTGTACGCATTTTCCCCTTCTTACTGAAAAAATAAAAAATTATATCCCCCGACATGTCAGGATTATTTCGCAGGGAAAGATCGTAGCGGACAGTCTTGCAAATTATCTGCATCGTCACCCCGAAATTGAAACCCATTGCAGCAAAAACGGGCAACGATATTTTTTTACGACGGATGCCACGCAGGATTTTGACGCCCATGCCATGACTTTTTATGGCAGTACTGTGCATTCCGTACATATCGACCTATCATCATTTCAATGAACGATGGTGTCAAAAATGGCTGCCGGGAATTATTTCCCAACCCTTATCTTTGCGCATCCTTTCACAGTCAGCGGGCGTGGTGGCCGGTTGATGAGGTATGAAACAGGGCTTTTTCGGGCCCGATTCTTAATGAGTGAAAACAAGGGATCATGAAACGGACGTATCAACCACATAACAGGAAAAGAAAGAATAAACATGGCTTCCGCAAACGTATGGAAACGGCCGATGGGCGTAAAGTGCTCAGCCGGCGTCGCAAAAAGGGAAGGCGTAAGCTCACGGTATCTGATGAAAGAAAATTGAAATAACTCCCGCCCCTGTTGAAACACCTGCCCGGTCACCCGGGCGGGGGATGGGTTAGATTATTAAAACAGCTTCCTGAATAAGGAGGCTGTTTTATTTTTGCAGTTACCATGGCTAAACAGTTCACACTGGGAAAGAGCGAAAGGATCAAAAGCAAAAAAATGCTGGATGCGCTGTTCACCGCCGGCGAAAAATTCAATGTCTCCGGTTACAGGGTCTTTTACAGGATGACCGGCAATGAAAATAGATCCTTGCTACAGTTTGGGGTGGGCGTCAGCAGCAGGAATTTTAAAAGTGCAGTTTCCAGGAACCGTATCAAACGGCTGACAAGAGAATCCTGGCGCCTGCAAAAAACAACCTTGCAGGAAGCGCTGGTAGAAAAACAAAAATGCCTTGCTGTATTTTTTATTTTTACTGGTAATGAAGTGCCGGAGTATCAGCAAGCTTTTAATTCTGTCGGAAAAGCACTTCAGCAATTACAAACGATCGCGGGGAAATCAGGATGAAGAACGTTTTGCGCATATTGTCTTTCCCCTTTATTCTCCTGATCAAACTTTACCAGGTGGTGATCTCTCCCTGGCTGGGACCCAAATGCAGGTATACGCCCACTTGTTCTCATTATGCGGCAGAAGCTTTCAGAAAATATGGATTGTTCAAAGGTTTTTGGCTTTCCCTGAAAAGGATCTCTCGCTGTCATCCCTGGGGTGGCAGCGGGTATGACCCAGTGCCATAATAAAAAGCCCGTCTTTATGACGGGCTGAAAGTTTTGATAGTTGAATCTGCCGTTAAAGCCTGGCCGTTACTTTATCCCAGTTGATCACATTCCAGAATGCAGCAAGGTATTCGGCCCTGCGGTTCTGGTATTTGAGATAATAAGCATGTTCCCATACATCGACGCCCAGAATGGGTTTGCCTTTTACATCTGCTACATCCATCAGGGGATTATCCTGGTTGGGAGTGGACGATATTTCCAGCTTACCGTCTTTTGCGGTGAGCCAGGCCCAGCCGCTTCCGAATCTTGTCATGCCTGCATTGGCAAATTTTTCTTTGAATGAATCAAAGTTCCCGAATGCCGCATTGATCGCATCTGCTATTTTACCCGAGGGGGCATTGCCCTGGGCTGGTTTTTTTAAGCTTTCCCAAAAGAAACTATGGTTCCAGTGTCCACCGCCGTTGTTGCGTACAGCGGGAGAAATGCTGCCGGCATGGGCAACCAGGTCTTCTAACGACTTGTTCTCATTCGGGGTGCCGGTTATGGCCTTATTCAAATTATCTACATAGGCCTGGTGATGCTTGCCATGGTGGATCTGCATGGTCAGCGTGTCAATATAGGGTTCCAGCGCATCGTGGTCATAAGGAAGGGGAGGTAAGGTAAATGGCATATAAAGAATTTTAAATTGTAAATTGAATATTTAATACTGAAACAAAATTAAGGATAGCGTTTTTCATTTTGTATGCCCCGGGAATTTCTTCCTTAATTCGCAAGCAATCCTGTATCATCTTTTACTTTTGAAAAAATCTGTCATAAGCTTGGCACATTCTTCTTTCATCACGCCGTGTATGAGTTGTGTTTTGGGATGAAAGGGCCAGGCCCCCTCCCCGCCTCCCCCAATAGGGGAAGTGATTTTTTTATATCCATTTTTTTCATCATCGGCGCCATATACAATTTTGCCGATCTTGCTCCAGTACAGGGCTCCTGCACACATAAGGCAGGGCTCCACTGTAATATATAATGTGGCCTGCGACAGGGATTTGCTGCCCATTGAATTGAAGGCAGCTGTCAGGGCGATCATTTCTGCATGGGCCGTGGGGTCGTTCAGTCGTTCCACCATGTTATGACCCCGGGCAATTATCTTACCATCCATCACTACCACTGCACCGACCGGGATCTCCTCTTCTTCCATTGCCTTCCTCGCTTCCTTGATAGCCTGTGTCATGTAATATTCATCCGTCATTCTGCAGCTTATTATTTATCTTGGAATAAATTTTTATCATGCCGGGTGTTTATCCATTAGAAAAGTTACGACAGTTTTTTGAAAGCGGCGCCACGCAGACCTATACTTTCAGGAAAGAGCAATTGAAGAAACTGAAAACGTCTATCCTGAAACACGAAAAGGAATTATACGCCGCCCTGTATGAGGACCTTAAAAAAAGTCCCGAAGAAACATGGGTCACTGAACTGGGGCTGGTAGTGGCGGAGATAAATGCTGCCCTGCGCAATCTATCCAAATGGATGCGGCCGAAAAAAGCGGGAACCAACCTGCTCAATCTTCCTTCCAAAAGCAGGATCATGAAGGAACCGCTGGGCGTGGTATTGATCATCGGTCCCTGGAATTATCCTTTTCAATTACTGATCAACCCCCTGGTAGGTGCGATCGCTGCCGGCAATTGTGCTGTCTTAAAACCAAGCGAATTCGCTCCGGCATCCTCACTTGCCATGAAAAAAATGATCGAAGATGTTTTCCCGCCTGATTATATTTTATTTGCAGAGGGAGAAGGGCAGGTGGTCATTCCGGATATGATGAACCATTTCAGCTTTGATCATGTTTTTTATACAGGCAGTACCGCTGTGGGAAGGATCATTTATAAGATGGCCGCAGATAAATTAATCCCCGTCACCCTGGAGCTGGGCGGCAAGAGTCCCTGCGTGGTGGAAAGTGATGCGAATATCAGGGTCGCTTCACGCAGGATAGCGCTTACTAAATTCTCCAACGCCGGGCAAATGTGCGTGGCCCCGGATTTCGTACTAGTGCATGATTCGGTCAGGGAAAAATTCATGGAAGCGCTGAAAGAAGATGTGCCGAAATTCTATGGTGACAAACCTGAAGAAAATTACAACTACTCCAAAATAATCAACGACAAACAATTTGACAGGATCTCTGCATATCTGAATAGCGGTAAAATTGAATACGGCGGCCGCGTGAACAAAGAGAAATTGTTCATTGAACCTACGATCCTTTCGAATGTTCCCGCAGATGCAACAGTTATGAATGATGAAATTTTCGGACCTGTATTACCCGTCATCGGTTTTAAGAACAGGGAAGAGGCCCTGGCCATCATCAACCGGCATCCCAACCCTCTTGCCTTTTATATTTATTCTTCCAGCAAAAAAAACAGGAAGCATGGGTACATGCCGTTCCGGCAGGTGGTTGCTGCATCAATAACTCCAGCTGGCACCTGACCAATCATCATTTACCATTTGGAGGAAGAGGTTCCAGCGGAATGGGTTTATATCATGGAAGGTATTCATTTGATACATTCAGTCATTCAAAAGCAGTCATGAAAACACCCAGCTGGTTTGATCCGGATATCAAATACCCGCCTTTCAGGGGAAAA
>CAZZDQ010000050.1:0-19873 GCA_964652845.1 uncultured Chitinophaga sp.
TTTTTTAGAATTTAAGGTTAGTAATTCGGGTTAACGACAGTAAAGTTAGTAATTATTTTGTGGTTTCAAAATTTTTTTTGAAAAATCATGAAACCAAAACATGAATTCAAGCTTCTGCGGGTTTGACTGAAACGAAGGTCCTGTTATTTCTTCCCTTGCGAAATTCAACAATGCCATCAGTGAGTGCAAACAAAGTGAAGTCTTTGCCCACGCCAACATTTTTACCGGGATGATAGACCGTGCCGCGCTGGCGAACGATGATATTACCGTTCACTGCAGATTGTCCGCCGAAAATTTTCACACCCAGACGCTTGCTCTGCGAGTCGCGGTTGTTCTTTACGCTGCCTTCTCCTTTTTTGTGTGCCATAACTTTTTTTTAAATCCCAGGAAACAAATTCCGAATACCAAAATTTCTAATGGGCTTCAGCATTTATTTTCAAGGGGCAAGAATTATTTGATTCCTGTTACTTTGATCTTCGTGTATAATGTGCGGTGCCCTTTCTTTTTGTGGAAACCCTTCCTTCTTTTTTGTTTGTAAGCGATCACCGTATCGCCTTTTACCTGCTCCAGGATCTCGGCCGTGGCTTTTTTCTTGATATCCTGGCCAAGGGTCAGCTTGCCTTTTTCATCCACAAGCAGGAGATCCAGCTGGATCTTGTCGCCGGGCTTACCTTCCACGTGCGGAACAAAAAGGGTCTGGGAATCCTCCACTTTATACTGCTGACCAGCTACTGATACAACGGCTACCATAAGAATATTTTTAAATATTTAACAGGGACGCAAAGGTAGGGGTAAAATCCCTTTTGGCAAACACTATTTCACACAATAATGGCGGCTGTTTAACAATATTTGATAAGCAAGGTTCTATATTTGTAGCCCTCAAAAAATCAGGATTTTCCGGCATGAAGATCAAATCCCTGCTGGCCCGGCCTTTTGCCTCTTATATATATAAAAATGTCCGCAAGGGAATGCAGACAGCGGTCGCCGACCAGGAAAAAATATTCAACACCCTGGTCGAGACAGGAAAAAAAACTTTGTACGGTGATTCGGTGAAATTATCCGGAGTAAGAACTTATGATGAATTCAAACAATCCGTTCCGGTTGCCGATTACGAACAATTCAAACCCTGGATAGAAAAGATCAAGCAAGGCACGCATAATGTATTGTGGAAAGGAAGGCCGGTCTATTTTGCCAAGACCTCCGGAACCACCAGTGGTACGAAATATATCCCGATCACAAAGGATTCCCTTCCCAATCATATCAACACTGCCCGCAATGCCCTGCTTTGTTATATGGGGGAATCAGGCAATTCCCGCTTTGCCGACGGCAAGATGATCTTTCTCTCGGGCTCACCGGAATTGGAAAGGATTGCCGGTATACCTACCGGCCGGCTCAGCGGCATCGTGAACCACCATATTCCAAGGTACCTTCGCACCAACCAGCTGCCGGCTTATGAAACAAACTGCATCGAGGATTGGGAGACGAAGCTTCATAAAATAGTGGATGAAACATGGAACCAGAACATGACCCTGATCAGCGGCATTCCTCCCTGGATGCAGATGTATTTTGATGAACTGATCGGGAAAAGCGGTAAAAAAGTGGGGGAGCTGTTCCCGAATTTCTCCGTAATGGTGCAGGGAGGAGTGAACTTTGAACCCTATAAGGCAAAATTATTCGAAAGTATCGGCCGCAAAGTGGATGTCATTGAGACCTTTCCTGCCAGCGAAGGTTTTTTTGCTTTCCAGGATTCGCAAAACTCCGAAGGACTGCTATTGAATACCAATAGCGGTATATTTTTTGAATTCATCCCCGCTGCCGAGATCATTAAAGAAAACCCCGGACGAATTTCCCTGAAGGATGTGAAAGCGGGAGAGAATTATGCAATGATCATTAACAGTAATGCAGGCCTTTGGGGATATAATATCGGGGATACGGTCAAATTTGTTTCCACGGAGCCCTACCGGCTGATCGTGACGGGCAGGACAAAACATTTCATTTCCGCTTTCGGAGAACATGTCATCGGGGAAGAGGTGGAACAAAGCCTGCTGAAAACCCTGGAAGAAGAAAATCTGAAAGTGACGGAATTCACTGTGGCCCCCTTTGTGAACAGGGGAGACGGGAAATCCTACCATGAATGGTTCATTGAATTCGAGCATATGCCTCACGACCTGGAGGAGTTCTCCCTGCGGCTGGATCATCATCTTTGTGAAAAGAACAGTTATTACAATGACCTCATCAGCGGTCATATTCTGTCCACGCTCAGGATCACCCCTGTCCGGAAGAATGGATTTATCGATTATATGAAATCTATTGGTAAATTGGGCGGACAAAACAAAGTACCCCGGCTGAGCAATGACAGGAAAATAGCGGATGAACTGGGCAAATGGAGTGAGCCGGTGCCTGTTTGATGAAATTTCGATACGGTCCTATTTTTTTTGCACATTATTCACTTATGAAATTGGAAGCGATACCTGCTATAAAAACTGCTCCGGTCTCCTCTGCTCCATTGAATGGGAAAAAAAGGATCGCACTTTTTGGATCCACCGGCTCTATCGGCACCCAGGCACTGCAGGTGATTGCCGCGAACTCCGAATTATTTTCCGTGGAAGTACTGACCGCAAAAGAAAATGATGAATTGCTGATCCGCCAGGCAGTGGAATTTCACCCTCATATTGTTGTGATCGCCGACCAAAAGAAATATGCAGGCATAAAGGAAGCCTTGTCTTCTCTGCCTATCAAGGTCTTTGCCGGTGAGCAATCACTGGAAGAAGTGGCGTCCATGGATTGTTATGATCTCATGCTGGCAGCCATTGTTGGTTATGCCGGTCTCAAACCCACTTTAAAGGCGATCGAGCATGGGAAGATCGTCGCCCTGGCAAACAAGGAGACCCTGGTAGTGGCCGGGGATATCATGATCAGGAAATCCATCGAACACAAAGCTCCCCTGATACCGGTGGATTCAGAACATTCAGCCATCTTCCAGTGCCTGGTGGGGGAAACAAAGAACCTTATTGAAAAGATCATCCTCACTGCTTCCGGCGGCCCTTTCCTCGGCAAAAAACCGAACTTCCTGGTGAATGTCAGAAGGGAACATGCTTTGCAACATCCCAACTGGACCATGGGGGCAAAGATCAGCATTGATTCAGCAACTTTAATGAATAAAGGGCTGGAAATGATAGAGGCCCGCTGGTTATTTAATTTAAAACCTGAACAGATACAGGTGATCATTCATCCCCAGAGCGTGATCCACAGCATGGTGCAGTTTGAAGATGGCAGTATCAAGGCCCAGTTAGGATTACCCGATATGAAATTGCCGATCCAATATGCGCTTTCCTTTCCCCGAAGAGTAAAAAACAATTATCCCCGTTTTGATTTTAAAAAGCTTGCCAATTTCACTTTTGAAGAACCTGATATAAAAACCTTCCGTAACCTTGCGCTTGCCCAGGAAGCCCTGGTACGGGGCGGCAACCTGCCCTGCATCATGAATGCCGCCAATGAGATCGCTGTGTATGCCTTCCTGAAGAACAAGATCAATTTTCTGGACATGACTGATGTGATTGAGAAAACCATGCAGCATGTTTCCTTTATTCAGTCGCCTTCGTTGCAGGAATATTTTGACAGCGACGGGGATGCCCGTAACTTTGCGGCCGACCTGATCAAACTGTAGATTCCCAACCGCTGTTGGGATATTTTTTATATATGCATGCATTACTTGTTATTCACTGGGGCGATGTGGGCATCAAGGCCCTCCAGTTCATCCTGTCCATTTCCATCCTGGTCCTGGTACATGAATTCGGTCATTTTATAACGGCCCGCTGGTTTAAATGCCGGGTAGATAAATTCTACTTATTCTTCAATCCATGGTTCTCCCTCTGGAAAAAGAAAAAAGGGGAAACCGAGTATGGCATCGGCTGGATACCCCTGGGAGGATATGTCAAAGTAGCCGGAATGATCGATGAAAGCATGGACAAGGAGCAGATGAAGCAGCCTCCGCAGCCCTACGAATACCGCAGCAAACCCGCCTGGCAACGGCTGATCATCATGCTGGGAGGTATTATCCTGAACGTCGTGCTCGCCATCCTGATCTTTGTATTCATTCTCTGGATCTGGGGTGATAAATATATTCCTAATTCCAATTTAAGATACGGGATACATGCCGATAGCCTGGCTGTAAAAATGGGGTTGCAGGATGGGGATAAGATTATTGCCGTCGACGGGGATACAGTAAAAAAAGCCGGAACGGTAACCGGTGAGATCGTTACCCGTGAAGCAAAAACACTTACTATTAACCGGAACGGGGAGATCAAAACCCTCCCGATCCCCGATAACCTGGTTAAAAAACTTAACTCCAATAAATTCGGGGGATTCAGTTATATCCGTTATCCATTGATCGTGGATTCTGTCCTTAAAAAAGCGAAGACCAGTTCAGGCACAATATTAAAAGGGGATAAAATGATCGGGTTCAACAATAAACCTATTGAATTCAATACCGACCTAACACCCTTGCTGGAGAAGTACAAGGACTCCACGGCTTCCGTTCTTTTTTTAAGAAATGAAAATGATACCATACAAGCACAGGTCTATTTTGACAAGGAAGGGAATAATTTTATCAACTACCGGTCTGCCGAAGATATTTTCGGGACCGTTCATGTTACCTACAATATTGCGCAGGCCATACCGGCAGGATTTAAACGCTGCTGGGAAACACTCGGAAAATATATGACCGGTATCCGGCAATTATTCACGGGTAAGGCAAAGGCCAGTGAGTCCGTTGGCAGTGTGATCAGCATCGGGAATATTTTCCCTGAAAAATGGGACTGGCAGGTATTCTGGTCCCTGACAGCCATTTTCAGTATTATCCTGGCATTCATGAACCTTCTTCCCATTCCCGGGCTCGACGGAGGCCATGCCCTTTTCACCTTTGCAGAAATAGTAACTGGTCGTAAACCCAGTGATAAGTTCCTCGAATATGCCCAGATCGCAGGTATGGTCATTTTGTTTGGTATAATGGCCTATGCACTTGGGTTGGATATATTCAGGTTGTTTAAATAGGAGTATGGTAAGCAATGAATAATTAATGTGGAGTGGGAAATGATGAATATTGGATTTAATATTCATTATTCAACGTTCAACAATCAATATTCAGTAGTAGATTATAACGTTCAACAATCAAACCATCCACCAAACATATCATCCAACTATCAATGCATTCTATCGCCGCGTAGCGCTACCTTTTTTATAACAGCAGCTTCAAAGTCCAGCCATTGCTTCCAGCGTTTTCTCACTTTGGTTTTATCGAAATAGGTCTCTGCAAGGCCAATAAATAAAGTATAGTGCCCCGCTTCGCTTTCCATAAAACGTAGGTAAAATTTTCGCAGGTAAGCATCAGCTAATCCTTCGCTCAGGCGTTTGAATCGTTCGCAACTCCTGGCCTCGATCAATGCCATACTCAGCAACTGGTCCAGCAGACGGTCATCCGGGCTGCCGCCCTTTAATTGAAAGCCAAGAAGGGCATTCACATACTCATCTTTTCTTTGCCTGCCCAGTTTTAAATTCCTTTTTTGCAGTTCAGCCAGCACCAGCCTGAAATGTCCCCATTCTTCCGAAACGACGGGTGAAAGTGCAGTCACCAGCTTTTCTTTATCACTGTTTTTTTGAATGAGTGATATACATGAACTGGCAGCTTTTTGCTCACAATAAGCATGATCGGTCAGGATCTCTCCGATTGAAAGGCCCGTCAGGTTCACCCAGCGCTGATCCGTGGGCAACTGCAAGTGGAGGATGTTTTTGATATGATTTTCAGGGATCATGAAACAAAATTAGTCCTGCCCGGCGATACAAAGTTCCATTGATTTCGTTTTGACGATTTCCCCCAATATATTACCTTTGCCCCGCATAAAAAAGATGAAAACCCGGATGACATTTAAAAATTAAAAGATGCCCTTAACAAAAGAGAAGAAACAAACCATTTTAAAAACACATGCCGGCTCTGTTAAAAATACCGGCTCCATTGAAGGCCAGATCGCATTGCTAACCGAACGGATCGCACAGATCAGTGACCACCTGCAGAAAAACAAAAAGGATTTTTCCACGCACCGCGGCCTGATGCAACTGGTTGGCCAGCGGAAAAGGCTCCTGAATTACCTTCAAAAGCAAAACCTGAACGGCTACCGCCAGCTTATCGATAAACTGGGGATCAGGAAATAATCCCGGCCCGGTCATTCCCTGTTTTCAGATTTTCTATGCTGCCAGGGCAAGTGCTCATGATAATCGGCCTGCCCGAACATTAAACCCGAAACATTAAACTTAAATTTAAACATCTCACATGTTATCTCAACCCTTACAATCAAAATTTACACTTCCGGGCGACCGTGAAGTGATCATAGAAACCGGGCGGCTGGCACGCCAGGCCGATGGCTCGGTCACTGTTCGTTCCGGAAAATGTATCATCCTGGCTACCGTAGTAGCTTCCAAAGAACCCAGGGAAGGACAGAGTTTTTTTCCCCTGACTGTCGACTACCAGGAAAAATTCGCTTCTGCCGGCCGGATCCCCGGCTCCTTTTTCAAACGGGAAGGCAGGCCCAGCGATTATGAAGTACTGATCTCACGACTCATCGACCGCGCATTGCGGCCTTTGTTCCCGGAAGATTATTTATGCGACGTACAGGTATTGGTGACCCTGATCTCCAGTGACCCGGAAGTGATGCCGGATTCCATGGCCTGCCTGGCCGCCTCTGCAGCCCTGGCCGTCTCCGATGTTCCTATTAAAGAGATCATCTCTGAAGTGAGGGTGGCCCGCGTCAACGGCGAATATATCATCAATCCCCTGCGCAGTGAACTTGCCAAATCGGATATGGATTTTATGATCGGCGCCACGGAAAAAAATATCATGATGGTGGAAGGAGAATCGCAGGAATGCCTGGAAGAAGATCTTATCAATGCGATCCAGGCTGCCCATGCAGCCATCAAAGTACAGGTCAAGGCACAGGAAGAACTGCGTAACCTGAAAGGCGCGCTCACCAAAAGGGAATACGAAAAACCCGCTCAGGATGAAACGCTGCGTGAAAAAGTAAATGCTTTCGCCAAAGAAAAAATATATGAAGTAAGTAAATCGGCGCTCGGCAAAAAGGAACGCACTGATAAATTCAAAGCTATCGGTGAGGAACTGATGGAATGGCTGAAAAAGGATCTTAACATCACCGAAGGCGAAGAATTGCCGGATGAAACGAAGAAACTGGCTACCACTTATTATAACGACCTGCAATATTACGTGGTCAGGGATATGATCCTGAACGACAGGGTGCGTCTTGACGGACGCAAACTGGACCAGGTCCGCCCCCTGAGCATGGAAATCGATATCCTGCCTTCACCGCACGGATCAGCTTTATTCACCCGCGGTGAAACCCAATCACTGACTACCGTTACCCTTGGCACACCGCTCGATTCACTGCTTGTGGAAAGTGCGGCTATTTCTGATTATTCCAAATTCATTTTGCATTATAATTTCCCGCCTTTCTCCACTGGGGAGGTGAAGCCGATGCGTGGACCGGCCAGGCGGGAAGTGGGACACGGCAACCTGGCGCTCCGGTCGCTCAGACAGATGATGCCGGGAGGTGATTTTCCCTATACCGTCAGAATTGTAAGCGATATCCTGGAATCAAACGGATCCTCTTCCATGGCCACTGTTTGTGCCGGTTCATTGGCACTGATGGATGCCGGCGTGGGCATACCCAAACACGTATCCGGTGTGGCGATGGGATTAATTACCAGTGAAGGCAAATATGCAATTCTCACGGATATATTAGGGGATGAAGATCACCTTGGAGATATGGATTTCAAGGTCACGGGCACGCGTGACGGTATCTGCGGCGTGCAGATGGATATTAAAGTGGATGGGCTCAGCATGGATATCATGCGTGAAGCGCTGGAGCAGGCACGCAAGGGCCGGATGCATATCCTGGATGCCATGTATGCCAGCATGCCCGAAGCCAGGGAAGATGTAAAACCACATGCACCGCGAATGGTGAAGATGTTCATCGATAAGGAATTTATCGGCGCTGTGATCGGGCCCGGCGGGAAAGTGATACAGGAGATACAGCGGGAGACCGGTACCACTATTAATATCGAAGAGATCAATAACATGGGCGAAGTGAGCATATTCGGAACGGAGAAGGAAGGCGTTCTGAAAGCAGAAGCCTGGGTAAAGGGTATCGTGGCCGTACCAACGGTGGGAGATGTATATGAGTCAACCGTGAAATCGATCATGCCTTTCGGCGCTTTTGTAGAATTCCTTCCCGGCAAACAGGGACTGGTGCATATCAGTGAAGTGAGCTGGAAGAGGCTGGAAACACTGGATGGCATTTTGAAAGAAGGTGATGTGATCAAAGTAAAACTGATCGGAACGGATCCGAAATCCGGCAAGTTCAAATTGTCTAGAAAAGCTTTAATTCCCAAGCCTGAGTATAAACCCAGAGAACAACAGCCCCCTACGCAACACTAATAAATAAGTTTTCCGCAAAAGCCTTCAAAACGAAGGCTTTTTTACTATTTTTTGAAGGGAAAAATCTGCTGAAAGCAGCCTTAATTGGCTTAACTTTGATATCTTTTCATTTTCTATGAATGAACTCCTGCTGGTTATCCTGGCTTACCTGATTGGCAGTATCCCCACTTCGGTTTGGATCAGCAAATATTTCTTTAAGATCGATATCAGGGAATACGGTAGCGGCAATGCAGGCGCTACCAATGTGTATCGTGTGTTGGGTCCTAAATGGGGCACTATTGTCATGCTCTTTGATATTTTCAAAGGTATCCTGGCCGTCAAACTTTCCCTGCTTGTACCTGAATATTCCACCAACGAGATCAATCTCCAGAACCTCCAGCTTGGCCTTGGCTTTGCTGCCATTATCGGCCATATCTTCCCTTTGTGGGCCGACTTTAAAGGCGGAAAGGGAGTAGCCACATTATTCGGTGTGGTGGTAGGCATTTCACCATGGTCATCACTGGGATGCGTGGGGGTCTTTATCCTCGTGCTTTACCTGACACGTTTCGTTTCTCTCAGCTCCATCATGGCCAGTATCGCCTTCCCGATATTCATCCTGGTGATCTTTAATGTGAGTAATACGACCTACCGGGTCTTTGCCATTGCCGTGGCCCTGGTGATCCTGTTGACGCATCAGAAAAATATAAACCGGCTGCTGAAAGGAAATGAAAGTAAGGTTCCCATCTTAAAATACCGCGACAGGCGGCGTGAGCGCAGGCGTAACCGGGTTTAATCCCTGCCATCTTTTGATCAATAGAGGGATTCACGCTGGTTTTAAATCCGTATGGTACAATCATTGCAGTAACTGCCTAAACACAGAACAATGAAATGGAAATTTTTTTTCGGAGCAGCCTGTACAATAATGCTGGCGGGTTGTCATAAAAACCCGATCAGCGGCCGTAAAACATTCACTTTATTGCCAGAATCAGATGTGCAGGCATATGCCTCGACGCAATACACCCAGTTCCTGAGTTCAAATAAGATCGTTTCAAGTTCAACTAACCGCGACGCGGAAATGGTTCGGAGGGTAGGCAACCGCATTGCGCAAGCTGTATCGGGCTATTATACAAGCAAGGGTATGAACGCATCACTGGATGGTTATAAATGGGAATATAATCTTGTCGACAGCAAGGAAGCCAATGCCTGGTGCATGCCAGGCGGAAAAATAGTTGTGTATACTGGCTTATTGCCGTATACGCAGAATGAAGCGGCGCTGGCCGTGGTGATTGGCCATGAGGTTACACATGCTTTGTTCCAGCACGGTAATGAAAGGATGAGTGAGAGCATGGTCGCTCAGTTAGGTGGCGTTGCATTGTCGGCAGCGCTTGCAACCAAACCAAAAGAAACACAGGATCTTTTCCTGACCGCCTATGGGGTAGGAGCCAATGTGGGTGTGCTCCTTCCTTTTTCCCGGAAAGATGAATATGAGGCCGATCATTATGGACTCTGGTGGGCAGCCATGGCAGGATATAATCCGCAGGAAGCCATTCCGCTGTGGCAGCGGATGGAAAGAACTTCTGCAGGACAGAAACCGCCTGAATTCTTAAGCACGCATCCCAGTGAGGATAACAGGATCGAAAGACTCAAAGGCTATATGCAGGAGGCACTGAGTTATTACAAGCCTGTGCACAATTAATTCACATGATTTTCATAAAAAGTTGCCGTTTTCAGTGACAGGATTTTTTTGTGCCGATTTTGTTTAATATGGAATTTTTTTGTATTATCTTTGCAGTCCCGCAATTGAGAACGCTGTGAACCGGCAACCGTGCCTGCCATTCGCAGAAACCACTAAAATCGAGTACAGGTATGCCACAAACGCTGTTTGAAAAGTTGCAACTTACCGACGAAAAAAGTCTTTTAATCCAGGGTCTCCCTTCTTCAATTGAAAAGCAGTTCAGCAAACTTTCCTTCGCCAAAAACATGACCCCGCTGCTCAGAAGCAGGAGGATCGATTTTGCACTGGTGTTTGCTGTAAGCGAAAACCAGCTGAACGGGATCCTTAAGGAAGTTATCCCTGCCTTAAAGGACGAAACCAAACTTTGGGTGGCTTATCCCAAAGTGACTTCCAAAATTGTGACTGATCTGAACCGGGAACGCAGCTGGAACCACCTGACCGGCCAGGGTTATGAAAGCTCTGAAAGGGTGGACCTCGACCATGTATGGGCCGCAATGCGCTTTGCCAAATGCTGCAGTCCCCGCCACGAAGACCTCGCTTCCAAAAGGAACAGGGAAGCGCTCGCAGTGGCCGGTTAAGCATCAGATTTAAATCATCCAAGGTTTGTTGTTTTTACGAACAACAAACCTTTTTTATTTGCTGTATGCTGCTGCTGATTTTTTATCTTCCCATCATAATCTTTCTGCATGGCATTTCTGAATGTAGAAATAAAGGCCCGGTGCCGTCATCCTGAGTATGTGAGACAATATTTAATAAACCAGGGGGCCGATTTTACCGGCACCGACGAACAAACGGACACCTATTTTAAAGTGAACAAAGGAAGACTCAAACTCAGGCAAGGCAAGATCGAGAATAACCTGATCTATTATGAAAGGAATGATGATCCCGGCCCCAAAGATTCCCATTTCTCCCTGGTGAAAACTGATGACCCTGCTTCATTGAAACTGATGCTGGCTGATTCACTCGGCATCCTGGTCACCGTAATAAAGAAAAGAGAGATCTATTATCTCGAAAACGTGAAATTCCATATTGATACAGTGGAGGGGCTTGGTTCATTTGTTGAAATAGAGGCAGGTAATGTAAAGGCAGACCTGGCAAGGGAAAGACTGAAGGAGCAATGCGAACATTATCTCCGGGCATTGGCTATCAGGGACGAGGACCTTATCCGTCATTCCTACAGTGATATGCTGTTACAGAAGTTTATTTTACGATGACCGCCCCGGTCTTGCGCATCAGTTCGATCTCCAGTTCCTTGAGGTGGCGATGGGTCTGGTCCAACACGATCTGTTCTGCCTTGCTGTGCTCTTTCTCCATGTCCTGCTGGTTTTCGAGCAGCATTTTGCGCAGTTTTCTCAACTTCAGGTAGTTCAGCGCCGATTCCGTTTCATCGTGCATTTTATCTTCCATTTTATTGAGATAACCGGTCAGTTTCCCTTCCTTGTCCTTTGCAATGCTGATGAATTCATGGTAATCCTTTTCAAACAATTCCGCGCGGTAACCGGCCCCTTCACTGAATTCCTTTTTCCACCTTTCGCTTTCCTGGTAAGGAAAATTCAGCAGCGATACGGCCAGGGAACTGATGGCAGGGTCCGTATGATAGATAAAATAATTTTTCAGGTCAGGTGCTGCTTCTTCGCCTTTGACAGCGCGATACTGGATCACCAGCCGCAGGATCTCTTTATTATCCATCAGGCTTTCATCCATCATTTCCGTGAAAAGGTATTCCGCCACGGTTGTCTGCTCATTCCATTGCCGCGCACCGTATTCCAGCAGGATACGGGCAAATTCCCTTTCCTGCATTTCATCCCTGAACAATAATTCGAAAGTGGCATCATCATAGCCGGTGGCAGCCGCCTTTGAAATATTCTCCTCGGTCAGCTTTCTTTCTTCGGCCGGTAATTTTTTCTCCTGTGCGGCAAGCCGTTCCCGGATGAATTTATTGACAAGGGTATGCAACCCGCTTTCATCGATTTTCATGACCTGGGCGCACTGTTTGATATAATCCTGCTGGCGTGTGAAGTCCTCAGCCTTATTGATCCGCGAGATACTCTCCGCGATCCGGTTGATCGCTTCGGCTTTTTTGTTCGAATCATTCCCCGCTTCACGCATTGCCACTTCCAATTGGAAAAGCAGGAAATCTTTTTTATTGAGCTGAATGAATTCACGGAAAGCGGCAGCTCCGATACGGTGTACATAACTGTCGGGGTCCTCATTATCCGGCAGCAACACGAGTTTTACGTTCAGGCTTTCTTCCAGGGCCAGGTCCAGCCCGCGAAGCGCCGCTTTTACCCCGGCGGGGTCCCCATCATAAATGATCGTGAGGTTATGGCTGTATTTCCTGATCAGGCGAAGTTGTTCGGTAGTGAGTGAAGTACCGCCACTGGCTACTGTATTCTCAATACCAGCCTGGTGTAATGAAATCACATCGGTATAGCCCTCCACCAGCAGGCATTCATCAGCCTTATCAATGGCCTGGCGGGCAAAATAGGATCCATACAGGATCTTGCTTTTCACATAGATCTCATTCTCGGGGGTATTGATATATTTTGGTGACTTGTCATTGCTTTTCAGGACCCGGGCACCAAAGCCGATCACTTTCCCGCTGTGATTATGGATCGGAAAGATGATCCTGCCCCTGTAATTATCCATCCATTCTTCACCTCGTTTTACCACCAGGCCCGAACGGAGCAGGAGTTCAGGATTATATTTACGGGCAATGGCTTCGGCTGCAAAACTGTCCTTTTTCTCAGGGGAATAACCAAGCTGGAATTTTTTGATGATGTCTTCCCTGAATCCCCTTTCACGACAATAACTAAGGCCGATATCACGCCCTTCTTCCGTTTCAAATAATTGACGGGAAAAGAATTCCTGTGCGAAATGATTGATGATATACAGGCTGTCGGCTGTTAACTGGCTTTGCTTTTCCTCGTCGGACTGGAAGGTTTCTTCCACTTCAACGTTGTATTTATTGGCCAGCCAGCGAAGGGTCTCCACGTAGCTGTATTTTTCGTGTTCCATCAGGAAGCTGATGGCATTGCCGCTGCGGCCGCAGCCAAAGCATTTGTAGATCTCCTTGGAAGGGGAAACAATAAAAGAGGGGGTCTTCTCATTATGAAAAGGGCAGAGGCCAATATAATTGGCGCCCCTTTTTTTCAGTTTCACAAAACCCCCGATGACCTCGGTGATATCGAGCCGGCTCAGGATCTGCTGTATCGTATTACGGGCGATCATTGGGACTGGCAATTTAAATATTTTAGGAGAATTACGATGCCCGAAATCACTTCTTGCCGCACGTAAAGATGAGATGATGTGCATTTCTTTTTGTTAAAAAAAATGGCCAATTATTTGAATTCTCAGAAATTGGCTTTACCTTACTCATGGCTTTCCGACCGTCCTGAACCCCTGAAAATGCATATATTATTCATTCATTTTTTAAATTTTAAATGCCATGGTTCAGGTAGATATCTCACAGCTTTCGGCCGAATGCAATGCCTGGCGGGAGCAGCTTCGTCATCTTCGTGATGAGTTCAATACGAATGAAGTTAAACTCAGGCAGGTTGCCGGCCTATCCCTCACAAAAGACCAGTTACTGGTAGTAGAACGCCTGCATAACCAGTTTCATATCCAGCTTATTAATATACATGACCTCAAACAATCCATCAAGGCGCATGACCGCAAGATCAATTTTGAGCGGTCCGCTTTCAATGGCAATGCCAATGAGGACAGCCTGCAGCGCCATGAAGAACTTCAGCATGAGCTGGTGAACCTCAAAAATACTTTGCAGGTATTGCAGGCTGACTTCAACGATTTCCTGGGCCAGGTTCCCGGCTAATTGCAGTACGATTTAGCGGTTCCGATCTTATTTTATCATGCCCCTTCCCGAGACAGGGACAGGTTATGATAAAAGTCTATCTTTGAGCAGTTACGGAATTACCCCTAAATTGTTTACTTTCCACACCCATTAGATCCAAATGATTATTCATTTCAAAATGAAATGCAATGCCTGAATTTGATACCTCTCATGTAAAAAACATTGTCCTGCTGGGCCATGCCGGTTCTGGCAAGACTTCCCTGGCGGAGTGCATGCTCTATGAAGCGGGTGTCATTACCCGCCGCGGTACTATCGCGGAGCGGAACACAACAGGAGATTACCACGAACTGGAACAGGAACGTGGTAATTCTATTTTCAGCAAGCTCCTGCATGCCAAATGGCGGGGCTATAAGATCAATATCATTGATACCCCCGGTTATGATGATTTTGTGGGTGAAGTGATCTCGGCCCTGCGCGTAGCTGATACAGGTATCCTGCTGCTCAATGCCGTATCAGGGGTGGAAGTGGGGGCTGATATCATCTGGAATTACACGGAAAAATTCAAAACACCCATGATCTTTGCCGTGAATAAGCTGGATGATGACAATGCCGATTTCGATAAGACCGTGCGGGAAGCCAAGGCGCATTTCGGCAGCAATGTAGTAGCGGTACAGTATCCCCGGCAGGCGGGCCCCGGTTTTCATGAGATCATTGACGTGCTCCGCATGGTTATGTACGCTTTCAAAGATGGCGGGGGCAAGCCTGAAAAACTACCGATCCCTGAAGATGAAAAAGCGAAAGCAGAAGTTCTGCACAAAGAGCTCATTGAAGCCATTGCCAGCAATGACGAGACATTGATGGAAAAGTATTTCGATAAGGGTGAACTGGACGAAGATGAAATGAAGACCGGCCTGAAGAGCGCCATGATCCATCATGATATCTTTCCCCTTTTCTGTTTATCGGCTGCGAGGAATATGGGCAGCGGCCGGCTGATGGGCTTTATCGATAATGTATGCGCCAGTGCGAATGAGATGCCGCCACAAAAAACAAAAAGCGGCGACTCGTTGTCCTCCGACCCCAGCGGCCCGGCCTGCATTTTCATTTATAAAACCATTTCCGAACCACATGTAGGGGAGCTTTCCTTTTTCAAAGTATATTCCGGGACGATAAAGACCGGCATGGAGCTTGAGAATGAGACCACCGGTGTGAATGAAAAGATCAACCAGCTCTTCCTGGTGGAAGGCAATAAAAGAACGGTGGTGAATGAACTCACAGCAGGAGACATGGGTGCCACCCTGAAACTGAAGAATACCCATACCAATAATACCTTGCATGCAAGGGGAAAGAATTATGAACTTCCCCAGATAGAATTCCCTCCCGCCAATATGACGGTGGCCATCGAGCCCCTCAAGAAAGGGGAGGAGGAAAAGCTTTCGCAAGCCCTGCATCAATTAAAGGAAGAAGATCCCACTTTGCAAATTGAGGTTTCACCTGAATTGAAGCAAACCCTGATCCACTGCCAGGGTGATATGCACCTGGCTGTTGCTAAATGGAAGATCGAGCACCAGCATAAACAGGAGATCAAATTCATCAAACCCAGGATCCCTTACAGGGAG
Source organism: uncultured Chitinophaga sp. (assembly GCA_964652845.1). Classification (GTDB taxonomy): domain Bacteria; phylum Bacteroidota; class Bacteroidia; order Chitinophagales; family Chitinophagaceae; genus JJ008. Next base: position 15,642 of record CAZZDQ010000050.1, read on the forward strand.
ACGATCCGCAAGTCTGCAGATGCCAGTTACCGCCATAAAAAGCAAAGCGGGGGAGCGGGACAGTTCGGGGAAGTGTACCTGCGCATCGAACCCTGGTATGAGGGTATGCCTGAACCATCGGACCTGACGGTGAGGGGCCGGGAGACCTTTGAACTGGATTGGGGTGGAAAACTGGTTTACTACAATTGTATCGTAGGGGGTGCAATCGATGCACGGTTTATTCCGAGCATCCTCAAAGGCATCATGGAAAAGATGCATAATGGCCCGCTTACCGGCTCTTATGCAAGGGATATACGGGTCTGTATCTATGACGGCAAGATGCACCCTGTCGACAGCAATGATATTTCCTTTAAGATTGCCGGATTGCAGGCATTCCGGCATGCCTTCCAGCAGGCCGATCCACAGATCCTTGAACCAGTCTACCATGTCGAAGTATTATGCCCCGATGATTTAACTGGTTCCGTGATGGGCGATTTGCAGAGCCGCCGGGCCATCGTGGAAGGGATCGATAATGAGGGCCATTTTCAAAAAGTGCTGGCCAAAGTGCCGCTGAGTGAAATGGAAGGTTATTCTTCTTCCCTGCGTAGCATCACCCAGGGAAGGGCCAAATTCAAAATGAGTTTCCTGGCTTATGAGCCGGTACCTTTCGAGATCCAGCGCAAGCTGATCGATGAGTACAGCAAGACGGCGAAGGAAGAGTATGCGTGATCCTGATATTGCTGATGAACTAATTTGACTTATCCGTTACAACATTCGCTTTTAGCTTATTCAGTACATATTCTGCAGTACTTTCTATTTCTATTTGTTTTATCCGGGACGCATGTCCCCTGTGTATCCTGAGACGAGAGACGGGTATCTCCAATAGCCTGCTCAAATACTTAAGTAAGTATTCATTTGCCTGGTTATCCTTCGCCCTCGCCCGTATGAAAATGACCCAGCGATCGCCTGTCCTTTCGACCTTATCAAAGCGCTTTCCCGGTTTTACCTGCACTGAAAGAATCATTCTCAAATGTAAACGTATCCAGGTTTTATTAAGCAGTGGGGAAAATATTTTTATTTTGGGAAACTGAATGGATATAATTTCATAAATAGTTTATGAAAAGGATACTGGCTGCATGCGTTATTTTCTTTTTTGCAGGGATCAAATCTTCCCATCCGCAAACGCCTGCCGTCCCCGATACGGTGAAGGTGGGCGTCTATTTTACCAGTATCCATGATATCAATTTCAAGGACAGGGAATTCAGCGCTATTTTCTGGGTCTGGTTCCGGTATAAAAACAAGGCTTTCGATTTTTATAATAACCTGGAAATGCCCCTGGCGAAGACTTTCACCAATTCTTACCTTACTGTGGACAGCAGTACGGGTGAGGTCTATATGCTGATGAAAGTACAGTGCGTGATGAAGGATTCATGGCAGATCATTAATTTTCCCTTTGACAGGCAGCACCTGCGATTGTCCATTGAGAGCGCTCAGTTCGATGCCAAGACCCTTGTCTTTGTTCCTGATGCGCTGGGAAAACAAGTGGACCCCAGGTTTGCCCTCAGGGACTGGGATATCGACAGTTGCAATCTTTCCATATCGTCCCATCCTTATGAAACGGCTTTTGGGGATACAAAGATGACGACTCCTCATTCAGATTACAGTTCCTTCAATGTTGTATTGGTTATAAAACGGGATGCCAATGGCCTGTTCTGGAAATTATTCCTGGGCATGTATATTGCCTTCCTGATCGCCATCACATGTTTTTTCATTCATGCCGACGCTTTTGATTCCCGCTTTGCCTTGAGTGTGGGAGCGCTTTTTGCAGTCATCGGTAATAAGTATATCATTGATTCATCCCTGCCCGAGACCACCTCCTTTACACTCGTGGATACCCTTCACGGGATCACTTTATTCTATATTTTCAGTTGCATCGCCTGCAATGCCTGGTCCATGAAACTTGTGAAGGACAATAAGGAAAAGCATGCCCTGAAATTTGACAGGCGGATCGCCTGGATCATGATCCTTTCTTACCTGGCGCTGAATCTCTGGTTTGTGATCATGGCTAAGAGAACCTGATGCATCAATTTATTTACAGATAATATTCAATGATTTCATTCAAAATAAAGCCCCGCCATGCGGGGCTTTATCATTTCAGATTGCGGTTCTTAGTTGCTTGCAAATGCAGTCAATAGCCTTGCTACGCCGGTGGTGCCGGTGGTCTGGTAGCGGCCACGAAATACAAGGGTATAGCTTCTTTTTTGTGTGGGAGTGAATCCGTTCAGTGTGGCGAGAACATTGGGCGTCCCTGCATCCAGGACCGTTAGTGTATCAGTCAATGCGGAAGCATATGGGATATAATCGGTAACGGTCGTTACCGGGATATTAGTAAATACATTTGCACCCCTTTTCAGGGAGTATATGTCAACATTGTTGATACCCGCCCTTGAAAAAATGAAATTGGCAAAACGTACCCTCGCGGTTGTATCACCGGGGATCACGATATTATTCTTCACGATGGCTTGCTTGGGCGTGGTCAGCGTATCATACAAGAAGATTGTATAGTAATTCCCCGATTGCAGGTTCTCTGCAAAGGAAAGCGGCACCTGAGTGGTGGTACTGAGTGTATCTTTTACGAGGAAATTCCTGTACCCGTTCAAAACAGAAAAATTGGCGGGAGTAGTGGGAAATGTTCCATTATAGGCAAGGGAAGCCCCGTTGGCGGGGACAGCATCAACATATACAAAATTTCGGGCCGCATTCAGGATACCGTTATATACCTGTACAAATGCTTTGTCATTAAAAGTGGTGGGTTCGATCGCCACATCTTTGGCTGTTTTCTTCCTGCAGGATAAAGCAAAGACGGCCAGAACGGCCACCATACCCGCCAGGAAGATCAAATTTTTATTTCTCATAATCAATTAGTGTTTGTGTTTAAAATTAAGGTTTGGAGAACCAGCATTCCTTGGTGTGGTAGTCATTGCCCGGGGGATAGGCCCCGATAGCAGTCAATGCAGGTATATTATACAGGTATTCGGAATTATACCTTGGACGGCAGCGGTAAACCAGTTTACCATTGTTACTGCCGCTTCCATTAGGGCCGGAATTGATATCCGTTCCTGACAATACCACGAAGCCGGCATATACCTGGCGGCCGGTGGCCGGGTCAAGGTCGCCATAATGATAACGGCGCAGATCGGACCAGGTTTCCTGGAATCCCCAACCGAACAGGGCAATATATTTCTGCAGCATGATCTTGGTCAACGTAAGGTTGGCGGCAGCAGGAACCACATTGGGATTTGCAAGATACGCTGCCTTGGATGCAGGTGTTATTAAATTGCCAACAGGAACATTGGTGGCATAATTGGAAGAAAGCATATCAAAGTTCAGGCTGATGGCATTGGTATAGGCTGCCAATGCAGCACCATTCTGTCCTTTACGCATGTTCGCTTCCGCAATAAGAAATTGCATTTCCGATGCAGTCATGATGGGCCATTCGGGATTATCACGGAATACATAACGTCCAATCTCTGGTACGAAAGGATATCCTACTGTGCCAAAGGCCGTGCCCATGAAACTCTGGGGCTGATCATTCGCGACCAGCGCAGGATTCACGGTGGCGGAATAGGAGGGAGAATAACCTTTGAAAGTTCCGTTGGTATTTTCCCGCAGCATATACCAGCAACGGGGATCAAAGGCACCAATGAATTCGTAGGGATTGTTACCGCTCATCAGGTCAGCAATGAATTTGGACTGGCGGATACCCGTGCTCGATTGATTGACATTGCTTCTGAAACTTCCGAAATAACATTTGGTCCCGCTCACACCTACTGTATTCTGAAACTTGCAGGTAATATTATCTGCATTGGCTGCACAGGACAGCGAGGCATAATAGATCACCGAATCAGGGTTATAGGTGGTTTTATTGCTGATATATGCATAGGTCCTTGCCAGGATCCCGTATACGAATTTTTTCCAGCGGTTCAGGTCACCCTGGTTGAAATAATAATCACTGTTAGCGAAATTAGCTGGGTTCATGCCGCCGCCTGTCATGCTCAGATAATTCAGGGAACGGAAGCAGGTAGCGCGAACCGAATCATATATCTCAGATTGCTGGTCATAGTCAAATTGCTGACGGCTCTGGTCGAATGCTTCTCTCAGGATCATTTCCCCATATTCCTGGGTAGATTCAAATAAGGACCATGCCCGCAAAGCCCAGGCTGCACCTACATAATCCCATTTTTGTTGCTCGC
>CAZZDQ010000051.1:0-9022 GCA_964652845.1 uncultured Chitinophaga sp.
GAAGAACAGCAGAACCAACTGATCTCCGCTGCCGTGCGCAGCGAGGAAAACGAACGGCACCGGATCGCCGAGACCCTGCACGATGAAGTGGGCGCTATTCTTTCTTCCGCACGCCTGCACCTCTTCGGCATCAATGCGCAATCATTAAGCGAGAAAGACCGGGCGCTCCATGAAAAAGGAGGCGAGTTACTGAATGAAGTGATCCAGAAAGTACGCAGTATCTCGCATAACCTGCATTCGAATATCCTGAAAGAATTCGGGCTCAATGAAGCGATCCGTCATTTCATCAAAAAAATAACCGACAGCATCTCCGTTAATGCCCAGACCCGCCTGGATGAAACTTATACACAGGGCGATGAAAGTGACAATATGAGTATTTACCGCATGGTGCAGGAACTGGTGAACAATATCCTGAAATATTCGCGTGCTACGGAGTTCCTGATCAGCTCCACCCTCGATGGTAATGAATTAAATCTCGTCATTTTTCACAATGGGGAAGGACTTACACAGCAGCAGTTTGAAGCACTGCGTTACCAGAAAGAGGGGCTGGGCTTGAAAAATATCCAGAACAGGATTATCTTGCTGAAAGGGTCCATTCATTTTAACAGGGGCGGCGAAGGATACAGCATCAATATACATGTTCCGGTCAAATCAAAAACTGCAACCCATGAGCAAAATTAAGATCACCATTGCCGACGACTACAAGATCTTCCGGGAAGGCCTGAAAGTAGGCCTGGCCGCCGATCCCAATTTCCAGGTCATCGGTGAGGCAGATAACGGTGAGGACCTGATGAAGATACTGGAAGGTTCTCTTCCGGATGTGATCCTGATGGATCTCAAAATGCCGATGATGGATGGTATGGAAGCCACCAAGCAGGTCCGCAAAAAATATCCCACGGTAAAGGTATTGGTAGTAAGTATGTACGAGGACGATAAATTCATCATCCACCTGATGGAGAACGGGGCCAATGGATACCTGCTCAAGAATGCGGAACCGGAAGAGATCCGCCGTTCCATCTATGCCGTACATGAGAACGGTTATTATTTCAATGACCTGGTGAACAAAGCCCTGCTGAAGAAACTGGTGATCAAGAATAATTTAAAACCCTCCTTCAACCAGAATATCGATCTCAGTGAGCGGGAAATGGAAGTGCTGAAACTGATCTGTGAGGAAAAAACAGCCGCCGAGATCGCCAAACAGATCTTCCTCAGCCCCCGCAGCGTGGAAGGTATCCGCCAACGCCTGATCGAAAAAGTAGGCGTACGCAACACTGCCGGACTGGTGATGTTCGCCGTCAAGAACGGGATGGTGGACTGATATGTTTTACCGGCATATTACTCACAATACTGATGGCCGTGGCAAAGATCACCGGCGTCACCGCATAAATGACCAGTGAAAGCGTATGACTGAGCGGTACCAGGCAGATCGACATGAAGAACATGATAGGGGCAAAGATCATTACCCGCATCACCCTTTTTCTCCTTTTTTCCTCCAGCGGGGCATACAGCAATTCATGGTGATTGGTCACATAGGAATATATGAAGAGGCGCCACCCGGCCAGTAAACCGAGGAAGATCCCATAACATATTAATGTGGTGGTATCATCAGGGAACCTGGCCAGCAGGGCCGCTCCAAAGGGGATCACGGAGCAGATCATGAGATAAATAATATTGAGCCAGACCAGGAGTGTATTCACTTTTTTTATATTACTGAAAATAACACGATGACTGATCCAATACACACCTGCGAGCAGGAAGCTCATCACGTAGATCAGCAGGGTGAACCCGGTTGACAGTAATTGTCCCTTTAATTCTTCCTTTGATTTTGCACTCGGGATCTTGACCTCGAGGATCAGCAGGGTCATGATGATGGAAAACACCCCATCGGTCAGTGAAATGATCCGCATGGGCTTGTGAAGCGTGTGCTTGTCCTGGTGCTCATTCTGTTCAAGATGGTCTTCCGGCCCGTCCTGCATAAAGTTGGTTTTGTTGCCTGCCCCGGTGGTTTTATCGGTCTTATTTTGCCGGGGCACGAAGGTTTGCCAGCATGTCTTTCACCATCGTAGCCAGGTTGAATTCCTCCTTCCATCCCCAGTCCTTCCGGGCATCCGTATCATCAATGCTCTGGGGCCAGCTTTCTGCAATGGATTGCCTGTAATCAGGTGTATAGGAAATGGTAAATGCGGGGATATGTTTTTTGATCGCCGCTGCGATCTCACCCGGGGAAAAACTCATTGCAGAAATATTGTATGATGTATGAATGGAGATCTTTTCCTTCGGAGCTTCCATCAGTTCGATCGTGGCCCGGATGGCATCGGGCATATACATCATGGGTAAGTAAGTGTCTTCCTTCAGGAAGCACTCATATTTTTCGTGCTCGATCGCTTCCTGGAAGATCTCAATGGCATAATCAGTCGTGCCACCTCCGGGGGCCGATTTATAGGAAATAAGCCCGGGATAACGGAGGCTGCGGACATCGAGCCCGAAACGGTGATGAAAATAATTGCACCAGAATTCGCCGGCATATTTGCTGATGCCATAGACCGTGACGGGTTCAATGATCGTTTGCTGGGGGCAATTCTTTTTCGGAGAAGAAGGACCGAATACAGCGATAGACGAAGGCCAGTATACCTTCTGCAGTTTTTCTTCGCGGGCAATATCCAGTACATTCAGCAGACCCTGCATATTCAGATTCCATGCCAGCCCGGGATTTTTTTCACCGGTGGCGGAAAGGATGGCAGCCAGGTGATAGACCTGCGAGATCCCCTGGCGTATCACCTGCACATGCAACATTTCCTTGTTCATCACATCCAGGGATACATAGGGCCCGGTGCCCTCCAGCAAGGGATTCTGTTCCCGGAGGTCGGAAGCCACCACGTTGGTATTCCCATAGATCTTTCTTAAGGCGAGGGTGAGTTCCACCCCTATCTGGCCGCTGGCACCTATCACCAGTATCCTTTCTTTGAGCATTGAAAAAATTGTGTAGCAAATGTAAGGGCTAAATTCATTTTTTCCTCCGGCTCACCCGTTTCAGGTAATGGCTCATTCATACATAAACCCTGAAAATATTGATGCAAATTTTACAGAAAAAATATGCGCAGTCTCCTCCTGGTTATATTTTGTGGGATATTCGTCATAACTGGTTATTCCCAAAATGCTGTGGGTATCGGAACCAATACGCCTGCGGCATCATCATTACTGGAATTAAACAGCAGTTCCAAAGGGTTACTGGTTCCCCGTATGTCGGCCGCTCAACGGGCTGGCATCGCTTCCCCCGCTGCGGCCTTGCTGGTGTTCGATAATGATTCTGGTTCATTCTCCTATTATAATGGTAGCAGTTGGATCTTTCTGAAAGGCATTTCCAATCTTGCCAATAACTGGAGTACCATCGGAAATGCCGGAACTTCTTCTTCCAATTTTATCGGCACCACGGATAATAATGCTTTGCGGATAAGGATCAATAATCGTCCGTCTGGTAAAATCGATGCTGCGAGTAAGAGTATTGGCCTGGGGGACAGCGCACTTTATAACAATACGGGGTTCAGTGATATTGCCATCGGCCCGGGAGCCTTATTAAAAAACACTGATCGTAATAACCTAGTGGCCATTGGGGATAGCGCTCTGTATTACAACGGAACCGGTGCTACCCTTTCCTACCATGCTATCCGTAATACTGCAATCGGGAGCAAGGCACTTTATTCAAATACGACCGGCGGGGATAACGTGGCGTTAGGAACAGTAGCCCTTTATTCCAATTCATCCGGTAATTTAAATACGGCTTTGGGCAGCAATACACTTTACAGTAATACAGTAGGATATTCCAATACTGCTGTAGGCAGTAACACCCTTTACTCCAATACAAGTGGAAATTCCAATACGGCAACCGGTGCTTCTGCCCTGATCTCCAATACTACCGGGTACATGAATACCGCTGCAGGGGCATCTTCACTTGCCATTAACACTACCGGGCATGAGAATACTTCTATCGGAAACGAGGCGCTTTTTAATAATGGAACCGGTAATTATAATACCGCTACGGGCAGTGCTGCCCTGACTAGTAACGGGGCGGGTGAAGCCAATACAGCGAATGGCTACCAGGCGCTTTATTCCAATACCTCAGGGAGCAGCAATACTGCGACCGGCTACCAATCCCTATATAACAATAGTACAGCGATCTATAATACGGCCGACGGATTTGCAGCGCTCTATTATAATTATTGGGGTTATGCCAATACGGCTGCAGGCGTTTATTCATTGTATTATAATACCACCGGTTATCAGAATACATCTTCCGGGTATTCTGCACTGGGCGATAATACAGTGGGGCATGACAATACAGGTGTAGGTAATAATGCCTTGATCTATAATGTTGATGGAAATGACAATACTGCTCTCGGATCAGGGGCCGGCACTTCCTCAAGTTCCTTTAATAATACCGTCAGTATCGGCAATAGTACTTACCTGAATGGTTTTTCGAACCAGGCATTTTTCGGGGGTACAAGTACATCATGGAATGGCGGCAATGTGGGCTGGTCCACTTTTTCGGATGAAAGGATCAAAACCAATATCAGTGAAGATGTAAAAGGGCTGGAATTCATTACCCGCCTCCGTCCCGTTACTTACTATCGCAGTATAAAAGCGATGGCATTGCTGACAGGTAATAAAGAAGCACCCGAATACCCTGAAAAATATGATATTGAAAAAATAAAATTCAGCGGTTTTGTTGCACAGGAAGTGGAAAAGGCTGCCCTTGCTTCCGGGTATGATTTTAGCGGGATCACCCGGCCCAGGAACGGGCACGACCTGTACTCCCTTAGCTATGAAAGTTTCGTAGTGCCGTTGGTAAAGGCGGTTCAGGAGCAGGAACAGATCATTGAATCGCAAAATAAAAAAATAGAAATGCTGGAAAAAAGGGTGGACTCCCTTGAAAAAAACAGCAACAAACAATGAACTATTTTCAGCCGGCCTCATGCCACCCGGCTGCACCTTAAAATTCAGTAACTTTCATATATGCGGTATGGCGCCATGTTCATATCATTGGTTTGTTGTTTCTCTGACTGTTTGAACTGCCCGGCACAGCAGGAAAATACATTCATTTTCCGGCATATTGACCAGTCTTCAGGCCTACTGCACAACAATATCCTATCCCTTGCGCAGGACGAGCGAGGATTCATCTGGATACTCACTCCCAACGGTATGCAGCGCTATGACGGTTCATCATTTGTCAATTATCCCTATGATATCAATGATCCGGCTGCTATTCCTTTCATCACCGAATCGCACCTGTTGAGCGACAGGAAACATCATGAGCTCTGGCGGGTCAGCCATCTTATTGAAAAATTCAGCCTGGAAAAGAACAGGTTCTTTCCTTGTGATCCCAATCAGCTGATCCGGAACCCGGATTACTCTTTTGAACTGTACAAAGATTCCCTGGATCAATCCTGGTTCTGCGGTGACCTGGGTGTTTTCTCCCTGGATCATGCAAATGGTAAAACATCCCCGGTATTTGTGCCCGGTACCTGTCCCGTACCGGGTAAAAGCGGCCCCTATTTTATCGATGCTGTCCATCAATTGTCCTGGATGATCGGAAAAGATTTCCGCCTTTGCCTGTTCGATCACCGGACAAAGAAAATGTACACACACGGCTTCAATCCCCTTCATCATCCCCTGCTTGAACAGATGACCATTTCGGGTTTGTCTGAGGTACTGGTCGATCACCGCAACTTTGTCTGGATCTCTTCCAGCGGCGAACAATTCTATCAATACGACCCTTTCAACCAAAAACTCCAGACCTATTCATTGAACGATATCAGCCGGAAACTGGAAAAAAACAGGGTCGCCGATGCCGCCCTCCTTGTCAATTGTTTTTTTGAGGACAGTCATCATACGCTCTGGATCGGTACCCGCAATGCCGGTTTGCTGAAATATAATGAGGAAAAGAATGATTTCATCCCGGTGACCGGTGAAAAAGAGGAAGGACTGCGCATCCATTATAATTACAATATCGGCTCAATTTTCCAGGACAGGGAAGAAAATATATGGTTGGGTTCGGATAAAGGGATCAGCATCTTTAATCCTTACCGTGCTAATTTTCTATCGGTGTATCATGATGAGAACGATCCCCGGTCGCTGCCAAGGAACGAGATACAGGACTGTATTGAAACTATGAATGGGGATATTCTTGTCAGCACCTGGGGAGGTGGCATCACTGTATATGACCATACCCTGCATTTTAAAAGAAATATCCAGTTCCCTGCCATCCCGCGGGAATTGAACCTGACCTGGTGTTTTATCCAGCATGATGACGGAACGATCTGGGTGGGCTGCCAGCATGGTTATATTCATATATACGATCCCGTGAAGGGAGCGATACATACCATTCATCCTCCAGAATTGAAAAACTTCACCATCCGGTGCATGGCAAAAGATAAGAAAGGAAATATTTATTTCGGACTCTATAATGGCACCATCGCCAAATGGGACAGGTTGCAGAACAGGTTTTTCAGTTATACTGATTCTGCAAATAACGGTGTGCGTTCTTTTTCCCAGGTGTTTTCATTGCTGATTGACGGGCAGCAGCGTTGCTGGGCGGGCTGTGAATTCGGCCTCAAGGAATTCGATCCCGTGAAAATGACCTATACCCATGTTTACATGCCGGATAAAAATGATCCGCATGCGATCTCCGGCAATAATGTTCAATGTATTGAACAAATGAATGACAGCACCCTGGTGATAGGTACGGTCTACGGAGGTCTTAATTTTTTCAATACCCGTTCAGGACAATTCAGTCATCTCACCGGCAATGACGGCCTGCCCTCCAACACGGTCAACAATATCAAGAAAGATAAGGACGGGGATCTCTGGTTCACGACCGATTACGGATTATATAAGTATCTCCCTTCCGTAAAGCAATTCATACATTATAATATCGAGCCGGGTATTGTCAATTCCACTTTTAAAAGGGGTAATTTTTATAGTACGAAGGATGGCCGGTGGCTGGTCAGCACGGAAACAGAGCTTATCTCCTTTCATCCGGGCGATCTCCGCAAACAGGAATCGGAATCATACCCCGTATATATCACCGGCTTAAGGTTATATGATAAAGATTATTCCATTGACTCTCTTTTATTCAATCATCTTCCCGTAAAACTATCCTACAAACAGAATTTTCTTTCCATTGGATATGGTGCGTTGAGGTTTTCAGGCCTGGAAGAGCCCAAATACTATTACCGGCTCAAGGGCATCGACAAGGATTGGGTCAATGCCGGCACGAAAAGAGTTGCGAATTACACCAACCTGGATCCGGGAGATTATGTTTTTGAGGTCAGGGCGGGTGATGAAAATGCAAACAACAACATTACCTCATTCCAGGTCATGATCGTTCCGCCTTTCTGGAAAACTTCCTGGTTCAGGATACTGCTGATCATACTTGCTGTTACCTTCATTTATTACCTCTTCATGAGAAGGCTCCAGTCAGTCCGGCACGAGGCGCAGATGAAACAAAAGATCGCGGAAACGGAAATGATGGCTCTGCGGGCCCAGATGAATCCTCATTTCATTTTTAACTGCATCAACAGTATTGATGCCCTCATCCAGAGCAATGATAAATATCATGCCACGGTTTACCTGAATAAATTCGCCAAACTGATCAGGAACATTCTCGACAGTTCCAAGCAGAACCTGGTACCCTTATCGAAGGACGTGGAAACCCTGCAACTGTATGTAGACCTGGAACTGTTCAGGAATGAGAATAAATTCAAAGCTGAGATACATGCTGATCCCGGCCTGCTGCAGGGTGATTACCAGGTCCCTCCGCTCATCATTCAGCCTTACGTGGAAAATGCCATCTTGCATGGCCTGCGCCACCGTAAGGATAAGAACGGCCTGCTGACCGTGAACATCCGGAAACAAAATGGGACGCTGAATTATGAGATCATTGATAACGGGGTAGGCCGTCCGCCAGTGAGGGCCCGGGCAGATAATGAAGGCTTGGTAAAAAAAACAAATGGATATGGCATGCAGATCAGCAGTGACAGGGTGCGTTTATTCAACCAGGAAGCAAAGGCTTCCGTACAGGTCACGGATCTGAAGGATCATGATCTGCCGGCGGGAACAAAAGTGACCGTTCATTTAAAAATTCAATGATGTTTACAGCTGTTATCATAGATGATGAATTGAAGGGCAGGGTGGCCCTGCGGCAGAAGCTGATCGATTATTGCCCTTCGATCCGGCTGATCGGTGAAGCGGAATCTGGCAAAGAAGGGATCCGGCTGATCGAACAGGAGCAGCCAGATATCGTATTCCTGGATATTGAAATGCCGGGGATGGACGGATTTGAGATGCTGAAAAAGATCGCGGACCGGAAATTCCAGATCATTTTTACCACGGCTTACGATCATTATGCCATCAAAGCGATCAGGTTCGCCGCCTTTGATTACCTGCTTAAACCTGTGGATATCGAGGAATTGAAACTGGCGGTCGAAAAGATCGCGAACGGGCAGCCCGCTAACCAATTCAAAAAACTTGAAGTGCTTGAACATAATCTTTTTGCCAGTCCCGTCCTTGAAAAGATCGCGGTCCCCACCCTGGATGGCCTGCTATTCTTTGATCTGAAGGATATCACTTATCTCGAAGCCCACAGTAATTATACCGAGATCCATTTTACCCATCATCCCAAACTGATCGCCAGCCGTACGCTGAAGGAATTTGAGGAACTCCTGCCTTCCGAGCGGTTCTTCCGCCCCCATCATTCACATATCATCAACTTGTCCTGCATCAAAAGATATATCCGCGGGGATGGCGGACAGATCGAATTGCGGGACGGTACCCTGGTCAGCGTGTCCAGGAGGAAAAAGGAAGAATTCCTGAAAGCGATCGGTCATTGATCCAAACATCCGTATTCTATTCAGAAAATCTTTTCAGTGAATCCGCCTTATATCGAACAATGTAAAACCAGGAAAGACCATTTACTGAACGAGAATTTTATTTTCCAAAGCCCTGAGTCTTGTGTCTTGGGTCTTGT
>CAZZDQ010000051.1:9122-16730 GCA_964652845.1 uncultured Chitinophaga sp.
GTCTTGTGTCTTGGGTCTTGTACCTTGTGCCTTCCGGCATATCTTTGCCAAATGAAAAATTTTCTGAAAGAATTATTCAAGGGGCAGTCCTATGATGAAAAAAGCTTTTTCCTTATTGCTGGTCCCTGCGTAGTGGAAAGTGAAGAACTTGTAATGGGAGTGGCGGAGAAAGTCAGTGAAATATGCAAAAAACTGGGCATCCCTTATATCTTTAAGGCTTCTTACAAAAAGGCCAACCGTACTTCGGCGGGCTCATTTACCGGTATCGGTAATGAAAAAGCTTTGCAGATCATTAAAAAAGCAAGGGATAGATATTCCGTTCCGGTCATTACAGATATACATACCGAAGCGGAAGCTGCAATGGCAGCACAATATGTGGATGTTTTACAGATCCCTGCTTTCCTCAGCCGGCAAACGGATCTGCTGGTTGCCGCAGCCAAAACGGGCAGGATCGTGAATGTGAAAAAAGGTCAGTTTCTGAGCGGGGAAGCGATGAAATTCGCAGTGGATAAGATAACTGCAGCGGGGAATAAAAAGATCCTCTTAACTGAAAGAGGAACCACCTTCGGTTACCAGGACCTGGTGGTGGATATGAGAAATATTCCCATCATGCAGCAATATGCACCTGTAGTGATGGATGTCACGCATTCTTTACAGCAACCTAATCAAAGTTCAGGAGTGACAGGCGGTAATCCTCAAATGATCTCTACCATTGCGCGGGCCGCGATTGCTGCAGGCGCTGACGGGCTGTTCATCGAAACACACCCTGATCCATCCAAAGCATTGAGTGATGGAGCAAATATGCTGAAGCTGGATCTGCTGGAAGAACTGCTGTTGAAACTCCTTGCCTTAAAACGGGCGATAAATTAGTTTCTGATGCCAGGACCTGCCCTTGATCCCGAAAGGGTAAAGCAAGGATTAATAAATCAAATAATTGACTCCCTATTGGTCAATATTATACATTCATCAAGAGTTGTTAGAATAATCATTCGGAAGACCCGGCTATAATTTCTGGTTGATCGGGTGTAAAACCCTACTCCGGTTAAGGCAAAAATGTTCTCAATAGAAGATTACAGTAAATACTAATTCGCTGTAGTTTTCATATAATCAATTATCTTTTTCTCTTCGTCCTCTGTTATATTAGTCCTGATCCTCATATGCCTGCCAATGATCTCCCAATTGGCAGCACTGAATTCCCCCGGTCCCGGCGCATTGTGACAACGGCCACAATTTTCTCCCCAAAGCTGGATCCCTGTCTTTGCCTGAACTTTCTGGGAAACGGTACAACTGCTGAAGAAACTTTGCCCATATAACAGGACCATACCGGTTAGTATCGATAGTATGAAGTACTTTTTCATTTTTTAAAATTTAATGGTTAAAAACCAAATATCACCTGTGCATAAAATACATCAGACTCATTCTTCTGGTTCCGGAAAGTGAATTTGACGAGGCTGTTCCACTTAAGCCAGTAATCCAGTGAAATGGCAAACTGGTGTGTATCCCCCACACTCCAGGGTGCGCCGTCAGGTGTTTTAAATTCTGAATAGCGGGCGGCCAGTTCAAGATTATGTATGAATGTGTTTTTCACATGAACCGGGCGGAAAGTGCCGGCTACATAAAATGCAGAAGGCGAATTATCAAATGTATAAGGGTTGTTGTTCCCGTCATAATAGGTCGTATTATCCACTTTCTGGTGTTTCCATTCCCCAATGATCCGTAAATCACTTTGCAGTGCAGTGAGATGCGTATAATAATTCAAGTCAATCGCCTGCATGAAT
Source organism: uncultured Chitinophaga sp. (assembly GCA_964652845.1). Classification (GTDB taxonomy): domain Bacteria; phylum Bacteroidota; class Bacteroidia; order Chitinophagales; family Chitinophagaceae; genus JJ008. The sequence goes on from CAZZDQ010000051.1 coordinate 10,901, forward strand.
AAGCCTATGTTCTCATAAGCAGAACCGGCATCCCCTGTCTTAGATTTACGCTGAAAGGAATAACCTATTTCGAGACTTGAATTGGTAAGCGGCAGTATACCGATCCTCCCACCGACGGCTTTGCCTTTATTGTTCCCCACATACCCTTCATATTCGAACTGGCCTGCATTCAGTGTATCGGTCAAAAGTATGGGGCCATTCGAAATATAGAATTCATAGTTGATCTTGGCATCGCCTGCTCCAAAACCACCCTGGGCGCCGATCCCCACTTCGTTCATTGCACCGATACCTCCGTCCCCAAAGCCCACGGGGTCGATCGCGAGCCGGTTAATGAATCCTTCACCCCATCGGCCGCGGTAAGCGCCGAATTTAGGGAGAAAACGTCCCGCATGAAGGGTTAGGTATTTGCTGACGGTAAAACACATATTGGCATATTCCAGGCCTATATCAAGAGATCCGCCGCCGGTCTCAAATTCAGGTTCGGCTTCGACAAAAAGCTTATCAGAGATTTTCCATAAAAAAATAGGCTTGAAGTTCACGTCACCGAACTGGACATTATCTTTTGTGGATACAAAGGTCATTTCGGCATTGCCAAATACAGCGAACTTATTTTGCCCATCCTTATTTGAGGAAGGAGCGTTGTTACTGTTCTCATTTTGTGCAGGTACTGAACCAAAACAACAGAGTAACAATAACGGGAACAAAATTTTTCTCATAACATTATTTTTTAGAGGTTACAAGGGTCCTGATATAATTTACGACCTGCCATCGCTGTGTTTCTGTAAGCGTAGTTTTATAAGTAGGCATTGGATTATTTCCCTCTGTAATGATCCAGAATATGGCGCCGTCAGTCTGTTTCTGTACGAAATCGGAAGTATGGTCGGCCGGCCTTCTGGATAAGCCAGGAGCGGCTATGCCATCGCCTTTCCCTTTTACACCATGGCAGGCAACACAATACAACGTATAGATCTTTTTCCCTTCAAGCGTCGCCTGTATGTTTCCTTTTAATGGATTACTGATGGCATCTGCTGATACCGGCGAAGGAAACTTTCTTTGCTGTGAAAAAGTTTGTTTGAAACAAAATAAAAATATAATAAGGAAAAACGCTTTGGAGAAGAGAATCATATAATTGAATTTATATGAACAAGAAATGCAATAATAAATCAACAAAATAAATTAAATGACCGTACTAAAACATGATTTAGATCAGTAATGCTTATGAGTTTTAGTATGCAATGACAGCTGCATTCCGGTAAATGTTAGGATCATGTTCAGATCAGGCCAATCAATAATTAATATCTACATATTAATTGATTTGGCGGGGTCACCCATATCTGATCCTGCAGGATGATAAAAAACATGGTACCCTTATTCTTGTTCTATCCCTGCGTGCTGTTGTTCTTAAGAAAAAACTTTCTGATTTAATCAAAGGTTTGATTCAGGAGGCGTGGTCGCGGGCAATTCAGAGTAGTTGAAAGTCATTAAAGATGCGACCGGTTTTATTAACGCAGATCTACTTCCTCGCATCCGGGATGTTTTGACTTATCCCAGACAAATGTTGAATCAGGTACAGGCTGGTTGGTCTTCATGGTACCGATGGTATAAGCATAACGGTTGCCGGCATTTTCAAGAACCTTGGTGCTGTAAATGGTTTTAGCGATTTTATCCACCAGGACATAAACTTTATGAAAGGCCTTGCTTTTATCCACGGGCGTCATTTCGATCTCCTGCATGGTTTTGCCGTTTACTTTTTGTTCCCCGTTATATTTATAAAGAAAGTCCTTGTCGTAAAAATTAGTGAAGATCTTCTGGGGTGTGACCATTCCGCTGGAAGCATCCAGCTTGCTGATGGTGACCTCGTTGGTGGATTTGTCATAATTCCAGGAAGTAATACCGTCACTGAAAATTTCCTGTGTGCCGAAAACAACCTTGTACTTGGTGCCCTTCATGATGATGCTTCCTGATTTGTTGGAAAGGGATTTGCCGGCAGCATTTTCTACTTTATAAGTAAAAGTAGCTTGTACAGTGGTAAATGTTTTGAATTTGGCGCTGACCGCATCAAGGATCTTTTTGGCGTCTGGGTCGTTTTTTGTCTGGGCGGAAGCGAATAAGACAAAAGAACTGGTGATAAGGAGTAAAATGTTTTTCATCCGTTTCCGGTGGCTTTTTTGACGGTGCAAATATAACAGAATTACCTAAATAGGATGTAGAAGAAACTGTTTGGGTTGCAATATGTTATAGAATTAACAGGACGCTAAGCAATGGTCATAGCAGGCTCAGGTGTTGCTGCAATTCCATTTCATTCTTGATCAGTACTTCCCTTGCTTTGCTGCCCTGGCTCGGCCCCACAATGCCTGCGATCTCCAGTTGGTCCATCAGCCGCCCGGCGCGGTTATAACCGAGTTTCATCCTGCGCTGTAACAAAGAAGTGGAGCCGATCTGGTTTTGCACGATAAGACGGGCCGCATCCTCAAATAAAGGATCCTTATCTCCCAGGTCAACATCTCTTGCTTCCATATCCTTTTCATCAATATATTCAGGCAATAAAAATGCTTCCGGATAACCCCGCTGATCCCCGATGAATTCTACTACTTTTTCCACCTCAGGTGTATCCACAAAAGCACATTGCAGCCGGATCATTTCGCCGTGGTGCGAGATGAGCATATCACCTTTCCCGATCAGTTGTTCGGCACCCCCGGTATCCAGGATCGTACGTGAATCTATTTTGGAAGTCACTTTGAATGCGATCCGCGAAGGGAAATTTGCCTTGATGGTACCGGTAATGATATTCACCGAAGGCCGCTGCGTGGCAATGATCAGGTGAATGCCTACTGCACGGGCCAATTGTGCCAGTCTGGAAAGCGGTAATTCCGTTTCTTTTCCTGCTGTCATGATCAGGTCGGCGAATTCATCGATCACGAGTACGATAAAAGGAAGATATTGGTGGCCTTTCAGCGGGTTCAGCTTGCGACGAACGAATTTTTCATTGTACTCACGGATATTGCGGGCACCGGCTTCCTTGAGCAGGTCATAGCGGTTATCCATTTCAATGCAAAGCGCATTGAGGGTATAGATCACTTTTTTCGTATCTGTGATGATCGCATCCTCTTCGCCCGGCAGCTTGGCCAGGAAATGTTTTTCGATAACCTTATAGAGACTCAGTTCCACTTTCTTGGGATCAATGAGCACTAATTTGAGCTGCGAAGGGTGTTTTTTATAGAGAAGGGATACCAGGATGGCATTGATACCAACGGATTTTCCCTGTCCCGTAGCACCGGCCATCAGCAAGTGCGGCATACTGGTCAGGTCGACAATATAATTTTCATTGTCAATTTTTTTGCCGATAGCAATGGGCAGGCTATAATTATTATACTGAAATTTTTCGGATTCAAGCAAGGTGCGCATATTCACGACCGATTTGCGCACATTGGGTACTTCAATGCCAATAGTGCCCTTGCCCGGGATGGGAGCAATGATCCGGATGCCGAGGGCTGCCAGGCTCAGGGCAATATCATCTTCCAGGTTCTTGATCTTGGAGATACGGATGCCCGGTGCCGGCACGATCTCATATAATGTGACCGTGGGCCCTACCGTGGCACTGATCTTCTGGATCTCGATCTGGTAATTGCTGAGCGTACTGATGATCTGGTTCTTGTGATTCTCCAGTTCATTCATGTCCTGTACGATCCTTTCACTGCCATGGGTCTCCAGCAGTTCAAGGGTGGGATACTTATAATCCCGCAGGTCCAGTGTCGGTTCATAAGGTTGAAGATTCTCCGCCACAGTTTTTTCTTCTTCAGTCTCCCTGCCTGTGCCTTTTATTTCCAGTTCAAGTGAAGAGGCCGGTTTCGTTTTTTGAATGATATCCTTAGTACCCAACTCCTGCTCCTGTTTACGATCTTCATGTGTATGCATCAGGTCCTGCACGATCTCCGTCTCGGGCGTGGGTGTTTCCATTTCTTCTTCCTCTTTTTCTACCAGTTCCAAATCATGCTTTGCCTCATCAGGGTATTGTATAATGAGTTTTGCGCCTGTTTTGGTTTCTCCCGTTGCCTGACCGGATTCTTTCACTGCATACAGTTCATTTACTGTCTTCTCAGATGCAAATCCCTCCTCTGATCCAGGGATCATTTCTTTTCCTGCATTCCGTGCCGCCTTACCGGCCAGGTTGAATGCAGGGTTAAATTGCCAGATGATATAAGCGATCGCCAGGATCAGAAGGATCACACCGGTGCCGATGGTGCCCACTGCACCGGTGAGTTTATTGTTGATGAAATTACCCACTGCACCGCCGAATGGAAAATCACTGTCCGAAAAAAGAAATGAGAGCGATACGGATAAGACCAGCAGGCCGACCGTAACATATTTGAGGTTTCTCCAGATGGAAAATACCCTGGTACGGAACAATAAATTCACGCCTACCACAAAAAAGAAAGTGCAGATCAGGAAAGCGGCGATGCCGAAGCCGTTGAATATGAAAAGATGGGAAATAACAGCCCCGAACCGGCCCAATAAGTTGGCAGCATGGTTCTCTCCCGAGATAACGGAGGTCAATCCCTGGCGAGCAATGCTCTGATCCTGCTTCCAGGTGAAAAGGTAGGAACCGAAGGATATGAATAATACCAGGGCAAGTGCGATGAAAACAACCCCGAGGATTTTCCAAGTCCTTTCATCCCTGGCCAGTGACCGGAGGTCGATCTTTTGCTCCTTTTCTGACTTGAAAGAAGCGGTGCCGGATGGTTTTTTTACAGGATTTTTCTTCCGTTTGACTCTATTAGCCATGAATGCAAAGATAGATAGTTTAGAGGCAATAATTTTTGCGCCACCAAGACACTAAGACTCAAAGTTGCACAAAGATTTCTTGTGTTATTTCCTGTCTTTGAATCTTTGTAGCAAAATTTGCATAAGATAATTCTTATTCCTTTTTCAGGAAGGCCAGGAAGAAGAATAACCAACCGGCAATAAATAAAATCCCGCCCAGGGGGGTAAGCGGTCCTGCCAGCTTGGCGAAATTGCTGTTATTGAGTTTTAAAATTGTGATCAGGTAGAGTGAGCCGGAGAAAAAAAGAATGCCCATAAAGAAACAAAACCCCGACCAGCGCAGCCATTTCACCGGTTGCTTATCGAATACCAGCGCTACTGCAATGAGGGCCAGCGCATGATACAACTGGTATTGCACGCCGGTATTGAAGGAATGGATTATTTTTTCATCAGTCGTCATATCCTGCAGTTCGTGTGCACCGAATGCGCCGAGGATGACGCCGATCCCTGCCAGCAGGGAACCAGCTTTCATATAATTATTCAGCATGAAAGATATTTTTGATCAGGGAATCCAGTTCCGGCTCCTCTTCATCAACGATCATATTGGCCTGTCTGTAATAGATCCTGCGGTCGCCGATCTTTTTGAATATAAAGCCTCTTAGCTGTTCATCCGTCAGCTCCCGGATCAGCGGACGTTTGTCTTTTTCCGAGAGCAGGCGATGGAAGAGTTTCTCGGGATTGGTATTGATCCACACAACGGTCCCTTTGGATTTCATGTAATCAATATTATTATAGAAGCAGGGCGTACCCCCGCCGCAGGCCATCACAAAACTTGGGTGACTTTCTGTAATCAGATGCAGGGTATCTTTTTCAAGCAGGCGGAATTGCTCTTCTCCCAGCTGTGCGAAAATCTCCGCAATGGTTTTTTCCTGACTGTTCACGATCTGCTCATCCAGGTCATAGAAGGGGATATTGAGTTTTTCGCCCAGCCGGCGGCCCCAGTGCGTTTTACCGGAACCCATAAAGCCGATGAGGAAGATATGCAAGGTGTTTGGTTAATTGAGGTATT
>CAZZDQ010000051.1:16830-19436 GCA_964652845.1 uncultured Chitinophaga sp.
AGGTATTGAGTTAATTGGGGGATTGGCTAATTGGGCGTTTCCTTAATACCTTAATTAACCCAATTAACCTAATTCCTTCGTTTACTTAAATGCATTGATCCCTGTTACATCCATTCCCGTGATCAGCAAATGGATATCATGTGTGCCTTCATAAGTGATAACGCTTTCCAGGTTCATCATATGCCGCATGATAGAATATTCTCCCGAGATGCCCATGGCTCCAAGCACCTGCCGCGCCTCACGGCAGATCTGTGCGGCCATTTCACAGGCATTCCGTTTGGCCATGCTCACCTGTGCAGGACTGGCTTTGCCTTCATTCATGAGCGTCCCTAATCTCCAGTTGAGTAATTGCGCTTTAGTGATCTCTGTGATCATCTCGGCCAGTTTTTTTTGCTGCAACTGAAAAGAAGCGATGGGTTTGCCGAATTGAATCCTTTCTTTTGCATAACGCAGGGCCGTATCATAACAATCCATCGCCGCACCCGTCACACCCCAGGCGATGCCATAACGGGCCTTTGTCAGGCAACCCAACGGACCTTTTAAACCTTTCACATTGGGCAGAATATTCTCTTTGGGAACTTTTACATTATCAAATACCAATTCCCCTGTAGAAGATGCACGCAGGCTCCACTTATGATGCGTAATGGGTGTGGAAAAACCTTTCATCCCTTTTTCCAGGATAAGCCCGTGTATCTCTCCTTCTTCGTCCTTGGCCCATACAACGGCCACCTGTGAATAAGGTGCATTGCTGATCCACATTTTAGCGCCGTTCAGGATCACGTGATCTCCCGCATCCTTGTAATTTGATAACATACCGGATGGATCACTTCCGTGGTTGGGCTCTGTTAAACCAAAACAGCCCAGCCATTCACCACTGGCCAGTTTCGGGAGAAATTTTTTCCGTTGCGCCTCATTCCCATATTGATAAATCGGAAACATCACCAGGGAGCCCTGAACAGATGCCGTGGATCGTACTCCGCTGTCCCCTCTTTCCAGTTCCTGCATCATCAATCCATAACTGATATAATCCAGTCCTCCCCCGCCATATTCAACGGGAATGGTGGGCCCAAAACAACCCAGCTCTCCCAACTGTTTCACTATCTGCTGCGGAAATTCTGCCCTTTGGGCATGATCCTCAATGATGGGTGAGATCTCTTTTTTTACATAATTCCGTACGGCTTCACGTATATGTTTTTGTTCTTCTGTGAGCAGTTCATCAAGCTGGTAATAATCCGGGCTTTGGAATCGATCAGTTCGGGCAGACATGATGCAATTTTAGGTATACGATTTAAGATTTACGAATTTAGTTCTTATGAATGAAGCAAAGTTAGGGTATTGGCTCGTCCGGGTCATAGTAGGGGTACTCTTATAGCTTGCCCAAGAACAAAACAACCCTATTCGCCTTTTATCAGTTATTTTATCCCTGTCATCCTAAACCTGCCGGCGGTTTAATTAAGATTTTACCTTCATGCAACATTTGAACCATTGTTGCGTATTTAATAATATAAAAACCGCTGATTGGAACTGACGGCCGCTGTTCATTACGATGCCCTGGTTGCAAAATGCAAGGAAGGGGATGCTCAGAGTTATGAAGCCCTTTACCGGCAATATGCCCGTGCTATGTACAATACCAGCCTGCGCATCGTGAATAATATTTCGGAAGCGGAGGATATTTTGCAGGAAGCCTTCCTGGCGGCTTTCCGGTTGGAAAGATTCGATTATTCTTCCACTTTCGGAGCATGGCTTAAACGGATCGTGATCAATAAATCCATTGATCATTTGCGCCGGAAGAAATTGCAGGTAGTAAGTATCGACTCAGTGACCACGGAGGATATTGCCGACCAGGAAACCCCGGATGAAACACCCATCCGTTTAAAAGTGGAAAGTATCAAAAAAGCCATGGCACAATTACCAGATGGCTACCGGGCGGTACTCAGTCTTTCCTTGTTTGAAGGATATGATAACCGTGAAATTGCAGGGATCCTGCAGATCAGTGAAACCACGGTAAGGACCCAGTTCCTCCGTGCCCGACAAAAATTAATTGCACTACTGAAAAAAGGAGGGGAAGATGAATGATCGATTAAAAGATTTTATTGAACAGAACCGGCAGGCTTTTGATTCTGAAGAGCCGGATCCGCAATTGTTCAGCCGGATCCAAAAAAATTTGAGCGGAGGCCCAGCACCTGCAAAATGGTTTCAGCATCCTTCCATGAAATGGGCGGCGGCAGCAGCCGGTGTCATCCTGGTGGCCGGAACAGTTTACCTGGCCGTACCTAAAAAAGCAGTTCAGAACTCTATTGCGGTAACCAATCCGCCCGTTAAAACTGAAACAACAAATGAGATCTCCGATCCCGCTTATGCAAAACAAATCAGCTATTTCCGGGAGATCATTGGCCTCAAACAGGAGGAACTGAAGCAATTGAAAAATGATTACCCTGATTTATACACCCGATTCGTGACCGATCTCAACCAGCTGGACAGTTCTTACCAATCCCTTAAAATAAACCTGGCAGTGAATCCCAACCGGGAAATGCTGCTGCAAGCCATGCTCCAGAATTTACAACTGCAGAGTGAATTGCTGAACAGGCAACTGATCATTATTAATG
>CAZZDQ010000052.1:0-19184 GCA_964652845.1 uncultured Chitinophaga sp.
AGTCCAGGGCAGTCATCCAAACTTTCAGATCATATTCAATTCAGGTATCAACATCACCTGCTGGGCGAAACGGGCGGGGTTAGAAAAGAATTATTACAGAAATTCAATATCAAACAGCCCGTTTACTATGCAGTACTTGACTGGGACACACTCTCTGAGATTGCGACAGCTGGCATTGGAGCCATTCTTGAATTACCGAAATATCCTTTTGTGCAGCGGGATCTTGCTATGACGGTATTAAAACAAACGAGGTGGGAAGAGATACGGGATATCATTAATGGGTTACGCCTGTCCTGTCTTACAGGTATGAAGCCCTTTGATATCTTTGAAAGTGAAAAACTGGGCGCCGGTAAAAAATCAGTGGCCGTTAATTTTACATTTCTCGACCGTTCAAAGACACTTACTGACAAGGAAATTGACGGATGGATGAATACGATCCGGTCGGCCCTGGAAAAAGAACTGCATGCGGAGATCAGGAAATGATCGACTCTTATCAGGATAAAAAAATAAACGTGAAGGACACCGAAAAACAGATCATGGAAATAAAAGAGAAGGTCAGGCGCCTGCTCAAACAATATACCCAGCTGCAAAAGGAAAATAAGCAGTTGAAAGAAAATGCAAAACTGGCTGAAGAAAAAATAGCTGCCCAGGAACAAAAACTGGATGATATGAAACAGCAGGTCTCATTGCTCAAGCTAAACACCCGCGGCATGAAAGAAACCGATAAAAAAGAATTTGAAAAAACACTCAGCGGGTATATCAGGGAAATCGACCGCTGCATTGCCCTCCTGCACCATTGAACTTTCAGATCCTTTTGACCAGGTCCAGTTTTACTTCATGATCCCCCTGCGATAATTCAAGGGTATACCGGCCGTAAGGAAGGTCATTCAATCCAGTCCAGATGATATGTTCTGTGTCTTTTGAAAGTTTTTTCTCCATCACCCGGCAGATGATCCCTGAATCATCTTTGAGTACGCCGCGGAAATCGTCGCCCTGAGGTGCTTTCAGTTCCAGATGCAGTGCATCAATAAAAACGGAAGACTTAACTTTGACGAACATGTTGCAAAGCTTTGGTCGTTTCCTTAGGTGAGAGGATACCTGGTTTTGTGGATGATGACAGGCTTAAAATGTCATCCCGAATTTAGTGAATAGAAAATGAAAATTCCAAAAAATGTCTGAATTAATTGCCATATCAGCCGTCATCGGCGACCGTAATTACCGGATCAAGATCCGGCCTGAAGATGAGGAAGCGGTACGCAAAACCATCCGGGGCATCAATGAAAAGATACTTGAATTCAGGGCGCAGTTTGCAGGCAAGGATATGCAGGACTATATCGCCATGGTATTGATATGGAATGCCACAGAGAAGACCCCGCTTCAGCCTGCTGCACCGGCGCAAGACTTCCATGAGAATTTGACTGAAATTGAAAAAATGCTTGACAAATATGTCAGCTGAGCCCTGAGCCGGTCCTATTCTTTCCATTCCATTTAGTATCTTCGCCCATACCGTAATCATTACGCGTGATGTCAATTAACAAAAACATTGCCTTTCAGCCGTTTGCGCATTTGCCTTTCAGCTATACTTCATCCGGCTGGGGCGATATTTCAGAACCCTTAAACAAAATAATTCATGGATCCGAATATATTGTATATCCTCATCGGAGCGGGAGCCCTCCTCTTGGGTCTTGCAGCGGGTAAGTTCATCTTCGCCAAAAACACCCGCAAAAAAATAGTAGAAGCCGAGAACCAGTCACAGACCATCATTAAGGAAGCCGAACTCAGGGCGGAGACCATCCGCAAGGAAAAAGAACTGGAAGCAAAGGAAAAATTCGTGCAACTGAAAGCGGCGCATGACAGGGAAGTGAACGAACGGAACCGGAAGATCAATGAAACGGAAAGCCGGATCCGCCAAAAGGAACAATCCATTAACCAGAAGGAAGGTAACCTGGACCGGCACATCAAAGAGAATGAAGCCATCAAGGACAATCTCAACCGCCAGATAGAGCTGGTCAATATCAAACGCACCGAACTGGAAAAACACCAGGAAGAACATATCCGCCGCCTGGAAAGGATCGCAGGCCTCTCAGCTGAGGAGGCCAAAACACAACTGATCGAGAACCTGAAACAGGAAGCACAGTCAAAGGCCCTGGCCGCACAGCAGGAGATCCTTGATGAAGCCAGGCAAAAAGCCAATAAGGAAGCCCGCAAGATCATTATCCAGACCATTCAGCGCACGGCCGCTGAGCAAGCCATCGAAAATTCCATCAGTGTTTTCAACCTTGAGAGTGACGAAATCAAGGGACAGATCATTGGCCGGGAAGGCCGGAATATCCGGGCTATTGAAGCCGCGACGGGTGTCGACTTGATCGTTGACGATACGCCTGAAGCGATCCTGCTTTCTTCTTTCGATCCCTTACGCCGCGAACTGGCAAGATTAAGTTTGACCCGCCTGGTGGCTGACGGTCGCATCCATCCTGCCCGTATCGAAGAAGTGGTGGAAAAAACACGCCGGCAGATCGAAGAACAGGTCATGGATATCGGGGAGCGGACGGTTATCGAACTGGGCATCCATGGCCTGCATAAAGAACTGGTCAGGATGGTAGGGCGTATGCGTTTCCGTTCTTCCTATGGTCAGAATCTTCTCATGCACAGCCGTGAGACCGCAAACCTATGCGCTACCATGGCTGCCGAGCTGGGATTGAATGCCAAACTTGCAAAAAGAGCCGGCCTGTTGCATGATATCGGCAAAGTGCCCGATGAAGAAAGTGAACTGAGCCATGCATTGCTGGGAGCCAAGCTGGCGGAAAAATATGGTGAGAACCCGGCCGTGGTCAATGCCATCGGCGCACATCATGATGAAATGGAAATGCTATATGTGATCTCCCCCATTGTACAGGCCTGTGATGCCATCAGTGGCGCACGTCCGGGGGCGCGGAGAGAGATCATGCAGCAATATATCCAGCGGATCAAGGACCTGGAAACCCTGGCCCTGAATTATAACGGCGTGGAAAAAGCTTATGCCATCCAGGCAGGGCGTGAACTGCGAGTGATCGTAGAAGCTGATAAAGTGACTGACCAGGATTCGGAGCGGCTTTCATTTGAGATTGCCCAAAAAATTCAGACCGAAATGACTTTTCCCGGACAGATAAAAGTGACCGTGATCCGCGAAAAAAGAGCGGTGAATGTTGCTCGTTAATTAAGGGAAGATGAATTAGTGTTGATGATTTTGCAGTTTCTCAATCACCTAATAACCAATTAGTCAGTCCATTAAGCAGCTTCCCCTGGGCTGGTACCTAATTAACTCAATTAACCTAATTAAACCAATTAACTTAATTAACCCAATCACCAAAATTCATTACATTTGCATCCCCAAAAATGAGTGTCATGAACCCGATTCAATTTGTGCATGAGCAGCTGACCGGAAAGAAGGACCTGCCTGCATTCAAGCCCGGCGATAATATCACTGTACATTATAAGATCATTGAAGGGAATAAGGAACGTGTCCAGTCTTTTAAAGGCGATGTGATCAAAAAGCAGGGTCGTGGGCATACAGCCACATTTACAGTCCGTAAGATCTCTGATGGCGTAGGCGTGGAAAGGATATTCCCCTATTTTTCTCCTCATATTGAATCCATTGAAGTGAACAAGAGCGGCCATGTTCGCCGGTCCAAATTGTATTACCTGCGCAAACGAAGCGGCAAAAGCGCCCGGATCCGCGAAAAAAGAATGGCTACAGAAGGCGCTGAATAAGCTGAAAAACTACTGGTTGAACAGTTTAGAAGGGGTTTTCCCCTTTTTAACGAAACAGCACTAAAATTACCCCCTGATTGTACACTGTTGATTATCTTTGCAACCTAATATTCATTATATGCTTCACCCCTTTTTATTAGGCGTTCTGGGAACACAGGAGATCATTATCATACTGGTTGTTGTGCTGTTGTTATTTGGCGGCAAAAAAATTCCTGAGCTGATGCGCGGCCTGGGCCGTGGTGTCCGTGAGTTCAACGATGCTAAAAACAATGTGAAGAAAGAGATAGAGGACCATACGAACGAAATCACCAATACTCCCAATACCTGATCCCCTTTCTTCGTCCTTTTGCATAACACCTAAACATGCTGCATTGTTTTCTTTTGTCACTGTCGATGACTACCATGCGCTGTTAAAGAATGAGTCCCTGACCTGCCGGCAGGCAGTGGAATTTTACCTGGAACAGATCTCCCGTCAGCAACACCTGAATGCATTCCTGGAAGTATTTGCTGAAGAATCGTTGTCTGCAGCAACTGCACTGGATATACAAAGAAAAAAGGGTAAACCCATGGGCAAGCTTCATGGTGTAATCATTGCTATTAAAGATGTGATCTGTTATAAAGGTCACCGGGTAAGCGCCGCTTCAAAGATCCTCGGGAATTTCGAATCCGTTTATTCCGCCACAGCAGTGGAAAAACTGCTGTCAGAAGAAGCCATCATCATCGGCCGCACCAACTGTGATGAGTTTGCCATGGGCAGTACCAGTGAAAATTCCGCTTTCGGCCCTGTGCTGAATGCGTGGAATGAAACCAGGGTGGCGGGAGGATCATCCGGTGGTTCTGCCGTAGCTGTACAGGCGGAAATGTGTATGATCGCATTGGGAAGTGACACAGGAGGTTCTGTGCGACAGCCTGCGGATTTCTGCGGAATTATGGGATTGAAACCTTCCTATGGTCGTGTATCCCGCCACGGGCTGATCGCCTATGCATCCTCTTTTGACCAGATCGGGATCTTCGGTAAAACGATCAGGGATGTGGCCCTGACGCTGGAAGTCATTTCAGGAGCAGATGAATTTGACAGTACAGTCTCCTCCCGGCCTCCTCCGAAGGAAGAGGAGATAAGAAACCTGGATTCCTCATCCAATAAGAAAAAATTCAGGTTTGTTTATGTTGAGGAAGCGCTGAATCATCAAAGCATTGACCCCGAGATTGCTTCTTCGATAAAAAAATTAACCGTCGAACTGAAGAATGAAGGGCATATAGTGGAGGCTGTTGAATTCGATCTCCTTGACTATGTAGTCCCCGCTTATTATGTTCTCACTACGGCAGAAGCTTCTTCTAACCTTGGAAGGTATGACGGGGTACGGTATGGCTACCGAACGGAAAAAAAAGTTCATTCACTTGCCCGGTTTTATGAACAAACCCGTTCCGAAGGATTTGGTAAGGAAGTGAAAAGACGTATCCTCCTGGGGACATTTGTTTTAAGCACTGGTTATTATGATGCTTATTTTTCACGGGCACAAAAAGTGCGCAGGTTGCTGAAAGAAAGAACCGACAGCATTTTTGAAGCATATGATCTCCTTCTTTTACCTGTTTCCCCGGTAACTGCATTCAGGGCCGGTGAAAAAATGAATGACCCGGTGGCGATGTACCTCGCAGATATTTTTACGGTATGGGCCAACCTGGCCGGGTTACCTGCTCTTTCCCTGCCTTTATTCAGGCACAGTAATGGCATGCCATTCGGTATACAGCTCATGGCAAAAGAATTTGATGAGTTAACTTTGTTGCAGGCCGGCAGTCAGATAACTAATATTTCCGGGATAAAATAAATGGAATGTTACCGGTTACTAAAATATGTGTGTTGATCCCTTTTACAGCCCTGGTTTTTGCAGGACCTTCCCCTGCGCAGCAACATAAAGAGAAAACAAGGATCATACGGGCAGATACGTCAGGGAAAAGCGATTCGTCTCTTTCTTCTTCTTCGTTATGGACCGACCCGAAAGCAGAATTTAAAAATCTTTTTACTACCGCTGTCACTGGCGATAGCCTTCATGCGCCCCGTCTGAATCCCATGGCCGTCAGTTTTGTCAGGGATTATATCTCGAAAAACGGTCCCGAATTAATGAAGATGAAACAATGGGGCCGGCCTTATTTTGACCTGATGGATAATATCCTGGCCCAGCATGGCTTGCCTAAAGAATTGAAATACCTTGCGGTGATCGAATCAAATCTTCAATTCAATGAAGTATCTAATAAAGGTGCCACGGGCCCCTGGCAACTCATGCCCGAGGAAAGCGCCCTTCATGGATTAAAAATGAACCGGTATGTGGATGAACGTACGGATCTTTTTAAAAGCACGCATGTGGCGGCCGCCATTCTTACTGAACTCTATTCTGCTTATCACGACTGGCTGCTGGTGATCGCCGCTTACAATTGCGGGCCCGGCAATGTCAATAAAGCGATCCGGAAAAGCGGCAGCCATGATTTCTGGTTGCTGCAATACTACCTGCCCATTGAATCCATGAACCACGTCAAAAAATTCATTGCCACGCATTATATCATGGAGGGAGAAGGCGGCATTACGACCGTGACCAGGGATGAAATGAAAGGGCTGGTCAATAACAACCAGCCGGATATCAGTGCAGCCGAATTATCCGCTTCCCTGCTGCAGCCCATCACCGGCCGGTACAATTCAGCCGTCATTGTCAAATATATTTCCTGGAACATGCAGGAATTCCTCCGGTACAATCCTTCATTTGATGAACAAATGGCAACGAACGGGAAATATGATCTGCGGTTACCGGCTGATAAGATGCGGCTTTTCCTGGAAAAGAAAAATGATATCCTTAATGAGTCGTTGAAATGGTTGTTGCAGTCAGCCGGGAGTGTGGGTCATTAAAAATCGTCCTCTTCATCCTCGTCGTCATATTCTTTATCGGTATAGAATTCCTTGAATTCTTCATCTTCAAAACTGAAATCATCATCCCCCTTTTTGCTTCCTTTCTTATTCGTTGATTTGGGAATATCAAATTCATCAAAATCTGGATCCCAGTTCTCTTCTTCTTCCGGTTTCTCCCATTCATCCGGACTGTCATCTACATCCTCTTCATTGTCGTCTTCATAATTCTCATCTTTCTTTCTCGCGCTGGCTTTGCCTGGTTTTTTGGCGGGGGATTCTTCCATTTCATCATCGTCCGTTTCATCCTCCTCATCTCCGGATTGTTTTTTTGTTTTCGGGGAGGGTTTTTTTAACGCACCATTATCAGCAGCGGCTTCTGTTTTCTTAGAGGACTTTTTCTCCTTGTCGGATTTTGAGGCCATAGTAATTTTTGGATTATACTGTAAAATTTCAGCGAAGTTTTTAATTAGCCAAATTTTTAAAATAAATTTTTAAGTACAAATGCCTGTTTGCGTAACAATCACAGCGGAATGATCTGTTCCCTTCCCGGGCCATTGGAAATGTAACGGATCGGGATGCCCAGGTAATCATTGATGAAGCCGATATAGGATTTCATGGCTTCAGGCAAGGCCGAAAAGGTTTTTGCTGCATCAATGGATGTCTTCCAGCCGGGAAATTCTTTGTATATGGGTTCTGGCCTGCATCTTTCCATCTGGAATGGCACAAAATTGATCTCTTTTCCTTCCTGCCGGTAACCGGTGCAGACGCTGAGTGTTTCAAAATGGTCCAGTACATCGGCCTTGGTCATGATGATCTTTGTCACACCGTTGATCATGCAGGCATAGTCCAGGGCTACGAGGTCGATCCACCCGCAACGGCGCGGGCGGCCGGTGGTGGCTCCGAATTCATGACCTGTCTTTCTCAGTTCTTCGCCCGTGGCATTGTCCAGTTCGGTAGGAAAGGGCCCGCTGCCCACACGGGTACAATAGGCTTTGGTGACGCCCATCACTTCCCTGATATATTGCGGTGCAATACCCAGCCCATTGCAAACCCCCGCGCTGATAGTGGTGGAAGAAGTGACATAGGGAAAAGTGCCGAAATCGATATCCAGCATACAACCCTGTGCCCCTTCTGCCAGGATCTTTTTATTTTCTTTCAACTTGGTATGTACAAAATATTCTCCATTGACGATATTGAGTCCTTTCAGGAATTCAATAGCATCAAAGAATTCTTCTTCCCATGCGCTGATATCTTCCTGGAAATTGTAATTGTCCAGCAAACGCTGGTGTTTCAGCCGCAGCTTGATATAATCCGTAGTAAAATTCTTATCGAGCAGATCGCCTACCCTCAACCCGTTCCTTCCCGTTTTATCCATATAGGCAGGCCCGATGCCTTTCAACGTGGAGCCTATCTTCTGGCTCCCCTTTGATAATTCTGCCGCTTTATCCAGCGCCCGGTGCGTGGGCAGGATGAGATGGGTCCGTTCTGAAATGAATAGTGTTTTTGCCAGGTTGATCCCGAAAGAAGAAACCGTATCATATTCTTTTTTCAATACCACCGGGTCAAGCACCACGCCATTCCCGATAAAGTTGATGATCCCCTCGTGAAAGACACCGGAAGGGATCTGGTGCAATACGATCTTCTGGTCCTTCACATAAAGTGTATGCCCGGCATTGGGGCCGCCCTGGAACCGGGCCACCATGTCATAATCGTTTGCAAAATAATCTACGATCTTTCCTTTACCCTCATCTCCCCACTGCAGGCCCAGAATGACATCAACCATACTTGAATTTGAATAGATTTATAAAGCCCCCGCAAAAATAATGGTAATTGAATAAGTTTATCAATCCCGAACCTTGCAACGTGAACCTTGTACCTTTTCTCTTTATCTGATCAACATCACCGTCCCTTTCTGCCTGATGAATTTATCATCATTGGTCAATGCTTCCAGCATCCAGACATAAACACCCCCAGGCTGGTCCTTTCCGCTCATGGTGCCATCCCATCCTTCGCCTTGCGCTGAACTTGAAAATATGATTTGTCCCCAACGGTTATAAATCCTGAAATAAGACAGGGATTTTATACCAACGGTCAGGGGTTTCAGTATATCATTCAATCCGTCATGATTGGGTGTAAATGCTTTTGGCACATAGACGGCCGGCCCTTTTGAAACTTTGATCTTTACAAATCCTTCGCCTTTGCAGCCGAAAGGATCAGTGGCCACAACCTTGTAAGTGATATCTTCCCCAATATTTCCCACAGTAGCAACGGGGTTTTTGATCTGTGTATCACTCAATCCTGTGGGTGGTGACCAGGAATAAAATACGCCAACAGAAGTTGCGTTCAGCTGGATCTGCTGGCCGGGATAGCCGATCGTGTCAAAAGGATAGGTAAGCACTCGCATGGGAATGGACACTTTGACTTTCACTGCATCGGAAACGAGGGAATGACAACCGATCGCATCGATGACCGATAAAGTGTAAACCGTTGTAATATCAGGTGTAGCCACAGGATCAGCTACGGTCGTTGAATTCAGGTAAATCGATGGCGTCCAGAAATATTGCACCCCGCCTGAACCCTGTAAAGTATAGGACTGGCCGTAACAAAGATCACCGTCGGGCCCCGCATCGGGTATGGGAGCAGGATTCACTTTTACGATCACAGAGTCATTCAAATTGCACCTGCCCAATACTACATTCACATAATAGTTTGTGGTGATCGCGGGACTGGCCGTGGGATCTCTTACGGTTGTATCGTTAAGACCAGGTGAAGGCCACCAGGTATAACGGGTTCCGTTAGTATTAAGGGGAATGATCTTGGAAGTGCCATTGCAGATATCCACTTGCGAAAGCGGATCAACGAATAAATTGAAATTGAGACCAACGGTCGTTGTGAAAATGGCCCGGCATCCCAATGCATCCTTTACTGTGACATTATAATTTCCCGGTGCCAGGTTAAACTGGTTTGATGCCTGGAAATTGGTACCGTCCAGCGAGTATTGATAATTGAAATTGCCTCCTGAAGCATTCACAATGATGCGGCCGTCATTGCCACCATCGCAGGTGGCATTTGAATTCAGGGACGAAGCTGTCAGCAGTGCAGGCTGGGTAATGACAACGGGTTTAGGTGTGATGCATCCGTTGGCATCTCTCACCAGGACAGTATAATTACCCGCTGCTACATTAAAAATGTTCGATGCCTGCCAGCTGGTACCGTTGTCTGCAGAAAATGAATAGGGAGAAACACCCCCGGCAGCATTCACCGTTATTATCCCGTTATTCTCGCCAAAACAACGTACGGGAACCGTACTGACTGCAGAAGTAAGTCTGGGGGGCTCTGATATGGTTACCTGCTGGGAACCGCTGCACCCGTTTACAGAACGGTACCAAACCGTATATATATTGGCGATAAGATTGGTAAATACATTACTGCTTTGCCAGTTCACGCCGTCAAGGGAATATTGAAAAGGAGGAGCACCGTTGGGAGGCGGGTTCACGGTGATCGTACCCGTAGCAGCTCCATTGCATGATACATTTGTTTTGATAATAGTGGTGGTCAGGGGTGGCCCTGATCCTACATTCACATTGATGGCATTACTGATACAACCCACTGCATCTTTGATCAGGACCATATGCGGGCCTGCAGCAACGTTCATAAAGGTGAAAGGATTGCCGCCGCTTTGATATGCCCCTCCATCCAGGGAATAGGAATAAGGTGCCGTTCCGTTATTGGCATTAATGGTGATCGTGCCATTGGCTGCGCCATTGCAAGTGGTCGGTGTGGTATTGCCCGTACCGGAAGGTCCATTCCCGGCTGTGACATTTACAGATAAAGTTTTGGTACAACCCACCATATCACGGATGACCACTGTATGCGTCCCGAATGAAACACCATTAAATGTAAAAGGACTGGTTCCGGGAAGGAAAGCCCCTCCGTCCAGTTGAAACGAATAGGGCGGATTGCCGGCTGATGCTGTGGCTGTAATGGTTCCATTGCTCACTCCCTGGCAGGAAGCAGGTGTGGAACCAGCGCTTCCATTCACGCCTGCACCGGCATTCACTGTTACATTGATCTGTTTAGTACATCCGAATGAATCGATGATATTCACGGTATGAAGACCGGCACTGACATTGGAAAATACATAAGGGCTGGCACCTGGTTGAATGGCACCTCCGTCCAGTTGCCAACTGAAAGGAGGTCTGCCGGCTGTGGCAGTTGCTGTAATGGAGCCATTGGAAACACCTGCACAGGATGCAGCAGTTGAACTGGTTGTTCCATTGACGCCGGGTCCGATGGGGACAATCACAGTAAGTAAATTGGTGGAACAACCCGTAGAATCAGTAACGAGTAAACTATGATTGCCGGAGCTCAGATTATTGAAAGTATAAGGCACTCCGCCACTTTGCGGCAATAATCCGTCTAGTTGGTATTGAAAAGGCGTGAATCCGTTCGTTGGAGTTACAGTGATCATGCCGTTATTCACCGTGGCACAGGCTGTGGCATTAACAGCTGTATTGACCGTTAAGTCATTATTTTTTTGAACAATGACGGGTACGGTGCTGGAGCAAGCCCCTGAAGCATCCGTGATCACAACAGTATCATTCCCTGCCGGTATATTCATGAATGTATAGGGGCTGTTTCCTATTACCGGCGCGCCGCCATTCAGCACATAAGTATAAGGCGGATTGGCGTTGATATTGGGAATAGTAAGTGTGATGGTACCCGTTGGGGTAAAACAGCCTGAATTGGTGGTAGCACCGGTGGCATTCAGGTCAGTGGATGATCCCTTGGTGATGCGGATGGTATCCATACCATAGATCTCAGTGCTGGGGTCATCGAATTTTGTATAGACTGATTTTACAATATAAGTGATGGTGGTGCCGATGACTGGACAGATATTTGGGAATGATGCTTCCATCTTCCCATTTCCCAGGCTGGTGGCCGTGCCTGTGGTGATGAGATTCCCCAATGTATCATATAATTCAACCCGTCTGAAAAGCGATGCGCCGGCAGCAGGGATAAAGCGGTATGATTCATGCATGTTGATAGCTCCCCAAGGGGGATCGGAGGCATGGCGGCCATTCACCATCAGTGCCTGGTTTCTGGCAGCATTCTGAATGCCGATCATGGCCCTACCCTCGTTCCATGCCGCACAGATCTGCATGCTGTGCAGCAGCACTTCAATGATCCCCGTGGATTCATACAATACGATCTGGTGTGTATTTTCAATTAATAGGTTGCAACCGGTAGGGATCAGGTAAAGGGGCATTTTATAATAACTGAGGATCCAGCGCCGGTGTGGGGCTGTTCCCACCACTTTATATTCCACGATCCTGTTGGGTGAAGTGTTATATGCAGGGTCCAGGTCATGATAAGGGCCCATGATGATGGCGGCATCATATAAACTGCTGGGCAGGTTTTCCGGTATTCCGGTCGATGCATTGAGAATATTGTTGATATCCTTCAGTATCCCGAAATGCGCAAATTGGTTGGCTTTTGAGATATCAAAGGACAACATTCCATTGGGACTGGCAATCAGTTTTGTGTAATTATTCCCGTAAAACGGGAAGGGAAACCCGATATCCAGCACATTACTGTACTGGTCATCGATATTCAAACTGGCAGAATCACCGGTGGGGTCATTGGGTGCAACATAAAAGGGAAAGCATGAAGTAGGCGTTTCACCAATCGTATTTACCGTATAGGATGCGGAAGATACGTGTATATCCGGGATCTTGAATTGCAGGGTAAAGCATTGCGGGCCCTGGCAACGGCCGATGAAAGTATCCAGGGTGCAGCTGAAATTGAAACTCTGGGCAATGGAGAGTTTAGCTGAAACCAAAGCAACCAAAACCAGGAACCGGTACCTCAGCAGTTTCATAAGTGGATATGATTTTCTGGTCAAGCCAAATGAGGCTGTAAAATACGCAAAATAAAAGGGAATGTAAAGTGGATTCCCCTGTAAAAATCAATCCATCTTACAAGATAACAAGATGGTTTTCATTAAATTTCGGAAGGGTTACCGGATTAGCACAAAAGTACCTTGCTTGTAAATGATCACCCCGTTTTTGGTAATGCCCTGCACCATCCAAACATAGGCGCCAGAAGCCTGTTCCACTCCATTCAGTTTTCCGTCCCAACCATCACGAAGCTTTTCGGTGGAGAAAACCAGTTTGCCCCAGCGGTCATACACGCGGAAGAATTTCAGTTCAGTAATACCTACAGGGAATGGTGTGAGTTTATCGTTCAGTCCATCCCCATTTGGTGTAAATGCTTTCGCTACATAGATATCAGGCCCGTTGTATATTTTTATTTTCACATACCCTTCCCCTTTGCAGCCTGCGGCGGTAGAAGCTGTGACCTGGTAGAGAATGTCATTTCCTACAGGGCCGATCGTTGCTATTGGATTCTGAATATTCGGATTATTCAAGCCGGTTGCAGGTGACCAAACATAATTGGTGGCAATTGAATTGGAAAAAAGTTGTACCTGGTCGCCGGCATACACTACCGTATCATAAGGTGATACACTGACTTTAATGGGTGGAGTGACATCGATCGTGATATCATCGGTGATCAATGACTTGCAGCCATTGGCATCGACCACCTGCTGTAAGGTATAAGTGATCGTTTTTGCCGGAGTGGATACGGGATTGGAGATCGTGGTGCTGCTCAGGTAAGTGGAAGGCGACCAGGTGTACTGAACACCCCCTGAACCCTGTAACTGGTAGGTTTGCCCGTAACAAATGAATGCATCGGGTCCTGCATTGGGTATGGGCGCCGGGTCCACAAACACGATCACCGTATCATTGGCATTGCAACGGCTCAAGGTTGCTGTAACGATATATTGCGTAGTAGTGGTCGGACTGGCAACGGGATTAGGAATCGTTGTGCTGCTGAGGCCTGTGGCCGGTGTCCAGACGTACTGCGTTGCATTTGAATTCAACTGCAATTGCGTGGAATTGCTTTCGCAGATCGTCACATCGCTTTGAGGGGTCAGTGTAAGATTATTGGTCAAATTGACCGTTGCGGGAAAATTGACCGAACAGCCTAAATTATCCGTGACATATACTGTATAACTCCCCGGGCCGACATTAAAAACATTGGAGGGCTGGAAATTCACGCCGTCGATGGAATAAGTGTATAATAGGTTTCCGCCGTTTGCCGTAATGGTTATTGTTCCGTCATTACCTCCGTCACAAGTGGCATTGCTGGTGATTGATGACGCAGTGAGCAAGGCAGGTTCTGTGATTGTCGCACTTTGATTCCTGGTGCAGCCATTGGCATCACGTATAATGACAGTATAAATGCCCGCGCTCTTAGTGAAAATATTACTGGCCTGCCAGTTTGCGCCCCCATCGATCGAATAACTGAATGGTGCGACGCCCCCATTGGCATTGATGGTGATGGTACCGTCATTTCTCCCGTTGCAGGTGGCCGGAACAGTGGTTGCACTGGATGTGATGGCAGCAGGTTCATTCACAGTTGTATTGGTTTGTCCCTGGCAGCCGTTGCTTTCACGGTAATAAACAGTATAAGGTCCCGCTGTCAGGCCATTGAACACATTGCTGGCCTGCCAAACTGTTCCGTTCAGGGAATATTGAAAAGGAGGCGTGCCGATAGCAGGCGGAGTAACTGTGATCACACCGGTTGCTCCTCCATGACATAGTACATCAGTTGGTACGACCGTAGTATTGAGCACAGGTCCCGGGTCCACCGTAACGGATATCGGGTTGCTGACACAGCCTGCTGCATCGGTGACCACAACAATATGCACACCGGCAGCCACATTCATAAAAGTATATGGAACGCCACCGGGGAGAGCAGGTCCTCCGTCCAGGGAATAAGTATAGGGTGAAGTGCCATTAGTGGGTGTTACGGTGATCATGCCGTTTGAAGCACCGTTACAGGAAGTGGCTGTTGGATTGGCAGTAGCAGCCAGTGGTGGTCCTGCATTCACTGTGACATTACTACTAAATGTGCAACCGAAATTATCTGTAATAACTACCGTGTGCGATCCTGCCGCTACATTGTTGAATGTATACGGATTGGGGCCGGGTACCGGCGCAGCAGCATCCAGTTTCCAGGTGAATGGTGCGGATCCTGAAGTAGCTGTAGCTGTGATGGTGCCGTCATTGGCAGCTGGGCAGGAAGTCGGGGTACTGTTTAATGTGCCGTTCACACCAGGGCCTGTATTGACTGTTACCACCACCAGGTTATTGCATCCGAGATTATCAGTGACCGTTACTGTATGTACGCCTCCGGAAACATTAACGAAGGTATAAGGTGAGGCCCCGCCAACAGGGGCAAGGGCATCCAGCTGCCAGGTGAATGGGGGTGTGCCGGTGTTGGCGGTCACTGTAATCGTTCCGTTATTTACCCCGGCACAGGCGGTAGCTGTACTGGTGGCTGTGGCGTTTACACCCGGTCCGGCGGGGACATTTACAGTTATTACAGGAGAACTGCAACCTGTGCCGCCATCAATGACCTGCACAGTATGGGCGCCGGCACTCACATTTGAAAATGTAAAGGGTATTGTTCCCGGAACTGCGGGTCCGCCATCTAATTTGAAAGTATAGGGGCCCGTACCGGTGGCAGAAGTGATCGTAATGCTCCCATTATTAACACCAAAGCAGGATGTGGGCAATGTTGTTACTGTGGCAGTGAGTACCCCGCTGGTATTAACTGTAACATTGATTGTGCTGGTACAACCACCAGAGGCATCCGTCACAACAACTGTATGCGGACCCGCGGCAACACCGGTAAAAGTATGGGGACTGGCGCCAGTGAAGGTGGTTACCCCATCGAGTACAAATGTGTAAGGTGGTGTCCCCACGCCGGCAGGTACCGTAACAGTGATCTGCCCATCCGGTGCCCCACAACTGGCATTGACAGTTGTTGCAGTGGCATTCAAACTATTGACATGGTTGATAAACAGGGAGTCCATACTCACAAGCGTGGACAGTGGATTATCACAAGATGAAAATTTTGTACGTACGATAAATGTATCGGTCCCGGCGGGAGGACAGAAATTCAGGAACCTGATATCCAGCATTCCGGGTATTGTAGTGAGCGTATCGGCGGTAGCTACTACGTTGCCTGACAGGTCCAGCATTTCCGAGATCACGTACCGTGAAGTGGCTCCATTGGGGGTATACCGGTAAGCAGTATTGTTCTCATTCCATACCGTATTGTTTTTCCCCGGGGCTGCAATCGCCTGGCTCTGGCTCCAGTCCTGAATCCCTAAAATGGCTCTGCCGCCATTAGTAGCTGACATGCATGCTTTTTGTTCAATGTTGATTTCTACAATACCGGTTGATTCATAGACCACCATTTGAAAGGTATTGGGCGTGGCCATTCCACAGGTATTGCCAAATACACCCACATGATAATAACTGACCACAAATTTTCTGCAAGGTGCAGTTCCGATGACTTCCCATTGAATTTTCCGGTCCGGGGGGCTGGCCACGGTTCGCGGATCAAGGTCTGAATAAGCTCCCATAATGGAAACTCTCGGATAATATGTAGTGGCACTTTGACAGGGTGCTCCGCCGGCATAAGGAATTGTCGTCGTAATGGGCCATGCATTTGCACAGCTTGCATTGGCCGGGTCAAATGTCATGATACCGTTTGAACCTACTACACAGCTGGGATAGGTCTGCCCGTAAAAACAGGCAGTGAAAGGCAGGTTGATCAAAAAACTGTACTGATCATCATTATAAAGATTAGGATCCTGTAAGCCGGTCGGCGTATTATAGGGAAAGGGGTTGTAAGGAATAGAAGATAATACATAATCCTCAGTGCTTTTCAAATGCGGTATATGAAATACAAGGGTGGAACAAACCTGGTTGCATAAAAGATTGATGATCGTACCATTGATATTGGTGGGTACACAGCTCTGCCCCCTCAAAGAGTGGATCGAAACCAGTAATACAACCGGCAAGACAGCAAGCCTCATCAAAATTTTACGCATGGGTCCAATTGGTTTGTCGGTCGGGGCTAAAACGGGGCGACAAGATAAAAAAAATATATTGGAAGCGGATGAATATTTTCATTATGAAAATGAAGCATTTACCCCGGAACGTCTTCCATATCATATCTCTCCACGGATTCAATATCCGGCAAAGCGGAGAGTCTCTTTACCAGCAGGTCCAGTTCTTCCTTGTCATGCACATATAACCTGATATTGCCCTGGAACAATCCTTCCTTTGCTTCAATGGTGATGGCTGCAATGTTGAGTTTGAGTTCACCGGAGATCAGGTTGGTGATCTTATTCACCACCCCCACATCATCCAGTCCTACGATCTTCACCCCGGTGAGGAAAGAGATTTCTTTGTTCTTGGCCCATTTGGTCTTTACCACGCGGTGCCCGTAATTGGCCATCAGCTTGGCTGCATTCGGACAGTTGGTACGGTGTATGGTGAGTCCTTTTCCGGTGGTGATGAATCCGAATACGTCATCCCCCGGAATTGGTTTGCAGCAATTGGCCAGGTTGTATACAATGCGGTCGCTGTTCTCCCCGAAGATCACCAGCTCCGCATCTTTTTTCCCGGCAGCGGGAATGAATTCAGGTTTTTCCAGGAAAGGTTTAACTGGTTTTGGAGCTTCGAGCTTGTCGCCCATCACTTTGAAATCCTTTAATTCCTTCAGGTCAATATTCTTCACCGCTACCTGGTAAAACAGGTCCACATTGCCGGTGAGCTTGTACCAGTGCACCAGTTCATCGATATTATGCTGGTTCATGGCTGCACCCATTCCTTCAAGCTTGCGCTGTACCGTGTATTTCCCTTCATCCGCCACTTTTCTTTTTTCCTCTTTCAATGCATCCCTGATCCTTCCCTTGGCCTTTGAGGTGACGACAAAACTCAGCCAGTCCTCTGATGCTTTCTGTTTATTGCTGGTGATGATCTCCACCTGGTCACCGCTGCGAAGCTTATGACTGATGGGTACCAGTTTATGGTTCACTTTGGCACCGATGGTCTTTACCCCGATGGCGGAGTGAATAGCAAAGGCGAAGTCAAGGGCGGTGGAACCGACGGGTAGCATTTTGACATCGCCCCTCGGGGTATAGACATAGATCTCTTCGGCAAGAAAGCTGGTCTTGAAATCCTGCAGGAAATCCACGCTGTCTGTATCCTGGCTGGTGATGATCTCCCTGATCTGGTGAAACCATTTATCAAAGCGGCTCTCTTCATTGGTCTCTTCCTTGTATTTCCAGTGGGCGGCCAGGCCTTTCTCCGCGATCTCATTCATCCTGTCTGTTCGTATCTGCACTTCCACCCATTTTCCCTGGGGGCCCATCACGGTGGTGTGGAGTGCTTCATAACCATTCGACTTGGGATTGCTGAGCCAGTCGCGGAGTCGTTGCGGCTGCGGCTGGTATTCATCGGCAATGATGGAATAGACCTTCCAGCAATCTTCTTTTTCCTTATCGGGCGCCGAGTCAAGGATGATCCGTATGGCGAAGAGATCGTAGACTTCTTCGAATTCAACCCCTTTCTTCTTCATTTTATTCCAGATGGAGTGAATGCTCTTGGGACGGCCATAGATCTCGGCATTGAGCCCGGCTTTTTCCAGTTTTTCCTTGATGGGGCGGATAAACTCATTGATGTATTTGGATCTTTCTTTCCTGGTTTCTGCCAGTTTGCGGGCAATTTCCTTGTAGGTCTCGGGTTCCAGGTATTTCATCGCCAGGTCTTCCATTTCCGTTTTGATATTATACAATCCCATGCGATGTGCGAGCGGGGCATACACGTAGACCGTTTCGGAAGCGATCTTCAGTTGCTGTTCCCTTTTCAAACTGTCCAGTGTGCGCATATTGTGGAGCCGGTCGGCCAGTTTGATCAGGATCACCCGTGGATCATCGGTCAGCGTAAGCAGGATCTTCTTGAAATTCTCCGCTTGTTGGGAAGCATTCACATCGATCACGTTGGCGATCTTGGTGAGCCCATCCACGATCTTCTCTATCTCTGAACCGAATTCATTCTTGACATCTTCCAGTGTGATATCGGTGTCTTCTACCGTATCGTGCAGGAGGGAGCAGATGGTAGAGCGAACCCCAAGGCCGATCTCTTCCACGCAGATCTTGGCCACGGCGATAGGATGCAGGATATATGGTTCACCGCTTTTGCGACGCATGGTCTTATGCGCTTCAGTGGCCATTCTGAAAGCGGCCCGAATCAGTTCTTTGTCGCCTGGTTTCAGCTTTGATTTAAGGGCTTTCAGCAGGGAACGATATTCCCGCAGGATGAGTTTTTTTTCATCCTCGGCATTGAGGTTATAATTCGGTATGTGTGCAAGGGTTTCCATCCGTTCTATCATACGAATTTACTTAAAAAACCGGTGTTTTCATAGGATGAATTGATTAACTTTGCGACCCCAAATCGAAATCCTTCCGAAGGAATCCCTTAGTGAGAATTACAAATCCCGGAATTTGATTGGTATTTGGAATTTAAATCCCGGATGTGGTGGAATTGGCAGACACATCAGACTTAGGATCTGATGCCGCAAGGCGTGGGGGTTCGAGTCCCTCCATCCGGAC
>CAZZDQ010000053.1:0-18729 GCA_964652845.1 uncultured Chitinophaga sp.
ATTTTTTCCCAGCTGTAATATTCATAAAAACTATCAGGAGTTGTTTCAAATTTCTCCGATGCAGCGATAATTTCCCGGGCAAAGGCCTGCCAGTCATGATCTGGAACGATGATCAGCTTTTCCCCGCAGGCTCCCTTTATAACACCACCTGCCCCGCTTTCGCTTGACACTACGGTAGTCCCCAGGCCGATTGCTTCCACCAGTTTTGTTTTGATACCTCCGCCTGCGGTCACAGGGTTCAGGAAAATATCAGCAGCCATGAAATAAGGATCGATATCATCTACCAGGCCGGCATATAAAACGTTTTGCGCTTCATTTGCTTTCAGTTCTTTAAAGATTGGAGGCAGATTTTTACCGCAAATAATGATCCTGTATTGAAGATCCTTTGCTTTTTGCAGGATTGGATTGATCGCATTCAAAATGACCGCAAGCGCATCTGTGTTAGGCTTGTAATCCAGGGTACCATTGAATAAAAAGATTTTTGAATTCGGGGGAATACTGTGCTTTTTGCAAACAACCTCTTTTGCTTTTGATCTTTCTTCTCCGGACGGACAGGAGGCCGTCTCTGTTCCATAAGTGGCCACAAAGCATTTTGAGGGATCAAGTTTAAAATGCTGTATGGCGAAATCCCTGTCTTCCTCCTGGATGAAAAAACTTTGATCCGCCCGGCGGTGCACGCATCGCTCATACCATTTCATGATCCACCACCACCATTTACCGGTGCTTCTGAAACGGCGGTATTCAATATTATGAGAATGTACGACCAGTTTTATTGTCATGAACCATTTGATCAGGGTGGCCAGCCAGCCATAATAGGGATGCTCAATGATGAAATGTGTGGCTTGCTGCTTTTTCAGGATTCTTTTAACCTTGAAATACAGGAAGGGATTCATATACCGAAACCTGGAATTGGATATCACAGGCAGCAAGTTCAGGCCTGCCTGCCTGCCTTCGACAGGTAAACCGGCAGGAAGGCTTTCCAACTGACCCGTGTCGTTATCCCTGATGGTAATCATTGTGACCGGTGTTTGCCTGCACAGGTATTTATAAAACAGCGCAATGCCTTTCTGTCCTCCCATTTGTGGCGGAAATACCTTGTACGAAATAAGTGTGACGATTTTCATGCAGTTAAGAATCAGCGGGGCCGGATGAATTTGAAGTAAGGGGTTCTTTCATATATCCCCGCCAGCCCATATACAAGCCGCCCAGCAATATGATTCCCACTAGTATGGAAGCGATGAACATGATATTCCTGCCTTGTTTCACCGAAGCTGGCTCAAACACAAAACGGATCTTGTGCTGGCCTGAAGGCACATTGATGCCCCGTAAAATATAGTTCACATTTACATAATCCGATCTTTTGCCATCCACATAAGCATTCCATCCTTTGGGATAATAGATCTCGCTGAATACTGCAAACTGCGGAGACTTCGCATTGGTTTCATAATCCATTGCATCATTATCGAAGCTCGTCAGTTTGATCGTCGCGGTACTGTCCCACAGCGGCTGGATAATTTGTTTATCAAATGATGCATCTGCCACAGCGGTATCTTTCAGGTCGATTTTGCCAATAGCGATCAGCGCCGCAACCCGGTCTTTTACAACAGATACATTCTTCACAAGCCAGCAGGGACCGAGGACATCTGGATTAGTTATCAGGCCCGGTTGGTTCGTTTTTGGGTCAGCTACAATGATATATTTCCCGTTGAGCATGTTCACGATCTCCGGTTTGGGATGATCCCTGAGATATTTCTCGATGACATCCTGGTAGATGCGCAGCTTGGCAGGATGATAACCACCAATCGATTTATGAAAATAGGAAGTAGAGGATTCATTATAGGCATCACCGGCCATATTGAATACACGGTAATCGGGATCCTTATCCCGCAAGATCTGCTGATCGATTGAACTGGGCGTGAAATTGGCGCTCTCATATTCGTCCTTCGCGATATAATCCTCTTCCGAGAGGTATTTTTTGCTTACCAGGAATATTTCCCCGGTACTGACGAGGATAATAATGACCGCAGCCAGCAAAGGTTTGATTAAATTCTTAAGGTACAGGAATATCGTACCCAGCAGGATCAGGACAAATGCAAGAGCCCTTAACAAGCCCCCGCCAAACATAGCCTGCCTGTCGGCCTTAATGCCCGCCACGATCAGCCGGCCCGTTTCATCCGTACCGCTGTTATCCCATTTGTTGGAGAGCAACTGCGCATCAAAGGGTGAACTGTAATCCTGGGCGATATAAATGATGGCCAGCAGTGCAAACAGCCCTCCGATGATATATAAGATCCTTTTAAAATCAGCCCGGAGCCATTCTTTGGCTTTATCCTCAAACAGGATTTTCTGCAAAGCCAGTGCAGCGGTCACACCCATAGCAAACTGGGGGATCACCTGCGCCATACTGGGGGCCCTGAATTTGTTGTACATGGGCAAGTGCTGAAACAGGAATAAATTGAAACCTGTAAAATATTTGCCCCAGGCCATAAAGACTGCCAATATGGTGGCAGCGAGTAATCCCCAGCGAAGAGAATCCTTTACCACTACAAACCCAATCAGTCCGAGAATGAAAATGAAAACGCCGAGATAGGCGGGACCGGCCGTATATAAGAGCTTGCCCCAATATGCCGGAAGCGAGGCAGATAATTGCTGGGCGCTGGTTTCGTCGCCGCCCCTTGCTACCAGTTTTTTTGTGACATGAGAGTCTTCGGGCAGTTTTTTATCGCTGCTGCCGCCAAATGCATTCGGCATCAGCAGGGTGAGCACTTCTGTTTTGCCAATACTGTATTGCCAGGCATAACTGGTATCCAGTCCCGATGTTTTCACCGCTTTTACTGTGTCACCCGTAATTTCCACTTCCTTGCCGCCCCGCATGGTGAAGGGAGCATATTCAGAAGTTGTTTTCAAAGTCATGGCGCTCCCTGCCAGCCCGACGATCGCGGCAAAGGCAGTGATACCGGCAGAAATGAAAAGATGCTTCCATTGGTTTTCTTTGATCCATTTGATCAGATAAACGAGTGTTATCAAAGCCGC
This sequence comes from uncultured Chitinophaga sp., assembly GCA_964652845.1. GTDB lineage: Bacteria > Bacteroidota > Bacteroidia > Chitinophagales > Chitinophagaceae > JJ008. Next base: position 3,034 of record CAZZDQ010000053.1, read on the forward strand.
GATCAAAAAAGTATAATAGCTGATCTGGAGATGGTTAAAAGCGATCTGCTGGTAGGCAGCATAGGTAGTGACCGCGAGACCCAGCCAATACCTTTTAGTATAGGTTAGGATCAACCCGGCTACTACAAGGGGCATGAACGAGGTAGCAAACATCTGCGATTCATGGCCGGCAGCGATGATCACGGGATTATAAGTGGAAAAGGCGAAAGCAAGGGAAGAAAAAATGCCAATGGCAGGGTTCAATTTCAGGGCAAGGCAAAGAATATAAAAACAAATGCAGGCCAGCAGGAAGAAATTGATGGGCTTGGGCATCCAGAGCGAAAGGGGTTTTGTGAGATCGGGCAGAACGGTCTTTCCTTCCATGGCCACCTGGTAATTAGGCATGCCGCTGAACAGGGAGGGATTCCAAAGGGGAAAATGCCCGTGCTTTGCCTTATACTCAAATGCATTCTGGGCCATTCCCTTCCAGCCGATGATATCATGCTGGTTCAATACATTTCCTTCCAATGCCGGTTTGCAGAACAGTGCTGATACCGCCACAAACACGACGATGGCGATCCCATGCGGCAACAATCTTTTCCAGTTTATTTTTTTCATGAAACGGAATTATGTGCACAAATTACGTTGTTTTTTCCCAGTTTTGCTTGTTCCTTGTTGCTTGTTGCCGGTTTCTACTACCTTGAGTCGTGTGCCTTGCACCTTGTGCCTTCTTTCCTATCTTCGGTATCGGTCATCAATCACAATTATCATGCGTTGGCTTTTATTTTTATCCAGGCTTGCATTCATCTGCGGCATATTTTTCCTTGTGGCATTTTCTTTGTTGCTGAAAAACTGGCTGCCGGACCCCACGATCACTTCCACCGTTATCAATATTGGTTATACGATGGGTATTGTAGTATTGCCGATAACAGTATTATCTTATTTGATCGCCTGGATATTGAAAAAAAGATTGAAAGGAACCGTTCCGTCTTGGCTGATCGCGGCCAATGTTTTACTTTTAGGATTCCTGATCTATTTCATTTTCTACCTGAATGATCCGTTCTATCATCAAGGATAAACCAACGAAACTCTTCATCGGGTTCACTGCATTTTTCTGTTGCAATGCCCTGATCGCGGAAGCGATCGGTACAAAATTATTCTCCCTTGAAAAATTATTTGGCCTGCACCCTGTCAACTTTACCTTATTCGGGCAGGGTGGGATGTCATTTGTTTTGACTTGCGGGGTATTATTATGGCCACTTGAATTCATTATAACAGATATCATAAATGAATTCTATGGCCCCAAAGCCGTAAGGAGGATCTCAATGACGGCAGTCGTTTTGATCAGCTACGCATTCCTGATGTATTATATTGCCATAGCCATGCCACCTGCAGATGCCTGGCTCAAAAGTAGCCCAAAGCAGGGTGTAGAAAATATCCAAACATCTTTTCAGGCAATTTTTGGGCAGAGTATGCGGATCATCATTGGGAGCCTGATAGCTTTTTTAGTTAGCCAGTTGGTTGATGTATATGTTTTCCACAGGATTAAACGCGTTACAGGCGATAAACATCTTTGGCTTAGGGCTACTGGCTCAACATTGGTATCTCAATTGGTTGACAGTTATATTGTTCTTTTTATAGCTTTTTCCGGAACTTTTAGCTGGCAATTAATTCTTGCTATAGGCATCATGAATTATACTTATAAATTCACAATGGCAATTGTACTTACCCCATTGATTTATTTTATCGAAAAAAGGATTGTTAAGTATGTGGGGCATGATACGGCGCATAAAATGAAACGGGCCGCAATGGGACAGGAAGATGATGGCTTCATGAATATTCCGGCGGCTGGCTAAAAGCCAGTTTCTTTTATGATCCCCGCCACGATCTTGTCAATGGGAAGGGTAACGCTTTCTGCGGTAAAATCTTTCCAATTGATAAAACGAAAGGTCTCCACTTCTTTTTTTTCCTCATAGACCTTTTGTTGTTCTTCGCTGAAATCAAAAGGCTTAGTCTTTAATTCCGCTTTTATTTCTTCCAGGGGATGGATATAATAGTAAATGGAAAGGATCTGGTGAGAAGGGTTAAAAGCGGATAACTGGAAATAATCTGTTGTATAGATATGTTTACCTACTTCCACCCTGAGGTTCATTTCTTCCATCATCTCTCTTGCCAGGCAATCCCTCGTTCCCTCCCCGAATTGTAAACCTCCGCCGGGAAATTTTGTATAATACCCGCCCCGGATATGCTCATCGCTGACCAGCACCTGATTCTTTTCATTGATCAGCACGCCGTAAACCCTGATGTTAAACATAGCGTTTCATTTTTGTTGCCAGCTGTCGACCAGTTGTTTTACCGTTATCAGGTGATGATGCGCATGGTGGATGGTGAAATAACAAAGTTCCCGAAGCGTGATCTTTCCCAGTAAAGGATGGGGAACGATATACCGATCAAGTTTTTTTTCACCGGACCTTTTTTGTACTGCATCGGCCATTTTGTACATCATGCCTTTGAAATGTGACAACAGTTTAATTTTACCAATGGATGCAGGAACAGGTTTGGGTATATACCTTTTGCTCGCCTTTCCCCCGGATACCAGCTTCTGTTTATATTTTTCGACCAGGGCATCATAACTTCTGGATGGCCGGTTGGGCCTTCCTCCGACCATGCGAACAATAAACACAGGCAAGGTAAAAGCCAGCATGCCGGTCCGGGTAGCTTTTGTCAGGTGCTTTGTCTGCTGTGCAACCGACCATTTGTTTTCCGGCTGGCGGAAATAAACTTCGTCGGGGAGGGTGGTACAGTAATCCGAGAATTCATTGGCTGCAGCACGCAGGGCTTCCCTTATTTCAGCGGTGGAATGGATATCGTTCATTGCAAGAGATTCTTCGGATCCTGGGTTTACATTTCAAATGTTCCTTCGAAAGCTTTTTCAGCAGGACCGCACAGCCAGATATTCTCAAAGCTTTCATCATCCACCCGGTCAAATTCCACCGACAGGTTCCCGCCCAGGGTCTTCACATTCACTTCATTGAACCCGTTCTCATTATGATAACAGACCAGGGCCGATGCAGTAACACCGGTGCCGCAGGACCAGGTCTCATCTTCCACACCCCGTTCAAATGTCCGGACAATGATAGAATCCGGCGCTGCTGTTTGTTCAACGAAATTCACATTGATGCCCTCTGCTTCAAAATCCCTGCTGTGACGGATCTCAAATCCCTTTTTGAAAACATCCATATCCATGACATGGTTCACCAGTTTCACATAATGCGGCGAACCGGTATCGACTATAAAATCATTATGGAATTTCCGGATGGATCGCACGTTCTTCATTTTCAGGGATACGATGCCCTCCGTATCGATCTCGGCCTCATGTTCCCCGTCAACCGCAAGGAATTTGTACAATTCTTTATAAATTCCAAGGTGATAAACAAACTTTATGATGCATCGGCCGCCGTTACCGCACATACTGGCCAGCCCGCCATCGGAATTGAAATACTTCATCTCAAAATCATAACCGGCTTTCTCATTCAGCAGGATCACCCCGTCCGCCCCGATACCGAAGCGACGGTGGCAAAGCTGCTGTACTTTTTCCGGAGTAAGCTCCCGGCAAATATTTTTCCTGTTATCAATTAGGATAAAGTCATTCCCTGTACCGTGATATTTAAAAAATGGAATGTTCATATTTCTGCTGAATAGATTTCAAGGAATTTTTTGATCAACCTTTCAACAGTTGCTTTTCCGTCCTTTGAAAACTCTTTTTTGACCCGGTTGGCGACAATGGCATTGATGGCAAGGCAATGGTGCCCCAATAATTTGCCAAGGCCATATATTGCCGATGTTTCCATTTCAAAATTAGTGATGCGGTGATTGCCGAAACGGAAATCAGTCAGCCGGTTGATGAGTTCCGGGTTACTCACTCCCAGACGCAGCACCCTTCCCTGCGGGCCGTAAAAACCTGGACAGGTAACAGTAATGCCCTGGTGGAAATCCTTTACAAAATGTTTGATCAGGGAAGCGCTGCATCCGCTGATATAAGGATGTCCCACCCGGCCATGTATCTGTGTATGTGTTACAAAAGAATGCAACAATTGTTTTTCCTCTTCATTCTGTTCATGACGATAGAAATGCAAGAGGTTATCGATTCCCAGCCCGTGTGTGGCAGCCACAAAACTGTCAACACCTATATCGGCCTGCAGTGACCCCGAAGTGCCGATTCGGATAATATTGAGGGATCCGTTACCTTTTTTCATTTCCCTTGTGTAAAGATCAATATTGACCAGGGCATCCAGTTCATTCATGACGATATCAATATTATCAGGCCCGATGCCCGATGAAAGGACAGTCAGTCTTTTTTTACCTACCCGTCCTGTATGTGAAATGAATTCCCGGTTATGGCGTTTGAATTCAATATGATCAAAATATTTACTGATCTCCTTTACGCGGTCAGGATCACCTACGGTGATGACCGTTCCGGCGATCTCTTCCGGCAAAAGATCCAGGTGATAAACGGCTCCGCGGTTATTCAAGATAAGTTCCGACTCTGCAATACGGCTCATACGAGTGTTTTAATTGAATAGCATGGAAAATGTATCTTTGTATCTCCAATAGCAAATCTAAATAAAAAATATTCTCAGAACCGGTACCGTGGCCGAGTGACCAGGCAGAGCTCTGCAAAAGCTCCTACAGCGGTTTGAATCCGCTCGGTACCTCAGAAAAGTCAACATCCTGTTGGCTTTTTTTATCCTTATTAAATAAAATGATTTTTACTGTTCTATATGAACCCTCCTTCCATTTTGCGCCGACAGTGAATCGACGATACGGGCAGTATCCGAAACGGATGCAGGAAGGATCATAAAGAGGGTGTATCCAGCGGAATCTCTTTTTTCCATTTGTACTGGCCATTGATAAGCCTTCAGCTGGGAAAATCTTTTATTGATCCTGGCTGAATCGGCCATTTCAAGGATGAATTTGAAATTCCCGGTGGGAACCAGGGACTTGCTGACTACTTGTACTGTCGCTATACTGTCTTTTTGGTGCAAAGCCGTATCTGAAAGACTGGCTGCCTCAACTTTATCAGCTTCCGATTTATTTGCCTTGTTTTTTGCAATGGCCATTTTATAAATAATATACCCTCCCCATATCGCGATCGCCAACCCTGCCAATACGATCAGACCGATCAGGGGTTTTCGCCACCGGTTGCCGGTTTGCCCCGTCCTGCCCTTTGCATTTCGGAGTGAAGAAAATGATTCAGCCAGGGTCGATGTATGCATGATCTCTTTGGGAGTGACCGCTTTTATTTTTTCATGAAACTGGGGGCCTGCTGCCAGGGCATATTCTCCTGACTGCAGTTTAATGAGGGAACCGATCCCTTCAAATAAATAAGGCTTCCCGATATTAAGGAACTGGCGAACCTGCATAAGGTGTGAATCCAGGTCGGCAGATGCCAATGCCTTTAATTTACCGGTCCTTTCAGCAATAAAGCTGACCAATTCAGGATTATCCTTAGCGGAGGCATCGTATGTAAAAACAAGATGTTCAGGTGTAATTACGAATTCCCCCGTTAGCTGATCTGCAGGGATATCCAGGCTGAAACGACCGATACCCGGCAGTTCCACCAGTCCGTGCCGGGACAGGTATTCGGCGAGCAGTGCCGCTATTTTCAACGCCAGTGACATTGTGCTTGTAAGGTATAAAAATTTCATGGGGCCTGCAAGCACCGGTATTAATTTGCTTTTAATTTTGCGGGATGCTGACGGACCAGGAAAAAAATTTTATCCGTTATTGGGAACAGAACCGCCTCCGGAAAAAAAAGATACGCTGGCAACTTGCTGCCGGCCTGCCCCTGGGTGTTTGCATGGCAGCGGCGATCTTTGTGAATTATCTGTCCGGCTGGTATAAAAGGGCTACGATGATGATCCGGGTGGATCCCTCTACCATCCTTGTGGTGATCATTGCCCTGCTGATGATCGTGGTCTTTATCGTCATCGTATCGGTGTATCATAAATGGGATATGAATGAACAGCATTATAAAGAATTATTGGCCCGTGACGAACAATAATGTTTATTTTTATGCAGCAGATCATGATCAGCTGCGGTCTTAACCTTTAATTAAGCACATGAAACAAATCATTATTAGTTTGCTGGTCTATATCGTTCTTACAGGGAATGAAAGTTGTGTCAAAAGCGCCAGCGACTGCGTCAATAAAACAGTGGCCAGTGAACAATCTGATATTCTCAACTATGCGTCCTCCCATGGTATCACAGGCACCCTGCATAGCAGCGGACTATACTACCAGATCATCACTGGCGGAGGCGGGCCTGTTCCTGTTTCGTCTTCAAAGATCTCCGTCACCTATACCGGCAAACTGATCAATGATAATGTATTTGATACACAATCTTCACCTGTGCAACTGACCCTGAGCGATGCGATCCAGGGATGGCAGATCGGGCTGCCCTTCATTCATAAAGGCGGGAGGATCATCCTGATCATTCCCTCTTCACTCGCTTATGGATGCCGGGGTTTTGGCGCTGTTCCGGGTGATGCAATCCTGGTCTTTGATATTACGCTGGTGGATGTACAGTAGACCCTGACCAATTGCTTATACCTATCCCGGCCACCCGCCGGGATATTTTTTATCCGTAAGGCATTGCGTAATTTTGTATATTAAAACCTGCCTGTGCCGCACGAATCCATTTCTGTATTTGATATGTTCAAGATCGGTGTGGGGCCTTCCAGCTCGCATACACTGGGCCCATGGAGAGCGGCGCAGCAATTTGTCAGATCTCTTCAGCAGCAGAATAAACTTCATGAGCTGAAACATTTGTCAGTGCTGCTTTATGGATCATTGGCCAAAACAGGCAAAGGTCATGGAACAGATATTGCGGTGCAGTTGGGACTATGCGGAGAAGACCCTGAGACCTTTGCAGTGGATCAAATCCAGTCAAAGATCGCGGGCATTGCTTCTAAGAAGAAGATCAATATCGGCGGTATTCATGAAATTGATTTTGATCCGGGTGAAGACATTGAATTCCTTTTCACCGAATCGCTGCCCTACCACCCCAATGCACTCAGCTTTCTGGGACAATTCAAAAAAGAGGATCCGCTGGCCGAGACCTATTATTCCACGGGCGGTGGTTTTGTTGAGAAAGAGGGTGAAAACAAACAGGGAGGCAGTCTTGTCCAGTTGCCTTTTCCCATCAATAAGGCAGAGGACCTTATGCTGGGCTGTATGAAAACCGGTTTATCCATCAGTGAACTGGTCATGGAAAATGAGAATGCCTGGCGCAGCGAACAGGAAACAAAAGAAAGACTCCTGCGCATCTGGCAGGTGATGCAAGAATGCATTTACCGCGGATGTAACACGGAAGGAACCCTGCCGGGCGGCCTGGAAGTGAAACGCCGTGCATTTGACCTGAATAAAAGATTACTGCAGGGGAAAAAATACGCTGATTATGAAGAATGGCAGAAGATCATCAGCGCAGGGGGCAGTTCCTTTGTTTATATCCTCGACTGGGTCAGTTGCTTTGCCCTGGCGGTAAATGAAGAGAATGCATCCTTCGGAAGGGTGGTAACAGCACCTACCAATGGCGCTGCCGGCGTGATACCCGCCGTGCTGCAATATTATATTGCATTTTGCGCTGATAAAAACAATACAAAGGGGAGAGAAGAGAATATCATCCGTTTTTTACTCACGGCGGCGGAGATCGGGAGTATCTTTAAAAAAGGAGCAACCATTTCTGCAGCAATGGGCGGATGCCAGGCAGAGATCGGGGTATCCTCTGCGATGGCCGCCGCTGGGCTGACCGAATGCCTGGGTGGTTCACAGCGCCAGGCATTGATGGCTGCTGAGATTGCAATGGAACATCATCTTGGTCTCACCTGCGATCCCATTGCCGGCCTGGTGCAGATACCCTGTATCGAGCGGAATACCATGGGTGCGGTAAAAGCGATCACTGCCTCCCAACTCGCCATGCAAAGCTCACCTGATTTTGCCAAAGTTTCCCTGGATGCGGTGATCAAAACAATGTGGCAGACGGCCCGGGATATGGACCTGAAATACAAGGAAACGGCCGATGGCGGGCTGGCCGTGCATGTGCCCCTGAGCCTCGCGGAATGCTGATCAGTTACTTCAGAACCCTGTACACAGGATAGCGCTGGTAATCGGGTTCAAAATAAGGGGAATGCTGATAAACGAAATTGAGCTGGGCACTGGCGCTTTTGGCAAATGTGGAATCCGATCTTCTTTTTTCTTCCAGTTGTTTTTTCAATTCCGGGTGCCGCGAGAGATAGCCGGCGGCAATATCCTCGAACGCATAGCCTGAATAACCTTCTTTTTGACCAAGTATGGCATCAAAGAAATTCCAGTTGAAATAAGAATCCTCTGCCTGCGGCTCCAGTGTTTCAATGATAAAACGGCTGGCTACCTGGTTCATAGGAATATACCAGTCGCCTTTCCTGAATTTTACTTTTTGCATTTCACTTACCGTTTTTACATCACTGTTAAGATGGTGCGATTCATATTGCCGCTGCGAGGACCGGTAACTGTCAATATGATACACTTCCACTTCAATGGTTGTATCATTTTTCAATGCCTGCATGTTTACCCGGTTCAGTTTCAGCAAATCGATCACTTTCCACCATCCCTGCGGTACGATATAAGCGGCAGGCTTACTGATGGAAGCGACCGGCATAAAAACATTATAAAACTTCACCTGTTTTTCAAATGGTTTGGAGCGGTCATAGAATAATCTCGGCAAACCCGAAATATCACTGGGTTTTAGACCAGAAGTATATCCTTTGAACTGAATTTCTTTGAACTGTGTGCTGTCTAATTTCCACCTGATATTGAAACTGCTTTGCCTCTTCATCTCTTCGTTGGCATTTTTCCTCAATTCCGCTATTTTGGCGCTGTTGGCAAAAGTGAATTCAATGAAACTTTTCATCAATGCAACAGTAGCTTCTACTCTTTGTTTGTATGGTTTCAGCATATGGGTTTCGGGAATGAAGGAAAATGTATTCCATAAAGCAGCATACCCGCTGCTGTAACGGGGGCTGTCCCAGAATTCATCCCAGCCATTCTCTGGCTTGTCCCCAAAAGCATTCACATAAGGCACGAGGTCATAGCCTTTTTGTTTCATCCTGTCATACAACCCGGGTTCGAATTCTTTATTCATGAACTCACCCATGGCTCCACCCAGTTTATTATGCTGGCTGCAGATCAGGGTCATCACATGCTGGTAGTCGGCCCCGTCACTGACATGGTTATCGATAAAAACATCCGGGTCCAGCTTGTGAAATATTTCGGTGAAGGCACGGGCATCCTTTGAATCGCATTTGATGAAATCCCGGTTCAGGTCCAGGTTTTCTGAATTGCCCCTGAACCCTTTTTCTGTCGGACCATTTTGATCAATGCGGTAATTCGGACTACGATTGAGACATCCCCCTATATTATAAACGGGGATGATTGCTACGACGATATCCGGCGACAAATCCAAATCGCCTGAATTCCTCCCTCTCCGGTAAGCATTGGGGTTATCCGGGTGTTTTTTGTCGAATTCAGCAGCTTTTTCATGATAATCCAAACGCTCACAGATGTTTTTTGCTAATAACATGCATGCATCAATCCCATCCGGTTCGCCGGGATGAATGCCATTATTGATCAAAATGATACGTTTGTTCTTTTTATGTATTGATTCGATATTAAAATCCTTATCCGCTGATACCAGGATCAGGTGGAGGGGATAGCCGGCGTCGGTCATACCCATGGGCATCATCTTCACATACCCGGATTGTTTGGCCAGTTGCTGCCACCAGCTGATGATCTCCTGGTATGGAGGACTTTCAGTGCCATTTGATTTTTCAAACGGAGTAAGAAGGTTTTGGGAGAAAACAAGGTAGGAATGAGCTGCCAGCAAACCAGCGATGATGATTTTTTTCATTCCTAAAAATAAAAAAGCACTGCCATTCGACAGTGCCTTTTATAAAATATTTTCAACAGCTATTTTGCTGCGGCATTCGCTCTTTTGGCCAGTTTTCTTTTCAGATTGGCGGCTTTGTTCTTGTGGATGATACCCCGTTTGGCCAGTTTATCGATCATGGAAGCCACATCCGGGAATTTCTTTCCCATTTCGGCCCCTTTCAGTTCTTTCAGGTCACGGATGGCATTCCGGGTGCTCTTGCCGTAATAACGGTTCCTTTCCCTGCGTTTGGTCGCCTGGCGGGTATCCTTTTGAGTTGCTTTGTGATTGGCCATTTTGATTTTTTAATGGGGGGCAAAACTAAGGTAAATCAGCCAATAGTGATAAATGAATAGTGAATAATTTTCTAAAAACAGCCTCACCTACAGAGAACAGGGCAGTAATTCTCCATTTTCAACGATATTTGTTCCCCATTTTGTTTCTCCTGCGATGAAAGATTTTTCCTATATCACCGGGTCCTCACCTGCTTTTATTGAAAACCTATACCGGCAATATCTCCAGGATCCAGAAAGCGTTGACCCCGATCTGAAAAAATTCTTCGAAGGCTTCGATTTTGCCATTACCAGCGGAGCGACGCCTACCAATGGAAAGGCAAAGGAAATAGCAGTAACAGTGGCTGGATCGGACACTATCCCTGAAGCTGCAGGCATTACGATCGACTGGCAAAGCGAGATCAATGTCTACCGCTTGATCCTGGGGTACCGCAATAAAGCCCACCTGATCGCCGATACGAATCCTATCCGAAAAAGAAAGGACCGGGGAGCCAATATCGGGCTTGCCTTTTATGGATTTTCTGAAAAGGACCTTGATAAAAGTTTTTATGCAGGCAATTTTTTAGGGCTCGGTTATACAACCCTCAGGAATATCCTGCACCGGCTGGAACAATGTTATGCACATCATACAGGCTTTGAATTCAAGTACATCAGCAGCCAGGAAAAGATCGACTGGCTGACCAATGCTATTGAAAAAAGGATGCTTGAACCCATTGCCATTGAAAAGCAACGTCGCATCCTGGAAAAACTCAACCAGGGCGTGATGTTTGAAAAATTCCTGCATACAAAATTTGTAGGACAAAAAAGATTTTCACTGGAGGGTGGAGAAACAACGATCCCGGCCCTCGATGCCATCATTCAGACGGCAGCGGGCCTGGGTGTACAGGAAGTGGTGATCGGTATGGCGCACCGGGGAAGGCTGAATGTGCTGGCAAATATCCTGGGCAAGACCTACCAGCAGATCTTCAGCGAATTTGAGGCAGGCGCCAAAGTGGACCAGACCATGGGCAGCGGGGATGTCAAATACCATCTCGGTTTCGGCAGTGAATTGCAAACTGAGGATCATAAAACGATCCATGTCAAACTAATGCCTAATCCTTCACACCTCGAAGCGGTAAACCCGGTGGTGGAAGGATTTTCAAGGGCCAAGGCCGATGTGATGTATAATAGTGAATTTGACAGGATACTCCCTTTACTGATCCACGGAGATGCTTCAGTAGCGGGGCAGGGCGTTGTGTATGAAGTGCTGCAAATGTGCAACCTGGATGGGTATTATACGGGGGGAACACTCCATTTTGTTATCAATAACCAGATCGGGTTCACCACAGATTTTGAAGACGCCCGCAGCAGCGATTACTGTACTTCTTTGGCAGCCGCTGTGCAGGCCCCGGTATTTCATGTGAATGGCGATGACCCCGAAGCGGTACTGAAATGCGCAGAGATTGCCACTGCTTACCGCCAGCAATTCAACAATGATGTCTTTATTGATATGGTCTGTTATCGCAGGCACGGGCATAATGAAGGGGATGACCCGAAATTCACCCAGCCCCATCTCTATGAACTGATCGAAAAACATCCCAACCCCAGGGAAGTATATGTGAAATATTTGCTGGAGAATGGCGAGGCGGATGCCCGGGAACTGGCCAGGGAGATGGAAAAGAAATTCTGGAGCGACCTGCAGGAGCGTCTCGATGAAGTGAAACAGAATCCCCTGCCTTATCATTACCAGCCACCGGAACTGGAATGGAAAAAGTTGCGCAAGGCCAATGAATTTGATTTTGAGCATTCACCTGATACTTTTATCAGTGAAGCTTCCCTGAAAACCGTGTTTGATGCTTTGATGAAATGGCCCGATGATTTCAAGCCGCTTCGCAAAGTGGAAAAGATCATACAGGATAAAATAAAACTTTTTCAGACCGAACATAAGATCGACTGGGCAACTGGTGAACTGATGGCTTATGGTAGTTTATTGCTGGAGGGGAAAAATGTTCGCATGAGCGGGCAGGATGTACAAAGAGGTACTTTTTCACACCGGCATGCTGTACTTCGGGATGAGAACAATGACAAACCCTATAACCGGCTGAGCAGGATACCGGGCGCGGGGGGGCAGTTCAGGATCTATAACTCCTTGCTGAGTGAATTCGGTGTAATGGGTTTTGAATATGGTTATGCCCTGGCCGATCCCCATTCCCTGGTCTTATGGGAAGCACAGTTCGGGGATTTCGCCAACGGTGCCCAGACCATGATCGACCAGTTTATTGCTGCCGGGGAACAAAAATGGAACCGGATGAGCGGGCTGGTGTTATTGCTTCCCCACGGATATGAAGGGCAGGGACCGGAGCACAGCAGCGGCCGCATGGAACGTTTTTTGCAGCTCGCTGCTGAATTCAATTTCATTGTCACCAATATCACTACTTCAGCCAATTTCTTTCATGCCTTGCGCAGGCAGCTGGCCTGGCCTTTCCGGAAACCGATGATCAATTTTTCACCCAAGGCCAACCTGCGCCACCCGGGCGCTTATTCCCGGGCAGAGGAATTTACGCAGGGCGGGTTTTCAGAAATGATCGATGATAAAAATGCTGACCCGTCGAAAGTAAAGAAGGTATTATTTTGCAGCGGGAAGATCTATTTTGACCTGGATGAGTACCGTCAAAAGATGAACCGGAATGATGTAGCCATACTCAGGCTGGAGCAATTATATCCTTTACCGGTCAAACAACTGGAAGCATTGAAAGCAAGGTATAAGCATGCAAGCTGGTTCTGGGTACAGGAAGAACCTCAGAATATGGGAGCGGCTATTTGCCTCCAAACCAGGTTGCGGGCCATGAATTTCGGGATCATCAGCCGGCAGCCTTCGGCTTCTACGGCAACAGGATTCAATAAGATCCATGTGCAGGAACAGGCTGAGCTGGTGGAAACTGCATTTAGTATTTAAAAAATTTTTTCATGATCGAAATAAAAGTACCAACAGTTGGGGAATCCATCACCGAAGTGACCCTCCTGCGCTGGAATAAAAAGGATGGTGACTATGTGGAGCGGGACGAAATGATCGCCGAGCTGGAGAGCGAAAAAGCCACATTCGAAGTGAATGCGGAAGAAGCCGGTGTGATCAAACTGTCACCCTTCAAGGAAGGCGATTCAATGAAGATCGGGGAGGTGCTGGCAGTTATTGATGAATCCGCTTCCCAGCCTGCAGAAAAAAAGACTGAGACAAAGGTTCAGCGCACAAAAACCAAGACTGCCGAATCCAAAAATGAATCGTTGTTTGATGAATTAAAGGTGACACCCGTTGCAGAAGCCATTATCGCAGATAAAAAAGTGGATATTTCAACTGTTTCACCCACGGGCTCGGGAGGAAAGATCCTCAAAGAGGACGTACTCGCCGCTTTATCTAACCCCGGTAAAAAACCCTTTGGAAATGATGGATTGAAAAGCAGGAATACCCGTTCTGAAAAAATGAGCAACCTGCGCAGGACCATTTCCAAAAGATTAGTGGAAGCAAAGAATACCACGGCCATGCTCACCACCTTCAACGAAGCAGATTTGAGCCGGATCATGGAGATCAGGGAAAAATTCAAAGAGAAATTCAAAGAGATCCACGGGATAGGACTGGGCTTCATGAGTTTTTTTGCCAAGGCCTGCGCCATTGCCTTGTCCGAATGGCCTTCAGTGAATTCATTGATTGATGGGGACCAGATCGTTTATCATGACTATGCCGATATCAGTATTGCGGTCAGCACGCCCCGCGGACTCACCGTGCCGGTCATCCGAAATGTGGAAAGCCTTTCCATGGTGGAGATTGAAAAACAGGTGGCGGAACTGGCTGCCCGGGCCCGCGACAGCAAGCTGACTACTGAAGATCTCACCGGCGGAACATTTACGATAACGAATGGGGGCGTTTTTGGTTCCCTGCTCAGCACTCCCATCATCAATATCCCGCAAAGCGCCATACTGGGCATGCATAAAATAGAAGAAAGGCCCATTGCTTTAAAAGGGCAGGTTGTTATCCGCCCGATGATGTACCTGGCGCTCAGTTATGATCACAGGATTGTGGATGGAAGGGAATCTGTGGGCTTCCTGGTAAGGGTAAAGGAATTGCTGGAAAATCCTGAATTGTTATTATTCGGTAAGGATCCGGTGAAAACCTTATTGGAACTCTGACACGATTTATTGTATCACAATCTTTTCCGAAAACTTCTTATCCGTTTTTTTGGAGGTCAGAACAATAAGGTATTCTCCTTTTGCAAGGTTTGGAACCATAGTGTCAAGTATCCTGGCTTCTTTGTCGATCCAAAGTTCGCTTTCATTAAACATTTGACCATTCTGGGAAAAATATTGCAAAACATAATATCCCTCTTCAAGGTTTTCAACAACCAAGTTGATACTGTTACCTGTGTTTACCGGGTTAGGGTAAAGCTTAAATGCGGAGGCCCGGTTCAATAAAACATCATCTTTTTTTAGCTCCTTTTTTGCAGCCAGACTATCGGGTTTGTTTTTAATTGTATTGACACATTTTGTATGTTTAGTTGTTACTATTAATCCCATATATGCCTGATGAATCAAAGGCACTAAATAAATCGTTCCTATTTTATTTTCTTTGATTGGATATTCATTAGCTTCAAAACCAACAGATTCAACGGTTAATGTATCATTGATTTTAGCATTTATTTTAAATTGCCCATTTTCATCTCCTAAAGTACCGATACGAGTGCCTTTAATTCTAACTGATACTCCTGGAACGGGGTCCCCGGTATCATCAACAACCCTACCAATAAATTCATTTAGAATCATTGAAGGAGGATTAATGATGATTGGCTTAACTATATTTTCGTTAAGTCCGCAGCTTTGCCTCATCAAGGGCAGAGAATAGACTCTGACTCCCGGTAAAACAATCGTATCACCTTTTATAATTTGTTTTTTTATCTCTTTTTTCTGAGGGACAACCGCCTTAACACATTTTCCTGCTGCTATCGTGCCGAGCATATAGAATTCCTGATGAAGTGGCGTAAGGGTATCCTTACTTGTTTGGGTGATCTTTAATTTTCCTTGCGTTTTTTCAGCTGAAGCCCTCAGTGAAACAAAAAATGCCGGTAATGCAAACTGGAAAAAATATTTCAGCCAGGGGATCCGTTTCCTGGGAATTTCAATATCCCGATTCAATTGTTCATTAGTGAAACGACCACAAACTGAGCCCTGAGCCCGGCGAAGGGCGGGCCGCTTAAAAAATTCAGCCAGCTCCCGGTCACTCATCGAGCTGAAATCCATCACTGTCTTGCTGCAACTGGCACAGAACCTGCCCTTATCCTCCGGGCTCATTTTATCCCAGTCCTCATGACAGGGCTTGGGAATGGAGAGTTGTATTTTTTTGCTCATATGGCTCTTTTATTTTAAAAAGGGAGTCCTGTAGAAACAGGACTCCGGCGTCTAATGGGACCAAAATGCATAGTTGATTCAAAGAGTT
>CAZZDQ010000054.1:0-11549 GCA_964652845.1 uncultured Chitinophaga sp.
ACGGCAGGCAGGCTTGTGCGGCGGTTCTAAAAATAAGTTGGTGCGGTAGCTCAGTCGGTAGAGCAAAGGACTGAAAATCCTTGTGTCGGCGGTTCGATCCCGCCCCACACCACGGAAGTCTCAGCAGAAATGCTGAGATTTTTTTATTACCGGCAAAAATAAATTTTCAGTTTTTGTACGGGAATCCGAAAAAGATTTGTCTTAAGATAAAAACCATGAAACCATTTCTGTCCTTCTTTATGCTCTTGGCGTTTGCAAAACTGGCCGGGGCGCAAAACATTGAAAAACAAGATGCTGAAAAGATCGTAAAAGCCTATTTTTCGGGGTATGAAAAAAAAGACTGGACCCTCACTGCAAGCCAGCTCGCAGAAGGGTTTACCTTTTCAAGCCCTGCCGGTGACGACCACATACCCATCTCGGTTTATAAAGAGCGTTGCTTTCCAAACTGCAAGCTTTTCCAAAAATTCAGTTTACTTGAAACGATGGTCGATCAAAACACGGCATTGATCATCTATGAAATAACCACCACCAACAACAAGATTATCCGCAATGTTGAATACTGGGCATTTGACAGGGGCAAAATCAAATCCATTGAATGCTTTTTTGGGGGCAGTGGCGCCGGTTATCCTGCCCATGTCCAGAATAATTAGCCTTTCACCCTAACTGCATTATTTCTGCCATAACTTAGGTTTGAAATTCATGGCCACAATATTTCATCATGGAAAAATTTTTGTTCATCATCCGGGAAGACCTCAGCAAACTTAAACAATGGAGCGAGGAAGAACGGTATGACGGGGTCAGGGAAATGGATGCATGGGTGAAGTCCCTGGTCCAAAATGGCAATTATGTTTCGGGGGATGCACTGCATATAAAAGGCAGCTATGTAAGAAAAGACGAGGTCCTGTCTGACGGACCTTTTATTGAAGCAAAAGAGGGCATCAGCGGTTTTATGTCTGTTGAAGCAAAGGACCTCCCCGATGCTGTTTCAATTGCACAAACCTGTCCCCTGGTGCAAACCGGCAATATGGCCATCGAAGTGAGGCCGCTCATGGGGGTAAAAGATATAAGAGAAATCGGCGATGAACCAAGAACAACTGGCAGTTGACAAGCTTTATAAAACCCATTTTGGGAAAATGGTAACCGCCATGCTCCGGTTTTCAGGAGACATAAACCTTGAAACTGCCGAAGACCTGGTGCAGGATGCTTTTTATGCCGCGCTTGCAACCTGGGAACAGAACGGGATCCCCCACAATCCCGCAGGGTGGATGTACAGGGTCTGCAGGAATAACGCCATCAATACACTTAAAAAAAACAAGGCCTTTAAAAATCCTTTTGAGGAAGATCTTCCGGGTGACCCCGCAGCGGAACAGGAAGAAAATATTTTTGACGACAGGAAAATGCAGCTCTTATTTGCCTGCGCGCACCCCAGGTTATCCGCCAAAATGCAGGTGGTGATCATTTTGAAATACGTGGCGAATTTCCGGTCAGCATCCATTGCAAAAGCATTGGGCATGACGATTGACGGGATTGATAAAATACTGCCAAGGGCAAAGCAACGGATAAGGATGGAAAATATTTTTTTGAAAGAGCCAACACCGCTGCAGCTGAAACTGAGGCTGCCGGTCGTACACAAAATAATCTACCTCATATTTAATGAAGGATACAGGGCGGGCAGCGGAAAGGAGATCATCAGGGAGGAGCTGTGCGAGGAAGCCCTGATCATGATAAAATCCCTGCTGGATAGCCATATTTCCAATAATGACACGGCCGCACTGTATGCATTGTTATTGTTCAATGCTGCAAGGCTGAACGCAAGGTTTACAGCAACCGGCGAATTATCAGATCTTGAAGAACAGGACAGGGATCTGTGGAACCATGACCTGATCGGCCTGGGTCGTTATTATCTCCGCCAGTCTAAAACCGGGCAGATTTCTTCCTATCATTATGAGGCGGCGATTGCCTGCCTGCATTGCAATGCCAAAAATTTTGCTGAAACCGACTGGGCAACCATTATGCAATTGTATCAACAGTTGTTACAAAAAAACTCCAATCCTTTTATAGAACTGAACTATGCCATTGTTCTGTACTATGCTTCTCAAAAGCAGGAAGCATTCAAAATGCTGAACAGGCTTCAGCAAACCTTTCTTGACGGGTCTTATTTGTTGCACCTGGCTTTAGGCAGGCTTTATTTGCTGGAATATGACTACGATAAATGTGATCTTCACCTGAAAAAAGCGCTTTCCCTCACAAATTTTCAGGCCGAAAAGGATTTTGTACAAAAGCTGCTGGCAAAAATCTGAATCCCCACAGGAAGTTCTTTTATTTTAAGGGGGGTAAAGCATGTTCACCCATAAAACAACACATGCAGCAACTCATTTCTAAGCTGCCCCATCGTGTGACCTGAAAAAATTTACGCCCGGGTTTTGTATTGCTAAGCAAAAAGCTGCCTATCCTTCACCCTTCTGGGCTGACTGTAATATTTATCCCACCAGGCCACATCCCCCTTGTTTCTCGGGGGCCTGGAAAGCGAAACAACCGTTTTGGCTTTCTTCGCATTAGCCTGGGCGATCCTGAATTCATAATGATCAAAAAGGCTGACCGCTTCGATCATATAAGAAGTGGCGACCTTCCTGTCTTTTATAACCAGTAAATTTTCACCGTTTTTGGTATCTGCCGTCGGAGAAAAATTGTAGGAGCCGAAATACACCCTCGCCGTAGGTTTGTCAAAATCAATGACCACGAATTTGTGGTGCATACGCGTGCCGCCCCCGCCCGTGGGCTCTGATTTAAACGGCTCAGGAAGATTCTTTGCCAGGGCAGAAGGATAGACCGGCGCAAGATTTCCATCCGGATTTTGCACCACAATGCCGCCTACTATTTTATCAGAGATCCCATACACAAATATTTTATCACTGGCTGTGAGCTTGGTGATGGCATCCCGGATAGATCCCGTGGTCTGGTACAAAAATGCCAATGAATAAAACAGGCTTGAACTGGTTCCCGTGGTCATATCTTTTGCAATGGAATCCAGTTTGGCATTATTGGACAAATGGGGAGAAAAAGTTACCTGTGCATCAATACCCGTTAAGGACAGGTTGTTCCAGTCTGCAGAACCGGTCTTTCCGTAATCATTGACCGAATCATATTTCCAGTAACTATCAAATGCATCCTGGAAGGGTTGTATCGCCTTTGCCCCATATACCACCACGGCATTATTCGCCTGGACATACAATCCTCTCCAGGAGAAATTGGTGGAGCCGCAGACGGCGGCCTTTAGTTTGTTCCCATTCACAATGATCGTTTTATTATGCTGGAGATTATTCATATGCTGACGCTTCATATTCCCCTTGGTGGATTTATTGAGTCGCGTGGCGGCAGCTGTTTCAGCCGAATCGTTGTTCCCGTGTTCCCCGCTATCGTCAATGATCACGGTAAGCCGGGTGCCCAGTTTTTCCAGGCGGTCAACGATCTCGGGTTCATTAAAATCATAGGCCACCACCGATACTTTAGCCGTTGTATCTGCAAGTGCGTTGTCCAGCAGGTCCAGGATGGCTGCCCTCGCTTCAAAGCCCATCCAAGCCCAGGCTTCAGGAGCTTTTGCGTTTTTCGTGGTGAAGGCGAGCCCGTTCTTGGCAAGAGCGGGAAGAAGGGTGGAAACGCCTCCATCTGTTCCGTAATTGTCAATGAAGGCCTGTGATGAAATAAATCCCCGGGTAAAGCAAACATTCAGCTGGTTGGGATAGGTATCCTTCCCCAGTTGAATATCCGCCTGTTGTGGTTCCCCATAACTTAATTCATCCTTATCATTCATGAATACCGGCTTTATTTTATAGGTGTACATGCCGGCGAGGTCAGGATGAAAGGGAAAATGCACCCAGCGGAATTTTTGAATCGGCGCCTGCAGGCTGGGGAGACTGACCGGACTCAGTTTTCCCTTTGCATCCGGAAAAGATATCCTGTTCTTGACCGCATAGAAATTTGTACCTCCCGGTTCCTTATATTCAATGGAGAATCCCACAAAATCATTGGTAGGTTTTCCGGTTTTCCAGTTCATGGCAATGAGCACCATCCCTTCTCCCCGGTGAAGTTTCAGGGTAAATAATGCTTTATCATTGGATCCTTCCGAGATAAAATCGACCATGGCGGTCTTGGTTTTAGTTTTGGTTTTCCCCTTTGCCATATATTTAAATGTTGGTTGAAGGCAAGTTAGAAAAGGTGATCTATGCAAACCAAGCGTGTTTACACCTTTTTTCGAATTACGTACTAATACGCAGCAGGAAATAAGCTTGTTGTAAGATCATTTCCCCCTCATTTAAAAATTGCATCTTTCTTTCGGGGGAAAAATCCCGATGCTTTATTGATGAATGACGGGCCTGAATATTTTTTCATTGGTCCTTAGCTTTTGCAGCCTCAAACTGTCCGATGGAATATATTGATTGATGAATTTTTGTTTCATTTGTTCCCGGTTATCCCTATCGGGGTCGCTGACATGTACCGCATTAAGATTACCGGTAAGGTTAATTTTTACATACCGGTTATAATGAACCGCCCTGGAAGGAATATTGTATGGGGTCGGCCTGACTTCAGCTTTTTTTATGATGCCTTTTTGAATGAGCCGGTTGATCTGCTTTGCAAGGGTATCCTGTTTGTCTTTGGGAAGTGCATTGTATTTATTTTGCAGCTGATTCTGGGTCGGAATTTCAAAATCGGTTTTTTCTGTTTTAAAAAATTTGTTGGCGACGACCGGTAATATTATTCTGCCCTGCCCGTAATTCGGCAATTTTTCAAATGCCAGGTCGCCCACAAACCAGCTTTTATCGGAAGGACTGTTCAAATGAAAGGTCAGCAGGGCTCCGTCCGGTAAATAGTCGACCCCCCAGCCCATTTGACTGAATTTTGAATCCCCCGGAATATAAACATTGGCATTGGTCATTTTCCCCGCGCCGGGAATTTTTACCCTGACATAATCGTAGAACAGGTCTTCCTGACCGTTGCTGCAAAATCCCTCATCGCCCCAGTTGCGTACAAAAAAATGATAGACTAAATTGGATTTCGTGGCTTCCACCGGAAAAATATTGTCGAAGTTGACAACCTGTTGTTGCAGGAACATTGCATATACAGGGTGTAATTCAATGGGATTACTGTGTTGTCCGTCAATACCTAAAAGCCCGATAATGATCGCGGAGTCATTATTCATATGTGATTTTGCTTCATTGTCATCATAATCCACTGCATTGTGATGAAAGAAATTCCACCAGGTGCTGGTTTCATCCCAATTGTCAACCGTTTCTTCGCTATTGAATTCCCAGTGCAAGAATTCCCCTGATGTGGAATACATCGCCCTGTCCGCTCTCATGATCGGTCCATAATAATCATCGTCATCATAAACAGAATTGCTGTGCCCTTCCCAGTTAACCTGTCCCAGGTAAGTAATGGGCATAAAGTTGTAATGCATGCCGCACCAGAAGCCGGTGTTTTTCCAGATCGGATACTCGGTTTCATTAAAATTTTTAAAATCGGGGCTCTGATTATTATTAGTATTTGCTTGTTTTCCCCATAACGGGTTTACCGGGAATCCATTTTCATCCAGGTCTTTGGCCACCACATCAAAATCACGGTAGGCGCCCGGGGGTGGTGGGACTGTTGCGTGATGGGTAATGATTAGCTGCACCCATGCGTTACCCACTCCCTTGCATTGATTTTCTGTGCCGTCATCATGACCCCAGTAGCCATTATCGCTGTAATCGTCGTCTGCATAGCCCAATATCAGGAAAGAGCTTTCGTCGGGATTGAGCGGGAATACCAGGTTTCGGTTTAAAAACTGTTCCATCCGGACCAATCCAAATGTTACGCCGGGGATTTGAATTTTAGCAAAGTAGTAATAGGCGCTGTTGTCGCCGGAAGGATTTACATATCTTTTCCACGTTTGCCCGTGTCCCCCCGTCTGCACACATCCGCCGGCAGTGATATATATTTCATCGTTCTTTTGAAACCTGATCTGATAAAACGCTTCAGAAGATTTTTTGACATTGGGCTCTTTGATGGTCCAGGTAATGGTATTCCCGTTGTTTGATAATGTGCTGCTGACATTTTCCTGGGAATATAACTGATGGGTGAGCAAAAATGAAGCAGCGAAGAAAAATGAGGATTTCATAGCTTAAGGTTTTAATAATGAGAATAAGGTAACCTAAGCTACTATCAATTCAATTTATCCCCAAATTTTTTAGAAGTGAATAGGTTGATTTTTTCAATTTTCAGCACAATAATACAATGTGCTGCAATTTTCTTTGCGAAAGACGGCCCGGCTTTCCAGTAAAATTTCTTCAGCGGTCACCGCGGCATATTTTTCCAGTTCTTCATTCATCATGTGGGCATCGCCAAGGATCTCATAATAAGCCAGGCTGTTGGCCCGGCTCATGACGCTCATATCTTCGAAGGTGATCATGCTCTCGGTCTTGTTCTTCACTTTTTGCAGCTCTTTCCCGCTGATCTTTTCTGTTCGCATTTTATTCAGCTCTTCTTCGATGGCTCTTTCTGCATCTTCCGGTTTTACCCCTTTCACCAGTTTCCCCTCCACCACCATCAAGCCCTCATCCGTACTGCCGGTCTGGTAGCAATCGATCTGGCTGAATAATTTTTTTTCCTTGACCAGCGACTGGTATAACCTGGACGAGCCGCCGCCGCTGAGCAGGTCGCTGATCAGGTCCACTGCATAATACCGTTTGTCCAGCCGGTCAGGGATATGCCAGCACTGGTACAGGGCATCCAGCGGCACATCGGCTTTCAGTTCAATTTTCCTGGATTCCGTCTGGATCGGTTCCCTGGGCAGGTTACGGATATATTTTTCACCTGCAGGAATGGGGCCAAACCATTTCTCTGCCAGCTCTTTCACTTTCTCATCGTTCACATTGCCCGCCACCACCATCACGGCATTGTTCGGGCGGTAATGGGTAAAGAAAAACTCCTTGACGTCCTCCAGCCGGGCATTCTCGATATGCGAAAGTTCTTTCCCGATGGTCATCCAGCGGTAAGGATGCTGCCGGTAAGCCAGTTCACGCAGTTTATGCCAGGCATCCCCATAAGGCTGGTTGATATAACGCTCCTTGAATTCCTCACAAACAACTTTGCGCTGTACTTCCAGGCTTTTTTCACTGAAGGCAAGGGAAAGCATGCGGTCGCTCTCGAGCCAGAAAGCAGTTTCGAGGTTTTCCGCAGGCAACTGGATATAATAATTTGTCAGGTCATTGGTGGTATAAGCGTTGTTCTCCCCGCCGGCCATTTGCAGCGGTTCATCATACTCAGGTATATTAATAGAACCGCCAAACATAAGGTGCTCGAATAAATGGGCAAATCCTGTTTTTTCAGGGTTCTCATCCCGGGCTCCCACATCATACATAATATCCAGCACGGCCATGGGTGTGGAATGATCTTCATGCACAATGACACGCAGGCCGTTATCCAGTACAAATTTTTTAAATCGGACCATGGTTATAATTCCTTTTCAGTTCAGAATGCTCTTTACTTTTATTTCCGTTTCATACAGGATCCCTTTGCGCCGGTAGATGAGTTTCACTTTTTCTTTCGGCGTCTGCAACGCTATCTTGAACTGGTTCAGGTTCGCGCCAAAACTGTTATTGACGGAAATGATCTCGTCTCCCTCCATGATGCCGGCTGCTTCGGCCGGTGATCCCGGGGCCACTTCGCCTGCAATGATCTGTCCATCGATCAAAAATAATTCGATACCGGAATAAGAATAGTCAAACGATTCCGTATAATGCGAATTGGGCGTAATATAAAAATCCCCCGCCGGGTAATTCAGGATGACATTGAAGCGGCGTAAAATATCATTGCCGATAATGCCGCCCATATATGGATAATTGGTGACATTGTTTTTGTCATCAAAATACAATACCGGCACGTTCTTGAACCGGTAGGGCCCCAGCCTGACCTCTTTGATGACAGTCAACTCCATTTCAATATTGCCTCCCAGGCCCTGGCCCTCCTTATGCCAGCGTTTTCTTTTACTGTCTGCAAAATTACTGTCGGCGGTAAACTCATTGGATAAGAGCATGCAAACCCCTGCGCCGATATCATACAGAAAGCGGGAGGAAACTGATCTTGCATCGCGGATCTTTAAAGGCTGTGCTGCCAATTGATTGATCGTGGGCTTTAACAGAAATCCGCCCCTGGGATAACGTAGCGTGCCTTTGGAATAAAAGGAAACAGTGAGACTGTCATAGTCGATCATGACGATAAACCGCCGCATCACCGCATAACCGATGATGCCATCGATGCGTTCTCCGTAAACTTCCGTCAGGATATTATAATTGTTGACATGGAAATCAAGGCTGTCAACATTCAGGGCAGACAATCTCAATTTATGATTGAACAAAAAACTCACTTTATGAATGCCGGCAATGCCCCGGATGGTCCTGTCAGTAGGGGTAGGCTTAAGATGAAAATAATCTGCCGTCGTGGAATCCAGCGAAATACCGCTGCTGCCTGTATCCAGGATGAAATTCAGCGTATCGGGAAATTTGTCGAGGTAAGCATGGATGATGATGATCCCCCCCGAAAGCTGGGTAAAGGGAAGCTGGGTCAGGAATTTCGCTGCCGGTTCAATGAATTCCTCCTGGGAGTCCGCTTTTTTGAAAAAGACGGACAGGATCAGCAAACATTGTAAAATTTTTTTCATCCGGAGTTAAATTTAGTTGATTTAGAGCTCTTTGCCATACCATTCACCGATTTAAGATGCCGTAATTGTAATTTTACACTATGGAGCTAAACGATATTTTACAAAAAGCCGTTGCCCTGAAATTCCTGGACAAAGAAGAGGGTGTTTTTTTATTCCATCAGGCGCCGCTGGCAGACCTGATGCTGGCTGCCGATGAGCTGAGAAAGATACAGGTGCCACACGGTAAAGTGACCTGGCAGATCGACCGAAATGTGAATACCACAAATGTCTGTATCGCCAACTGCAAATTCTGCAATTTCTACCGTATCCCCGGTGATCCCGAAGCCTACATCACAGATATGGAGACCTATCGGAAAAAGATCAAAGAGACCCTTGCCTGGGGTGGCGACCAGCTATTACTCCAGGGAGGTCATCATCCCGAACTGGGTTTAAAATTTTATACAGACACTTTCCGTCAAATAAAAAATGAATTTCCGCAAATTAAACTGCATACCCTGGGCCCGCCCGAAGTGGCTCATATCTGCAAGCTGGAAAAAATGAGTCATCATGATGTGCTGGTTGAGCTGAGAAAAGCGGGTATGGATTCATTACCCGGCGCCGGCGCCGAGATCCTGGTCGACAGGGTAAGACGCCTCGTATCAAAAGGAAAATGCGGGGCGGATGAATGGCTGGACATCATGCACGAGGCGCATTTACTGGGTATCACCACTTCCGCCACCATGATGTTCGGTCACGTAGAGACGATTGAAGAACGTTTTGAACATTTAATTAAAATCAGGGAGTTGCAAAGCAGGAAACCTGAAGGCGCAAAAGGCTTTTTGGCTTTTATTCCCTGGACCTTCCAGGATGTGGATACCCTGCTGGCCAAAATAAGGGGTGTGCATAATCTCACCACGCCGGAAGAATATATTCGTATGATCGCCCTGAGCAGGATCATGCTTCCCAATATCAAAAATATCCAGGCCAGTTGGCTTACGGTGGGCAAGCAAACCGCACAACTCTGCCTGCATGCCGGCGCCAATGATTTCGGAAGCATCATGCTGGAAGAAAATGTGGTCAGCGCAGCGGGCGCCCCGCATCGCTTCACTTATAAAAGCATTCAGGAAGCCATCCGGGAAGCGGGATTTGAACCCCAGCTCCGCAACCAGCAGTATGAATGGAGGGAGATCCCTGAGACGATCGTGGAACAGGTCGTGGATTATTGAGCCGTGATCTCTTTAATTACATTATTTACAAGCGCTGCTTCATAACCTTTCTGAAGCAGGTAGTCCATTGTTTTTTTCTTCCTCACCAGCCATTGTTCGTTTTTCAGTGCGGTGTATTTTTCAATAACCAGTTTTTTCAATGTATCCAGATAATTTTTTTCTTCAATTCCTTTTAATGCCTTGCTGATGTAATAAGCACTGACCTGCTTTTGCCGCAAGGCGTGGCTGATCCTGATCCTCCCCCATTGGTTGATGCGGTGCTTGCCGGCTGCAAAAGCAAGGGCATAGCGTTCTTCATTAAGGTAATTCTCTTCGATCAGTGCCGCAATGATCTCGTCGTGGTGTTTTATCTGTACTCCCAGATCGTAAAGTTTTTGTCTTACATCGGCATGACATCGTTCGCTGTAAGCACAGAAGTGTTTCAGTTTTTGTAGGGCCTGTTCGGGTGTGAGTTGTCCTCGGGGCATACGCTATTCAGCAAATATTTACCAGGTTCAGGGAAAATATTTCATGGGTGATTAACAGCTCGTTCCTGGCGCCAAAATCATTTTATTCTTCCAGTCTGTCCGTGCAGCCATAGGTCTGTTTCAGGTAGTCGTCATAATAATCTGCCTTTTGAAACAGGTTCTGGAAGGCCTGGACGCCGCTTTCCTTGGTCATGTCCATGTCATACATGATACAGCTGAGCACAATATTCTGTTTCATGCAGCTCAGCACCAGGCTGTTTGTCCGGTAATTTTCTTCCAGTAAGAACTGGTAGAGGGGTTTAATTTTCGTGGCATCGGAGGGCATCTGGCAGAGATAGGCATCGCCGGCCACAAAATAATTTTCGGCATTGTAGGTGATCTTGATCTTTGCAGATCCTTCTTTCACACTCCAGGTATTGGTGCCTTCGCGGGCCAGTTTCACGTCTTTTCCCAATGCAGCGAGAATGTCTTCAATGGTCTTGGCAGCGCCGATGGGCTCGGGCTCTTTTTCATCCGTTTTCGGCAACACCACTTCGGCCCCGCAGCTGGGGCAATATTTTCCCGAATCGATATTGGAAGCTGTCACCAGGAAATCACAACTGTAACAGCGGGTGGTGGCCTTGCCTTTATTGGGCAGGTAGAGTTGCAGCGCTTCCCGCAGGTAAAGGACCGGCAGGGCAAAGCCGAGGTTATCGCCCCCGCGGATGATAAATGAGTTCACCCCGATGATCTCTCCCTTCATATTGACCAGCGGGCCGCCGCTGTTGCCCGGATTGATGGCCGCATCGATCTGGATAAATTTCAATCCATCACGGATACGATCCACTTTTGAGATCACACCCTGCGTGGCGGTATAATTCAGTCCGTAGGGATGGCCGATGGCCACCACCGCATCTCCGTCGTGCATATCCTCATAATGGCCCAGTTTGACCTCGGGCATGGAAATATTTTCCGGGGCTTGCAGGAAGGCCAGGTCGTGCTTGCGGTCGGTATACCAGACCCGGGATATTTTTTTGTCAAATGATTTGCCCGCAATGGTCACTTCAAAACTGTCAGACACTACATGGTTATTGGTCACGATCAGGTCGAATTCCTTCACATA
Organism: uncultured Chitinophaga sp.; assembly: GCA_964652845.1. Classification (GTDB taxonomy): domain Bacteria; phylum Bacteroidota; class Bacteroidia; order Chitinophagales; family Chitinophagaceae; genus JJ008. Next base: position 11,470 of record CAZZDQ010000054.1, read on the forward strand.
AAAACCGGTGCCTGTTCCGCTATTCGTGGCGATCTGGATGATGGCGTGCTGGTAATTTTCTATGATTTGCTGAGGGTCCA
>CAZZDQ010000054.1:11649-14354 GCA_964652845.1 uncultured Chitinophaga sp.
CTATTTCGAATCCATATTCAATCCTTCCAGCTCCGTGGTGAAACTGAGATCAAAATTCACCAGGTTGTCAAATTTCAGGTTCTGGGTCTTTATCTCCATTTTGGGGAATTTATCTTTCCATGTGTTTTCAATTTCATTGATCCTGTCAATGATGGCTGTGCTGTCAAATTTATTAAGGGCGGGGTCATAATAATTATCTCCGAATCCCAGTGACTTGAAATAATCAGGGTAATTGATCCGCATGAATAACTCGAAAAACTCGGTGATGACCCGTGGCATGCTGTAGGAATACTGGCAGTAGGAAAGCCCGTATTCCGTGACCTGTGTAGCAATAAGCGGATAATTGTTTTCCCGGTACCAGCCCATATTGGCATTGGAGCCATGGATCGAGTCGGCGATCGTTTTATAGGCCTGGGGCGTCACAATGGCAAATGTGTATTTGGAGCGAATGAAGGAAGCGAGGATATCTTCTTTGGGCAAGGCCTTGAAATTCCTGAACGCTTCCACCATATCCCGGTTCTTTTCAATGGTCTGACGATCGTCCTTTTTAAAATAGATCCCGCTTATTTTCTCCAGTTCATTCAATATTTTGCCTTCCGGTGCCAGCAGGTAATCGATGCGGTATGCCAGGGCCAGGAGCAAATAGGCGATACCGCCGGAAAATTTATCGGGATCCAGGCCGGCAATGGTATCCAGGGTTTGCTGGATCCACCGTTGCAAATAATCATATTTGACTTCTTTTTCCTGCGGAGCAGGGGCTGATACATGGTCGCTGTCATCCATTTTCAGGGCGGAAAAATCCTGGAGCAGGAGGTCATCCTGTTTGTCAGCTTTCGTCGCCAGCTCTTTCAATCCGTAATAGAGTTTGCTGGGGCTGGCTGTATCCAGGCTGCTGTCGAACCGTACGCAGAGCCGTTCATTGTCCAGTGCAAAGCGGCTGTAGTATAAACTGAAGTTCATTTCCAGCAGACGGCGCATCACGGGTACGGAAGGCTGCGACATCCGTGCCAGTGAAACTTCCGCATACAGTCCTGCAGCATCAAATTTCCCCCTCACGATCTTGGATCCCTGGTAAAAGGAGAACTGGCCGCTGTCGCCGTTTCGACTGTACTGCACATTCCGGACGGTATCATCCGTGAGGTAATCAAAAAAAGCATCCAGGCTGGCACCATATTGTTTTTCCCTGAAACTGTTATCGGCATCCGTCCAGCGGTTGGTCTTGGCCATGGTCTTGTTATTGTCCGAATAACGGCCAAAAACAATATCCGGCGCAACGGCCGCATCTTTCTTTTTTCCTCTTCCGAAAATCTTATCGAGCATGTTTCTGTTAAAAAAGCAATATACAAATAAGCGTCGTAATACAGGCCATGCTTCGCGGTGGTATTATGCTTAAAAAACAGGCGGTTATATCATTTTTTAATTGCTTTAACTTTGGCCGGGATAATATAAAAATCAGTAGTTTCGCCACACTTCAACGGGCCGTTGATGTAATATTCATTTATGAAATTCATTGCCTCTTCCTCCTCATTACTGAAACAACTGCAGCATATTGCCGGCGTAATCAACGCCAACACCGTTCTTCCAATCCTGGAAGATTTTTTATTCATTATTGAAAAGAACAGGCTTTCTGTGATCGCCACGGACCTGGAAACGGTGATGCGGGATGAGCTGGAAGTGGAGTCCAAAGAATCCGGTAAGGTCTGCATCCCCGCCAAGATCCTGATCGATTCACTGAAGAACCTGCCCGACCAGCCGCTCACATTCACCATTGACAAGAATTTCGGCATCGAGATCACCAGTGATAACGGAAAATATAAAGTGATGGGGGAAAACCCGGACAATTTCCCCAAAGAACCCGCTGCGGATAAGACCACATCCTTCACAATGCCGGCCTCGGCCCTGCTTTCCGCTATCAGCAAAACAATCTTTGCCACCAGCAATGATGACCTGCGCCCGGCCATGACCGGTGTTCTTTTTGAGCTGGACAAAAAAAGTATGCAGTGCGTGGCCACTGATGCGCACCGTCTTGTACGATATAAAAGAAATGATGTGAATGGCGGAAAGACCGATTCGCTTGTCGTGCCGCGTAAGCCGCTCAATCTTTTAAAAGCCGTGATCCCCGATAATAATGATGAAATCACGGTGAATTATAATGAGAATCATTTATTCGTCAAAACGGGCACGGCCCAGATGAGCTGCCGCCTTATTGATGCCCGCTTCCCGGATTATAAGGTGGTCATTCCTGGTGACAATCCTTATAAACTCACCCTCAGCAAAAATGATTTTCAGAATGCGCTCCGCCGTATCAGCGTATTCAGCAATAAAAGCACCAACCAGGTGGCCCTTAATATTTCAGGCAGTGAGTTGCAACTGGCTGCCCAGGATGTTGACTTCAGCAACGAAGGAAATGAAAGGATGAAATGCCAGTATAACGGGGATGATATGACCATTGCATTCAATGCCCGCTTCCTGATCGAATTGCTGAGCGCTACCGACAGCGAAGAGGTTAATATAGAGCTTTCCACCCCCTCCAAGGCGGGTATCATCAAGCCGGTAACACAAAAGGATGAAGAAGATCTCCTGATGCTGGTCATGCCACTGATGATGAATCAGTGATATCTTTCTCGTACAGGAGAAATTTTATTTCTAAGATATAAAGATCGCAACAAGAGTGACCGAGAACACGGAGGAGGTTTAATATAGAT
>CAZZDQ010000054.1:14454-17787 GCA_964652845.1 uncultured Chitinophaga sp.
TTCTTTTTTTATATGGGAAATGTATTTTCTCCTGGCATGTCTGATCCGCCAGATGATCAGTTCTGCAACCGCCAGGTTACCGACCCAGCCCAGCCAGGCCACGATGCGGTAGACATCCATAGGATGGACCGCGATAGAGCTATCGAGATGGTAGGAATTGGTGATCAGGTATTTCCATCCTCTCAGCGTTACCGCCGAAAGGGTAAGCGCATAACTCCTGATCATGTATTTGCGATGGGCGATAAAATCTTTCTGTCTTGCCTTGATTAATGCGATCGCAGTAAAAACGATCCAGAGCGAAGCCAGCATCACGAAGGCGATCCTGGATGTGATGCCTCCGTTGGCATAGAACCCCATGATCAATCCCGCCGGGCCCGTGATCAGCAATACATCCGTTACATAGATATATCCCATGATCCTGTGCAGGCGGGGATTCTTTTTTTTGATCGTCTTTGAAAATTGCGTGAATCCTGCCAGGAGCACCCAGATACTGGCATACACATGAATGAAGAAGGCGGTACGCCAGAACGTGATGCCGATGTATTGCTGTTTGATACGCAGGAAGCCCACATCGGTATTGTAGGGAATATAATTAATGGAAATGGATGCCATCAACCCGGTAAAAAGCGCCAGGCTCAGCAGGAGACCCGCATTCAAAATATTTTTTTGCGTTGTAATTTGTTTTACTTTTAATGAGTCGACTCCTTCTGCGAAATTAAATTGATTCGTATGAAAAAGATCCTGCTGTCCTTCCTGGTGCTGGCTATTGCCCTTGCCTGCAATAACAACAGCAAAAGCGGTTCCGGCAAAACCAGCCCCGATTCAACTTCAAAGACAACCAGCTCCGTGGCAACCAGCCCGGTTAATGATATCGTTTCCCGGCTGTTGGGTTCTTTTGTGGGACCTTTCGGGGACAATAAGATCACCCTGCTGATCACCAGGCTTATGAATGATACCGTAGAAGGCCGTTCCGTGGTGGGAGGCAATAACCGGCCTTTTTCAGGAACCTATGCCGTCGATAACGGTGTGTATTCCTTCAACGCCAAAGAGCCGGGCGACGACCCCAATGACGGAATATTTCATTTTTCCATTGATACGATAAATACAAATGTTGTTTCCGGTTCCTGGAAACCCAACGATACCAAAAAACCGGAAAAGCAATACTCACTGGAGCGGAAAAGTTTCAAATATGATACTACGGCAGGCACTTTCCCCGAGGCATCACAGCGGTTGCTAAAGCCGGATGACGTGAATAACCTGCTGAAAGAAGACCTCAGTTATATGCGCAATGAGATCTTTGCGCGGCATGGGTATTGTTTCAAAAAGAAAGCCACCCGGCAGATGTTCGAAGTACAGCCCTGGTATGTGCCCAATACCACGGATATCCGGAACCTGTTGACGGATATCGAGAAGAAAAATATCGAACTGATCAAGCGCTATGAGAAATATGCCGATGATTACGGGGATGAATACGGGCGATGATAAATTATAATATGGCGATTCAATTTATTCCTCTTTGTTCCTTTGATAATTATATCCCGGCGCATATCGCATTGGGTAAGCTGGAAAGCGAAAATATCCGCTGCTACCTCGTGGATGAGAATACAGTCACGATCGATCCTTTCCTGACCTGGGCGGTCGGCGGCATCAAACTGATGGTGGCCGATGTGCAGGCCGAAAGGGCCCTGCAGGTACTGAGCGGCGATAATAAAAATATGAAACAGGATCCCGTTGTTGTTCCCTGACATTTATGTGGAAGAATATCATCGTACATTTTGAGACCCTCGAACACCGGCCGCTGGAACGTATGGCCATATTGGTTGGGGGGCTCCTGTTTTTCTGGATCCTGGAAGGCGCTATTCCCCTCCTGCCCCTGCATTATAAAAAGAACAAGTTCCGCCATGCCGGGGTCAACCTCGTATTCACTGCCATTCACCTGGTGATCCATACTTTACTTGCCATCGTGATCGTCATGCTTTCCGACTGGTGTGCTGCCCGGGGATTCGGATTGGTATACTGGTTCCGGGCCACTGTTTTTATGGCGATCCTTATCGGTGTGCTGGCGCTCGATTTCAGCAGCTGGCTGGTGCATTTTGTGATGCATAAAAGCAAATTACTCTGGCGTTTTCACCTGGTGCATCATACCGATAATAATGTGGATGTGACCACGGGCCTGCGCCATCATCCCGGCGATAGCCTATTGCGCGGTATCTTTTTTTTACTGCTGATCTTTGTTTCCGGCGCACCCATGTACAGCGTGATGATCTACCAGACCCTGCTGGTCTTTTCGACCGCTTTCACACATGCCAATATCAGCCTGCCCAGATGGGCCGACAAGGTTCTCAGCTATATCCTTGTTTCACCCAATATGCATAAAGTGCATCATCACTGGAAGCAGCCTTTTACCGACAGTAATTACGGCGCGGTATTCTCTGTCTGGGACCGGTTGTTCTTTACGTTTAAGAAATTGAAGCCGGGAGATATCCGTTACGGGCTGGATAAATATTATCCGAATGAAAAAGATGAAAACCTCGGTGCATTATTAAAAAAACCCTTTCAGCCCCTTGATATTTAAATTATCCGGGTCGGCTGCTCCATTTGTATTTTTGCCGCATGAAGATCATATCAATGATACCGGCGAGATATGCTGCCACCCGTTTTCCCGCAAAATTGTTGCAGCTGCTTGGCGGCAAAACAGTCATCCGGCATACTTATGACAATACGGTTGCTACCGGTTTATTTGATGAAGTGTATGTGGTTACAGATTCCAAGATCATCTTCGATGAAATAGCCGGGCATGGCGGAAAAGCTTTGATGAGTAAAAAAGAACACGAGAGTGGTACGGACCGGATCGCGGAGGCGGCTGAATCGATGGATGCGGATATTATCGTGAATGTGCAGGGGGATGAGCCTTTCGTCAAAAAAGGACCGCTGGAAGAATTATTGAAACAATTTGATGATCCCTCCGTACAGGTAGCTACCCTGGTACAGGTGATCAGGGATGAGAAACAAGTGAAAGACCCCGATTTTGTAAAGGTGGCGGCAGATAAAAATAGGAATGCCCTGTTCTTTTCCAGGAGTCCCATCCCTTACCGTCGTGATGAGAATATTGTTCCTGTTTATTATGAACATATCGGCGTCTATGCATTCCGCAAACAGGCGCTGCTGAATTTTACCGGTTGGCCGGTCACCCCGCTGGAAGCTGCCGAAAAGATCGAGTGCCTGCGTTTCCTGGAGAACGGTGTTCCGATCCGGATGGTGGTTGTGGATTATATGGGCATCGAGATCGATACGCCGGAAGATCTATTCCGTGCCAATCAGCAATTAAAAAGT
>CAZZDQ010000055.1:0-16822 GCA_964652845.1 uncultured Chitinophaga sp.
CATTTTTACACCAGTTCTTTTCCATTCTTCGTTCTCTAATTCTCATGTGTTAGTACGTAACCGTTGCATGGGTTAGCATGCAGCAGCCATTCCGGAAGTGGGAATGGCTTTTTTTTTATATCATGTTCAGAAAACCTTGCCAGGACTTGCCTGCTTTCAGCCTTCCTTTATTCAGCTTTTGCATCCAGCGTGAACCCCACGGTGGTTCCCAGTCCTTCCGTGCTGCGCACATGGATACTCTGCTGATGCGCTTCGATGATATGTTTACAGATGGCCAGCCCGAGCCCGCTGCCGCCGGAATCCATCGAACGGCCTTTCTCCGTGCGGTAAAACCGTTCAAAGATGCGCGGCAGGTCCTTTTCGCTGATGCCCGCGCCGTCATCGCTGATCTCGGCCAGGATATGACGCCCGTCGGTTTTATACATACTGGCAATGATGGTTCCGTTCAGCTTCCCGTACTTCAATGAATTCTCCACCAGGTTGCTGATCACCTGCCGGATCCTTTCTTTATCGGCAAAAACGGTTAGCGGCACCTCACATCCCTTTTTAATGGCACAGGTAATATTATTTTTCTCTCTTTCGGGGGACAGGCTGTCAAATACTTCTTTTACCAGGTCCTGGATCACAAAATTCTGCTTATACAGGGTAAGGTTACCCTGTTCCAGGGCGGATATCTCGTCCAGGTCATTCAGCAAATGGAGCAAACGGTTCACATTGCGGGAGGTCTTTTCCAGGAATTTCCTTTGCAGGGAGGGTTCCGTTTTACCCTGGCTTAACAGGATATCCAGGTATCCCTGCATGGCGAATACCGGAGTTTTGAATTCATGGGAGAGATTTTGGAGAAACTCACGGCGGAACTGCTCATTGCGTTGCAGGGATTCTATCTCCGTCACCTGTTCCTGCGCCCAGGTTTCCACATCCCGGCTTACTTCATCAATGCTTTTCCGGGGCAGGATATATTTGAAATAGGTTTCTTCCCTTTTGGAAGCCTTTGTATGATAAATGAACTTGAAGATCAGTTTCAGTTTCCGGTAAATGAATTTTTCCAGCACGAATATGATCAGCAAATAGCCGATGATGAAAAGACTGCCAAATGCAGAAACTCCCCATAACCAGTTGTTTTTTAAAAACCCCGTCAAAATACCCACCGGCAAAGCCAGCACAAACGCAGGGAATAAAGAAAGCCTTCGGGGGGAAATATTTTTGGCAGAGAACATGGGGCGAAGGTACAAGGCTCAAGGGACAAGGTTCAAGGCTAAGGATTGTATGGTCAGTGTTCAAATTTGTAACCCACACCTTTCACGGTTTTGATACAATCAATTCCCAGTTTCTGGCGGATCTTGCGGATATGTACATCAATGGTGCGGTTCCCTACGATCACATCATGTCCCCAGATCTCATTGAGGATCTCATTGCGCACAAATACACGCCCCGGCTTTTTGGCGAGGAAATATAATAGCTCGAATTCTTTTTTCGCCAGGGAGATCTCCTTTCCCTCAATGGCCACCACAAATTTCTCCGGGTCAATGACCAGGTTATTGGCCATGATACTTTTTTCCTCTGCCGTGCCGGACCTTCTCAGCAGGGCTTTTACCCGGCTGATAAAAACTTTCGGATTGATGGGCTTGCTGATATAATCGTCTGCCCCGCTTTCCAGGCCCTTGATATGGGCGATGTCATCATTCAGGGCGGTGAGGAAAATGATCAGGGTATGGCGGAAGGCCGGTTGCAGGCGCAATAACTGGCAGACCTCGATACCGGTCTTCTGGGGCATCATCACATCCAATACCACAAGGTCGGGTTGGTAGCGTTTGGCTTTTTCCAGGGCTTCATGGCCGTTTTTGGCTGTGAACACTTCAAAACCCTCATGCACCAGGTTGTATTCGAGTATCTCCAGGATATCCGGCTCATCATCGGCGATCAGTATTTTGCGCTGGCTCTTTACCATTCCCGTTTTTTTGCAAACCTAACAGTTAATGAGAGCAGGCAAAAATCGGTAGGAACCTCTTTATAAAGACTTAATGAAAAAATAATATTGCAGATATCCTGTAAATGCCCCATTTCCCGGATTTAAAATTATTCTGTAATTTCATCTGCATTAAACCAAACGCCATGAGAAAAATTTTTTTCCTTTTCCTGCTGGCAGCCGTTACCCGCCTGCCCGCCCAGACCAATGATTACCTCGTTACAATGAAGGGCATCGGCACCCTGAAGATCGGAATGATGAAAGATGACCTGGAGAAACTGATCGGTAAAAAGATCGCCCTGAAGAATCTGCTCGACAAGGACGGCTATGCCGATACCATCCGGGCTAAATATAAATCCATCGATGTGCAGCTCTATATCGAGAAACAATATAAGGACAATGACAAATATGATATCGTCCTCAGCGGCGTGCGGACCACCAGCACGCTGTGTAAAACGGCGAATGGACTGGGGATCGGATCGGATAAAATGAAGATCATCGGCCTCTATGACAATAATCCCATATATGCCTATCCGGAATATAACGAAAACAGCAGTACGCCCAGTAAAACAAGGTCCGTGGTCAATGTCTCCGATTATGATACGGGGAATGCTATTGTTTTTTACCTCACGAATAAAAAAGTAGTGGCTATCGAGATCACCTACTCAGAAGGGGATTGAAGTTTATTTCTTTAATTTGAACTGGCGGATCGCATCCCTGGTAAAATCGCTGAGTACTAATTTCCCGCTGATAGCAGCCCTTTCCAACAGGAGGGAATCCCAATTTTCGGTTCCCTGCCAGCATATCTTTTTTATTTCTGCCATGGCAAGCGGAGAATAGGTCATAAGCGTTTCGGCCAGCCTGGCGATTGCATTATCCAATTCATCAGGCGATTCAAATACTTCGTTGAAAAGACCTTTTTCCTTTGCCCAGGCAGTGCCGAACCATTTCGCCGGTTGAAGGGCGGATTCTGTAAATGCGGCGATTCCGGTTTTTCGCTGCACAGCAGGACCGATCACAAAGGGGCCGATCCCAATGGCCAGTTCACTCAATCTTATTTCTGCATCAGCCGTTGCCAGGGCATGATCACAGGCAGCCACCAGTCCCACACCGCCTCCCACACATCTACCCCTGATTCTGCCGATGACGAATTTCGGGGCGTGGCGGACAGCATTGATCACTATTGCAAAGCCGCTGAAAAAAGCCAGGCCTTCCTGCTCATTTTTTATGGCGATGAGTCCATCAAAAGATGCACCGGCACAAAAAACTGCGGGCTTCCCTGCCGGCTGACTATCTGTTGCCGAGCGAAGGATCATAACCTTTACAGCATCGTCCTTGCCTGCAGCTGTGATTTGGATTGCCAGTTCCTCGAGTAACCAACCCGGTAAAGAATTGCTTTGCGGATGAAAGAACTCAATGGTGGCGATCCCTTTTTGCAGGTCTGTTTTTACATAACCTTCCGGCATAAGTTTATTATTTACGGTACTTTCTTTTTTACCATGGTCAGGATCGTAGCCACGCCTGTTATTTCCCCTGTCTCGTCGATCATTTCCACAAGCCATTTCACAATACCTTTTTCTATATCATCACCCCGCTTGAAATCCTCCGGCTTTTCAATGACCCGTTTATCGTTCGGCAGTTTTTCTTTACAGGTAAAACGGATATGAACAGAAGCGCCTGGATAGACCGGCTTGGTGAAACGAAGATCGTCGATCCCGTAATTCAGCAATACCGGGTTTTTTTCATAGCTGTCGACAAATAAACCCGCTGCCAGGCTCATAATGAAATACCCGTGTGCCACCTGCCTTTCGAACATAGTGCCGGTGAAATCAGTCGTTCTGATATGCGCATAAAAATGATCCCCGCTGAGGTCCGCAAAACGGTCAATGTCCTCAGCAGTGATCACCCGGGGTTCAGTGATGATCTGGTCGCCGACCCGCAATTCCTCAAAATATTTTTTAAAAGGATGAATACCCGGATCCTTTCCTTTTGCATTTTGCTGGTAAACATTGACGATCTCCGTGATAGCGGTGGGGGAACCCTGCAATGCAGTTCTTTGCAAATAATGTTTAACGCCCCGGATGCCGCCCATTTCCTCGCCGCCGCCTGCCCTTCCCGGGCCACCATGGATCAGCATAGGAAGAGGAGAACCATGCCCGGTATTTTCTTTTGCACATTCATTATTCAATACCAGGATCCTTCCGTGATGCGTGGCCGCTTCTATCACATATTGCTTCGCGATGGCATGATCGGCGGTAACGATTGTGCTGACCAGGCTTCCTTTTCCCAGTTTGCTCAAGGCAATGGCCTCACCGGTATTCTTATAGGGCATCAGGGTGCTCACAGGGCCGAAAGCCTCTACTTCATGCGCTTCTTTTGCTTCAAAGGGCTTTGCATTCATCAGTAAAATAGGGGAGATGAAGCAACCTTTCTGCGCATCGGCATCCACCACCTGCACATCATGGATGGCGCCATAAATGATCTGCGAGGAAGCCAGTAATTTCTGTACCTGCTGCCTTACTTCATTGCGTTGTATTTCCCCTGCGAGGCTGCCCATCCGCACTTTTTCATTCAGCGGGTTGCCGATCACCGTTTGCGCCAGGGCAGCTTTCAGGGATCGCTGTATCTCATCCATCTTATTTTCCGGTACAAAGATCCTGCGCACACCCGTACAACGCTGGCCCGCTTTGAGCGTCATTTCGCGTCGGATCTCTTTCACAAATATTTCCCATTCCGGCATCCCCGGTGTCACATCCGCCCCCAGCACAATACAATTCAAGCTGTCCGCCTCCAGGTTAAAAGGAACATTATTCTCCAGTATGGCTGGCGTTTTTTTGAGCATCAGTCCCGTGGAAGCGCTACCGGTAAAAGTGATTACGTCCTGGCTGGTGACATGGTTCAGCAGATCTCCAGCCCCGCCGCAGATCAGTTGCAGGGATCCTTCCGGCAAAATACCGGAAGCGATGATCTCCTTCACCACTGCTTCTGTCAGATAACTTGTTACCGTCGCCGGTTTTACAATGGCCGGCATCCCGGCCAGCAGGTTCACGGCTATTTTTTCCAGCATGCCCCAGACCGGGAAATTAAAAGCATTGATATGGATGGCCACTCCTTCCTTCGGCACCATGATATGTGTGCCCATGAAGGTGTTGTTCTTACCCAGGCTATGACTTTCGCCATCCACGATAAAGGTTTCATCGGAAAGCTTCCTTCGCAGGGAGGCGTTGGAAAATAAATTCCCGATACCTCCTTCAATATCCACCCAGCTGTCGGCCTTTGTAGCGCCGGTCTGGTAACTGATCGTATAAAATTTGTCAAGGTGCTTGCGTAAATGAAGTGCCAGGGCTTTGAGCATATTACCCCGTGTGTGGAAGCTGAGTTTTCGGAGAGATGGGTTACCCACTTTCCGGGCATAATCAGCCATGGATTTGAAATCAAGGCCTTTTGTCGATGCCGTTGCAACAGGTTCAGCCGTTACCGCATTGTAAAGAATTTGCCCTTCCCCTTCACCGCTGGTCCATTTACCGGAAATATAATTTTCTAATTTATACACTTCATATCATTAGTGCCTGCAAAATTACTGGTGTTTGAGTTAAACGGAAAGGAGTATATGCTTTATAGAAATCATTTCAAAGACAGGTACATTGCTGCAATCCTGGCGTGCCTGCTTTCCCTTTTTCAATAGTATTCTCTGCCAACTTCATGGCTGAGGGTGATAAAGGCTTCTCTTATAGGTCACGTAAGTATTTGGTGAGCAGGGCAGCTTATCTTTGCAGGAATGCTGCATAATTGTATAAAAGAACTCAAATTGGTAATAAGCTCGTTAGCGATCCTTGTTGCCGGGTGTAATAGTTCCGGGAGCGGGTCTGGTACCGATAAAAAGACTGTTGCTGACACCGCTTATCATGCTTTATTGAAAGCACATAATGAAAGCATGAACGGGTATATGCGGGTGGAGGATGTTCAGAAAAAGATAAAGCAAAAAGTGGATTCCTTACTGGCATTGCCGGAAGAATTAAGAGTGATGAATGAACCCTGGGAACAAATATTGACCGCAGCCTCCGCATCTTTGAAGTCGGCCTATGATAAAATGGATGCCTGGATGGCAAATACAAGTTTTGATACGCTGAAGAATGATCCGGACCAGCGAATCAAATATTTTACGCAGCAACGTATATCGCTGGATACGGTTACAAATGAATTGAACGGGGCGCTGCATGCGGCCGATTCTTTACTCATGAAAAACAAATAAATGGGCGAACTGAAGATCCATAACTCCTATTCAAGGCAAAAGGAAGTATTCAAACCGATCACGCGGGGCCATGTGGGGATGTACGTCTGCGGGCCTACAGTAAGCGGGGAATCTCATCTCGGGCATGCAAGGCCCTATATCACATTTGATGTGATATACCGGTATCTCCTGCACCTGGGGTATAAAGTCCGGTATGTCCGCAATATCACGGATGCAGGACATTTTGAAGAGGAAGGCCGGGATGCCATCGACAAGATCGCAACAAAAGCTGTCGTAGAAAAGCTGGAACCCATGGAACTGGTACAGAAATACACCAATTTATTTCATTGGGCCATGCAGCAATTCAACACCCTGCCTCCTTCCATTGAGCCCACGGCTACAGGACATATTGTGGAGCAGATCGGGATGATACAAAAACTGATCGAAGCCGGTTATGCCTATGCAGTAAATGGTTCGGTTTATTTCGATGTAAAAAAATATGCAGCCGATCATGACTATGGAAAACTCAGTGGGAGGGTTCTGGAAGACCTTCTGGCCTCCACCCGCGAACTGGAGGGGCAGGAAGAGAAAAGAGACAGTGCCGATTTCGCGCTCTGGAAGAATGCCGCACCTGAACATATCATGCGCTGGCAAAGTCCCTGGGGCGTTGGCTATCCCGGCTGGCATATTGAATGCTCAGCGATGGCCACCAAGTACCTGGGAACGGAATTTGATATTCATGGCGGAGGTATGGACCTTTTATTTCCTCATCATGAAAGCGAGATCGCACAGAGCACGATCTGCAACCATCATGCTCCTGTCAGGTACTGGATCCATAATAATATGATCACCATCAACGGGAAAAAAATGGGGAAGAGCTATAATAATGTCATTACCCTCACTGAACTCTTCAGCGGCAAACACCCCATGCTGGAAAAAGCTTACCACCCGATGGTCATCCGCTTCTTTATCCTGCAAACGCATTACCGCAGTACGCTTGATTTCAGCAATGAAGCTTTGCAGGCAGCGGAAAAGGGGCTGAAAAGATTATGGGAAGCATACGAAAGGTTACGCGATATGCGATACGGGATGCACGATGCGGGAAATGTGATGGGCGATGATAAAACTGACGCGGATCCCGAATCCCGGATCCCGAATCTCATATCGGAATTTGAAGAATTTATGAATGATGATTTCAATACCGCCAAAGTGCTGGCCAATATGTTCGAGCTGGTGCCAATCATCAATTCTTTCCGCGACAGATCCATTCCCTTATCCTCCGTTTCAAAGGAAACATTTGAAGGGCTGCAGACACAGATGAAGATCTATGTGGAGGATATCCTGGGATTGCGGTCCCTGAATGAAAATGAGAATGGAAAGCTGGACGGTATTATGCGCTTGCTCATCGATATCCGTAAACAGGCAAGGGATAATAAGGATTTTGTCACCTCTGATAAAATCAGGAACCAGCTGTCCCAACTGGGCATCAGTCTCAAGGATGAAAAAGACGGAAGCATAAGTTATTCTATTGATTAAATACGGTAGTGCTTGACCCCGAATACGCAATGTTTCGCAGGGATGCTATTGATAAAATCTTCGTGAACCTTAGCGTCTTAGCATCTTGGCGGTCAAGCTATTATTTGCACTTAATTTCCATCAATTTCATTAACTTGTTTTTTAAACGATAGCATATGCAAACCCGGCTATTAACTTTAAGTATACTTTTATTTTCATTCACATTCCTCCAGGCACAAATACCGAAAGCCCCTGAGAAAAAAGAAGGGGAGGGGCCTTTTACCCAATTGATCATACGCGGAGTGATCATGATCAACGGCACAGGGGCTCCTGCCACCGGCCCCATGGATATCGTGGTGGAGAATAACAGGATCGTTCAGATATCGGGCGTGGGATCAGGCATTCCTTTAAGGTCAGAGGGCCGGCCCAAACTGAAAGAAGGAGGCAGGGAACTGGATTGCACCGGCATGTACCTGTTGCCCGGTCTCATTGACATGCACGGGCATATCGGCGGGATGGCACAGGGTACACCCGCAGAATATGTTTTCAAGCTTTGGATGGCACATGGCATCACCACCATCAGGGATCCCGGTTCCGGAAATGGGCTGGACTGGGTGCTGGATGAAAAAAAATTAAGTACGGAAAATAAGATCACCGCTCCGCGGATCTTTGCCTATACTACATTTGGCCAGGGCGCAAAGGAACCTATTGTCACACCCGAACAGGCCATTGCATGGGTGGATGAGAATGCAAAAAAAGGCGCCGACGGCATCAAATTCTTCGGTGCCCCGCCGCAGATCATGGATGCCGCCCTGCGGGAAAATAAAAGACTGGGATTACGTTCTGCCTGTCATCATGCCCAGATGGATGTAGCGAGGTGGAATGTACTGAACAGCGCAAGGGCCGGACTCACTTCCATGGAGCACTGGTATGGTTTACCTGAAGCATTGTTTACGGATAAGACCATCCAGAATTATCCGCTGAACTATAATTACAGTAATGAACAAAATCGTTTTGAAGAGGCGGGAAGATTGTGGAAGCAGGCTGCTCCGCCCTATAGCCAGCACTGGAATGATGTGATGAATGAATTGCTGAAGCTGGACTTCACCATTGATCCCACATTCAATATTTATGACGCCAACCGCGACCTGATGCGGACCCGGCGGGCAGAATGGCACGAGGATTATACCCTCCCTTCTTTATGGAAATTCTTTGAACCCAGCAAGCAATCACACGGCTCCTATTGGTTCAACTGGGGTACGGAACAGGAAGTGGCCTGGAAAGAGAATTATCGGTTATGGATGACCTTTGTGAATGAATACAAGAACCGGGGCGGAAGGGTTACCACCGGCAGCGATAATGGGTTTATTTATCAAACCTATGGCTTCGGTTATATCCGCGAACTGGAACTACTGAGGGAAGCCGGCTTTCACCCGCTTGAAGTGATACGTTCCGCCACCCTCTATGGGGCACAGGCCCTGGGCGCTGATAAGGATATTGGTTCAGTGGAAGTGGGCAAACTGGCCGATATGGTAATCATCGATGCTAACCCCCTGGAGAATCTTCAATATCTCTACGGTACCGGCGCCATATTCATGAATGATAAAAATGAAATAGTGCGTAAAGGCGGGGTGAAGTATACGATCAAGGATGGCATCATTTATGACGCAAAAAAATTACTGGCGGATGTAAAGAAAATCGTGGATGATGAGAAGGCCAAAACAGGATTTAAAATAAAACAACCGGGAGTTAACTAATTCAAAGAAGTCAAAAACGAAACAAAAACGATGCATTACGCCCCACATTTGTCAAAGGACAAGGAAATGAAGAAACTGATCCGTACGCATGGTGAAATGAAACTCACCAAACAGAAGACCATTTGGCTCTATCTCTGTTATTCAATCGTGAGCCAGCAACTCAGTGTGAAAGTATCACGGGTGATCCGGCAGCGTTTCCTGGATCTTTATGAGGGGGCACCGACACCTGAAAAAATAATCGCTACCCCGCATGATCAGCTTCGTTCGATCGGCATGAGCAATGCCAAGACCAATTATGTGAAGAATGTGGCACAGTTCCATCTGGATAAAGGAATGGATCCAAAAAGGCTTGCCCGCATGAACAATGAAGAAGTGATCGAATACCTGACTGAAATAAAAGGGGTAGGACGCTGGACCGTGGAAATGCTGCTGATGTTTGCCCTGGGCAGGGAAGATGTGTTTGCTCCCGATGACCTGGGCCTGGTGAATGCCATGGTGGGTTTGTACGGGATCAAAAAAAGCAAGGATAAAAAAATATTCAAACAAAGACTGGAAAAACATGCAGCGGCATGGGCTCCTTATCGCACTTATGCATCCATGTATCTATGGCGATGGAAGGATAATGCACCTGCTTTGAAAAACAGGAAAAAATAATATTATTAATGATTAAATTTTTGAAATGAAAAAATTGTTCTTTGTTGTTTGCACCGCACTTCTTTTATCCTTTACGGATAACAGGGAGAAAGAAAAATGGATACCTCTTTTTGACGGGCAATCCTTGCAGGGATGGAAAGTAGGTGACCATGCCTCCAGTTTCAAAGTTGAGAACGGCGCCATCGTGGTGAACGGGGAGACCGCCCACTTGTTTTACGACGGGCCGGTGCAACAGCATGACTTTAAAGATTTTGAACTGAAAGCGGATGTCATGACCATGCCCGGCTCCAACTCAGGCATCTATTTTCATACCGAATACCAGGAAAGCGGCTGGCCTGAAAAAGGATACGAAGTGCAGGTGAACAATACGCATACAGACTGGCGTCGTACCGGCAGTCTCTGGGGCATCAAGGATATTAAAGAAACCTATGTAAAAGATAATGAATGGTTCACCATGCACATAAAAGTTGAAGGAAAGAATGTGACAGTATGGTTGAATGATAAAGATGTACTGGAATACACGGAGCCCCCCAACCCGCCCAGGGAAAAAGGAATGGAAAAACGCCTGATCTCCTCTGGTACATTTGCCCTGCAGGGACATGACCCGAAGAGCAAGGTTTATTTTAAAAATATCCTTGTAAAAGCGCTGAAAGATTGACCGGTATAATTTTCAGCGGCGTTCATTTACCGGACCATACATAAAATATATTTTCCACAATTAACAAAATACTCAGTTATACCCGCAGTGCGGTTTTGTGCAAAGCCTGCTTTCAGTTTACTTTGCGGGAATATGTTCGCGGTTTGCAAAAAAGAACTGGGCCAGTTTTTCAGCAGCCTGACCGGCTATATCGCCATCCTTGTTTTTTTATTGGTCAATGGGCTGGTATTATTCTTTTTCCAGGACAATGTTTTTGATTTCGGGTATGCCACGCTGGATAAATTCTTTTCAGTAGCACCCTGGATCCTGCTCCTGCTCATTCCGGCCATCACCATGCGCAGTTTTGCGGATGAATTCAGGACCGGCACATTCGAGATCCTTCAAACGCGGCCGCTCACAAGCGGACAGATCATTGCAGGCAAATACCTGGGGAGCCTGGTCGTGGTATTCATCGCTTTGCTGCCCACGATCATCTATGCCGTTTGCATCCAGCGCTTGTCCGAAAATAACGGGCTGGATATCGGCGCCAGCATCGGGGCATATGCAGGTTTGTTTTTCCTGGCAGCTGTTTTTACCGCTATCGGGATCTGTTGCAGCAGCTTTACCCATAATGCCGTGGTCGCTTTTATCATCGCATTGATCGGGTGTGCATTGTTGTATTATGGATTTAATGCGGTGAGCCGGGTGCCGGCATTTGCCAACGGCCCGGATTATTTCATCGAAAACCTGGGCATCGACCTGCATTACCGCAGCATCAGCCGGGGACTGATCGACACAAGAGATCTTATTTATTTTTTATCACTGATATTCCTGTTCCTTTTTATCACCCGCCGAAACCTGCAGAAACAATAGATGAAGGCTGTTAAAAAAATACTGTCAACGAGATACGGATGGATCCTGCTCCTCTTCCTGCTGGCGGGGATAAATTTTGCCGCTTCATTTATCTATAAAAGATTTGACCTGACAAAAGAAAAAAGATATACCCTCAGCACGGCTACCAAAAAACTGATTGCTGACCTGGATGATAAAACGGAGATCAGTGTATTTCTCAAAGGAGATTTTCCTTCAGGTTTCAGGAAACTGGCCAATAGTACCCAGGAATTCCTCCAGTTGTTAAGGGAAGTGAATAATAAGAAAATACATTTTAAGTTTCTGTCGCCCGATGAAGAGATGCCCGGACTACATAAGCCCTGGGGTGATACCCTGGTTGCCATGGGAGCCATGCCCATCAATCTTACCGTTCAGAAAAAAGCAGGGGAAAGCAATACCATCATCTTTCCTGTGGCGCTGGTAAATTATAAAGACAGGCAAATGCTGGTGAACCTCTATCCCGGCGCCTCGGGACGGATCTCACAGGAAGAGATCAACAGCGCTGAAGCCCTGATGGAATACCAGTTTACCAAAACATTGTATAAAATATCCCATCCGGCGAAGCCGGGCGTAGCGTATGCAGTCGGTAATGGCGAACCCACTGACAACAGAACATACAAGATGCGGGAAGCCCTTTTGAATGATTATAGATTTGGCATCCTTGACCTTAAAGCCAATTCCATTATCCCGGCTGATGTAAATGTTCTTTTATTGGTAAAACCAACTGAAACTTTCACCGAAGATGAACTGCTGAAACTGGACCAGTTTGTGATGCACGGCGGCAAGCTCTTATGCTTCATTGACGCACTGATTGCTGAGCAAGATAGCCTTGCATTCAAAACGGAGACCATCGCTTATGACCGCCAGCTCAACCTGACCAATCTTTTTTTCAAATATGGTCTGCGTATCAACACGGACCTGGTGATGGACCTGCAGTGTGATGTGATACCTTTTGTGGTAGGCGGTAATTCCGGCAATCCGCAGATCGAATTCCTCCACTGGAATTATTTTCCCTTCCTGATGGCCGATAATAAGATCGCAGGCATTTCAGGTTATGTGGCAGGCCGCTTCGTCAATTCCATCGATACGATCCGGACCAGTGGCATCCATAAAACGCCCCTGCTTTTCACTTCACCCAACTCACGGATCATCAGTACGCCGGCCCTGATCAGCCTGAATGAGAACAAGAATGTTCCGGAAGATGCCCTGTTCAAACGCAATGCCATCCCGGTGGCCATGTTACTGGAAGGGAATTTTACATCCCTGTACCAGCACCGGATCTCACAAATTCAAAAAGACTCCCTGCAGGCACACCATGAGGATTTCCTGGAGTCATCGGAACCAAATAAAATGATCATTGTCGGCGATGGAGATATGGTGCTGAATGATTATATCACTTCCAACGGCGCAGGCACCCTGCCCGAACCCATTGAAATGGGCTGGAACAGGTTTACCTATACCGAATACCTCAAACAAACCGATGCGGGAAAATCATTCATACCGGCAGCTAACCGGGATTTTTTACTGAATTGCCTGGAATACCTGGCGGGCAATGACGCAGTGAACGAAACCCGGAACAAAGAGATCGTATTGCGGCTGCTTGACAGTAAAAAAGTAAATGTACAGAAAGGCAGGTGGCAGGTCATCAATATCGCATTGCCCCTGCTGCTGGTGATCCTTGCAGGACTTTTATACCAGCAGGCCCGGAAAAGAAAATATTCGGCATAGTGGATTCATATGAGTAAGCCCGATTGTTCCGCTCAGCCCGTTACTTCAATGTACCTTTGCATGCATCATTCATGACTAAAGACCAGATAGCCTACCTCGTTTTCGGTGTCGTACTGATCATGGCCCTGCTCCTCGACCTGGGTTTTTTAAGTAAACGCAACCGGATTGTTTCCCTTCGAAAAGCGCTTTGGCTTACCCTGTTCTGGGTCTGCCTGGCCCTGGCATTTTTTGTATTTCTATGGATGGAAAAAGGGAAATTCCTCGCCTTGCAGTATATCAGCGCTTATGTGATGGAATGGAGCCTAAGCATTGACAATATTTTTGTTTTTATCCTGATCTTTTCAGCCTTTTCCGTCAAAGAGAAATTCTATGCCCGGGTTTTGCTGATCGGTATCCTGATGGCCATCGTATTCAGGGTCCTTTTCATCACCGGGGGAGTGGCCCTGCTGCGTTTTGATTGGGTGTTCTATATTTTCGGCGCTTTCCTGGTGTATACCGGGTTCAGAATGTTCACAGCACCCGAAGAAAAAGAATTCAATCCCTATGACAGCAAAATATATAAATGGCTGAAGCGTTCCCTGCCGCTGACGGCATCTGACGGCAATGGCCGTTACAGGATCATTGAGAACGGAAGACCCGTATACACTTCCTTATTTGTCGTGATCGTAATGCTGGCCGTCACTGATCTTGTTTTTGCCCTTGATTCCATCCCGGCAGTGATCGGTATATCCACGGAAAGAATGGTGATCTACACTTCTAACATCTTTGCCGTGCTGGGTCTCCGCTCGCTTTTCTTTTTGCTGAAGGGAGCGGTCAGGCGCTTTGCCTACCTGCAGCAGGGCATTGCCATTGTGCTGGTCTTTATCGGCATCAAAATGCTGGCGGGACACTGGATCAGCCGGTGGATCGATACAAATTCACAAACGCTAATATCTCTTTGTTTTATTTTTGGCTGTATCATTTCGTCGATGATCTATTCCGTTATGAAAACCAAAAAGACATTTCCTGCCGGCAGCACCCCCGATGATTCTGAATTGTGAGGACCTCCATACGACATATTGCCCGTATCATCCATGCTTCATCCCGAATTCATCATGATGAGTTGATCAGTCTGCTTGCCTACGACAGCCGCAGGATCGATCATCCTGCCGAGACCCTTTTTTTTGCCCTGAAAAGTGAAAGGAGGAACGGTCACCGCTTTATCGGGGATGTATACAGGGCCGGGGTCCGGAATTTCGTGATCGATGAAAAGACCGATATAAAACATTTCCCCGGGGCCAATTTTCTTTTTGTAAAAGATTCGCTGGCCGCTTTGCAGCAACTGGCTGCCTGGAAAAGAAAACAATTTAACTATCCCGTCATCGGCATTACCGGCAGCAACGGTAAAACAATTGTAAAAGAATGGCTTTACCAGCTCCTGCACACGGATCATAACATCGTGAGCAGTCCCAAAAGTTTCAATTCACAGATCGGCGTTCCGGTCAGTGTATGGCAAATGGGAGAGAAACATGGGCTGGGAATATTTGAGGCAGGGATCTCCCGTCCCGGCGAAATGAGCAGGCTGCAAAGGATCATCCAGCCTACTATTGGTATTTTGACAAATATCGGCGAAGCGCATAGCGAAGGGTTTGTCTCAAAGCGACAAAAACAAAAAGAAAAAGAGGTCTTATTCAGAAAAGCGAAGCGGCCGAAAAAATTATGGATCAGTGCAGTGAAAAAAGGAAAGAATCATTCTGTCATTTTTGCACGTATTCATAAAAATGACAGTAAAAGCATTTCTGTCCGGATCCCTTTTGCAGACGATGCTTCTATTCAAAATGCGGTCACCTGCTGGGAGCTCATGTTGATGCTGGGTTATCCTCAACCCGTGATCCGGAAAAGAATGAATGCATTGACACGGGTGGATATGCGGCTGGAAATGAAAAAGGGGATCAATCATTGTTTGCTTATCAACGACAGTTACAGTGCCGATCCGGATTCCCTTAAGATAGCGCTCGATTTTTTGCAGCAGCAGCCGGGGTCTCTCAGGAAAACTGTTATCCTTTCTGATATCCTGCAGAGCAACATGGCTGATGAGGAGTTATATAAACGAATCGCTCACCAGCTGGTTTCACATGGCGTGCAGCGCCTGATCGGTATCGGGGAAAAGATCTCCCGGCGATTGAAAGATCATTTACCCGGTAAAATTGATATTGAAATGTATGGTTCAACCGGGGAATTACTGGAACATTTTTTATCCTCCCGTTTCAGGGAAGAGATCATTCTCATCAAGGGAGCCAGGGTTTTCGGATTTGAAAGGATCGTTCAGTTGCTTGAACAGAAAGCCCACCAGACTGTCCTGGAGATCAACCTGGGTGCCATTGTACACAACCTGAAGGAATACCAGAAATTATTGAAACCCTCTACCCGGATCATGGCCATGGTGAAAGCATTTGCCTATGGCAGCGGGGGTGCAGAGATCGCCGGCATCCTGCAGCAACATAATGTGGACTGGCTGGGAGTGGCTTATGCTGATGAAGGCGTGGAATTGCGCAAAGCAGGTATTCATTTACCGATCATGATCATGAACCCGGAAGAAAATTCCTTTGACGCGATCGTGGAGCATAAACTGGAACCGGAGATCTATTCCTTTCAACTATTTCACGCATTTGAAAAGCATTTGCAAAAAGAGAATATCCGTGATTATCCTGTTCATATTGAAATAGAAACGGGCATGAACCGCCTCGGATTCCCGGTTCTGGAGATGGAAAGGCTCGCAGGGGTCATTAAAAGATCAGGTTATCTGAAACTGCAGTCAGTATTCACACACCTGGCCGCCAGTGAAGAAAAAAAACAGGATGCATTTTCCCGGTTACAGTATAAGAAATTCATCTCCGCGGCAGGAATGCTGGAAAAAATACTTGGTTATCCCGTTATAAAACATATTGCAAATTCCGCCGCTGTCACCCGTTTCCCATCCATGCAATTGAATATGGTCAGGCTGGGTATAGGGTTGTATGGAATTGACAGCACGCATTCAAAAAAGATGAGCCTGCAGCAGGTCGCTACGCTCCGGTCCACGGTTTCACAAGTGAAAAGGGTCAGGAAAGGGGAATCGGTGAGTTATAACCGCAAAACAATTGTACGGAAGGATGCTGCCATCGCTACTATCCGCATCGGTTATGCAGATGGCTATCCGAGAAGATTGGGAAACGGAACAGGAAAGATCTGGATCAAAGGAAAACTGGTGCCCGTAACAGGTGCTGTTTGTATGGACATGCTGATGGCGGATGTTACTTCAGTACAACCGGTAAAAGAAGGGGATGAAGTGATCATTTTCGGAAGTAAACTTCCGCTGGAACAACTGGCACAATGGGCAGGCACGATACCCTATGAGATCATGACAGGAATATCTCAGAGAGTAAAAAGAGTTTATTTTGAAGAATGATGATAAGCGAAAAGAT
>CAZZDQ010000056.1:0-1940 GCA_964652845.1 uncultured Chitinophaga sp.
CCTGGGGCTGGAGAAGGTCCCAAGGGTTCGGCTGTTCGCCGATTAAAGTGGCACGTGAACTGGGTTCAGAACGTCGCAAGACAGTTCGGTCCCTATCTGTGGTGGGCGTCAGTAAATTGAGAGGACATGACCTTAGTACGAGAGGACCGGGTCGTACACACCGCTGGTGTATCAGTTGTGCCGCCAGGTGCAATGCTGAGTAGCTACGTGTGGCAAGGATAAACGCTGAAAGCATCTAAGCGTGAAACCTTCCTCAAGATGAGTTTACTTTTAAGGGCCGTCAAAGACTATGACGTTGATAGGCTACAGGTGTAAAGATGGTAACATCAAAGCCAAGTAGTACTAATTGCCCGTATGCTTTAATTTTTTTTTTTTACCCTCTGAAGTTTCTACAAAGAGGGTCATCCGGTAAGGCGGAGGCTTTGCCGGTATCAGATATTTGTCTAACATTCCAATATGTTAATTTATTAAATGCATTCCTTTCTCTCCCCTTTCGGGGGAGCTGGAGGGGGCGATCTTATGGTGGTTTTTCTGCGGGTGTTCACCTCTTCCCATTCCGAACAGAGTAGTTAAGCCCCGCAAGGCCGATGGTACTGCACAACCATGCGGGAGAGTAGGTAGCTGCCATATTTATTAGCCTCAACTTTATTGTTGGGGCTTTTTTATTTGTATTTGGAAAACACAGGTATCCCGGCGATCCGCTAACGCTCCTGCCGGGACTTCGCTTCGCTCAGGCTGCCATATTTATTAGCCTCAACTTTATTGTTGGGGCTTTTTTATTTACTGCATGGGTTTGTCAATCACTTCAAAACTCACTTCGCCGATTATTTCTTCTTTTTTGTTATTGAATATTTTAATGATCACCCTTCCGGGGGAAGAAACCTTTGCTATAAATTCACCTGCGGAGGTCTGCAGGATGGTCCCTTTGGAAATGGTCAGCTGCAGGTCACTCTTTTTGACCTTATTCACTGAAACTTCCAGTCGGTTATCCGTCCTGGTATATAACACAAAAGGAGTGGCTGTTTTGATTTCATATTCATCTGTTTCCACAACAAACGTTACGGGTTGTCTGCGATAGGCTTTTACAGGCCTGTTATTTTGCATAGCCGGTTCCCATAGCCCCGACAGTTTAATGATCCTGACCACTTCTTGCTCCATTCCATAACCGAGGTTTGTAAGAGCATGTACATCTGATACTGCGCCGGTTTTATCAACAACGAATTGCACCAATACAGTATAGCGTCCCATAGGAGCGTCTTTTTCTACGGGCACGGATGCATTCAGGTTTCGTTCCAGGAATTTTATCCACTCGCCCGTCCCGCCGGGGAAGGCTGCTTCTTTCTCCACGCTGTCAAATATTACATTCTTTGTTACAGCAGTATCAGGAAGGGCCGGTATTTGCGACACTAATTTTGTTGTACAGGTGACAAAAAGGGCAGATAAAAAATAATGGAAATTTTTCATTGTTCTTGATAGAGCAATGTAAGC
The DNA here is from genome assembly GCA_964652845.1 of uncultured Chitinophaga sp. GTDB lineage: Bacteria > Bacteroidota > Bacteroidia > Chitinophagales > Chitinophagaceae > JJ008. The sequence continues at coordinate 1,489 of CAZZDQ010000056.1, forward strand.
TTTTTTAGCAGAGACAAAATAGTACGATGTTTTTTCCTTAACATTTTATTCAACATATCATTTCAAAATGACAGAAAAATATTGTATCTTTGCAACCTCAAACTGAGCGGCACACAACAACTTCAATCTGTATCTGATACCAGCTCCGTAAACGTTTCGCCTGGATCTCTTACTACAGCTCAGTGGTTTTAATAACATCAAAAGGAGGTATATGATGAAAGGAATTACTATGTCCCAAAATGAATGGTCAGACAAGAACGTAAAGCAGGATCTGTCTGTTCCCGAAGTCAAAGAAACAATGGCCAACCACCTGATTTCGAATGGTAAAATGGTGAATTTTACTGCGGCACAAATGTGGAATCACCGGCGCAGAAGCCGTTCAGCAAGCTCCATGTTAAATCAATGGAACCTGAATTGAAAACTTTAAGGTGAAGGACAGCAAAAAGCCCTGC
>CAZZDQ010000056.1:2040-16695 GCA_964652845.1 uncultured Chitinophaga sp.
CCTTTACATGATATCAAAGGTCTTGACAAAGGATGTGGCCAGGAAAGGCAATATCAAAGTAAGCCAGCTCCAGTGTGAATAGATCGCATAAGCCAGGCCTGCTGCGGATAAAAGAAAAATGAGCGCCCAAATGGCTCTGCCTTTATTTTTCATGTGCGGAATTTGAAGTTTGATTCCTGCAAAAATAACCGGGCCGCCCATTTTGGAAAAATTTATTTGTTCAACCTTTCCGGCAGCCTGTCCCGCACACCACTCTTGCATTCTTCTGTTGTTTATTTATATTCGTGCAGGTGTGGAAAACGCGATCCTGATCCACCCGCTCTGCAGCCATGCAAGTACATTTTTATTTACGGTACCACTCCCGGTTCGGCCAGCATTTATGCATTACAGGAAACATCCCTGAACTGGGTAGTGATGACCCCGGAGCTGCAGTGCAGATGAATTACCTGAATGATGAATTCTGGGAATTCACCCTGAATATCAAAAGGAAGGAGCTGAAAAAACAGGTCAGCTATGCTTATCTCCTGCGCGATGATAACGGAGAAACGGTCCTGGAATATTCTCCCGGCAGGGTGATCGAATGGCCGGAAAAAAAATTATCAGATCTCTTTCTCATCGATACATGGGGTGATCCCGGCCTCTATGAGAATACGTTTTTCACAGATGCTTTTGACCGTGTGCTGCTGGCAAAGAGCCATTCGAAGGGAAAGCCCACAAATGATGAAAATTTTACGCATGAGTTCAGGGTGATGGCACCCTTGCTGAAAAAAAATGAAGTGATTTGCCTGGCAGGCAGCGGATCCAGGCTTGGACACTGGTCTGAAGAAAAACCTGTCCTGATGGGCAGAAAAGCTAAGTTTTTTTCAGCCAGGCTGAACCTTTCCGGGGAAACCTTCCCGTTCGCTTATAAATATGCCATTTGGCAAACCAGGGAGAAAAAATTCATCCGTTATGAGAACGGGAATAACCGGATGCTGTATGAAGAAGGCAATGAAACAAAAAGGGTCATCCTCCAGGACGGATTTGTAAGGATGCCCAATAACAGCTGGAAAGGCGCCGGTGTGGCCCTGCCGGTCTTCAGTTTACGTAGTAAAAAAAGTTTCGGGACCGGTGAATTCACTGACCTGAAACTGCTGGCCAGGTGGGCCGGGAAATGCGGAATCCGGCTGATCCAGATATTACCCGTGAATGACACCACTGCTACCCGTACCTGGAAGGATTCCTATCCTTATTCATCGATATCCGCATTCGCCCTCCATCCACTGTATATCAACCTCTGGAAAGTAGCAGGCAAAGAAAGAACCGCACTGCTGAACAGTTTTAAAAAGAAACAAAAGGAACTGAATGCGTTACCGGAATTGAATTATGAGGAAGTAACGGAACAGAAATTATCCGCCCTGAAAATTCTGTTCGATGAATTGAAAAATGACTGTTTCCGGTCGGAGGACTATAAGTCCTTTTTTAAAGAGAATAAACACTGGCTGGAACCTTATGCACTGTTTTGCGTTTCCAGGGATAATAATCAAACGGCCGATTTTACAAAATGGCCGCTGGAATTTTCAATTTATCGTACTGATGACAAGGATCTTCATTCCCCCAAAAATGATCCTGAAGATCAAAGAAAGTTTTACTATTTCATCCAGTATCACCTGCACCTGCAACTGAAAGAAGCAAGGGACTATGCACACAAACTGGGTATCATTCTGAAAGGCGATGTGCCTATTGGTATTTCCCGAAAAAGCTGTGATGCCTGGATCGCTCCGGAATTATATCATATGGATCAGCAGGCCGGTGCCCCGCCTGATGATTTTACGCCTCTTGGACAAAACTGGGGTTTCCCGACCTATAACTGGAAAAAAATGCAGGAGGACGGGTTTGCCTGGTGGAAAGCCCGTTTCAGAAGGATGCAACAATATTTTGATGCATTCCGGATCGATCATATCCTCGGTTTCTTCCGTATCTGGAGTATCCCCGAAGATGCTATTCAAGGTATCATGGGGCGCTTTGTTCCCAGCATCCCGGTAGGTATTCATGAGTTCGGGGAAAACGGGATCTGGTTCAATGAAGAACGTTACTGCGAACCCTTTATCATTGATGAGATCATAAAGGGACAATTTGAAGGGATGGAAGATGAGGTGATCGAAAAATTTCTGCTCAACAATGATGATGGCACCTATCGCCTTCAATCAGGATTCGGTACGCAACGAGAAGTGTTTGATCATTTTTCTGAGCTGGAAAACTCAGAAAAAAATAACCAGGTCAAGAACGGTTTGCTGAACCTGCTCAGCAATGTGATCCTTTTCGAAGATGCAAAAAAGCCAGGGGAGTCCTTTCATTTCCGTTTTGCCGTGGATAAAACGTCCTCTTTTCAGCATCTCAATCCATTTATCCGCGGGAAACTGAAAGAACTTTATAACGACTATTTCTTCAATCGCCAGGAAGGTTACTGGCGAAAAGAAGCCATGCAGAAGCTTCCTTCTCTTAAAGCTGCCACGAATATGCTGATCTGCGGGGAAGACCTGGGTGTGGTACCCCGGTGCGTACCGGATGTCATGAAAGAATTGGGGATCCTGAGTCTTGAGATACAGCGCATGCCTAAAAAACAGGGGCCGGAGTTCTTTATCGTTGATGAAGCACCTTATTTATCCGTGGTCTCACCTTCCACGCATGATATGAGTACGATCCGCGGCTGGTGGGAGGAGAACAGGGATACCACGCAGCGTTTTTATAATAAGATACTGGGGCAATGGGGGGAAGCGCCGGAATTCTGTGAAGCATGGATCAACCGGGCCATTGTGCTGCAGCATTTATATTCTCCCGCCATGTGGAGTATCTTCCAATGGCAGGACCTGGTGGGAATGAGCGAAACACTGAGGCGCGACGATCCGAAAGAAGAAAGGATCAATGATCCCTCAAATCCTGAGCATTACTGGCGGTACCGCATGCATATCAGCCTGGAGGACCTGGTAAATCAAAAAGAATTCAATGAGGAACTAAGAGGATATATCGTGCATAGTGACAGGGGAGAATAGTCGTTATTGAGCAATATAAAACAATTGCATTAAGATGATGAATTTGCGGCTTTGCAAACTTTGTCGTCCTTGCGTGAAACATTAACTTAATCAATAATATATTAATTCAAGCATTTGAAAATCGATTCATTCAAATATAACCTTCAATTCCGCCACCCCTTCACTATTTCAAGAGGAACCAAGACCCACCAGCCCGGTTTTATTGTTGCGCTTGAATTTTCAGGGATCATAGGTTACGGTGAAGCGCCGGCCATCGCTTATTACCATATCCCTGTTGAGAAAATGCAGGCTGACCTGGATGAAAAAAAGGAGATGATCGAAAAATTCGCCTTCACTGAACCCGGGCGTTTCTGGCATTTCGTTCACCATCTTTTCCCGGAAAATAATTTCCTCGTTTGTGCCCTGGACATGGCAGCCTGGGATATTTTCGGACAGTTGAAAAAGAAACCTCTGTACGAGTTATGGAATGGGGACATTCGGAAAAATCCCCACACCGATTATACCATCGGCCTTGACACGATTGACATGATGGTTGCCAAGATGAAAGAAAAACCCTGGCCCATATACAAGATCAAACTCGGTTCGGCCGAGGACCTTGCCATCATCACCTCCATGCGACAACATTCCAACGCCATTATTCGTGTGGATGCCAATTCGGGCTGGGATCTTTCCACCGCGCTGCAACTTTTACCGCAACTGGTAAAACAGGGTGTGGAACTTGTAGAACAACCGCTGGCCAAAGACAACTGGAATGACATGAAAACCCTTTACCGGGAATCGGCCCTGCCGCTATTTGCCGATGAGTCCTGTGTAACGGAAAATGATGTAAAAAAATGTGCCGGTTGTTTTCACGGCATCAATATTAAATTGACAAAATGCGGGGGGATCACTCCCGCCCGCCGGATGATCACCGAAGCCCGTTCACTGGGATTACAGGTGATGGTAGGCAGTATGAATGAATCAACAATCGGGTCAGCCGCTATTGCTCACCTGTTGCCCTTCATCGATCACGTTGATATGGATGGCCCCTTGTTGCTGAGGGAGGATATCGCTACCGGTATCAGTTTTGATTTCGGGAAAGTGATTTATTCAGGTAACCCGGGTCTTGGCATAGCGTACAAGGAATTATTCTCCCGCGATTAATTATTAAAAGTATACGTATACTCAATTTTCCCGGTAAGTTCTTTTTTCTTGTCGAATAGGGCTTCTTTCGTTTTCAGGCCTTTGTCATTGAAGATATAACGCCAGATCAGGTAACCGAGGTTCAGGCTGGAGGTGGTAGTCATTTTCTGGATCATGTTATCCTTTTCATCATAATCAAATGTTTCATCCGGCAATAAACGGTTATATTTTTTATTGAACCGGACAATGTCGGTCATCCTGCCTTTCTCGTCATAATAATAATAAACCACTTCATCTTTCACACCCCTGCGCAGGCTGGTCTCATCCATAATATTCCCCTTTTCATCGTGAGTGAACATCACTACCAGGCTATCAGACCCGTTCACAGTACGGATCATTTCACTCAGTTTGCCATCCGCACCATAGATCCAGTTATGCATTTCCGTTTGGTTAAAATCAGACGCGGTATCGGCCTGGTTGTTCTGAACCGAAATGATCCTGCCATTGGCATCATAGGCATAACTGGTGAGGTTTTGCAGGCTTGCTGTCGTATCCGCGATGCTGAGCAACCGGCCCTGCACATCAAACCGGTACCAGGTCACCGTGTGTTTTAAATTGTTTGTCAGGGAAGTTTTCAGCGTTTTACCGTTATCCATGACTTTTTTCACTTCTGCATAGTCCGTGGACATGACCCCTTCGGGGGTATAACCGGTTGCTGTGATCGTGCTGACCTTATTGGCCATATAGGATCTCATTTCCCTTGCCATGGCGGCGGGATACAGGATATCATGATAATAATATTGTCCTTTTGAGCAGGTGCATGTCAAAATAAGGAGGGCTGCCAGGATGTTTTTCATGGGAATCTTAATCATTGGTTGTTCAAAGTTAATTTAAATGACGTTTCTGCGATCAAACCGGATGCTTATCGCTTAATAGTAATTATTTTTAAGGAAAATTTATCATGTCCCGTCTCCCCGAAAGGACTGAGAAGAATTGCCTGAACTGTGGCGCCACCGTGCAGGGCAGGTTTTGCCAGCACTGCGGACAGGAAAATGTGGAGACAAGGGAAACCTTCATCCAATTGCTTCATCATTTTGTATCTGATATATTTCATTATGATACCCGGCTCTGGCTGACCTTCAAATATATTTTCCTTCGTCCCGGTTTTTTGTCAGTGGAATACAGGTTGGGCCGGAGGAAACGTTATTTTCATCCCATACAGACCTATTTTTTTACTTCCGCCTTTTTCTTCCTTATCTTTTTCAGTTTTATTCTTCCCGGGGAGAATATCAATAAGATCTCCAGGACGCCATTTTCGCAGGAACAACGGAGGATGAAAATTCAAAATGCTGAAAAACTCCTGAAGGGTGATACAACAAACCTTTCCTTTCAAAAACAACTGGCCCTCCTGCGGGATACCACCAGGTCCCTGAGTGAGTTTGACCTCGTGGAAGCCACGAATGACATGAGCTTCGTAAAGATCAATGGCCACACATACAGGTCGAAGGCAGCATATGATTCCCTTCAGAAGAGCCTGCCGGCTGCACAGCGGGATAACCTTTTTGTCAGGAAGATCATTGAGAGAAGCCTTGGGCTGAATGAAAAATACCGGGGGAATTACGAAGGACTCATGGAAAGTTTCACCCATGATCTTTTCCATGGCATGCCCTACCTGTTGTTTATATCCCTTCCGTTCTTTGCATTGATACTGAAATTGGTGTATGTACGGCGCAGGAGGGAGTTCTTTTTTGCCGACCATGCTGTTTTCACCCTTCATTTATATATTTTTTCCTTTCTCTACCTGCTCATCATTTTTGCGATCAGCGCCCTGGTGAAAAATTGGATTTCGGAAGATGCGCTTACTTTCCTGCTCATAGTGCTCTATCTCTGTCTGCCGGTCTACCTGGGTATTGCCATGAAAAAGTATTACGGGCAGGGTTTGTCGAAAACAATCATTAAATTAGTAATCGTCACGGTGCTGTCAGTGTTTGTCATGCTGCTCTTATTTGTCATTTATTTATTGATCACTGTATTTATTTTTTAACATGCCTACCAATTATACAGCTGCCACGGCAGCGTTTGACCGGCTGATTCGTATCATGGATGAACTCCGGGAAAAATGCCCCTGGGACAGGAAACAAACGATCGGATCATTGCGCGAACATACCATTGAAGAGACCTATGAACTGGCCGATGCCATCACGGAAGAAGACTGGGAAGGCATCCGGGAAGAAGTGGGTGACCTGCTGCTGCATGTCGTTTTTTATTCCCGTATCGGGAGTGAAGAGGGAAGGTTTGAACTCAGTGATGCCATCCATGCCATCTGCGATAAACTGGTAGCCCGCCATCCCCATATTTATGGGGAAGTAAAGGTCCGCGATGATGAAGAAGTGAAACGTAACTGGGAGAAACTGAAATTCCGTGAGGGAAAAACCTCGGCATTGAGCGGGGTCCCGGTGTCATTGCCCGCGATGGTGAAAGCCATGCGCCTGCAGGAAAAGGCGAAGCAGGTAGGTTTTGAATGGGAATCGAGGGAACAGGTTTGGGAAAAGGTGAACGAGGAAATGAAGGAATTACAGGATACGATCTCAGGAAATGATGGGAATTCGGATAAAAAAAGCAGAACACAGGAAGAACTGGGGGATGTTTTTTTCTCCCTCATCAATTATGCACGATTTTTGAATATAGACCCCGAAAATGCCCTGGAACTGACCAATAAGAAATTCACAGCCCGTTTTCAACAAATGGAACAAAATGCCCGGCAGGACGGAAAAAAGTTGACGGATATGACACTGGAGGAAATGGATGCGATCTGGAATAAAATAAAAACGCAATCAACCCGTATTTGAAGCCCCTCTTTTCCAAATTACCAATCAGTAAATACCTTTTACTGCCCGGCGCAGTGATCTTATTCGGGGCTTCGCTGCTCCTCAGCCGGTATAACCCTTCCTCCTCCATGCAATCAGAGGAGTCCCGGCTTCAGCATTATATCCAGGGACTGCAAAATGATTTCCACCGTTTATTAAAAGATACTGCTTTATTGAACAGGCTGATGAGCAGCCGTGAGAACCGGGATGAATTTGATCAGATGCTTGGTCATTCATATGGATTATTCATCTACAATAACGACCCCGGTTCAAATGAACTCGTTTTCTGGAACACCCAGTTGATCCTTCCCACACACCGGATCCTGAATGAGGATGAGGGGGAATATTTTGACCAGCTCCCGAACGGATGGTATCTCACCGAGAAAAAAAAGGTACAGGTGAATGGCATGAATGATGTGACCGTATACGCCATGATCCCCGTCGAAAGTGATTTTTTTATCGAGACAGATTACCTGCCACGAAGTTTTTTTTATAGCCGGCAGGCGGCTTCCCGGATCGTCATCAGTACAAAACCCACCGATTACCCGGTAAGATCAGTATCGGGGAAAACCCTTTTTTATATTGCGAAAAAACAAATGAATGCAGTGCCCGGCCATTCTTTCTTTGCTAACCTCTGCCGCTGGCTGGCCGTATTGTTATTGCTGTTGTTTATCCACCTGATCTCCCAGAAAATAGCCAACCGGAATGAAACCTGGAAGGCCATTGTTTTCTTAACCCTGGCGCTATTTGGATTCCGGCTTATCACCTATTTGTTTCCCCAATTATTGTACCAGCGCCAGTTCGAACTGTTCAACCCCGCTATTTATGGCACAAACGCCGTTCAGCGTTCCCTGGGAGACCTGCTGATCAACTCGATATTCGTTTGCTGGATCGTCTTTTTTGCCTGGGCTAAACTAAAAAAGAATAAAGAACACGGGGTGACAGATAACATGCCTGCCGCCTGGATAAAAGGGCTTTTATCAGCAATGCTCCTGATCACTGCCACCTTTACCCTGGCTTCCGCTGTCAAAAGCCTGATAGCAGATTCAAAGATCTCATTTGACGTCACTGATTTTTTCGGGCTTAGTGAATATACCGTGATCGGTTTTGTAGTGTTGGCCCTGCTTGCATTTTCTTATTATTACCTAACCCAGGTTCTTTTCCGTTATATATTCAAACTATTTCCACACCGCAGGGCCATGATCTATTTCCTGATCAGTGTCATCGGCCTGATCTACCTTACGCTTCGGACCAATCATACGGAGGTATTGTTCTATATCCCGGTCCTTTGCTGGCTGCTGATCTACACCGGACTGGCCGGGGGTGAAGGGGCCCTGGTGAAACGCATTAACCTGATCATTGCCGGCAGGCTCTCGCGCATCTTCATTTTCTCGGTATCAATTGCGGTGATCATGCTGATAGAAAACAGGAAAGTGGAGTGGGAAAAAAGAAAACATATTGCGGAAAAACTGGCATTTCGTACAGATCCTTCCAGCGAAAGGCTGATGAGCATTGCCATCCAGTACCTGGATACGAATTTTTTACGGGATAATTTTTACAGGTTCCGGGATGCAGATACGGGAACCCTCCTGCGGGACAGTATCATCAATGAAAACTACAGCGGTTACCTGAACAAGTATGATACCCGTTTATACGTCTTTGATGCTGCCGACCACCCGCTGCACAATGATGACTCCACCACTTTAGAGACACTGAACAATATTTTGAATGTACAGTCCAAGCCGACCAGCGTGGAAGATCTTTATTATTATGAAACATCCTATGATAAATTCAATTATGTCACCCGCCGGATCCTGATCGATACACTGGGGCACAAGACGGGGAGTTTCTTTATTATATCCTATCCAAAGAACTTCAGCCGGGAAGCCCTGTTCCCGGAATTATTCAAACAATTCAAAACAGCAGATCCCGAGAACTCGCCGATCTATTCCACTGCCGTTTACCTTAATGACCGTCTCGTCTCTCCCCCCGGTAATTACCCCTTTGCCACTTCTCTTAGTGGCAAGGAGATCCCTACGGAAGAATATACCCATCGCATCAACGGGGATTTTGATGAGCTGTGGTACCGTTACAGCAAAGAAAAATTTGTGGTGATTGCCCGGAAGAAGGAAACGGCCATTGAAACCATCACCCTGTTCTCTTATATTTTCTGCACTTTTTTATTCCTGCAGGCCCTGGCTGAACTGATCTCCTTCCTCATCCGGACCCGGTTCCGCCTGCAGGATTTCAAGAAACTGCTGCAGCTCACTATACGGTCACAGGTGCACAGTACATTCATCTTCATCAGCGCCATTTCCTTTATCATCATCGGCATTGCCACCATCTCCTTCTTCATCAAACGGTATAACCAGAACAATAATGACAAGCTGAGCCGTACCATGAAGATCATGGTGAATGAGATGCAGAAAAAATTGTCCGAGCGCAACACTTTTGACGATGTGCTGAAGATATATGATACGGCATCCAACAGTGAATTGCAACGACTGGTGAATGATGTATCCGATATTCATGGTGTGGACGTGAATGTCTATGACCTGCGGGGGAACCTCCAGGTCTCCTCGGAAGCCAATGTGTATACCAAGGGTGTTTTGAGCCGTAAAATGAACCCGGCAGCTTTTTATCACCTGAATAATTTGCGGCAGGTGCAGCATGCCCAGGAGGAAACGATCGGCAATTTCACCTATCTCAGTATTTATTCTCCTGTGCGGGATGAGGACGGCAAGGTATATGCCTATATCAATATACCTTATTTTACCTCCAAACCCGAATTGCGTCAACAGATCTCCAACTTCCTGGTCACCGTGATAAACCTCAATGCTTTTGTATTCCTGATCGCAGGGATGGTAGCCTTGTACATCACGAACCGGATCACGGGTTCATTCTCCCTCATCAGCAATAAAATGAGGCAGGTAAACCTGGGAAAGATGAATGAGGAGATCAGCTGGAACAGGAATGATGAGATCGGGGACCTGGTGAAAGAATACAATAAGATGGTTTCCAAACTGGGTGAAAGTGCCGCCATGATGGCGAAAAGCGAAAGGGAAGGAGCCTGGCGGGAAATGGCGCGGCAGGTTGCCCACGAGATCAAGAACCCGCTTACACCGATGAAACTGAGCATTCAATACCTGCAAAAAGCCATCGACAACAACCAACCCAATGTTAAAGAGCTCTCAGGGAACGTAGCCCGCACCCTGGTAGAGCAAATTGATCACCTTTCAAAGATCGCTGCCGATTTTTCCCAGTTCGCCAATATCGGTAATACCCATGTGGAATTGTTCGACCTGCATGAGATCATTTTCTCCCTGCAACAACTCTTCACTTCAGCACCGCAGGTCATTATTCAATGGACCCCCCTGGAAGAAAAGATCATACTGCTGGCTGATAAAACGCAAATGAACCGGCTCTTCACCAACCTGATCAGCAATGGCACCCAGGCCTGCGGACCGCATGATTCCTGCCGTATCGAGATCGGGGAAATGAAACAGGCGGGAAATATCCGGATAAGTATCAGGGACAATGGACACGGAATCCCCGAAGAGCTTCAGGGGAAGATATTTTTACCCAATTTCACCACCAAATCCTCCGGCACAGGGCTTGGACTGGCCATGTGCAAAGGGATCGTTGAGCAGGCAAGGGGCCAAATCTGGTTTGAAACCACAACGGGACAGGGAAGTACTTTTTATGTTGAATTACCCCTGGCACCCGGAAGGGAATCAACATGAAAAGACTTCTCCCGCATCTTGATATTGTAAGGGATATACTGGAAGCTGTGCTTACCGTACTGCCTGGTTCCGCATTTATCATTAGCCTTAATAAACAATATACCGAACGGGGCAGTTTGAGCAAAAAGCAGCTTCAAGGTCTCTACCAGGCTGCTAAAAAGTCCAGAGCAGTTTCACAAGCCAGGCTGGTCACACTGGAAGCCATCATAATGAGGATGCCGACCCGTAGCAAATCAGCGCTGCCCGGGACATCTCCCTTGTATCAAAAAGATGAATCCACAGGCTTAATACTAGACCAATTACTGGCCCGATATCCCAGGCATAAGCAGGTCTTATTCCTTAAGCAGAAGTATGATAACAATGAAATGCTTACGCCATCCGAGCTGACCGATCTGAAACGGATCCACAGGATCTTATTGCCGGGGAAATGAAAATCCATTGAATACCAGAATTTTAAGCCTGGAAAAAATAGTTCACGGGCAACTTTAATAACTTTATTTACGATATTAAAACAAGTAACAACTGCTATTTTGCTGACACCAGATGAATTGAGTGCTCTGATTGAGGATTGCGGCCTCAATAAAAGGGAGAGCCAGAAAAAATTATATCACTCTTTCTATGGCTATGCCATGGCTATTTGTGACCGCTATACGGCAGGTCAGGATGAGGCAATGGAGATACTGAATGATGGTTTTCTGAAGATCTTCCGGGAGATCGGCCATTTTAAACCGGCTTATTCGGATACGATCAATTCATTCAAAGGCTGGCTGAAGAAAATAATGGTATATACGGCCATCGATTATTTCAGGAAATATCACAAGCATAAACTGGCCACCCCGCTTGAATCTGTGGTTTACCAGCTGCCCATTGCACATGAGACCGCGCTGGACAAGATAAGCTACGAGGAGATCATTCATGCGATCCAGGGATTATCGCCTGGTTACCGTACCGTTTTGAATCTTTTTATCGTGGAAGGGTTAAGCCACGAGGAAATTTCAGAAAAGCTCGGGATATCGGTCGGTACATCCAAATCAAATCTTTTCAAAGCCAGGCAGCAGCTGCAGAAAACCTTATTAAAGAATTCAGAAATCAAAATATCCACCAATGCAATTTGACGAATTTGATAACAAAATAAAAGAGGCGGCTGAGAACCACCATCCTGCCTATACGGAAGAAGCCTGGGGCAAGATGGAAAAGCTCCTCAATTCCCATTTGCCTCAAAAAAAAGAGGATGATAAAAGGTTTGTTTTCTTTATTCTCCTCTTTCTGTTGACCGGGGGCGGATTATTTTTATTGCTGCGCAATCATTCGTCCAGATCCCCTGCACAGATATCCCGGTCCGGTATTCAGAAAACCATTGCCAAACCCTCATCCGAAGGGCCTACTGTCAACCTAACAAAGAATAAACAGTTATTTTCAGAACCTTTGAATAATCTTCAGTCCACTGACGGTTCAAACATCACACTTTTATCCTTAGATAAGCAAAACAACAAACCTGCGGAGAAAACCCGCCGTTTGAATGCTGTCCTGAAAGCTGACAGTAAAAATGTAAAAGACAATATTAACTTACTGACCACTGAACCCATTAAGAAAACAAATGATGCTACTTTGCCGCCTGTCAATGATCCAGTGGTCAATTCATCCTCATCGGATAAAAACAAAAATGACAGGAGCACAAGCGTAGCGGTCAGCAATGATATAAAGAAAAACAATGAGGTCATTAAGCCAACTCCTGTAACCAATCAGGGTATTAATACAGTAGCTGCCGACCGCACAAACCTTAGCCAGCAAAATAAAACTGAAAAACCAAATAAAGGAACTGCAAACAAATTCAGGAATAACCTGTTCTTCTTTGCTTCGACCGGGCTGGATGCCAGCTATATACCGGATGAAAAAATGGGTAAGGTGAAATTATTCGGCGGCCTTGGTGCCGGTTACAGGATCAACAAAAAACTGTCAGTCAGCGCCGGCATCTTTGCAGGCAGAAAAGTGTATACCAGTTCGGCCAAAGGCTATGATCCGCCACCCAATTTCTGGATCTATTACCCTTACCTCGAAAAAGTGAATGCCAATTGTAAAGTGTATGAACTTCCCCTCACGCTGACCTATCAATTCAACTCAAAAAAACAGGGAAATCTTTTTGCCAGCGCAGGCGTATCTTCTCTTTTTATGAAGGAAGAAAACTACAGCTATTCCTATAAGACAAATCCCAACGGACCCTTGCTGAACAGGAATTGGACACTTTATAACAAGAACCGGCATTATTTTTCATTGCTCACCCTGTCTGGCGGATACAACAGGCAGATCGGGAAGAACAGCTCCCTTTCGGTTTCGCCTTACCTGAAGATCCCAATGACAGGTATCGGTTATGGAAGAGTAAAACTTAACAGTGGGGGACTAATGGTTACCATGAAAATTTCACCTTTTCAAACACAGAAGAAGAATAAGTAAGACGGGCCCTTTTGGCAAAGGCAACGTTCAACCATGAATTCACGTTAAAATATAAATAGGCTGCTGCTATGATTAAAATTTATCCGCTTCGCTTTTATTTCTCCTTTCTTCTGTTTGCTTTGATGATGGTCTATGGCTGTTCGAAAGGCGGTTCGGGATCTTCGAACCCAGGGGGAAATCCCTGTGCAGGGATAACCGTGATTGTGAACGGAACGGTGACCAATCCATCAACACCCATCGCTACAGATGGCAGTATATCCGTTAGTGCAACGGGAGGATCTGGATTTACTTATAGCCTGAACGGCGGAGCTTTCCAGGCCTCTGCCAGTTTTACCGGGCTTGGCGCAGGTTCTTATACCGTTACTGCAAAAAATTCAAACGGATGTACGGGCACCGGTACATTTACTTTAACTGCCCCGAATCCCTGTGCCGGTGTCACTATTGTCGTCAGTGGTACTGTAACGAATCCAACCTCCCAAACCTCAGCTAATGGAAGCATTGCCGCCACTGCTACCGGGAGCACAGGATTTACATTTAGCCTGAATGGCGGTGCATTCCAGGCCTCCGGTACTTTCACCGGCCTGCTTCCGGGGAGTTATACCGTTACAGCCAAGGACTTGAACGGGTGTACCGGTACGGCCGTCTTTACTTTGACCGCACCCAATCCCTGTTCAGGTATTACGATCATTGTTTCAGGCACTGTCACCAATCCCTCTGTAAGCGGAGGCTCCGATGGGAGTATTGCGGCTACCGCTACGGGAAGTACAGGCTTTACATTTAGTCTCAACGGAGGCGCTTTCCAGGCTTCGGGCACCTTTACCAATTTAACAGCGGGTAATTATACCGTTACAGCCAAAGACCTGAATGGTTGTACCGGGTCTGCAAATTTTGTGCTCACGGATCCAAACCCCTGTAATGGCATCACGATCATCATTACGCCTACTGTGGTCAATAACACACCTTGTGCATCTCCTCCCACGGGGAGCATTACCGTGACAGCTTCAGGAGGAACACCACCTTATACATACAGGCTGAATACGGGTTCATTTCAGACAAGCAATGTTTTTTCAAATTTGATAGCAGGCACATACTCCATTACCGCCAAAGATGCCAACGGCTGCAGCAACAGCCTGAATGTTAATGTAACCGACCTTCCTGCCGGTCCCTTATTCACCCAGGTGAAAACATTGTTGCAAAACAATTGTGTGGTTTGTCATAATTCGGGCAATCCTAACGGGGGGATGGACTGGACCGTGGATTGTAACATCGTAACTTTTCAGGACAGGATAAAGGCAAGGGCGGTGGACGGTATTCCTTCTCCCATGCCTCCTACGGGACTTCTTCCGGCTTCAGAAAGACAAAAGATCACGAACTGGATCAATGCCGGCGGAAAATATACCAACTAAGGGTTAAGTGGTGTCAAATAGTGTTTGTGAAAAA
>CAZZDQ010000057.1:0-16464 GCA_964652845.1 uncultured Chitinophaga sp.
GATTCTTATTGATATTGGGCTGGGCCACACCAAACTGGTCGATCCGTTTGGTGAGGCGGTCATAGGTGGTGTTGAATGCATTGGATGATTGTGTCCGTAAATAAGTTTCCACTTTACTATCGGCATCCCTCAACTCCAGCTGTCCGGTACTGCCTGCAGCAAATAAGCCAGCCAGGGGTTTATTGGGTTCCAGCTTCCTGTATTCCTGGATGAACAATGTGATAAAATCCGCATCACTGTTGCCCTTGCGGCCATCGGCATTCTGCAGGGCCTTTAAGAAATTGGGATCCTTTGAATTATTGGCCAGGGATTTCAGCAAGCCCGACATTTCCACTTCCAGCGTCACGCTCATGCCACCCTGCAAGTCAAGACCCAGGTTCAGTTCTTCCTGTTTGGCCCTTTTATAACTTACTTTCCCATTGATACCATAGGTGACCGTTTCATTCTGGGTACTGTCCAGCAGTTTTTTCAATCTCGCCTGGTAGATCCTGTCCAGCTCCTCCAGGTAAATTGCCTGGGAATCCTTATTATTCGGGTATTTCTGGAAAGCTGTAGGGTAATTCTTCCTTACAAAACTGTGGGCAACCGTCTCCATTTTCTTTTCATGATTACGGATGAACCATGTGAAGGAGAGCTGATAAAGCGAATAAACGATCAGTAGGATTGCAAAAAAACGAACCAGGCCTTTCAGTTGCATACGTTGACAGGTTTACTTAACGGGCCGTCCCGGCATATTTTTCGGAACGGGCGGGCAAAGATAATCGTTTCAGTTTTAATTTTATCAACAAAAAATGAGTTAAAAATCGCTGTGAGAAGCTGATTTTATGCAAATTGTACATTTGAAAATGAACCATTCCCAAACCGCAGGCAGGACCGGTTTTTTGTTAATGACCCTGTTTTCCTGCCTGTTTGCCATGGCCCAGAAACTGAAAATAAAAGAGAAGGAAGGAGGGCAGGAAAAAATCAAGACTGAAATGCCCGTTCCCGATAAGCCCGATAGTTTTTTTATTCAATTATTCTCCCGGTATCCACAATGGTTCAATGACATCTTAAAAAATAAGGATGCGTGGCGGGTACAAGTGATCTATTCGGTCATTGACAGGGACAAGAACGGCAAACCATTTTTCACAGATCACAATTTCAACCTGGACCAGCAGCTTTATTTCTATCCTGCCTCCACAGTTAAGCTACCGCTGGCTGCCCTTGCCCTTCAGAAACTGAACGAAATCAATATTCCCGGGCTGGATAAGAACAGCACGATGATCACAGAAACGGCCGGCAATGGTCAAACTGCTGTATTCAACGATCCTACAACGCCGGATGGCAGGCCCACCATCGCCCAGTATATCAGGAAAGTCTTACTCGTGAGCGATAATGATGCCGCCAACCGGCTCTATGAATTCCTGGGACAGGAATATATTAATACCACCCTGCATAAAATGGGGTTTGACCAGGCGCAGATCCTGCACCGGTTGCAGATCTCATTATCTGAAAACCAAAACCGCAACACCAACCCGGTATCATTTTATGATGCAAGGGGTAAATTGATCTATCAAAAACCGGCTGAGACAAGCAATCTTATCTATGCAAAAAGAAATACCAGGCTGGGTGCTGGTTATATCGATGCACATGACAGCCTGGTACAGGAGCCATTTGATTTTTCAAACAAAAACAGGTTGACCCTGGCAGAGCTGCATCATATCGTGCGAAGCATCCTTTTCCCCGAATCAGTGCCGAAGGAAGAACAATTTCATCTTACAAAGGATGATTATGATTTCCTGAGAAAATATATGAGCATGGTGCCTCCGGAGTCAGGATTTCCTTCCTATGACAGTTCAATATACCACGACAATTATGTAAAATTCATTTATTACGGTGCAGAGAAAACGCCCCGTGATGCCAATATCCGCATCTTCAATAAAACCGGCGATGCTTATGGATTCATGATCGATGCTGCCTATTTCGCCGATTTTAAGAACAAGATCGAATTTCAATTAAGCGCAGTCATTTATTGCAACAGCGATGGTATTCTAAATGACGATAAATATGATTATGATACGATCGGCTTGCCTTTTATGAAACACCTTGGCCAGGCGATCTATACTTATGAGTTGAGCAGGAAGAGAAAGAATGTCCCGGATCTGACGGGTCTTAAATTTGATTACACTTATTAAAACTCTTTTAACCTTTAACTTTGTCCCACTTTTTTCTTGAATTGAGATGAATAAATAAATCATGGCAGTATTATCTTCTTTCCTGCAGCTATTCAGCGAACCCGAAACCTTAAAAATGGCCAAGCTGGGCCGTGAACTGCGTGCCAAAGGGATCGATATCATTGACCTGAGTCTCGGCGAACCCGATTTTGATACACCCGAACATATCAAAGAAGCCGCCATCAAAGCCATCCGGGAGAACTGGAGCCACTATCCCCCTGTTGCCGGTTATCCCGATTTGCGTGAGGCTGTTTGCCATAAATTGAAAAGAGATAATGATCTTGATTATAAACCGGAGAATATCGTCGTATCCACCGGTGCCAAACAAAGCCTGGCCAATGCCGTGTTGGCCCTGGCCGATAAAGGAGATGAAGTGATCATCCCTTCTCCATACTGGGTCACGTATACCGAACTGGTGAAGATCGCAAGGGCAAAGATCATTTTGATCAATACAACATCCGAAAACGGATTCAAGATCACACCGCAACAACTTGAAGCGGCCATCACGCCCCGCACAAGGTTATTCATGTTCTCATCCCCCTGCAATCCCAGCGGGGCTGTATATTCAAAGAATGAGCTTGAAGAACTGGTAAACATTTTCAGAAAGCATCCTTCTGTCTCCGTTATATCCGATGAGATCTATGAATATATCAATTATACCGGCAGGCATTGGAGCCTGGCGCAATTTGAGGAAATGAAAGACAGGGTAGTGATCGTAAACGGGCTGAGCAAGGCATTCGCCATGACCGGTTATCGCCTGGGTTATATTGCCGCTCCTGCGGATATTGCCAAAGCCTGTGAAAAGATCCAGGGACAGTTCACCAGCGGAGCCAATTCCGTCACACAAAAAGCCGCTGTAACCGCACTGACCGCCGGCCTTGGACCTACCATGGAAATGGTGAAGGAATTCACAGCCCGTAAAATAAAAGTGATGGAGATCGTCAAAGGGATCCCGGGGTTGAAATGTTCAGCGCCTGAAGGAGCCTTTTATATTTTCCCGGATGTTACATCCTTTTTTGGCAAGACGGACGGCTCCGCTATCATCCATAATGCTCATGATCTTTGCATGTACCTGCTGAATACAGCCCATGTGACCTGCGTGGTCGGGGAAGCTTTCGGTGAGCCCCGCTGCATCCGCTTTTCCTTCGCTAACAGTATGAAGAATATCATTGAAGCCTGGCGGCGTATAAAAGATGCATTGACAAAACTTAACTGATCTTATTGATATATTTTCTTCACCACATAGAAAGATAGAAACATAGGTTAACATAGTTTCATGAAGGTGACAAAGAAATATCCTGATGAGCTTACTTACAAAGTAATCGGTTGTGCAATTGAGGTGCATAAACGACTTGGACCGGGGTTAATAGAAAGTGTATATGAAAGATGTTTTTTGAAAGAATTAGAGCTCAGAAAAATTAATTATAAAAATCAAGTGTTGGCCATTAAATTACAAAGGCCTGGAATTGGATACAGAATTAAGGCTTGATGTCCTTGTTGAAGATATTCTGTGTGTTGAGCTCAAAGTTCAGGAGGGATTGTTGCCCATACACGATGCTATAGTGCTTTCATACATGCAAATGCTAGAGAAACCAAAAGGGATATTAATAAACTTTCATTGTGTAAACATCTTTAAAGAGGGTCAGAAAACGCTTGTCAATCACTTGTTTTCAGTCCTGCCTGATGAATGATAATAATCTGCCGAGAATTTTCTATGTGAAATCCTATGTATCTATCTGACTATGTGGTTCAAACAAATCGTTACGCACTTGAATTAACTAAACTCCTGAACTTTTTATCCAGCGCCAGCACCTGGGGAAGCACCAGTTGTTCTTCATCATTTATAATGATAAAATCACAGCGTTTTAATTTTTCTTCCTCATCCATCTGGCGGGTGATTCGTTTCATGATTTCCTCCTCGCTTCGCTGATCTCTCCGGATCAGCCTCTTGATCCGCAAAGCCATGGGTGACGAAACGCCGATCACATGATCCAGTCCTTTATCGGCCCCGCTTTCAAAAAGCAGGGCTGCTTCCCTGATAACATAGGGCGCTTTTTGTTTTGCGATCCAGGATTCCGCATCGCGGATCGTAGCAGGATGGGTAAGGCTGTTGAGCAGGGCCAGTTTGGCAGGATCATTGAACACAACCGACGCCAGCCAGTCACGGTTGAGTGTTCCATTTGTATAACTTGCTTCCCCGAAATTTTTTATGATCGCTGTTTTGACTTCCGGGTCATTATTCATCAGTTGCCGGGCCGCCTCATCGGCATAGTAAACAGGAATGCCCAATGTCTCAAAGACCCTGGCAACCGTGCTTTTTCCGCTGCCCATACCCCCCGTGAGGCCAATTTTTAACATAGATATTTACATTCCAAATATCAAAATACAAATCCCAAATTCATTTTCTTTATCTGGAATTTGGGATTTATTTTTTGGGATTCCCGGCAGTTATTTCTTATCAGTGACCGCCGGTTTATTGATCGCATTGGTCCATTCCAGGCTGATCGCCGACTTTTCTATTTTCAGGTAGCTGCCCGGGCTTACTTCAATATTGAGTGTGCCATCCTCGTTCACTTTATTGATGGTGCCATGTATACCGGCAATGGTCACGATCTTATCGCCTCGCTGCAGGTTATTGATAAAACTTTTCTGGTCCTTGGCCTTCTTTGTCTGGGGCCTGATAAAGAACAACCAGAACACGAGGATCATCAGGGGAAGGAAGATCAGGGAGATCAGGCTGCTTTGTCCGCCGGCCTTCCCGCCCTGTTGGTCGCCCGAAGGCGGAAAGCAGGAAGAAAGAAAGATCATCATTGAAAATAAAGAGAGCGTGTATAAGGGTATTTTTTTCATCAATTGTTATTTAAAATTTGTAGTGGTAAATATTTATTGGCCTTTCTCCACCGTTACATGAAATTTCAGTTCACTCATGGTGCTTGTTTTTGTATTGGCATTCACGTAGACCGATTTATTGTTCTCGCCCACATGTCCCTGGCTGTTGAATTTTGCCCGGATCGTGCCCTCCTGGCCCGGAGCAAAGGGTTGTTCAGGTTTTTCGGGGATCGTGCAACCGCAACTGGCAGAGACATTGGAGATGACCAGGGGCCTGTTGCCGCTGTTCCTGAACCGGAAGGTTACTTCCACCGATCTTCCTTCCGGTACTTTCCCCATGTCAAGGAAGGTAGAATCGAGCCACTGGATGGTGGTGAAATCAGCTGTATCGGTAAGGGCTTTTTGCTTCTGCACTTCCCATGCAGTATCCAGGAAACCATTCTTGCCCGATGTGTCGCTGGTATTCCTGCTCTTAGTATTGCAGGAAAAAATAATGAATGCCGCTCCTGCCAGTATGCAAGTTCTTTTCATATTTATTCCTGAAACTGTCATGTATTTTCAGATTAAGCCCGCAAATGTACTTAAATCCGCTGCAGCACAGCTTATCTTTTTTTATATTCCACTTTGGCCATTTTTCCCTGCCCCAACAGTTCTTTGTGAATACTGTCAAGAATACCGTTCACGAACTGCCCGCTTTGCTGCGTACTGTATTCCTTCGCAAGGTCTATGTATTCATTGATCGTGACCTTGGGGGGAATCGTCTCGAAAAAAAGGAATTCCGCCACTCCCATTTTCATCAGGATCATATCCAGCAGGGCGATCCGCTCGGGGTCCCAGTTCTTCAGTTTGGGTATGATGAGGCCCTGCAGGTATTCGCTTTTTTCCAGTACAGTTTTGAGCAGGCCGAATGCAAATTCTTTTTTGTCGGGCGGCAAAAGCTCATACAGGTCGTGGGCAGAAGGTTTATCGAATGCAGCGGTCAGCAATTGTACCATCAACTCACTGTCATCATCCCAGTTGGAAAATAATTCTTCAAGATGGCCTGTAAAGGATTCCTGTCCCAGCAATTCCTCCAGCATGAACTCAAGGATATGCTTCTCTTCGGTCTTGATCCGCTCGGTCCCTGCAATATAATTCTTGTATTCGCCCGTACCGGCAAGGGAATGATAGAGCTTCTTCAGTAATTCGCCATCCGCTTTCAGTTCGGGTTTCACGATCCTGAATTCCTCTTTCAGGGCAGGTTCATCCATGATCTTTTTCAGGATCTCGTTACCCGCGATCTTGGTGCTGACATGCAGGTCGGCATCCGTGCGCAGGTGCCTGGAGGCACGCTTCTGTGCATCTTTTTCCGCATAATGTGCCAGCTCACCGATAAAATAGAGTAAATAAATAAAGAGGGAACGGGTCTGCCCGAAATGCTGTTCCAATAGTTTTTCAGCATCAGCATTCGTCAATTCCTTTTCACGGGTAGCGACCGTGTACAGTGTCTGCATAACCTTGACACGGATATTTCTTCTGCTGATCATCTTTGCAATGAACTGATTTGCGACGAAGGTAAGTGAATTTTGCCGGGATGAAACAAGGTAAAAGCCCCAAAAACGGCCGCTTTTTTAATAGAAAGAACCACCTGATTATTTAAGGAAAAATGAGGGCCGTTCGTCTTTCCTGCTTTGATTTCAACGATCGAATGATCAAAAGACCGGGTGCCCCAGTTCCATATTCCCGGAACCGCCATTCAAATCCATGGTTTCAAGATCCCGAATGGCCGGAAATGAAAAAATGGCATCCATACCCTGTCCCGATTGTCGGTTATACCCCTATTTCCGGAAATATTTTCAGGTTGATTTTATCCGGCATATTTTTTCCTGTACTTTTGCCGTCCCAATTTATAAATCGTAAGTTTTTTAATTATTTAATACCCCTAAAACGAATATCATGGCCAAAAAAATCAATGTTACCCCACTTCATGACAGGGTAATTGTAAAAGCTGCCCCGGCTGAAGAAAAAACTGCCGGCGGTATCATTATTCCCGACACTGCAAAAGAAAAACCACAACGGGGAACCGTCGTGGCTGCCGGCCCCGGCAAGAAAGACGAACCGGTTACCGTTAAAACAGGCGATACGGTCCTTTACGGGAAATATGCAGGCACTGAGATCCAGATCGACGGTGATGATTACCTGATCATGCGCGAGAGCGATATCCTGGCGATCGTATAAAACGGATCGCTTTTATTGAACTGATAGTTTTTTACATTTAAAATTTACAATATGGCAAAACAATTATTTTTTGATATCGAAGCAAGAAACAAAATGAAAAAAGGCGTTGACACGATGGCCAACGCCGTAAGGGTCACGCTCGGTCCCAAGGGACGTAATGTGGTCCTGGAGAAAAAATTCGGCGCTCCCTCCATTACCAAGGACGGAGTTACCGTAGCAAAAGAGATCGAACTGGAAGATCCTATTGAGAATATGGGTGCCCAGATGCTGAAAGAAGTGGCTTCCAAAACGGCCGATATTGCCGGCGACGGAACCACAACCGCTACCGTACTGGCGCAGTCCATCATCAGCGAAGGTTTGAAGATGGTGGCTTCGGGTTCCAATCCCATGGACCTGAAAAGAGGGATCGACAAAGCTGTTCAAAAGGTAGTGGAACACCTGAAAAGCCAGAGCCAGACCGTTGGCAACGACAGCAACAAGATCCAGCAAGTGGCTGCCATCTCCGCCAATAACGATGCCGAGATCGGCAAACTGATCGCAGAAGCCATGAAAAAAGTAGGCAAGGAAGGCGTGATCACCGTGGAAGAAGCCAGGGGAACCGAAACGGGGATCGAAGTGGTGGAAGGTATGCAGTTTGACCGCGGTTATATCTCACCTTATTTCGTTACCAACAGCGAAAAAATGGAAGCGGAGCTGGAGAATCCCTTCATCCTGATCTATGACAAAAAGATCAGCAACATGAAAGACATCCTTCATATCCTGGAAAAAGTGGCCCAGAACGGCCGCCCGCTCCTGATCATTGCCGAAGACCTGGAAGGGGAAGCCCTGGCCACCCTCGTGGTCAATAAACTCCGCGGTACCATCAAGGTTGCCGCTGTGAAAGCTCCCGGTTTTGGCGACAGGAGAAAGGAAATGCTCACTGATATCGCAGTGCTGACAAAAGGGATCGTGATCAGTGAAGAACAGGGATATAAACTGGAGAATGCCGACCTGAGCTATCTCGGCCAGGCCACTTCGGTTACCATTGATAAAGACAATACCACGATCGTGGGCGGCAAAGGTAAGAAAGACGATATCACGGCCCGTATCAACCAGATCAAGGCCCAGATCGAGACCACTACTTCCGATTACGATAAAGAAAAACTGCAGGAACGCCTGGCAAAACTCAGCGGCGGAGTGGCCGTCCTGAATATAGGCGCAGCCACGGAAATGGAAATGAAAGAGAAAAAAGACAGGGTGGATGATGCATTGCACGCAACCCGCGCAGCCGTAGAAGAAGGGATCGTACCCGGCGGCGGTGTAGCTTTTGTTCGTGCCATCGAGGCACTGGCCAAATTAACAGGTGACAATGATGACGAAACCACCGGCATAGCGATCGTAAAGAGGGCGCTGGAAGAACCGCTCCGCCAGATCGTGGCCAATGCAGGCGTGGAAGGATCCATTGTCGTGCAAAAAGTGAAAGAGGGAAAGGCTGATTATGGTTTTAATGCCAAAGACGAAGAATACCAGGCATTATACAAGGCCGGCGTGATCGATCCTACCAAGGTTACCCGTATCGCACTGGAAAATGCGGCATCGATTGCAGGTATGTTGCTGACCACGGAATGCGTGGTGGCCGACAAACCCAAGAAAGAAGAGCCGAATATGCATCCGGGCGGCGCTCCCGGCATGGGCGGAATGGACTACTGATCCGGTTAAAATAAATTAAATCTTTTAAATCCCGTTCTGTTTTCAGAGCGGGATTTTTTATGAAGAAAAATATATTTTGCAATAACTTCGTCGTCTAATTTGTATTTATGAAGATGGTTTACAGGTTATATTTTTCTGCTTTCTTCATTTTTTCAGCCACTGCGACCAGTTTTTCACAAAATTCATTTTTTTCGGATGCCGGCGCCAATGCCGTAATGCGTACGCAAATGCAGCGTGTGATCAAACCCCAACTGTACCGGGCAGGAACCGTGGATGAGACAGCATTAAAGAATTTTCTCTGGTCCCTTCCCGCCGAAGAAACGATTAAAACAGATCATAACAGGACACCTGTGATGGAATTGCCAATGCCTGACGGCAGGACGGCCCGCTTTCATGTATGGGAAAGCCCGGTCATGGAACCAGGGCTCTCCGCCAAATTCCCCGAAATAAAAACCTTCTGCGGCCAGGGGATCGATGATCCCTATGCCACCATCCGTATGGGGTATGATCCCTATTTCGGTTTCAACGCACAGGTACTGTCCGCTGTAAAAGGAGTGATCTATATCGATCCCTATGCACTCCGGGATACCAAAAAATATATCAGCTATAATTTTAATAATTATTACAGGGAAACAAATTGGGTATGTAATACGGTAACGCCCCTTACAAACCCTAATAGTCTTACTGCCGGACCCTGCAGGGGTACCCAATTGGCCACTTACCGTTTAGCTGTTGCCTGTACCCACCAATATGCCATTGCCGCTACCGGGTTGTCAAACCCTACCGTTGCACAGGCCCTGGCCAAGATCGTTATTTCAGTGAACAGGGTGGATGGCGTATATGAACAGGACCTCTCTGTCAGGCTAAGCCTGATCGCCAATGATAACCTGATCGTATATGTGGATGCTGCCAGTGATCCTTTCACAGGTAATAATAACGGTGGTGTCCTGATCAATGAAAGCCAGACCGTGATCGATAATGTGATCGGGAATGCGAATTATGATATTGGACATACATTCAGTACCGGCGGGGGCGGACTTGCCTTCCTGGGTGTGGTTTGTACCACCGGTAATAAGGCCCGTGGGATTACAGGTAGTCCCACCCCTTTTGGCGATGGTTATGATATTGATTATGTCGCTCATGAAATGGGCCACCAGTTCGGTGCCAACCACAGTTTCAACAGCGTGACCAGTAACTGCGGCGGCGGGAACAGGAACGCCGCAACGGCTTATGAAGTCGGCAGCGGAACAACCATTATGTGCTACGCCGGAATCTGCGGCACCGATGATATCCAGCCGCACAGTGATCCTTTTTTCCATGCGGTCGGTTTTGATGAGATCAGTACCTATGTTTCCGGGGGAGGCAGTACCTGCCCGGTGGTAACGGCTACCGGCAATAACCTTCCAGTTATTACGGCAATGAACAATAACGGGGCGAATATTCCCCTCAATACGCCCTTTACGCTCACAGGGTCTGCCACGGATGCGGATGGCGATCCGATCACTTATTGCTGGGAAGAATGGGACCTTGGTCCCGCAGGCGCCTGGAACAGCGGTGCAAGCAGTACGACCGCTCCTTTATTCAAATCGAGGATCCCGCTCACGACCGGCAGCCGGACTTTTCCGGATATCAATGTGATCCTTGCCGGCTACCCGGCCAATCCGCCAGCGGTCATGGGTGGATTGAAGGGTGAAACATTGCCCCTTGTTGCACGGGCCATTAAATTCCGGCTGACAGTAAGAGACAACAGAGCAGGCGGCGGCGGCGTGGTAAGCGGTGGGAACGGTTGCCAGGGCAGTTTTTCCGGAACATTCCAGGTCAACACCATTGCAGGTACCGGGCCTTTCCAGGTCACTTCACCCAATGGCGGACAAAGTTATCCGATCGGCACCACGCAAACGGTCACCTGGAATGTGGCAGGTTCCAATGCACCCCCCATCAGTACATCCAATGTAAAGATCTCTTTATCGACTGATGGCGGCTTCACCTACCCCACCGTTTTGCTGGCCAGTACGGCGAACAACGGTTCCGCATCGGTTCTCATTCCAAATACGCCCACCACAACTGCGAGAATAAAAGTGGAAGCCGTAGGAAATATATACTTTGATATCAGTGATGCTGATTTTAGCATCACTGTCCCCACATCGGGTTTCACATTCAACCAGCCGGTCAATCCTTCTTCCTCCTGCCCCGCCGGAGCCGGCATGCAAACAACCCTGATAGCAAGTTATAATGGAGGATTCACTAACCCGATCACTTTATCGGCCAGCGGTAACCCGGCCGGAACAACAGTTGTATTCGGAACCAATCCTTTAACTGTATCCACACCAAGTACAACCGTTACGCTGACGAATACCAATGCGCTTTCCTTCGGAACCTATACCATTACCGTTTTGGGTGTGGCCAGTGGTGCGTCCAACCAGAGCCAGAATATTTCCTATACCATCAACCAGGGTACAGGCCCTGTCGTGAATACCAA
Source organism: uncultured Chitinophaga sp. (assembly GCA_964652845.1). GTDB lineage: Bacteria > Bacteroidota > Bacteroidia > Chitinophagales > Chitinophagaceae > JJ008. The sequence goes on from CAZZDQ010000057.1 coordinate 11,428, forward strand.
TCCTGGTTCCCAGACCGTTTGCCAGGGCAGCAATCTGAACTTTACAGTTGCCGGTACCGGCGCTTTAAGTTATCAATGGCAAAAAAGTGGGGATGGAGGCGTTACATGGAACAATATCGGCGGCGCTGTGTCTTCTTCCTATACGATCAATAATGTACAGTCATCCGATGCAGCCATGTACCGCTGTGTGTTGACCGGGCAATGTGGTATAACCAATTCCGGTGCAGCCGGCCTTACGGTCCACCAGTCACCCACTATTGGATTGTCGGCTTCACCCCTGACCAGTTTATTGCCGGGTCAGACCACGACGCTGACGGCTACACCAAGTGTTTCCTCAGGCGGTACTGTGAGTGCCAGCTGGTATTTTAACGGAACAGCTTTCACAAACAGCGGCAATACCAAGGTGGTGAATGTTGAACAGGTGGGAGATTACCAGGCAAAGATCCAGGAGCTATGGCCGGGTGGCCTGGTCTGTTCCAGTCAATCACCAATTGTGACCATCAGCGCGGGAGTGAGCGGCAAACTCTTCATCTTCCCCAGCCCGAACACAGGTCAGTTCACCGTTTCCTATTATAATTCCGGCGGAGCGTCCACGCAAAGAACCTTAGTGATCTTTGACAGCAAGGGAGGCCAGACATTCAACCAGCAGTTCGCTGTCAATGGAGCCTATACGCTGATCCCCATTGACCTGTCAAGAAATGCATCCGGTATTTACCAGGTAGTGGTGGGAGATATAAATGGGAAAAAACTGATTGCGGGTAAAGTATTGGTGAATCACTGATCTGAAAATAATAGTAGGGTTCCGGGAGACTGGGCTTTTGCCTCTCTCTCTTATCCCTCTCCTTCAGAGAGGGACGATACATTTTATTTATTGAACTGCTACGAATCAAGTTCAGCGCTCCGCCCGCTTTGAACCCGCCCCACCTCTGCCTGCGGCAGGCAGGAAAGCTGAATAAAGTTAATATAGTTGATGTTATATTCTGTCGCCCGGCGAAGCCGCGTCGGGACGGGAGGATCAGTATATGTTCGTCGGCCAGCATGGCAGAAAACTCCATGTTGCCTGCAGGTACTGGTTTGGTCAATCTGCTTGTCCGTTTAAAGTCCAAAGTAATTTGTCAACAAGACGATTTTTTCTAATTGCCTCAATGGTTGGCAAATGTTCAAAATTCTTTTCTATCCTTTTTGCAAAGGGCGTAACCTTTTTAAACATATTTCAATCTCCCTTTTATGTTGCTTTTTATATCTCCGAATTGATGAGATATAGTCCGAATAGAGATTTGACTTCTGATCAACTGATTTCTTTACTCTGTTATCAAACGGAACTATTTTTTGTGGCTTAGTTAAGAAAAGTATTTTCGAAGAAAGAGAGGTCATCGTTTTTCCATGAGTTAACCGAGCCTTCCTCAAATAAAGTGCGAAGCTATCAACTTCTGTAAAATTGCCATTTTCAAGCCATTGAATTGTGCGGTAAAGAATTTTATCACACTTGGATTTTTTAAAATTTCTTGTTACCCTAAATTCAGATAGAAAAGCATAAAAAGTATGATCGCCTTTCTGACAAAATGAGTCTGCAGTTAATATACCTTTTCTATACTTCCGAAAATTGCTAATATAAGTCAAGTCACTTTCGTAAGTGGCCAGAAAAAATCCAATTGTTCTAATTTGGTGAAGTGTCATGGTACTTGTAGGCAACGCACCGGGAATTGTCGCGCGTTTGTTTTTGGCGGGTTAGGAAGCAGAAAGGTAAATAAAAAAATTGCAACCATGAGTTCTCCAACATTCCTTATTCCTCGGTTGCAATTTTTTTTGTGCGGGGGGTGCGTGGGAGTTTTGTCGCCAAAATTGTTTTTGTCGCCCGACAAAACAAATGGCGGCAATTTTATGTTAGCCGCATGTGCTACTGTTCGTCCGAAGTCAGAAAGGTAATTCATCTGTGTCAGCTTTTGCACTTGCGGCTTTTCTGTTTTGTCTGTCAAACGTTTCTTCAACTGACTCAATAAATTTTATTGCATTTGTGATGTTGTTGAAGATGAAAATACTTTCGTGATAACTTAGAATTGAATTGTCATGAGCAAAACTTTGATTGTTTCTCACATCATTGAATGCTTCAAGAACACTAATAGAAGATTTTAAAATTCTCTCCGACATTTCTGATTCCAACAGATTGTTTGCTTTTAGGAACTTAACATACTTTCCGAAAATACTGTGCAACGCTTCATCTTGAGAAAATGCAATTTGATGCTTGTCGCAAAGCTGCCGAACATGCTTAACAACAAATGTGTGCAATCGGTCAAGTGCTGTTTCAGGTTTGTTCTTTTCAATGGCTTCACGAATTGCATCAGCAAGCAAACTAAAATCTCTGCCGTCCGAACTCGGTTGAATTGCATCAAGATTCTCAACAGGGTTTTCTCGTAGCAATCTGTCAGCCGCTTTTAAACACTCCTCTTTAAGTCGTGTCTCCTCATCAGAAATTTCCCCTTTGGTTTCTTGCCAATAATCAATTAATGCTTTCGTAAGTGCTGCTGTGTTGTAATTGTTCTCACGATTCCAAAATGTTCGCAATCGGTTTGCCTTTGAACACTGCCCATACTCCTCACTGAACACATCTATTTTGGTCGTGTCCAAAATGAATGATTGAAAAGTTCTGTCAGAAAAGTTAAGGACATAACCACCTCCCATTCCGAAAAGCTTTTCAAGCCTCATTTTTTCTATCCCTGTCAAGTCAGACATTTTTGAATTTTGTTTTTACTGTTCGTTTCTTGCAGTCAGTTTCAAGTTAGCAGATCGCCCAAGCATTGCGGCTAACGTTTAGGGCTTGGCGCTGTGCCGTCCTGTCAAGTTAAGGATATTTTCCGGGAGGAGCAGCTTAAATTTTCCGGAAAGCTGCGACGACCAGGTCAGGCATAGCGCCAAACCGTATGTTGGTTGCATGTGCCTTTATCAAATTAGAATAAAAACTAATCCCGTTTTTTCATTTCTCCCATAACTTCGTTCCCTCTGAATGAAACAGAGTATTTCATTATCTTTTTGTTAATCTCTATTATTTCAACAGACATAAATTCTCCAACCTTCTCTAGATTATAATTTGGTTTATTAGTTTTAATAAAAATAAGTTCATATTTACAACTGTCAATCCATTTATTAACATATTCAAATTTGTATTTTCGATTCTCTAAATATTCAGTTGTTTTTTCAATAGTCCTTTCGACTTCAACGATGTTATTATCTACAGTGTATCTCCATTTTCCTTCAAATAGACTTTTACAACTGTTATAAGGTGAAAGAGAGCCTTGAGAAATATCACCGTTAATTCTGTTGATACTAGAATCGGTTTTTAAATTTGAAGAAGAGTCTGAGTTAATTTCTACAATTCCATTTAATAATTCATCAACGTCAGTCGCATATTTTGTCATTGAATTTGCATATGATGCGACCAAAAATTGAATCGTTGAAGTAGAGTTTGAATAATAATAAGTAGAGTACTTAAATTTCACACCTACTTGAGTTCCTTCCATTTTCAAGTGAAGTATTTTTAAACCATTTACAATTCTATATTCCTTATCAATTATTTTTAAATCTGGTGCAGCTTTTCTACCATTTTCTAATGCTATTCCTACATATGATTCTATTGGAATTTCAGCTGGCTCTGATATAATAACTCCTTCTAATGATTTATCTTTACATTCCAACTCAAAATCGGCACTTTCATTATTTACACCTCCTTTACCGAAAGTCCATTTTTTGGGATCAATCCAAAATCCTATGTTCCCGTTTTTAGCTTTTAATAAAAAAGAAGCATTTTTATTCTTAGTGAATACTTGGGAATTTGTTTTAATAAAATTACTATCATCTTGGCTAAATTCCTTTGTATATTTCCAAGTTCCATTTTCATATAAAATCACTTCATCTCCTGATTCGGTAATAGCTTTCTTTTGAGCGAAACAAAAGGAGGAAGAAAATAATATAACAATAATTATAATTTTTACTTTTATCATAGTTGGGTGTATAACTAGTTAGTTAATTAAATCGGTCTTGGGCATTGCAACCAACTCATAAATTTACGCAACTTCCCGCCAAGGCAAAATTTTAAACCCTGGTATTCAATATTTTCTGCTTGTTCCGCCTGATATGGGTTCGTCAATCCGCTTTTCAATACGCGGGAATAAACGTTAGAAACGTTTAAAAAAGGCTCATCCCACCTCATTCCTGCCCGTTCGAAAATAGTAAGACTAAACATTCTGTCGCCTGCATTCCTGCCTGCCTGCCTTCGGCAGGTAAACCGGCAGGCAGGTTGGGAATGCAATGTTACCTGCAGTGCCGGTCTTTTAATAGCAGCACAGCGATATAAATTCCAAGTCTATAAACAAATGTTCTGCATCGTCTTGCAGGTGACAATGCAGAACATGAACTGGCCCATTAATTCGATAGCTAAGCTGGTGTTTCAGCTGCCTGTGCCATTTCAGGAACAACGCCGAGCTGCTGCAACATTCCGAGCGTATCCCATGCATTCCAGCTTTCGACGATCTTATTGTTTGCAATGCGATGGATCCATATTCCATCAACTGTTACAGATTTTCCTGTTGCGGGGATGCCCATCAATTGCGTTTTCTGTGTGCCCTTGCCACTCCAGCGGGTTATAACATCATCGCCGGCAATGATCGTTTCATGCACTTGCCAATGCGCATCAGGAAATGAGGTTTGGTAAGTAGAAATAACCTGCTTCATGCCATCTGGTCCTGGCCCTGCCGGAGTCTGTGGATCATGATATACATGGTTTGCCGAAAACAATTCCTCAGCAATGTTGAGCTTCCGCTCATTACACATTTCTTCAAAGAAGCGGCGAACAATCATTTTGTTTTGATCTAACATAAATTTTGATTTTTAATTGAGTGAAAAGATGAATATAGAACTTGTCAGGATAAATTTACGGAAGAACCAAGGATTCAGATGCATTCCGAAGTTAGCTTTTCTTTAAGTCTCAGTTAATCACATCAGCTTCATCAATATTAGAGTGCTCAAATGGCATTGCAGGTAACG
>CAZZDQ010000058.1:0-16313 GCA_964652845.1 uncultured Chitinophaga sp.
ATATTTGAAATCATCCGGGAACACATCGATCACTTTCACCACAAAATCTGCATCGGTACCTGATAAACTGACTTTGAGGTTGGCGCTTACAACACCCGCCAAGGTCAGGTCTTCATCCAAAGGATCTGTCTGAAAGGCCAGGACATCAGGTCTGCGGTAAGCAAAGCGCTGGTCATCATCCATATATTCCCTGGTCCGGCTGAAATGAACATCCGATGTATAAGGAACCGGGTGAGCAGGATCACTTGTGTATTCAGTGAAATTATTCTGCATGTGCGGCCTGATCCATGATAATACGCCATTTGCCTCCAGGTAAATATCCCTGGGTTGCGTTTCCTTCGGCGGCCACTGGTCGAATTTTCTCCATTCATTGATACCCGTGATGAAGATATTCGCTTCGGCGATCGCGGAAATATCTCCTTTCCCCTTCAGGTAATAATTAAAGAAAGGTATCTCAATATTATTCTGGTACCAGAGCGCAGTATTGGAACCGAATTTTATATTTCCCAGGCTGGTACCGTCGCGGCTGCTCCATTGACCATGGTACCAGGGACCTATCACCAGGTTATTGTGAATCCCGGGATTTTGTTTTTCAATGGCCTTGTATAAATTCCAAGCCCCGAAACAATCTTCCGCATCAAATAATCCGCCCACTTCCAGCATAGCAGGTTTTATATTGTACATGGCATTCCTGGCATTGCGGGCCTTCCACCAGTCATCATAATTAGGATGTGCATAGATATCTTTCCAGAATGCAACACTGTCCTGCAGCAGTTCCATGAGTCTGGATGGGGGATTCTCCAGGTAAAATTTATAATTATCCCTGATCGGGTAATCAAACCCCTTTGGGCCAATGGTGGTTGGTTTCGGTCGCGGTTTGCCAAAACCTGAATAGAATGCAAATCCATCCATCTGGAAAAAAACACCGTTGTGATGAAAATCATCACCGAGGAACCATTCCGTGACCGGTGCTTGTGGACTCACCGCTTTTAGTGCGGGGTGACCACTGGCTGCACACATGGTGGCATAAAACCCGGGATAGGAGATCCCGGTGGCGCCAACATTGCCATTATTGCCCGGAATATTTTTTATCAACCAGTCAATGGCATCGTAGGTATCACTGGCTTCATCAATCGTATTCCCTGATTTATTCTTATTGAACGGACGGATATCAACAAAGTCTCCTTCACTCATCCATCTTCCCCGCACATCCTGGGTCACGATGATATAATTCTCCCGGCAATAATACTTCCAGTGAGTAGCCCAGAGCCTGCCGCTGAAAGCAGCTCCGTAAGGAGCACAGGAATACGGTGTCCTGACAAGGAGGATCGGGTGCTTTTCAGTCTTGTCCTTGGGCGCATAAATCGAAGTGAAAAGCTTTATCCCGTCGCGCATGGGAATATATTGTTCGGTCTTTACATAATTCTCCGCGATCCACATGGAATCCTGGTCATTTTGAGCGGTAAGACCGGATGCCAGGGAACCAAAGATGATGATGAAGAATAATTTTCTCATATAATTGAATTGAAGGGCTAAATTTACTACTCTCAATTCATAATGAGCTGATTTATGCTGGCCAATGACCAGGTCATTTCAACATTTTATACCGCCTTTCAAAGACTGGATCATAAAGCTATGAATGCCTGTTACAGCGAGGATATCCTTTTCAATGACCCGGTTTTCGGGTTATTAAAAGGTGATGAAGCCCGGTCCATGTGGGAAATGCTTTGCACAAATGCCCGTGATTTTTCCCTGGATTTTTCTGATATTGAATTACTGGATGAGGAATATGCCACTTGCCACTGGACGGCACGGTATACTTTTTCGGCAACGGGGAATAAGGTCATTAATCTCTGTAAAGCTTATATGCGCCTGAAAGACGAAAAGATCATTGAGCACAGCGACGCTTTCAAAATACGCCGCTGGGCGGCCCAGGCGCTCGGCTGGAAGGGCAAACTATTTGGCTGGATGGGTTGGATGCAGAAAAAGATCAGGAAGAATGCAAGACAGCGCCTGATCGCTTTTATAGAGAAAAACAAGGGGACAAAATAATTTAATCTTCAAGCACACCATATTTCCCCACCGAGGCATCATGAATGGCTTTTTCCACTTCCTCCCATGTATTCATAACAAAAGGCCCATAAGCAGCGATAGGTTCATCAATAGGTTCGCCAGAAAGGATGAGTATAACACTGTCTTTGCTCGCTTCAATGTCAATTTCTTCCCCATCATTTTTGAACAGGATAAAATGATCAGCTTGTATTGATTGCCCGCTGACCTTTGCAAAGCCTTCGATCATTAAAAATCCGGTATTATGATCCGCCGGAAGATTGACCGTGACATTTACACCTTCCAGGAGCCGGGCATTGTAGACCTGCATGGGAGTGAAGGTCTGGGCTGGTCCCGCTATACCCATATAGTTACCAGCGATTATTTCGATGAAACTTTTCTTATCTGCGAGGTGATGGCGGCCCATCATGGAATTTGTTATTTCCTGGTACTTTGGGTTTGTTCTCTTATATTTTGCCGGGAGGTTCACCCATAACTGTACCATCTGGAACAAACCCCCGCTTTTATTAAATTCTTCTTCATGATATTCTTTATGCAATATTCCCGAGCCCGCCGTCATCCATTGCACATCACCTTCACCAATGATCCCGCTGTGACCGGCACTATCATGATGTGCGATCCTGCCATGGTAGGAAACAGTGACCGTTTCAAAACCGGCATGCGGGTGAACGCCCACACCCCTTTGTTGTTGGGATGGGGAGAATTCCACCTTTGAAGCATAATCCAGCATAAAGAAAGGGCTCATTCGCTTTTTCCCGATCGCCGGGTTGTTCGGAAAAAAATTGTGCACCCTGAAACCGTCACCTACCATATGGGGTGGCGGGGGCGGAATGATTTTTTCAATTGATCTTTTATTATTCATAATATCTTTTTTATATGGGTACTTCCATCACTAATAAATCGACCGGGTTGTCGGCATGGATATCAAGTTTATCCGTACCGCTGATGCCAATACCATCACGACGATTCAGTTTTTCGCCATTAATGGTAACATCACCTTCTATGACAAATGCATAAGCGCCATGATCTTTATTTCTTAAGGGATAAGAAATGTCGAGTCCCTTGTCCAGCTTACCCATGCTGAACCAGGCATCCTGGTGGATCTGTACACCGCCGTCATTTGTACCCAGGGGAGAAACAACCGTCAGTAACTTATTGTGCTTATCAGCATCCGAGAAATTCTTTTGATCATAACGGGGCCGAACATTTTTCTTATCAGGAAATATCCAGATCTGGAAAAATCTCACTTCGCTGTCCTGGTTCTTGTTCTTTTCCGAATGACGGATACCTGTCCCTGCACTCATCGCCTGTACATCCCCCTGCCGGATCACCTGGGTATTGCCCATGCTGTCCTGATGCTCCAGGTCACCACTGGTAGGAATGGAAATGATCTCCATATTATCATGCGGATGGGCGCCAAAGCCCATTCCGCCCGCTACCGTGTCGTCATTCAGCACCCGCAAGGCGCCGAAATGGATCCGTTGAGGGTCATAGTAATCAGCAAAACTGAAACTATGCCAGGAATTAAGCCAGCCATGATCGGCATGGCCTCTTGTCCCGGCTTTATGTATGATCGTTTTCATAATAAAAGTTTATCAGGCGGCAACCGGCTCCTGTACCAGGTTTTCTGCCAGCCATATGAATTCATTGACGAAGTTATGTACTGCGTGCTGAAAGCTTTCATCAGCCAGGCTGCCATCGGCATTGAACTTTTTATCAACTGAAGGTACGATCAACATATACGGGGATACAATGCCGAACAAGGCAGGTACGAGCAATAATAATTGCTGGGAAGCCCTGATTCCTCCCATCGGACCCGGGGAAGCCGTTACGATCCCAAATGCTTTATGTGCTTGTTTGGGGAAATGGTCGAGCAGGTTCTTCAATGCAGGGGAGTAGCTGCCATTATACTCTGGCGTCACCAGGATGAGGGCATCAGCCTCAAATATCGCCGTAGCAAGAAGCCTGAATGCAGCCGGAGCTTTATCAGGAGACACCCATACGGATTGAACAGGCGGAAGATTCCACTCCTGCAGGCTGATGATTTCCGCTTCGTGATGCGTATTTTCTGACAACTGTTTTTTCAGGTGGAGCGCCACCCGGTGCGTCTGGCTGTTTGCCCTGGGGCTTCCTGAAAGAATCGCAATTTTCATTTTTATGATTTAGCTTACAAAGTGATAATTTCAATGTTTAAACATCAAATATCATTCCAGGCGACGGAATTGCCTAATTTCATTCAAACAGATGCCTAATCTGTCAGATTCCTGTTCTTTTTTTGTCAGTTCCTGGGTCTTGTTTTAATTTTCGTGCAAATACTTATTCATGCTTAGCAGAAAACAATTTCTAAAACGCTCCGGAGCCGGGCTGGCCGGTGTTTTTTTAACGGGTGAATTGCTAAACGAGTATCCTTTACAAAAGAGGGATCTGATTGTTATTTCAACCTGGGATGCCGGCCTGGAAGCCAACAAAGCTGCCTGGGAGGTACTGAAAACTGGGGGGAGGGCATTGGATGCAGTGGAGAAGGGGGTAATGGTCACAGAAGCAGCTCAAAACTGCTGCGTAGGATTGGGCGCTAATCCCGACAGGGATGGATTTGTGACCCTGGATGCATCCATCATGGACGAAAACTTCAATTGCGGCAGTGTGGCGTTTCTTGAAAGGATCAAACATCCTATTTCAGTTGCGCGCCGGGTGATGGAAAAGACCCCTCATGTCATGTTGGTGGGCATCGGAGCCCAGGAATTTGCCGTAGCGGAAGGGTTTCAGCTGGAAGAACAAAAACTTTCCCCTGATGCACAGAAAAGTTATGAGCAATGGTTAAAGAGGTCGGAATACAAACCACCAGCTATTAATATTGAAAATAAAAAGGACCATGGCCCTTTCGCTCCGGCTAGACTGGATGATGGTGAATGGAACCATGATACCATCGGTATGCTGGCCATGGATGTCAATGGAAACCTGAGCGGCAGCTGCACTACGAGCGGGGCCGGTTTTAAAATGCGGGGAAGGGTGGGGGATTCGCCGATCATCGGTGCCGGACTATTTGTGGATAATGAGGTGGGCGCCTGTGTTGCCACAGGACAAGGTGAGGATGTGATCCGTGTAGCGGGTTCTCATTCGGTCGTGGAGCTGATGCGCCAGGGATATGCGCCGGAAGCAGCCTGCAAAAAAATAATTGAGCGTATCGTAAAGATCAAAAAAGAAAAAGCAAAAGATATACAGGTAGCATTTCTGGCGGTGAATAAAAAAGGAGTTATTGGTACCTACGCTATTCACCCGGGTTTTCAGTATGCAATCAGGACGAAAGAGCTGGAGAAACTTATTGCGGCAAAGAGCTTGTTGTCATCCTGAGTCGAAGAGCATAGAAACAGCAAAAAAGAATAACAGAAAGCTGCGACCCTAACTTGAGCATTGAATATTATGTCGTATTTCATCGAAATAGCAACCTCAGATTTTTCTACCACCAAATCGGCAGTAGAAGGCGGGGCCGACCGTATCGAACTATGCGCCAATCTTACTGAAGGTGGAACCACTCCATCCTTTGCCACCATCAAAAAATGCAGGGAAAGTTTTTCTATTCCCATTTATCCGATCATCCGGCCGCGGGGCGGGGATTTTCTCTATTCCAAAGATGAATTTGGAATCATGATGAATGATATAAAGATCTGCAAAGAACTGGGCTGTGACGGGATAGTGATCGGTCTGTTGAATATGGATGGAACAATTGATACCACCCGCACTTCTGAATTAATTGAAAATGCCTATCCCCTGGAAGTAACCTTTCACCGGGCATTTGACCGTTGTAAAGATCCTTTTGAAGCGCTTGAACAATTGATAGAGATCGGCTGTGAAAGAATACTTACTTCAGGTCAGAAACCCTCAGTAGTTGATGGAACGGAATTGATAACTGAATTAAACAAGAAAGCAGATGGGCGCATCATTATCATGCCCGGAAGCGGTGTCAGGAAAGAAAACATAAAGATACTAGCGGAGAAAACCGGTTGCACCGAATTTCATTCCTCCCTGCGGGGAAAAGCAAATAGTCCCATGCGGTTCGTGCATCCGGATTTCCTGGGATCAGAAGAAAGTTATATGAATAATATTATACTCCCGGCTCATGTTAGGGATCTCAGGGAAGCACTTGCATGATCACATCATTTTCCTGATCAGTTTTCCCAGGGTCATCAATCCATATTCCACATCGGCACTCCAGGGTTTGCCAAAACTCAGGCGGATGAAATTGGAGTACTTGGTTCCCGAAGAAAATATTTTTCCCGGCACGATACCGATCTTATGTTTCATCGCTTCTGCACGAAGCTTGAATGCATCCACTTTCTTATTCAGCTCCAGCCACATGATAAATCCACCCATGGGTCTGGAGACCTTGGTATCGGGCGGAAAATACTGGATGATGGCCTGGAGATATTTCAGCGACTGTGTATGCAGGGCCTTGCGAATGTTCTTCAAATGATATTCATATCGCCCGTTCTTCAGAAAATTGGTCATGGCCGCTTGCGTGAGGGTGGGGCAACTGATATTATGGATCCGCTTGATCTGCTTCACCTCTTCCAGGAATTTTCCCGGAATGGCCCAGCCGGTCCGGTAACCCGGCGCCAGGGACTTGGAAAGGGAACAGCAATGCATCACCAGCCCTTTTTTATCGAATGATTTGCAGGTCTTCGGCCTGGTTTTTCCGAAATAGAGTTCCCCGTAAATATCGTCTTCGATCAGGGGAATATTATGCCTGGTGATCAGTTCCACCAGCCTGCTTTTATTTTCATCCGGTATACAACTGCCCAGCGGGTTATTGAAATTGGGCACAAATACACAGGCTTTTACAGGGAATTTTTTGATCATCTTTTCCAGGTGAGCAATATCAACCCCTTTTACGGGGTCAGTGGCGATCTCCACCACTTTCAACCCCAGGCTTTCAATGGCCTGGTAGATGCCGAAATAGGTGGGTGTTTCCACCGCTACGGTTTCACCCGGTTGCGTAACAGCACGCAGGCACATCGTGATCGCTTCCAGGCAGCCTGAAGTGATGACCAGTTCATCCGGCTTGATCTTTCCCCCCCAGTTGAATGCCAGTTTGGCGATTTGTTTTCTCAATTCAGTATTTCCCTGTGTATCCTCATAACTGATACAACTCTCTTTGCTTTCCCTGATCGCCTGTATGACAGCCTTGTTCAGTTTTGCCACAGGCAATAAGGAAATATCCGGAACCGCCAGGGCCAGGTTGATCACATTATCAGCTACGATATCCCCGTAGATGGAAGCTATCATCTCGCTTACGCTTACCTCATGCGAGATGGTCTCCGGCTGGTTGTATTGGGGCGGCTCGGGAAAGCGGCGGTGATTGAAACGGACATAATAACCGGACTTGGGACGGGATTCAATAAGTCCTTTGCCTTCCAGGTGATAATAGGCCTGGAAAGCGGTGCCCATGCTGATCCCGTATTCTTCACTCAACACACGTACCGAAGGCAGTTTATCCCCGATCTTCAGCACTTCCTGGTCGATCATCTTTTCTACTCCGTCTGCGACCTGCAGGTAAAGATGGTCATCGCTGTTTAATGGAACATTCCTCATATTAGAATTTTAAATTTTGCAATTGGGAAATTTCGAAATCCCTCAATTGAACTTTCCCAATCAACAAAATCTGATCTAGTCAAAAATACGAAATCTGAATCTGTTTTAAAACAGAAATAATTCGAAATTTTGTGAAGTATTAGGAACATTTCATTCAAAAACTCATTTATGGAAACCATGACAGGTTACAAGATCACACCGACCAGGAATTCCCGTATCAAAGAAGTGGATTTCGGTCACCTGGAATTCGGAAAATATGTATCCGACCACATGCTTGTGGCCGATTTTTATAAGGGAGAATGGCATGAACCGCAGATCGTGCCCTTTGCCAATCTTTCCATGAGCCCTGCTACCCTTGCCCTGCATTACGGACAAACCGTATTTGAAGGAATGAAGGCATTCCGCATGCAGGACGGGAGGGTGAATATTTTCCGAATCGATAAACACTATGAACGCTTTAACCGGTCGCTACGCAGGATGTGCATGGCCGAGATCCCCTGGGAGATATTTGATGATGGGTTGAAACAACTGGTACAGGTTGATAAGAACTGGGTACCGGAACAAGAGGGGAGTTCGTTATATCTCCGCCCCTTCATGTATGCCAGCGAAGCTAAATTCGGCGTTAAACCCTCAGATGAATACCGCTTTATCATTTTTACCGGCCCCGTCGGTAAGTTATATTCGAGGCCGATCCGTGTAAAAGTGGAAACCGAATTCATCCGCGCAGCAAAAGGAGGAACAGGATCCACCAAGTGCGGAGGCAATTATGGCGGCGCTATGTACCCCACCAAACTGGCCCGTGAACAGGGTTATGACAATGTGATCTGGACCGATGCCAGGGACCATAAATTTATTGAGGAATCAGGAGTAATGAACCTGATGTTTGTACTTGACGGTAAATTACTTACGCCGCCTGTTTCAGATTCTATTCTCGATGGAGTGACGCGTGATTCCCTGGTAGAATTGGCAAAATATATGGGCTTTTATATAGAAGAAAGGCCTGTTTCAATTGAAGAGATCAGGAAAGGTTTCAATGAACATACAATTACTGAAGCCTTTGGAGTGGGCACAGCTGCGGTGGTAGCACCGATCAGTACCATACTGATTGACGGGATCGACTATACACTCCCTGAATACAACGAAAATAATATCATGAACCAGTTAAAGAAAAGGATCGATGCGATCCGCTTTGGAACGGCAGAGGATATCTTCAACTGGAATTTTATTGTGGGTTAGCAATTAAGTACAGCTAAGTGGAAGGCCTGTCCGGTGACGGGCCTTTGTTTTTATTTTTTTCGACACAGAGAAATAGAGTTACACAGCGTTATAATATTTAAGAACGCTCTGTGAAACCCAGTATCTCAGTGCCGCTGTGTTGAATATCTCAGACCCTTAATTTCTTCATATATTTCGCATCGGCTTCGGATGCTTTCAGGGGAGTAGTGCCTTGATAATATTCCTGTTCTACAATATAATAGTGCATACCATTTTGCCTTGCTGTCTTCAGTACTTTTTTAAAATCAATGGTTCCTGTGCCCAGGTCCACGGAATTTTTTCCATTATCAGCCCCGGGTGTTTTCGACATGTCCTTCACATGACAAAGCCTGAACCGGTCCGGGTATTTATTTAACCAGGCTTCGGGGTCCTGTCCTGCAGCCACAACCCAAAAGATATCTATCTGAAAATCCACCAGCGCAGGATCGGTGTTTTTCAGCAGCACATCCTCCGGATACTGTCCTTCCAGTTTCCGGAAAGAGAAATCATGATTATGAAAGGCGAACCGGATACCTCCCTTTTTACATTGCTCACCTTTTTTATTAAAACTTTCGGCATATTTTTTATAATCATCAAGTGTCTTACCCGGCCCTTCCCAGGCCATGATCAGGTATTTCATGCCGATCTCCGCTGCTTCCCCGATCTTCCTGTCAAATTCCTTATCCGCATCACAATGCGCCGAATGGATGGTCATACCCAGTCCTGAAATATAATTTTTGAACTCCGTGTTCTTCATGCCCCAGAACATTCCTTTATCACCTTCATAGCTTTCTACGAACGAATAGCCATAAGAAGCCAACTGTTTCAAAACTCCCTTGGGGTCTTTGGCGAGATCATCTCTCACCGTCCATAACTGTATGCCAAATTCTTTCATTTTGCTTTCTTCCCTGTTAAAAAATGAAGTGAATCCCTGTTTTGCCAGCAAAGCACTCATGGCCAGTGCCCCGCTTTGTTTGATGAATTTTCTCCGGTGTATTTCCATTTTCAGGATTGATTTGTCAAATTATTCTGCCCAGGCTTTATCACCTTTGTTATATGCCAGGCTGCCATCATAGTGACCCGGCACCGGGATATGCCGCAGGGTTTCAGTCATACCGGTTTTGGAAGAAAAAAATCCCAACAATGTAAGTTGTTTTATCATGGTATAGTAATGAACCGGCGTAGCCAGGAACTCTTTGTGATCCTTCCAGGGCAGGGTTTCATTTTCTTTATCGATCGCTTCTTTTTTAGGTTTATCATCATCCGTCACCTTTTGATTGTGATCTTTTGCTTCCTTTTCCAGGCTTACCAGCAGATCATGACGTTGCTGCGAATTACAATCCATGAAGGATCTTCCGTTCATTGTTTTGCAGGCATCGTCCAGTTGTTTCAATCCAGCCGTAAAAACGGCCTGTTCATCCGGCCTGTAACAATCAGTCACCATGGTCTTCATGAACTGTCCGACCATCGCTGCTTTTGCGCCGGGTGTGGATGTAGCAGGAATGATGGATTCTCCCACTTCATCCAGTAATGACAAGTTAGATGCCGTAAATCCAAGATCGGCATTGTTGCCGGTCTTGCAACCGGATAAAAACAATTCTCCGCCGATCACTGCCCCGCCGGTGATCAAAGCGATCATTTTAAGTAGTTCGCGTCGTTCCATAGCCTCACCCCTCCATAGGAGTTCTTACAGACCTGCCCCCTTCTCATGCCCCCCTCAGGGGGAATGCAAATAAAACTTGTAGGAGGTGTTGTTTTTAATATTATTGACAATAAATAAATGTTACTTTAAAAATCCTGTTTTTTTAATTCACTCACCGCAAAATCACAGGCACGGGCTGTTAAAGCCATATAAGTCAATGATGGATTCACACAGGACGCTGAGGCCATGCATGCTCCGTCGGTCACAAATACATTCAGTGCATCCCAGACCTGGTTATGGCTGTTGAGCACCGATGTTTTCGGGTCACGTCCCATGCGTGCCGTACCCATTTCATGGATACCCATACCGACTGCATACCCCGCATCATAGGTCTTGACATCTGTAACACCTGCCGCTTCAAGCATCTCTTTGGCGTCATTCATCATATCCACCCGCATTTTCTTTTCATTGTCTTTGATCTCCACATCAAAAGCCAGGACCGGTAATCCCCATTTATCCTTCTTCTCCTTATCAAGGGATATTTTATTTTCGTGATAAGGCAGCATCTCACCAAAAGCTGTGAGACCGATGCCCCAGTTCTCTGAAGGCACACTCAGTGCTTCCTTCAGATCAGCACCGATCGTGAACTCTGCCACATGATCCGTGCCGTTCCTGCCCCTGCCGGCGCCGCCCTGGTAACCAAAGCCCCTGACATAATCTCTTTTATCATCATAAACATTCCTGAAACGTGGAATATAAATGCCGGTGGGCCTGCGGCCGAACACATATTTATCACTGAATCCTTCCACGGTACCGCCGGCACCAAGACGGAAATGATGATCCATTACATTATGCCCCAGCTCCCCGCAGCTACTGCCCAGGCCTTCGGGCCAGATATCCGTAGCGGAATTCATCAACACCCAGGCAGAATTCAATGTGGAGGCACAGACAAAAACGATCTTTGATTTGAATTCATAGGTCTGGTTGGTTTCTGCATCCAGTATTTCAACACCAGTAGCTTTCTTCTTATCCTTATCATAAACGATCTTTGTGACGATCGAAAAAGGGCGAAGGGTCAGGTTCCCGGTTTTCATAGCTGCCGGAAGGGTGGATGACTGGGTGCTGAAATATCCTCCGAAGGGACAACCTCTCCAGCAACGATTACGGTACTGGCAATTCGTTCTTTCCTGAAGCGGAACGGTGATATTGGCACTCCTCCCGATGATAAGTTTCCTTTTCCCCTTGTAATAGGCTTCCAGTCTTTTTTTTACCTCCTTTTCAGCACAATTGAGTTCCATGGCCGGTAAAAATTCACCGTCAGGCAACACTTCCAACCCTTCTTTACTTCCCTGGATGCCGGCAAATTTTTCTACATAACTGTACCAGGGGGCCATATCTGTGTACCGGATCGGCCAGTCCACACCATGGCCATCTTTCAGATTGGCTTCATAGTCCCATTTATTCCATCGGTAACTCTGTCTTCCCCAAAGCAGTGACCGGCCGCCCACATGATAACCCCGGAACCAGTCAAATCTTTTTATTTCCGTATAAGGGCTTTCTTTATCCTTCACCCAAAAATCCAGCACAGTTTCATTGAGAGGATAATCCCTTTTCAATACGGGATAATCATGAAGCATTTGTTGCGTTGGCATGGCACCCCGGTGAGGGAATTCCCAGGATTCCTTATTGGCCGTGACATAATCTTTGATATGCTCAATGTTCCGGCCTCTTTCAAGCATAATGACCTTGAGTCCTTTTTCGCAGAGTTCCTTAGCAGCCCATCCGCCGCTGATCCCTGACCCGATCACAATTGCATCATATGTATTGTCTGCCATGGTTTATTGAATTCTTTTAAATAATCATCCGATCAAACATCACAGCGGTGTACGGCATCTTTCAGCGCTTTGAATTTATCATCATTAGTCTTACCGGTGGGAATGAATTCCTGTGCCACATAATCCTTAAAGCCCGTTTCCAGGATCGCCTGCATGATCGCAGGGTAGTACAGTTCCTGTGATTCATTGATCTCATGCCGTCCGGGCACACCCGCTGTATGAAAATGACCCAAATATTCTTTGTTGTCCCTGATCGTCCGGATCACATCACCTTCATCGATTTGCATATGGTATATATCATAGAGGATTTTAAAATTGGAAGAACCAACTCTTTTACACAATTCAATACCCCAGGCAGTTTTATCTCCCATATAATCCTTATGGTCGACTTTGCTGTTTAAAACCTCCATCATGACCATGATGCCTTTTTGCTCGGCGACACTCATGATCTGCTTGATTCCATCCGTCATATTCCTTAACCCTGTTTCATCATCCATCCCTTTGCGGCTCCCGCTGAAGCAGATCAGGTTCCTATAGCCTGCATCCGCGATAACAGGTATCGCTTCCAAATAATCTTTGATCAGCCAGGCATGATTTTCTTTATGAGCCCATCCCTCGGTCAGGCTTACTTTGCCTGCGGTATAGCACATGGAACAGTGGATGCCGTTCGCTTTCAATGTGGGAAAATCCTTGGGTGCGATCAGGTCGATGGCAGCGAACCCGATCTTCTTTACCCAGCGGCATAATTCATCCAGGGGAATGAAATTATAGGTCCACTGGCAGACGGAATGGTTGATATTCCCTTTTAATCTATTCCCTGCAGGTCTTTCTTCAAGGGCAGACATAAGCGGAGCGGCATTCATGGCAAGGGCCGTACCTGAGATATTTTTTATGGCATCACGACGGTTCATTTTAAGCCGGCTTATGTTTTTGCTGGAGCCGGAGCAGTGTTTTTATTATTCTTATACCGGAATAACAATAAAAACAATACCAATACACCTGCTGCAAAAATACCCGGGAAGATCCATATATTTTTCCAGTGGTGACCGATCAGGTTTCCTGCTGTGTCCCGGATTGCATTAGCATCCGCGATCAGGCCCGCGATCCAGAACCCAGCCCACATCCCGAAACCATAGGTGGCAAGGGTGATCATTCCCTGGGCCGATGATCGTATCCTTTCACCTGCTTTCTCATCGGTATAGATCTGCCCCGTGACAAAGAAGAAATCATAACAAATACCGTGCAGAATGATACCGGCCATCAGCATCCACAGGCCTGCATCTGCATTACCAAAACCGAATAGGAGATAACGCAGCACCCAGGCTGCCATTCCGAATGCAAGCATTTTTTTGACCCCGAAGCGTGCGAAGAACCAGGGCATCAGGAACATGAAAAGTGTTTCACTCATTTGCCCGAAGCTCATTTTCGAAGCGGCCTTGGACACATGGAGTTCATTTAAAAAGATATTTGTTTCCTGGTAATAAAAGGCCAGCGGTATGCAGATGAAAAAGGATGCCAGGAAAAAAATGAGAAAGTTCTTATCTTTTAACAGACCCAGGGCATCCAGGCCGATAATTTCCCTAAAACTGGTTTTTGTGCCTGCTTTAGGAGGAGGAGTATGTGGCAGTGTAAATGAAAAGAGTCCTAATGCTGCAGAGATCACGGCGGTGAGCCGGAAGGTATTGACAAGCATTCCCTTTTTTTCCCAGGCAAGCCATCCGATAATTAGTCCGGCAATGATCCAGCCAATGGTGCCGAAAACACGGATGAAGGAAAATTCTTTTTCGGGATTAGCCATTTGTTTGAATGAAACGGCATTGACCAGGGCCAGGGTAGGCATGTACAAGATCATATAACCCAGCAAAAGGGGAAAAAAAGAGGAAAAATCATGTTGCGTGGAGATAAAATAAAGCAGGGCCGCACCGGCAAGATGAAGTACACCCAGTATTTTCTGAGCGGAGAAATAGCGGTCAGCGATCAGGCCGATGATAAATGGAGCAATGATGGCACCCAGCGATTGTGTTCCGTAGGCACTGCTGATCTGAAGATCGTTGGCATGTATTGACTGACCAAGATAGGTACCCATGGTCACGAACCATCCGCCCCAGATAAAAAATTCCATAAACATCATCAGGGAAAGCCGTAGTCGAACGGAAATTCTCATGAACAGTATACTTTTTAATGCTAAGAATAAATAATTGCCGGAGCTAAATGTAGTATTTTTAATTTTACTTCTATGTTTGTAGTGCACAATTTAATTCACACAAAACAGTCTTTCATCTGCTATGAGACCAGGTAAACTCAGGATGGGAATGATCGGTGGCGGCCAGGATGCATTCATCGGCGCTATCCACCGCAATGCCGCCCTCATGGACGGGGAGATCGAACTGGTTTGTGGGGCCTTCAGCAGTGATGCAAACAAATCAAGGCAAAGCGGGGAATCTTTATATCTCGACCCGGCAAGAATTTACGGGAATTTTCATGACATGATCGAAAAGGAAAGAGCACTCCCTGAAAACCGGCGGATGGATTTTGTAAGCATTGTTACTCCCAACCATCTTCATTTTGAGCCCGCCAAACTGGCCCTTGAAAACGGTTTTCATGTAGTGCTCGATAAACCCATGACCTATTCCCTCGCAGAAGCATTGGAATTGAAGAAGATCGTTGAGAAGGCAGGTAAACTTTTTTGCCTGACACATACTTATACCGGCTACCCAATGGTGAAGGAAGCACGTCACCAGGTATTGAGCGGAAAATTCGGGAATATCCGGAAGATCTATGTGGAATACCCGCAGGGATGGCTGAGCAATTTCCTGGAAGGGCAGAACCAAAAGCAGGCAACGTGGCGAACCGATCCGGCCAGGAGTGGCATAGCCGGGGCCATGGGAGATATCGGCGTGCATGCATTCAATATAGCAGAATATGTTTCCGGTTTACAGGTATCAAGCCTTTGCGCGGATATCAGTATTGTAGTCGAAGGAAGAAAGCTGGATGATGACGGAGCCGTATTGTTGAAGTTCGATAATGGAGCCAGCGGTATTTTATCTGCCACGCAAATTGCTGCCGGGGAAGAGAACAATATCAGGATAAGGGTGTACGGGGAGAAAGGAAGCGTACACTGGCAGCAGGAAGATAATAATAGTTTATTGGTAAAATGGGTGGACAGGCCGGCAGAGATATGGCGGGCAGGTGCATCATACACAAGTGAGATCGCAAAATATAATTCCCGCACACCTGCCGGGCACCCGGAGGGGTATATCGAAGCATTTGCCAACCTTTACCGGAATTTCGCCCGGACATTAAAAGCAAAATTGAATAATGAAAAGCCAAGGCCCGAATGGCTGGATTTTCCGGATATTGAGGAAGGGGTGAGAGGAATGCTCTTCATTGAAAAAGTAATCGAGAGCGGGAAAAGAATGGAGAAATGGGTGGATTTTCGGTTATAAAGTTTGCGTGAAAAAAACATATTTATGACAACCATCAAAGGCCCGGCCATATTCTTAGCCCAGTTCATGGGCGATAAAGCGCCCTTCAACGACTTGAAGAGCATTTGCAATTGGGCAAGGAGCCTTGGATTTGTCGCAGTACAGATCCCCACCTGGGATGCCCGATGCATCGACCTGCAAAAAGCAGGAGAATCAAAGACCTATTGCGATGAACTGAAAGGCCTGATCCGCGAATGCGGACTTGAGATATCTGAATTATCTACGCATTTACAGGGTCAATTGATAGCCGTACATCCCGCTTATGATGTCTTATTTGACGGATTTGCACCTGTCTCTGCAAAAGGAAATTCAAAGGCAAGGACCGAATGGGCGATCCAGCAATTGAAATGGGCAGCTAAAGCCTCGCAATACATGGACTTGACTGCTATGCCCACCTTCAGCGGCGCCCTGCTCTGGCCATATTTTCATCCCTGGCCG
>CAZZDQ010000059.1:0-16063 GCA_964652845.1 uncultured Chitinophaga sp.
GGTAATCCACTGGCGGGATGAAAGTTTCTTTGATGGTCCGGGCACTGAGCCAGCGATAGAGGTTCAATTGGCTGCCTGCCTTGTCATTCGTTCCACTGGCCCGGGCTCCCCCGAAAGGTTGCTGGCCCACAACCGCGCCGGTTGGCTTGTCATTGATATAGAAATTACCCGCCGCATTGCGAAGCTTTTCAGTAGCGAGTGCAATGGCATTCCTGTCCCTTGCGATCACGGCTCCTGTGAGCGCATAGGGTGAAGTGGAATCCACCAGGTCAAGCGTTCTTTCAAACTGGTTGGCATTGTAAATATAGATCGTCAACACCGGTCCGAAGATCTCTTCACACATGGTCACATATTTCGGCGCTTTGGCTTCAATGATCGTAGGCTGAATGAAATATCCTTCCCGCTTATCGCATTTTCCACCCACTAAAATTTCTGCCTGCTTGTCTTTTTTTGCATTGTCGATATAGGTCTTGATGCTGTTGAAGCTTTTCTCATCGATCACCGCATTGATGAAATTGCTGAAGTTCTCAGGGCTGCCCATTTTAAAACTTTTTACCCCTGCTACCAGTTTCTTTTTTATTTCATCAGCCAGGTTGGAAGGAATATAGGCCCGGGAAGCGGCAGAACATTTCTGTCCCTGGAATTCGAAGGCCCCCCGCAAGAGGGCAGTCACGGCTACATCTGCATCTGCGCTTTTGTGTATCAGTACAAAATCCTTTCCGCCCGTTTCACCCACGATCCTTGGATAGGAACGGTAATTCGCCATATTTTTCCCGATGGTTTCCCACATATTATTGAACACGCCCGTGCTTCCTGTAAAATGCACACCGGCAAAGTCACGGTGATTGAAACAGACACTGCCCAATATGGGTCCGCTTACATATATAAGATTAATGACGCCATCCGGGAGGCCGGCTTCTTTTAATATCCGCATGAACATCTGGGCAGAATAGATCTGGGTATGCGCCGGTTTCCAGATCACCACGTTACCGCAGAGAGCGGCTGAAGTGGGAAGATTGCCGCCGATGGCAGTGAAATTAAAGGGTGTGATGGCCAGCACAAATCCTTCCAGCGGGCGATACTCCATCCTGTTATGAGCACCGGCAGCGCTGTTGGGCTGTTGTTTATAAATCTCGCTGAGGTAATACACGTTGAATCGTAAAAAATCGATCAGTTCACAGGCTGAATCAATTTCCGCCTGGAAAACGTTCTTGCTCTGGCCCAGCATGGTCGTTCCGTTCATGTAAGGGCGATATTTCGTCGCCATCAGGTCAGCAGCCTTTAAAAATATATTTGCCCTGTTCTCCCAGGGCATGGATGACCAGGCTTCTTTGGCAGTCATAGCTACATCAATGGCTTGCTGCACATGTTTGGCGTCGCCTTCATAATAATAACCCAAAACATGCTTCAACTCGTGGGG
Organism: uncultured Chitinophaga sp.; assembly: GCA_964652845.1. GTDB lineage: Bacteria > Bacteroidota > Bacteroidia > Chitinophagales > Chitinophagaceae > JJ008. Next base: position 1,421 of record CAZZDQ010000059.1, read on the forward strand.
AGGATGCAGAGGGGTTTTTTTCCCGGTACGCACTTCTTTGTTCCCGATATACATGGGAATATCAGTTTCCATGTTCTTCAATTCAGATAAAACCTCTTTCAGCCTCTTCCTTTCGGGGGAACCGGGGGCATAATTCAGTACCGGTTCATTGGCCGGCATGGGGTATGAGAAATAACCAAGATTCATATCAAAGATTTATTAAGTAATTAGAGCTTAACAGAGAAGTTACGAATACGCAAAGATGCGCAAAGTTTTCATAGCGTTCCCATGTGTCCTTGCACTTTAATGGCAAAACTAATTTTGGGTCTCTTTTTCACTCATGAGGTAGGCTTTAATGAACCCGTCTAATTCTCCATCCATTACAGGTTGAACATTTCCCACTTCATAACCGGTGCGGTGGTCCTTGATCATTTTATAGGGGTGGAATACGTAGCTGCGGATCTGGCTCCCCCACTCGATCTTCTTTTTCTTGCTGTTAGCAGCATCCCGCAGTTCATTACGTTTGCGCAATTCTTCCTCGTACAACCGGCTTTTCAGCATTTGCATTGCTTTTTCCCGGTTACCTAATTGCGTCCTTTCCGTTTGGCAAACCACCACCAGACCGGTAGGGATATGCGTCAGCATTACTTTTGTTTCCACCTTATTTACATTCTGTCCGCCGGCACCCCCGCTGCGGGCAGTCTCCATTTTTACATCGCTGTCCTTGATGTCGATCTTAATGGTATCATCCACAAGGGGGTATACAAATACGGAGGCAAAGGAGGTATGCCGTCTTGCATTGCTGTCGAAAGGCGAGATCCTGACAAGGCGATGCACGCCGTTTTCCGCTTTTAAAAATCCATAGGCAAAGGGGCCTTCAAACTGGTAGGTGCAGGTCTTTATACCCGCCCCATCACCCCATACCCAATCCAGTTCAGTAACTTTCCAGCCCTGTTTTTCTCCGTACATGCGGTACATGCGGGCCAGCATCTCGGCCCAGTCCTGGCTTTCGGTACCTCCAGCCCCTGAATTGATCTGCAGGACGGCTGGCAATTCGTCCTCGGGTTCATTGAGGGTGGCTTTGAATTCAGCCTCATCCAGCCTGTTCAGGGCTTTCTCATAAGCATGTTTTGTTTCTTCTTCTGATGCGTCACCCGCTTTCCAGAAATCAAAAAGGACAGCAAAATCTTCTACTGCGGATTCTGTTAGTTTATACAGATCCACCCAGTATTCATTCTGCTTTATATCCTTCATGATGGATGTGGCACGGGCATTGTCATCCCAGAAACCCGGACTCAGGGAAAGTTGTTTGTCATTTTCGATCTTGACACCGCGATTGTCAACGTCAAAGAAACCTCCTTATCCCGCTTAAGCGGGACCGCATATCCTGTAATTTTTCAATGGTCATAGCGGGTGCAAAATTAACGGAAATGAGGGAAAATATATTCTGTAAATCATATTTCCTCTTTATCCGGAATTGTTCCTTATATTTAGCGATTAACACTAACCAAAGAAAAAAACACTTATGCAACGAAGAATCTTTTCCCTCATCATTATTTTATGCAGCTGTATGAATTGCCTTCAGGCACAAAATATGAAAAAGAAGAAATGGCTGCACGACAGTAAGTATTACGAAATGTATCCAAACAAGCTCACCGGGCGGATCTATGTATCAAAAAAATTTGAGGATATCAATGTTCCTTCAGGCGGTTCTGCACCGGATATAAAATTTGTGGCCAATCACAAAATAAATTTTGGTATCGGGGTCACCTATCGCAATTATTCCATCAGTGCCTTTTATGGGTTTAACAACAGCAGTGCCAACCGTGGCACAACAAAGAAGCTGGATGTGCAAATGCATTTATTCCCGCATAAATGGGTGATCGATGTGCTGGTAGTGATGCCAACAGGAATGTATATCAAACCAAAAGGAACGGCCGTCAGTGACCCGAACAGCTACTATTCTGACGCAACCACCAAAGCAAGGATCTACGGAGTCGCTGCTTACCGGGTGCCCAATAAAGAAAAATTTTCTTATCGTGCCGCACTTGTTCAGAATGAGTGGCAGAAAAAATCGGCTGGTTCGCTATTGTATGGCGGTGAAGCATATTATGTAGTCGGCCCCGAAAATGACAGCAACTTCATTCCAAAGGCTATCGAAGATCAATATATCCAGAAAGGATATCATGAAATGCGGTACATCAGTGTTGGTCCTGGCATCGGTTATGCATATACTGCCGTTATGAACCAGCACTTCTTTATCATGGGATCACTGATCGCTAATCTCAAAGTCAATATTGCCACCGAAGAAGCTCCCGCCGGCAATATCAAGAAAACAGCGGTTGCGCCATCTGGTATTTATAAATCTGCCATCGGTTATAATAGTGATACCTGGAGTTTTGTGGTATCGGCAACCGGGAATATCCTGATGGATAAAGGACCGGCCTCCAATCAGAATTACCTGACAAAGGCAGGGCAGATCAAAGTTTCGCTGGCAAAGAAATTTGACATTAAGAAAAAGAATACCAAAATGAAATAGTTGCTGAACATCCGATATAATTTTGAAATGTTGCAAATCCTTTGCAACATTTTTATTTAAGGATGGAAGGGAAAGGTTTTGTAAGTTTGGGAAATGACTTTCCTGGTGAGAAAAACATTTGTCACTTTTTTTCTACTTGCCTCCATAGCGGCAAAAGCCGGCGAAAAAGACTCTGTCGTTCACTATTCATTGCCGGATAGTGTAAAGGCAGTTCAGTTCATGGCGGGAATCAAAATCCTGTCAGTCTCCGGCGAAAAAGAATTAACAGCAGGTATCCAAACTGATGCGGTGAAGCTTTTCCTGAAAGCCGGGAATAATGAAAAGGAAATCGTATTTCAATTTGCCGATACAGCTACGATCATTGCAAATGGTTTGCATACGGATACCCGTAAAAAAGGAGAAATAGTATGGCCATATAGCTGGAAGCCAACGCTGGCTTATGAATTATTGATCGCTACCGCTGCCGACTCTGCAGGCAATTTTTCGGTCTATTCCGGTTATGCCTGGCTTCCTGAAGAAAAAAAATGGAAATTGGTCGGTACCTGCAGGATCAACGGAATATGGCATCCGATCCACGATCCTGCTTCATTTTATAATGCAAGTGAAAAAGCCGGGATACCGGTAAGCATGGGCCAGCCCTGGGTTCAACGTCAAAACGGCACCTGGAAAAGCCTGGACAATGAGACAATACCCTCCCCTCTCGTCAATCTTTACAATCATATGGATAGCCTTGAACAACAGGCCATTGATAAAAAGCTGATCGAAACGGCTATCTCAGCAGGGAAAACCGATGCCAAAGATATCCATGATGGTATTTATTATACCATGATGAAAGATGGAACGGGCCGGCAGGTAAATATCAATGATACCATCACTGTTTTTTATAAAGGTTATCTTTTTACCAATGATTCTGTGTTCAGCCAGTCCATAGATAAACCGGCCACGTTCCCGCTCAAAGCGCTGATCAGGGGCTGGCAGATCGTTATTCCGCTATGCAAGGTGGGAGGGAAAATCAAACTGGTCATTCCTTCCGACCTTGCCTATTCCATCCGCACCAGGTCGGCGAAGATTCCGCCCAACAGTATCCTGGTATTTGAAGTGGAGGTGCTGGATGCAAAAGCACCCCAATAATTTGCCGGCATTATTTTTTTTCTGAACTTTAGAATGATAAAACCAGTCGTATGAAACAATTAAAAATTTTTCCCTTTACCGCCTGCATGATCGCGGTATTCATTTGTTGCAATTCAAACAACCCAAAAAAGGAGGCTGATATGCAATCGCAAAAGCTGAAAGAGGAGAATATAACCTATTCGGATGGCAAGGTCACCATGAATGGATACGTGGTATATGACGATAATATAAAAGATAAACGCCCGGCTGTGATCGTGATCCACGAGTGGTGGGGGTTGAATGATTATTCCAAGCGGCGAGCCCGTGAACTGGCAGGACTTGGTTATATCGCTATGGCGATCGATATGTATGGAAATGGGAAACAGGCTGATAATCCCACGGACGCGGGCAACCTGGCCTCTCCTTTCTACCAGGACCTTGCCATGGGAAAGTCGAGATTTGAAGCCGCTCTGAAAAAATTCAAGACCTATCCACAGGTGGATCCTTCCCGTGTTGCCGCCATCGGGTATTGTTTTGGAGGCTCACAGGTGTTGAATATGGCCAATATCGGGGAAGATCTGAAAGCAGTTGTCAGTTTTCATGGAGGATTGCAGGTAGCAAAACCGGATAAAGCAAAGGAAAAAGCCGCCATTCTTGTATGTCATGGTGCAGCAGATCCCTTTGTGCCGGCAGCACAGATTGATGCTTTCAAAAAAATGATGGACAGTGCAGGAATAAAATATGAATTCAAAGCCTATACAGGCGCTTTACATGCTTTCACTAACCCGGCTGCCACTGAAAACGGGAAAAAATTCAATTTGCCAATTGCATATAATGCCGCTGCAGATACAGCCTCGTGGAATGATATGAAGGATTTTTTCTTAAGGAAACTGAATTAAACATTTCAGTTTCAGGGTTTTGGCTTTTCAATAGGGATTTTACGATTCCCCTATTGTAAATTTCCTTAGAAAAGTTATGATTTGCAGAATCTAGTCTCTATTTTGTCATTCCATCCCGGATGGCAAAAATTTAACCATGAAAAATTCAGCGGTACCCATTTTTACCCTGGCCATATTATGTGCTGCCTGCTCCAAGGAAAGATATTCTCAGCTGGATGCTTATCTCCCTGCTGTTCCCTGTACTGTGCAGACAGCCAACCCGGCAGGGCATTCTTATGCCGCTGAATTGCTCATCGACATTAATTATTCCGGCAAGCAATGCGGAATCATACCTTTAAGCAAAAACAATTTCTGGGTATATGAGGATTCTGTATTCACGGACGGAGTATTTCAGAAAGTACAGAAAGATACGCTTCGCTTCAGTGTCACTAAAAAATCGCTGACCGATTCCCTGGTGTGGTGGCAAAGCAATATCCAGGTCGGCCTGCCCGACCTGCTCTATGTGAGTGACTCATCCTGTTTCAGCACATCGCAGAGAGTATTCACGCCCGGCATATATGATGCCAGGAAAGAATTTGGCCTCATCACCGGCGATTCACTCCGTTACCTGACCAGTTTTTCTGATGCTGCTGCCCTCGGAAGAACTTTACAGGGCGCTGATCTCATCAAAACACCTGCCGGCTCTTTCAGTGATTACCTTTATGTTGATAAGAATGCCCGTAATTACAGGAGGGATCAGCTCTATTTTGAACCGGGTCTCGGGGTATTGAAATATACGCGTGAACAGGCACCCATGGGCACACGAGTCATCAAACTCCAGCAGGTATCCACCCTGGTCTCTTTTCACCTCGAATGATCCGAGGTATCCAATGAAGTTTTATTGCTGAAAAAAAAGCTACAAGCCTGTAAGCCGGATCCTGTTTCCCCGCTGGGCGGGGACGGTCATCATTTATCTGAGCTGCCTACCCATCAGCCCCATGAAATGAATCATGCATGAACGAGCCGTTCTATGACTGATCTATTTGGCATTTCAGCATGCAAGGTTTACCCGACAGTATAATTGCTTATACCTGCTGTGAGCTCTTACCTCACATTTTCACCCTTGTCCGCCATAGGCGGACGGTTATTTTCTGTGGCACTCTCTCTTTCACCCTGCCAAAGGCAGGATAAAGCCCTGTTCCTCACAGGGTGCATTGCTCTGTGCTGTCCGGACTTTCCTTAGCGCCAGAGGCGCCACGATAACCCGGCTTGTAGCACGACAAAGTTAAGAATTATAAAACAGGATACTGGAAGCCATCGTTGACCTGGAATCCGGACAGTGCCTAATCCAGTACATTTGTTATGGTCCGGGGAAAATTTTTGTCCTTGTTGAAAAGGAGTAAAGAAACAGTAACCCGGTATTTTTTAAGCAGTTTAAGTGAAAAATGTTTCCATTTTGTTTTTTTGTTTTGCAATGGCAAGGACTTTGTGTTTACAGGCCCAGGATTTTCCTCATTTACGTTTTACGCACTTGACCACCCGTGAAGGCCTGAGCACCAACCAGGTCAGTTGTGCTTTCAGGGACAGTCACGGTATCATGTGGTTCGGGACGTTGAAAGGCCTCGACAGGTACGATGGTTCGGGTTTCAAAGTTTTCCTGAGCCGCTATAATGACAGCACTTCCTTGCCTCATAATCATATTGGTCGTATTGCTGAAGACAGGGAGGGAATGCTCTGGCTGGATGCGGACGGAATTCTCTGCCGCTTTGATCCTGCTTTGGAAAAAGTGATCGCGGTATACCGTGACCTGTCTTTCAGTACATTCCTGATCGATTCGGAAAAAAGGCTATGGGTCAATGGGAATACCGCCATTTACCGTTTGGAATATCACACCAATGCAGTCATTGAATATGCATTACCACCGCTAACAGAAAAAAAACAACCCTATTTATTTCATTATCTCTTTGAGGACCGGGACGCCAATATACTGGTGGTAAGCAACAGCGGGATCCACCGGATCGATACGGTTGCAAAAAAGATCACTCCTCCCCTGAAAGTGATCAACAATCCCCTGGGCGTATTATACCAGGACCGGGAGAGAAATTTCTGGGCGGGCACCTGGCCTGCCGGACTCCAGGAATTCTCCCTGGCTGAATCCCATAACCGGAGAGAATTATTGAAGGATACCTTTTGTTACAGTATTGAAGAATGGAAGGATTATCATGGGAAGAATTACCTGCTCGTTACTTATTCAGGTGGTATACGGTTGATCGACCCGGTAACCGGCATCGGGCAGAATTATGTGGCCGACAGGGATTTTCCTGAGAGTCACAACATTTCCACTTATCCTTATCTCTATAAAGATCCCGAGAACAGGATCTGGATCTGCCATACCAATGGGGTGGATATCATTGATCCGTACTTACAGGGCGTCTATAATATTTACCCCCGGAAAAATATGATTGGCGGCAATGACTGGGGAAATACCATTTCATTCCTTGAAACAGGGAATGACTTCAGGGTAAGCGGAAAAGGAAACAGGGGAATGGCAGTATTTGATAAGAACTGGGGATATAAAAACTTTATTCATGTTACAGCAGCAGGACTTTCGGACAGCTCCATTGACAGGATCAATGATATATTATCTGAAGGTGACAATAATAACTGGTATGCCACCAATAGCGGGGTGATCAGGCAGGAAAAAGATCAATTCAAATATATCAGGTCGCCATCAGGCAATCCGGCAATCCCCATATCCTTCACAAGAATAATAACAAAGGATAGTTCATATAAATGGGTCCTTTCGCCAGAAAAAGGGGTCTGCCTGCTGAATGAACAGGAGAACAAGTTTACCAGGATTTATCATTTACAAAATCAGATCACCTCACCGGGCTACGATGTTTTTACACAAATGTTCCCCGACAATGAATCTGCTCTGTGGGTGGCCGCCAGGAACGGGTTTTTCCGGTATGACAAGACGGCCGATTCATTTGTCTTCAGGAAAACGGACATTGAAAGCAATGATGAAAAATATATCCTGGATGCGGTACCGGATACCGGGCATATCATCTGGTTCATTACGAAATATGCTTTTTGCTGCTTCCATACCCAATCCGGGAAAGTAAAAACCTATACAACTGATAATGGATTCACTGGCAATAACCTGTTGAATGTAACCACGGATGAACTGGGTAATGTATGGATCAAGAGCAATACCGATCTCGCCTGTTTTCATAAGTCCACGGGCAGCTTTACTTATTTTAATGAACAGAGCGGCCTGCCGGTGGATAACTGGAAGCAGCGAAGTCTTTTTTATAAACTCAAAAGCGGGGACCTGGCGATCGGCGGGGAGAATATACTTACAGCGCTCAACCCTGCCCTTTTATTGAATAATAAAACCATTCCACCCGTTTATCTGGAAGATGTGGAGATCGATGATCTGCGAACCCCTATTCAGCTGAAAAATGAACACAAGACAATCGTTCTTGAACCTGGCCGGTCCAATTTCACGGCTCATTTCGGTTTGCTGAATTATACGCTGCCTTTAAAAAATAAATATTATTACAGAATCGCTGAACTGGATCATGAATGGCATACGAGTACCGACGGAAATGTGAGCTATAATCACCTCAAACCCGGGACCTATCACCTGCAGATGAAGGGAACGAATAATATTGGTACAGAAAATAGCACAGGGGATGTGCTTACGGTGATCGTGAAGCCCCATTTTTACCAGACCAAATGGTTTTTTGCGGGATGCGGCCTGCTGGTCATATTCCTCGTATGGGAATTATTCAGGATCCGTGAAACGAGAAGGAAGGCCCAGCAGAAACTGCGCGACAAGATCGCCCGGGACCTACATGATGATGTGGGCAGTTCGCTCAGTGGGATCAACCTGTTCAGCAAGATGGCGCTGCAAAAAATGGAAACCGGAGCGACGAGGGACCTAGTGGAAAAGATCGCGGACCGCAGCGAAAACATGGTAGGGGCCATGGGGGATATCGTGTGGAATGTGAACCCCGCCAATGACAGTTTTGATAAACTGGTGACCCGCATGAGGGGCTATGCGCTGGACATGCTGGATGAACAAAACATCAAAGTGGATTTTTTAACCCCTTCCCATCCGAACAGGGTCCGGCTCGGCCTGGACATCCGGAAAGATTTTTACCTGATCTATAAGGAAGCGATCAACAATATCGCCAAATACGCAGAAGCGTCTGCTGTCCGCATCAACCTGGAGATCCGGAAAGGGAAACTGACCATGCTGATCGAAGATAACGGGAAGGGATTCGATACATCCCTGCCCACCAGCGGCAACGGGTTGAACAATATGAAAGCAAGAGCAGCCGGTATCAGGGCAGCATTCAGTCTGGAATCAGTAACGGGAAAGGGAACTTCTCTGTTTCTGTCGGTTCCGGTAAAAAATCACCCAAACAGAGTATAGCCGGTTTTCTTTAATAAAATAATTTTGTGATGTCTCATGAGAAAAAAGGTCATCATATTTGAAGATAATAATGATGTGCGGGAAGGATATTCATGGCTGATCAAAAGTAATCCGGGGTATGAATTATCAGGGGCTTATATCAATTGTGATAATATTGTATCCATCATCAAATCCGTGAACCCCGATGTACTGCTGATGGATATTGAAATGCCGGGTACCAATGGTATTGAAGGGGTGAAACGCATCCGGCAATTCAACCATGAGGTGAAGATCATCATGCTCACCGTATTTGATGATAATAAAAATGTATTCGAAGCCATAAAAGCAGGTGCTTCGGGTTACCTGCTGAAAAAAACGCCTCCTTCCAGGATCTTTGATGCCATCGAGGATGTATTGAATGGCGGAGCCCCGATGACACCCGGCATTGCAGTGATGGTGATGGACATGCTGGCAAAAAGCCAGCTGCCCCCTACAACAGATCATTCAGCAGAGCATGAGCTTACAAAAAGGGAAAAAGAGATCCTTTCCATGCTGGTCAATGGGTATAGTTATAAGGTCATTGCGGCTGAATTATTCATTACCACCCATACAGTGAAGACTCATATCCGGCATATCTATGATAAATTGCAGGTACAGACACGCACCCAGCTGATCACACGCACACTGAAGGACAATATCGTGTGATATCACCCAAAGGGCTGATTTATTCCTCTCTCTTCATAAAATATCCCTCCACTTAGGTATTGCTTCGCGCATTCCTTTCATTGAAATTTGAAGGAAATTAAATGGTATGACGCAAAGAGTCCTGTTATTCTTTTTAGCGGGTTGTACAACGATACAATTTTATGCGCAAAATGTAGGGATCGGCACCAACAGCCCCCTCATGAAGCTGCATGTTTCCAAGCCCGACAGCGCTGTGGCCTTGCTGGAGAACACACAATTGCTGGCCGCCAATGTGAGCAATGCACTTTATTTTAAAACCGGGAGTGGTTCTTATCCTTATACCGGCGCTATCAAGACCACCGGTCAGGGCAGTATTGAAGCGAGGATGGGCTTTTTTACGTATGCTTCATCCAATCCCAATGGACTTATAGAAAGAATGAGTATCACCGATGCCGGCCTGGTGGGCATCGGCACAAGCAACCCGCAGTATAAATTACATATTGATGGAAACGAGGGATTATATAACAGCAGTTTCAACTATGGCGTTTTTTCAAACAATAACAATGACCTGATGATCAATGCAGCCCGCGTCGGTATCATCGGCACGCCATCCAACCTGATCTTGCAGCTGACAACAGGGAGCGGTTTGAACACATTGAATGCCGGTAATGTAGGCGTGGGTGTGGATATACCCCTTTTGAAACTGCATGTATACGGCGACCTGATGCTTGAAAATACATCCAACCCCTATGTTCAGTTCAGGGAAGCCAATGTGAACAGGGCTTTTATACAAACCTATGCAGGGAATCTCCGGCTTTCAATCAGTAATTCAGGTAATCCGTCAGGGAAGATCATCCTGACCTCAAACGGCATTGACCGGTTTTTCCTGGATAATAACGGGGATATCAGCATCGGAAATTCGTATAAAATAGCTACTGGATACAGGATCAGTGTGCAGGGAAAAATGATCTGTGAAGAATTGAAAGTGCTGCTCAATGCCAACTGGCCCGATTATGTATTTGATGCGGGTTACCGGCTCAGAAGCATTGATGAACTGGAAAAATATATTCTGCAATATAAACATCTTCCTGGCCTCTCACCTGCTGCCTCCGTGGAAAAAGAGGGGATCGAGGTAGGTGAAATGAATCGAAAATTAACGGAAAAAGTTGAAGAGCTGTCACTGTATATCATACAACTGCAGAAACAGCTGAACGAGCTCAAACAAGCTATTGGGCAAATAAAAAACATTCCATGAAATTTTTATTCATCCTCATTACCCTTTTGTTTTCTATGGCAGCCAAAACGCAGTCACATGTTTTGTTCCGCTGGCCCCTGACGGTTACGGCCGACTATGATGATATTCCCAATTATTTTGAACAGTCGAATTTTGTAGATGACTTTCCGGATTCAGGTCTCGTCTACGATTACACCTGTGGAAATCGAACGTATGATGGCCACCGCGGTGTGGATATAAGCCTCTATCCTTTCTGGTGGAATATGATGGACAACAAATACGTGGTGGTGGTAGCTGCGGCTGCTGGTATAGTGGACAGTGTATCGGATAATTTCAATAATGACCACAATTGCGGCCCTAACCAGGTGCCTCCCCATAACGTGATCGTGATCAGGCACAGTGATGGCAGTACATCCTGGTATTATCATATCATGGATAACAGCGCCCTGGTGCAAAAAGGAGATTCTGTTTATGAAGGCCAGCCCATTGCATCTCCCGGCAGCTCCGGCGCCTCTTCGAACCCCCATCTGCATTTTGAAGTGCACGACGCCCTGGGCTTCGTACAGGATCCCTACTATAATGCCAGCCCGACATGTAATACGCTTTATAATTCAACCCATAATACATGGTGGAAAAACCAACGGGCTTACTGGGAGCCACAGATCAACAGGGTAATGACTCATTCAAGCCTTCCATCCCTGACAGGTTATAATGGTAATACGAATTTTTGTCCTGGCGGTGAATCTGTGAATGCAAAAAATAATTTTTTACCGGGCGATAATATGTATATAGGCATCGCCCTGCGTGATATGCTTTCAGGCAGCACCGTTGTGTTCACGATCTATGATCCGTCGGGGCTTCCCATCACGACCGGCAGTTTTACCAATACTTTCAGTAATAACCTGAACAGGGCCTATTTTCCTCAAAGCGTAGGGATCGGCATTTTTGCCGCTTATGGTACGTATAAACTGACCGCTTCCTACCAGGGTTACAGTTATTCTCATTATTATACTGTTGGCTGCACACCCAATTATTCGCCCACAGGCAATCTCACGGGTGATAACGGGTTTATTGCTGGCAATTCCATTGTGTCAGATGCCGTGCTAAGCAATACCAGTCGAACGCTATTCCAGTCGGCCAACGTGATCCAGCTGAATCCCGGATTTACGGCAACCCAGGGTTGTGTGTTTAAGGCCAGGATCAGGGATTGCAATTACAGCGAATGATTTTGCAGGTGAAATGGTCTTCAATAATCATCAAAATAGGCCGGTGTCAGTCGTGTTGGAGATGGTTAGTGAGGGGGGAGGCTCATCTGGATATTATGGTGCCAATATCCGCAGTGAAAGGATCATCATCCATTACTAAAAAATGTTTTGTGTGAAATAAAATAGTCATTACAAATGAAGTTGCTCTTTTACAATATTCTATTTTTTTCCAGTTATTGCGCACAAACGCAAAATATAGGTATTGGCACCCTTACACCTTCTGAAAAACTACATGTAGCAGGGAACCTGAAAGCCGATACGATCAAAGCAGTAACCGGTATCCAGGTTTTGCTTAATGCGGGAGCTGGTAAATTGTTTGTATCGGATGCGGGTGGCAATGGCAGCTGGCAAACCATTCTTGCCACAACATTGAATGGCTGGGGTACTAGCGGTAATACCGGTACAACAGTTTCCAATTTCATAGGCACCACAGATAACAAGGCCCTCCGTTTCCGGATCAATAACCAATGGGCGGGAATGATCGATTCTGTCACAAATAATACATTTATCGGGTATGGCTCGGGCAAGAACAGTTTTGTTTCAAGTCAAAGGGAAAATACTGCTCTTGGATATATGAGCTTGAATGCAAATACAAACGGTATTAATTTAACAGCTTTGGGTGCAAATGCTCTTCTCAATAATTCGGGTAATGATAATTCGGCAATTGGCGCTAATGCCCTTTTGTCAAATACGTTCGGAGTCAGAAATACGGCGACGGGAGCATCAAGTTTAGTTCAAAATGTGTCCGGTAATGACAATACTGCAACCGGATACCAGGCATTATATAACAATACATTATCCAATAACACTGCATTTGGAAGCGGGGCTGCTTATTCCAATTCATCCGGTTCTTTCAATACGACGATGGGAGCTAGCAGTTTGTATTCAAATCAAACCGGAAATGATAATACAGCAGGTGGATATCTTGCTTTATATTTCAATACCGCATCCCGAAATAGTGCATTTGGCAGTAATGCGGCCTACTCGAATACAACCGGAATTGACAATACTGCAATCGGGGACCAAAGTTTATTAACCAATTCATCCGGTAAATATAATACGGCCCTGGGCTCAGGGAGCGCCTATCAAAATATGACAGGTAACCATATCGTCGCCATGGGTTATAATGCTTTAAACAACAATACGGCATCTTTTAACACGGCGGTAGGAAGCAATGCCGCTTATGCCAATTCAACCGGTATGTACAATACGGCCATCGGTTTTTCAGCATTATCTTCGAATAATTCAGGTGATAATAATACAGCCGTCGGTCAACTCAGCCTGTATGAGAATGTTTCAGGCGCTGACAATACGGCAACAGGTAGCCAAGCTTTATTCAGCAATACCGGATCTTTTAACACTGCGTTTGGAAGCACAGCTGCAGTTTCCAACACAAGCGGTACAGGCAATACTGCTGTTGGTTATGCAAGCCTTTCTGCTAATTCAACAGGAAGCGGCAATACCGCTATCGGGTTTACGAGCCTGAATAATAATAATTCAGGCATAAATAATACAGCCACAGGTTACCAGGCTTTGAACAATAATACGGCTTCTTACAATACGGCCATCGGATATAATTCCGTTTATTCAAACACGACCGGAACAGGTAATACTGCCGTTGGCAGTTATTCCCTCTTTGCTAATACTACCGGTATCAATAATACTGCATTGGGTTCCAATGCCTATTTTACAACTATCAGCCTGAATAATACTTCCTGTCTCGGGTATAATTCAGGCGGTGTTGTTAATGCCGCCAACCGTTTTGAGATCGGAAACACTTCAGTTAGCTGGATCGGGGGACAGGTTGGCTGGAGCACATACAGCGATGAACGAATCAAAAGGAATATCCGGGAAGATGTACCGGGCCTGGTCTTTATCAATAAACTGAAACCCGTCACCTATTTTATTGATGTCCATCTTCAAAATGATATGATACATAAAAAAATGGATCCAGACTGGCCGGAGAAATATGATATTGAAAAAATAAAGTTTACCGGTTTCCTGGCACAGGATGTTTACAATACATCTGAACAAATCGGTTACCATTTCAGTGGTGTGGAAAAACCGAAAAACCAAAATGAATTGTACAGCTTAAGATACAGTGACTTTGTAATGCCCCTGGTAAAAGCTGTGCAGGAACTCTCGATACAATGCGATTCATTAAAGCGTGAGAATACATTTCTCAAAAATAAAATAGCTGAATTATCTTCCAGAATGGCCACACTGGAAAGCTTAATGCATTGAAGTTTGAAAGACCATATTCACTCAACAACTATAGAAATTCATTCACTTTAATTCTTTCCGGAATCCCGTGTCTGCGTGATTGACAAGGCAAATTCACCGTATCTGGATTTTTTGTTTATCCGTTTGGAAACATAATTGGATAAAATGGAAGCAGGGGGAGTAAACTAAATGTTGAGGTGAGTCCCCGCCTGAACGACGTCAGTAGGGCAGGGAATTCCTAACGTGGAGGTGAGGAGAGTCGAACTCCTGTCCAAACATATTCTTCAAAAGTCTTCTACATGTTTATT
>CAZZDQ010000060.1:0-15593 GCA_964652845.1 uncultured Chitinophaga sp.
CTATGTGCAAATGTCAAATTATATTTTTAGATTTGCCTTGTCGTAGGGTATGAAAAAATTCTTTTCCATATCATTTCTCTCCCTCAATCTCGATCTGCTGAATCATCGAGGATAAACGTTCATTACAGTTACCCGAACGTATTTATTTCCATTTATTAATTTTTCTTTATGCAAACGATTCAGCCTGTCCTTAAAAATTCACAATATTATATTGAACTGGAAGAACGTTATGGGGCTCATAATTACAAGCCAGTTCCCGTCGTACTTCAGCGGGGCGAAGGGGTTTTTCTCTGGGATGTGGAAGGGAAAAAATACATGGATTTTCTGAGCGCCTATTCTTCAGTGAACCAGGGACATTGTCACCCGGAGATACTGCATACTTTTACTGAACAGGCAAAAAAACTCACACTTACCAGCCGTGCTTTTTATCATAATACCCTGGGTGAATTTGAGGAATTCATCACCCGGCTTTTCGGCTATGACAAAGTATTGCCGATGAATACCGGCGTGGAAGCCGTGGAAACAGCCCTCAAACTTTGCCGCAAATGGGCTTACCGGGTGAAAGGCATCCCTGAGAACAAGGCTGTGATCATCGTATGCGAAGGCAATTTCCACGGGAGGACCACTGGTGTCATCTCCTTCAGCAGTGATGGAAGCACGAAAAATGATTTCGGGCCTTATTTACCCGGGTTCAGTATGATCCCCTATAATGATCTGAATGCTTTGAAACATGCGCTGGAAGATCAGAACGTGGCCGGATTCCTGGTAGAACCGATCCAGGGAGAAGCGGGGGTGGTTGTCCCGGATGAAGGATACCTTTCTGCTGCAAAAAAATTATGTGAAGAAAGGGATGTCCTCTTCATGGCTGATGAGATCCAGACCGGGCTGGGAAGAACCGGCAAGATGCTGGCTTGCGACCATGAGGATGTCAAACCCGATATCCTGATGCTGGGGAAGGCCCTCAGCGGTGGAATGATGCCCGTAAGCGCCGTTCTCTGCAATGATGAGATCATGCTGATCTTAAAACCCGGCGAACACGGTTCGACCTATGGAGGCAATCCCCTGGCCTGCAAAACAGCGATCACAGCGCTGAAGGTATTGATGCAGGAAAATATGGTCGAAAACGCAGAAAAGATGGGAAGGATTTTCAGGGAGGAATTATGCAAGATCAGGTCTCCGTTCATATCTGTCGTCCGCGGTAAAGGATTATTGAATGCGATCGTTACGGGTGAAAGAAACGAGGAAGCTGCCTGGAATTTCTGCCTGAAATGCCGGGATGCAGCCCATAGTACAAGTGGTTTGGGGTTGCTGGCCAAACCCACACACGGAACCAGGATCCGCTTGTCTCCCCCCCTTGTCATTACAGAGCAGCAGATCAGTGAAAGCATCGGGATCATTAAAAAAAGCCTGGAAGTTTAGTAATATTGCCGCCATTTATTTTATTCCCCTGATGGATACCCATCTCCACCATGAAAAACATTTGACCAGCAGCGACCTGCTGAAAGATATCGTCATCGGCATGAGTGACGGGCTGACGGTTCCCTTTGCCCTGGCAGCCGGCCTTAGCGGCGCCGTGGATTCATCGCATGTCATCATCATTGCCGGGCTGGCAGAAATAGCCGCTGGTTCCATTGCCATGGGCCTGGGCGGATACCTTGCCGGCAAAACAGAACAGGATCATTATAAAAGCGAGGAGAAAAGGGAATTCTATGAAGTAGACAATCTTTATGATAAGGAGATCCAGGAAACAAAGGATTTTTTCAGGAATATCGGGTTGACGGAAGAATTGCAGGATAAGGCCACGGCTGAAATCGCAAAGGATAAGAAGAGATGGGTTGATTTTATGATGAAATATGAACTGGGGCTGGAGAAACCCGATCCCAAAAGGGCCGCCAAATCAGCATTCAATATCGGCCTGTCTTATATTGCGGGCGGGCTCGTGCCCCTGCTCCCCTATTTCTTCGTGCATTCTCCTCTCAGCGGGCTGAAATTATCCGTTGGCATCACACTGGCATGCTTGTTTATATTCGGGTATTTTAAAAGCAGGATCACCGGCGTGCATGCATTCTGGGGCGCCCTGCGGGTCATGCTGATCGGTGCTGCGGCAGCTACAGTTGCCTATGCCATTGCAAGGCTGATTCAACTCTGATTGTTTCACGCCTACCTGCCTGCCTGCAGGCAGGGACGTAAAGATGCGCAATGACGCAGAAGTTTTTCACATTGCGGCTTAGCGTGTTTTAGCGTCTTTGTGTGAAACCAAATCTTCTATTCCAAATTTAAACAACGCACCGAGTTCATGGCTGCCTTTTCTCACCATCTCCCTGTAGTTTAATATCCGGAACTAAGGCAGTAAGCATCATAAGTGCAGAAGCGGCCAGCATCAGGTATAAACCGGCTTTTTTCTCAGGGCAATCTCCTCCCATACAAACGGAAAGAACAAAGAAATTCCGTATGGCCCAGCCGATATTCAGGGATACAACCAGGATATTCGCCCGTTTAGCCCATATTCTCCGTATAAAGGAGAATGCAATAAAAAAAATAATGAAAAATAAATGCAGGTAAGCGGGCTTGCCCAGTTTATTCTGAAATGTGCTGAAACCCGTTTCCGTCACCGACACCGAGGCAAGATAAACCCAGGGCATGAAAGATGATGCCACTAACGCAATCGCTGCCAGTAATGCTATCCATTTTGAGTAACGCAAGGCCTCACCTCCTTACCCCTCTCCAAAACCTGCCTGCCGGTTTACCTGCCGAAGGCAGGCAGGGAGAGGAGCGATACTTTTCGTTTAATATCATCTTATCGTTCAAGAATCGCCATATACTTTTATCAGCGGTTCACGGATCACTGATGCCGCATCCGTACAGTGAAAATAAATTATCCCTGCAACAGATACAGGATTCACCCATTTGGAAAAATCTGCATCGGGCATGGATTTCCTGTTTTGCGGAGTATCCAGTGTGGATGGTATGACCACGTGTGTGACCACCCCTGTTCCTTTCGCTTCTGCATTCATCAGTTCAGCCAGCCGGAATACCAGGGATTTGCTGATACTGTACGCTGTCATGCCTTTCCCGTATCGCATATCCAGTCCCGGCCTGGCCCCGATGAGAAATATTTTTCCATAACCCTGTTTCATCATCTGTAAAAATACAGGACGGGCTATATGGTAGGCGGTCTCGAAATTTAGCTTGTATTGTTTCTGAATATCCGCCGATCCTGTGGAAGCAAGATCCCCCATTGCAAATCCGCCTACCGTCAAAACCGCTGCATTGATTTCTTTTTTTTCCGCGATAAGGTCAACCACGAACTTTTCCGAATCTTTTTCATCCAGGAGGTCAACAACGGAGCGGGAGAAATGCTTATCATTAATATCAATAGGAACAGGGTCATTGGGGATGACAGTTCCGCAAACAAAATAACCTTCAGTAAGGAATTTTTTAATGACAGCTTGCCCGAGGTTGCCCGAAGCACCTGTTATGATCACGGTTTTCATAAGCTATCCTTTTATTGAAATTAAAAATACAAAGGAATGTCCAAAGCAACAGGTTATACTTTTAAACTAACCAAGGGTTTACCTGCCCTTCATAAAAGTTTTTTACGCATAAGTGTTTATCAGGATGCTTGCCATCCTGCAGAAAAGCAGGTAATTTGAGAATATGCAAGCAGGTATGCATATTACCTGAACTGATCAGCGTCATCTCAGTCATCATTTGTACGTAAATTGCAGGTGAAAGCATCCTGGACCTTAGTAACCACGTTTTACCAGAGCGGATCCTGCATGAAAAAGAAGCTACCGGTCCTGTTTTTATCATCCCTGCTTCTTGCAAAGCTTACTGCACAAGTATGCACATTCCCGGGCCAAACGCCCGCCTCGGCAATACTTATTTGCAGTCCTGACCCGGTGATCCAGAATACACCCACATTTTGCGGCCAGAGCCAGGTTCCGGTCAACTGTATAGGTAACCCCGCTCTTTACGAGAATGTGAATCCCAATTTTTTCAGGATGGCTTGTTATACTTCGGGCACATTGGGATTCGTCATCCATCCTTCCGATCTCAATGCTAATTATGACTGGCAGTTATTTGATGTTACCAATACAAATCCCTTTGATATTTTCACCAACCCCGCCCTTTTCAGGGCCTGTAACTGGTCACCCGAGCCCGGCGAAACAGGTGCATCTGCCGACGGCACCGATATAATGGTCTGCAATAAACCCGGTGAGAACACTTTCAGCCTGATGCCTGATATCATCAAAGGACATACCTATTTACTGATGGTTTGCAATCCAAATGCATCACAGGGCAATTATCAGCTGAGTTTTGAAGGAGGCAACGCCAGCATTGCCGATACCACCCAGCCACATCTTTGGTTTACATCCCTGAATTGTAATGCCACAAATATCTTTGTCCGACTGAACAAACCCCTTAAATGCAGCAGCATTGCTCCGGACGGGTCTGATTTTTCATTGAATGGTGGCATCATTATTACCGGTGCCACGCCGGGTTCATGCGGGAATTCATTCGGAACAGATACGGTCATATTAACACTGGCACAGCCGCTTCCTATTGGAAATTATACACTCACCGTCAACAACGGAACGGATGGCAATACCCTGGTGGATATTTGTGGCAACAGCGTCCTGGCGGGAGAGAATATTCCGGTGAAAGCAGGTCCCTTGCAACCCACCCTGATGGACAGTGCCCGGTCATCCGGCTGCAGTCCATCCTATATTGATCTCGTCTTTAAAAAGCCGGTGCTCTGCAGTTCAATTGCTCCGGATGCCAGTGATTTTATCATCACAGGCCCCCAAGCAGTTACTGCCAAATTATCGAATCTGAATTGTTCCTCCGGAACCAGCGTTGTCATCAGACTGGACTTTACAGAAAAGTTGATCACACCAGGTGTCTATACTGTTAAAATAAAAACCGGTACCGATGGAAATACCATCATTGACGAATGCGGTTTACAAACCCCGGCAGGTAGTTCGGTAACCTTCGATGTACGATCACCCGTTTCCGCACAATTTTCATTCAGTACCCATTCCTCTTGTAAAGCAGACACGCTTTATTTTTTTCATGATGGAAATAATGGCGTACAAAGCTGGAGCTGGAAATTTGATAACAATCCAACGAGTACTTCCCAAAATACAACTAAGATCATTTCGGACACGATCACTCATCACATGCGGCTGATCGTATCCAACGGAGCATGCAGCGATACTTCTCAACAAGTCATCCGAAACCTGAAAAGGGTCTTTGCCGGTTTCATCACACCGCCTGCAGTCTGCCCGGGGGATATGGCAATCGTTCAAAATAAAAGTTATGGTCCCATCGATCGATGGGAATGGAATTTCGGGAATGGCACGGTAAGTTATCTGCCCTCTCCCCCGCCTCAGTCGTTTACTGCAAATGGTCGTTTCTCCAATTATACGATCCGCCTTGTGGTCATAAATGATCAGACCCATTGCAGTGATACTGCGAAACAAGTGATCAGGGCCCTGCCGGAATGTTTTGTCCAGGTTCCGTCTGCTTTTACTCCCAACGGAGATGGCCTCAATGATTACATGGGTCCATTGAATACAGGAATGGCCGATAACCTGGAATTCCGGGTGTATGGTCATTTTGGGCAATTGGTTTTCTTATCGGGCAAAAATGGAAAGGGCTGGGATGGTGTATTCAGGGGCGTTCCGCAAAATTCCGGCCTCTATGCCTGGTTGATCACCTACACAGATCATTATTCGGGCAAAAGAGTTTTATTGAAAGGCACCACCCTGCTACTGCGCTGATGCGCTTTCCCTCATTCTGAATTTTCTTTTATAATAAAAATAAATGGGGATCCCGACCGCAGTAATGGCCAGTCCCAGGACGGAATTGATAACCGGCTGCCTGTGATGCAGGTAGTTGTTCACGTCATTATATACGGTGGATATCAGGTAAAACGCACTGAACCCGATAAAGAGGAAAGTGACCACCGGGTGCCCCCATATCCTGTAAGGCCTTTGCGCATTCGGCATTTTTTTACGCAACATAAAAATCCCCACGGCACCCAGGCCATAAGCGATCCATGTGATGAATACGAACATATCTGCCAGCATGTCAAATGAACCACTGAAAATGAAGAGGCAGGTCCAGATCCCGTGCAGCCACAATGCATTGCCAGGCGTATTGAATCGTTTATGCTCTCGTCCTGTCCAGGGTGCAAATACCCTGTCCTTTCCCATCGCATATGTAATACGGGGAGGTGCCATGATATTGGCATTTACAGCACCCAGGGTACAAATCACGATCATACCGGCAATGATGGCTTCTCCCGTTTTACCCAAAGCAACACCAACGGCATCTGCCGCCACTAGTTGCGAAGAAGCTACTTTTTCAACCGGCAGTGCATATAAATATGCCTGGTTCACCAGTATATAGACCAGGATACAGGTGAATACGCCAAGCCAGAGGCTTTTGGGAATATTTTTTTGGGGATTCTTTACCTCTCCCGCCATCGAAGAAATATTGATCCAGCCATCGTAAGCAAAAAAAGCTCCGGTCATGGCCGCAACAATACCCCCTAACAAGGCTCCGCCTTGTTTTGGGTTCAGCGCCGAAGTGAAATGGTGGAAACTCCCATTGCCTGAAAGGAATATTCCAAAGCCCAGCAAGGCGATCACCAGGATCTTTGCCACCGTGGATACTACCTGGAAAGCATTGCCTGCCCTTGTGCTCAGGTAATTCAACAAGGTAAAGAAAAGCGTTAAAAAGATGGCCAGCGATTTTACACCAATATTTTGCAGCGGGTACAGGTCACCGACAAAAGGGATATGCCAGGTCACGGATTGAACCGTTGCCGGATCAAATTGCGGGAGGTGGAGGAAATAATCGGCATATTGAGCGCACACAAATGAAATAGCAGCCACAGATGCCGTATTGATCACTGAAAAGGCGGCCCAGCCATAAAGATATGCCACAAAGCCACCGAACATCTTTTTGAAGTATACATAGATACCTCCCGTCTCGGGCATCATGGCACCCAGTTCAGCATAGATAAGGGCACCGAACAGGGAGAAGAGGCCCGCGATCACCCATACAATTGTCATCCAGACCGGCGAACCCAATTCCGCTGCCATGGAAGAGGGCTTCATAAAGACGCCGGACCCGATAATGCTTCCGATGATGATAGCGGTGGCAGGCCAGAAACCGATTTTACGGGCAAGTGTGCTCATGGCTTGAAAACAGGAAGATAATAAAACAATTTTGCCGGTGAAGGATTTTATGATGCGGGGATCTGGCTGTTAGTTTTTTTGAACAGGTTTTGTGCCATTAGATATTCAACACAGCAGTGAAGAGGACGTGGTTTCACAGCGTCCAGCTTCCTTTTCAATGCAGGGATCCCCGGTTAAAATTCTGATTTAGTAAAACCCGTTACTGATGCAAACAATAAGCGCATATTCGTTTATCTTTACAGTTTAAATTGTAGGCATATTTCCTAACCGGTATGCGTGAATTGTTCCTTGCGTTCATCTCATTTAGTTTCATTCAAGGATTATCTGCACAGGCTGTTACTCCCCTCGGCCAGTCGCCCCCTTATTTAAAATGGAAACAGATCAATTCTGCACATTTCCAGATCATTTATCCCTGCGAGATCGAACAGGATGCCCAACGCATCACCAATGCGCTTGAAAATGCCTATTTGCCGGTGGCTGCATCCCTGCATTCCCTTCCCAGGAAGATCCCCATCGTGATGCAGAACCAGACCACGGATAACAATGCTTTCGTTTCATCTGAGGGAAGAAGAGCCGAATTTTTTTCCACGCCTCCGCAGAACCCGAATAATATGGGGATGAACAAATGGTATGATGAACTTTCCCTTCATGAATACAGGCACGTGGTGCAAATGGACCAATCCAGGGTCGGCTGGGGTAAATACATGTATTACCTGTTTGGAAATTCAGGCACATCAGTCATGCAGGGACTCACCAATCCCTGGTGGTTCTGGGAAGGGGATGCGGTTGGTTGTGAGACCACCCTGGGCTATGGGGGAAGGGGAAGGATCCCTTCTTTTGATCTTACATTCCGCACCC
The DNA here is from genome assembly GCA_964652845.1 of uncultured Chitinophaga sp. Lineage (GTDB taxonomy): Bacteria > Bacteroidota > Bacteroidia > Chitinophagales > Chitinophagaceae > JJ008. Next base: position 8,070 of record CAZZDQ010000060.1, read on the forward strand.
AGTTGCTTACCCGCGGGGCATTCCCCTATATCAAGTCAGCCTGTGGTTCAGTGAAAAATGCCATTCCCAACCATTATATGCTGGGTTATTTTATGACGACCTATGCGAAGAATCATTACGGCGCCGATGTATGGAGCAAAATACTGACGCATACCTACACCAAAGCGCCCCTGCCCTTTTCTTTCTCGCAGGGCATAAAAAAAACCATTGGTATAAATGTCAACCAGCTTTATGACAGCATGACGGCCGAATTAAAATCAGCCTGGCAAAAACAACTGGACAAGGTGCAGGAAACCGGTGCTGACTATTTTCATCAACCCCGCGAAAAGCATTTTGTCAATTATAAATTTCCCCAATATTTGCCCGACGGGAATATTGTTGCTGAAAAAGCAGGGTTGGATGCCGGCAGTTTTCTTGCGCATAAATCCAGCATTGTGGACCAGTTCCAGTTTGTACTGCTGACAAAGGACGGCAGGGAAAAAAAACTGAGGATATCCGGTGTACTGGATGATAATGGTGTGTTGAGCGCGGCCGGCCATAAGATCGCGTGGAGCGAATACGCATATGACGCCCGCTGGGGTGCCCGGAATTATACTGTCATCAAAGTACTGGATGTGGATACACGGAAAATCATCCAGCTTACCAAACGCAGCCGTTATCATGCGCCCGCTTTCTCCCCTGACGGCAGCATGATCGCCACTATGGAATATACCACGGATAATAAATTCCACCTCGTTCTGCTGGATGCCCATACGGGTTCCGTGATCAAAAAGTTCGACAACCCCGGCAATATTGAATACCTGGAAGCTCATTTTACACATGACGGGAAGAATATCTTACTCGTGAAAGCAGTGGCCGGCGCCAAAAGTATTGTGAAGGTCAATATCGGTAACGGGCAGATCAAAACAGTACTGCAGCCCATTCCTGAAAATATTTCAGCGCCTGTAGATTACAGGAATTTCGTTTTGTATAATTCCCCCCAATCCGGCATTGACAATATCTATGGGGTGGATACCCTTTCGGGAAATGTATTCCGCATCACCAACAGAAAATTCGGAGCTTTCAATCCCAATATTGCACCGGGCGATTCGGTAATGAGTTTCCAGGATTTTACGGTGGATGGATTCCGCATCGCCACGATGAAACTGGATCCGGGTTCATGGAAACAGGCGGGAGAGTACGATACGGCAAATAAAGTAGAGTACTTTAAACCCCTGGAAGCACAGGAGGCAGGGAATATCCTGGCCCATGTCCCCGATTCGGTCTATCCCAGTTCACCCTATAAGCGATTCAAAAATTATTTCAGGGTCTTCGGGTGGGGAATTGACCCATTGACCAATGAACCCAATGTCAGCCTGGGCATCCGCTCTGTCGATATGCTCAGTACGGCCACGGTCGAAGCCGGTTTTGAATATAACAGTAATGAAAAGCATATCAATAAATATGTCCGGCTCAGCCTGCAACAGTTTTTCCCGGAGTTCTTCTTTCATTTCCTTGATGGACGCCGGAATACCATTTTCCCCGAAAACCAGGGGCAGACAACGCTGGATCATTTCAGCTACGACCTGATCCATTTTCAAAACTCCAACCTGGGCGTTCTCATCCCGCTGAATCTCTCGAAAGGATCCGCCATCAGTAAACTGAATCTTACCTCCCAGTTTGGGTATACCAATTTTAAAAGCCTGACCCGTCAAGGCGACGGAAGCGGTTACAGCAAAAACCACATCGGGCATTTATATTTCCTCCAGCAGGACCTGGAGTACAGCATACTTCGTCGCCAGGCCATACGGGATGTAGGTCCGAGGCTGGGGTTGAATATACAGTTCACCTACCGCAATACACCTGTTAAAAGCAATTTCCAGGCTGCGCAAACCGCGGCCAATACAGAGCTCTTCTTACCGGGCTTCTTTAAACATCACAGTATCCGGTTGCGTTCCTACTGGCAGCAGGATGACAGCAGCAATTATCATTTCGAAAACCGTTTTGCATATGTCCGCAATAAGCGTAACCAGTTGTTCCACCAATGGGATCTCTGGTCGGTAGATTACCGGCTTCCTTTATTTTGTCCTGATGCAAAAATACTGGGCGGGCTGTTTTATTTTCAGCGGATCAAAGCGTCTTTATTTGCCGAGCGAGCCACCGGCAAACTATCTTACTTCGGTTTGGCAGGACAAAAAAGGGATTACACCAACCTGGGCATTGAGCTGTCAGCCGACGTGAATCCGCTGCGTTTTTTGCTTCCCTTTACGATCGGTATCAGCAGTTCCTATCTCACCCAGGATCATTCCATGAATTATGGGCTGATCTTCAAAGTGCCGAATATATTCTGACATTCCCTCGGTATCTCCCGAGGGGATACCGAGGAATGATCTCCTGTTGAGTTTCCACAGGGACTTAGCAGAACAAGTATTAGCGGTATTCACCAAATACTTTCCTGAGTTCATTTGCTATTTCACCAAGCGTACATTTGGATTCCACAGCTGCCAGTACGACCGGCATGATATTTTCACCGGCAACTGCCCTTGCATTTAATTGTTGCAGGGTTTGAGAGACCCTGTCACTGTCCCTTGAGGCTTTTAAACGGGTCAGTTTTTCTTTTTGCTGCAGCCTGATGGAATCGTCGATCCTGAGCAGGGGGATCTTATCATGGGTTGTTTCGGTGAATTTATTGAGCCCGACAACTATTTTCCCGCCATTCTCAATCTTTTGTTGGTAAACATAGGCGCTCCTGGCGATCTCATTCTGGATATAACCCTGTTCAATGGCCGCCACACTTCCTCCCATGCTATCTATTTTTTCAATGATCTTTCCCGCTTCTTTTTCCATTTGATCGGTGAGGGACTCGATATAATAACTTCCGCCCAGCGGGTCTGCTGTTTGTGTAATGCCGCTTTCGTAAGCGGTGATCTGCTGTGTCCGCAATGCGATCCGGGCCGCTTCTTCCGTTGGTAAGCCAAGGGCTTCATCATAGCCATTCGTATGGAGAGATTGCGCTCCGCCCAGGACGGCAGCCAGGGTCTGGATCGTGACCCTTGAAATATTATTCAGCGGCTGCTGGGCTGTCAGCGTACTACCCCCGGTTTGGGCATGGAAACGCAGCATCCTTGCTTTTTCATCTGTGGCGCCCATTTGCTTCATCATTTTCGCCCATAGTCGGCGGGCTGCGCGGAACTTGGCCACTTCCTCCAGCAGATCATTGTGGGAATTGAAGAAAAAAGATAACCGCTTGCCGAAAATATTGATGTCAAGCCCTTTTTCCAGGGCTGCCTTCACATAGGCCTTTCCGTTGCTGAGGGTGAAAGCGATCTCCTGCACCGCGGTACTGCCCGCCTCACGGATATGGTAGCCCGAGATGGAAATAGTATTCCATTTGGGGATCTCCTTCCCGCACCATTCAAAGATGTCCGTGATGATCTTCATCGAAGGGCGGGGCGGGTAGATATAAGTTCCCCTTGCAGCATATTCTTTCAGGATATCGTTTTGCACGGTACCGCTCAGGTTTTTCAAGTCAGCTCCCTGTTGCCTGGCCACAGCCACATATAATGCAAGTAATATGAATGCGGTGGCATTGATGGTCATGGATGTGCTGACCTCCTGCAAATTGATCCCTTTGAACAGGGTTTGCATGTCTTCAATGGAATCGATCGCCACACCAACCTTGCCTACCTCTCCTTCTGCCAGCGGACTGTCACTGTCATACCCGATCTGTGTAGGAAGGTCAAAGGCCACACTGAGGCCATTCACTCCCTGCGATAATAAATAGTGATACCGTTTATTGCTTTCTTCAGCCGTGGAAAAGCCGGCATACTGGCGCATGGTCCATAATTTACCGCGGTACATATCCGGCTGGATGCCCCTGGTAAAAGGATACTTGCCAGGCAGGTCTTCCTGTGAAGAAGGCAGGTCATTCTTATCGTAAACAGGTTTTATCTCTATGCCGGAGTCATTGTATTGTTTTTTATCGGCCATGCATGTGATTTGAATATGATCAACAGGCTGAATTGCAACAGGATTATTTCATCAGCTTTTTCGCTTCGTGGTTCAGGGTCTGTAATACCGTTTCATGCAGGGCCCCCTGCGGTTGTGACATAACGGTTTCCAGTATTTTTTTATTCAGTTCCAGGCCGGTTGCCGTTGGTGGCATTGCGTCTGAAATGCGGTTAATGACCATTATATTCTGTTCTTTCAAATTGCGCAGCGCATCCCAGGACGCCTGGCTCACGTACAATTGCTGGGTGCTGTTGAATTCAAATTCCTGCTTGATATTCTCCGTTAAAATGATCTTCATGCCCAGGGCAGAAATATCAGGCTGGCTGAGCCGGGAGATCAGGTTGGGTAGCGAGATCCTTTCGGTCAATAATACCAGCCTTTCATAGGCCTGTAACCTGAGCGGGGCCGGGTTAAACTGATCAGCGGTCCCGGCGGCAACTTCTTTCCTTTTATTCACCAGTGCAAGGACAGCGATCAGTAAAGCCAGTGCAGCAATAACAATACTTACGATATTCAGCTCCATGGAAAGCGTTTTTATAAAATTCAAATGGAAATATGTTATTTATTTCCTTAAATCAAAAATAAACAATAATAACGGCATGGAATAAATGGTAAATTTGCAGTATGGAAACGGCGCTTTTCACACCTGTAAAATTCACTGACAATGCGATTGCCGAGATCAAAAGGCTGATGGCTGCTCCTGGTTTTGACAACGCTCAAAAATTGAGGGTCGGTGTCCGGGGCGGGGGTTGTACGGGCCTCACCTATGTAATGGGTTTTGATACAACCGAAGCCAATGATAATTCTTTTGAGATCGGTGGCATCCCCTGCATCATGGATAAAGCGCATGAGCTTTATCTATATGGTATGGAGATCGACTGGCAGGACGGGCTGAACAGCCGCGGCTTTACATTCACCAACCCCAATGCCGCCGCCACCTGCGGATGCGGCTCCAGTTTTTCCATTTAAGATATTCTTCCTTAAAAGGGTTGCCAACCTTTGAAAGATTGGCAACCCTTAAATAAATGCAGTTACTATCGGCTTGAGCTAAGCTTTTGTTTTTCTTGCCTTCCCCAATCCTTTTTTCTTTCCAAGGTCAACGAGGATCGGCGCTGCCACAAAGATGGATGAATAAGTACCTGTGATCACACCCACCAGCATGGCGAAGGCGAATCCGCGGGTCACTTCTCCACCGAAAATGAAGAGGATCAAAATGGTCAGGAATACCGTCAGTGAAGTCATGATGGTACGGCTCAATGTGTCATTGATCGCCTTATTGATCACTTCCGTTGTCGGCGCCGTGGGCATATTGCGGCTGTATTCCCTGATCCGGTCGAATACGATAACGGTATCGTTCATCGAGAAACCGATGACCGTCAGCACGGCGGCGATGAAATGCTGGTCCACCTCCAGGGGAAAGGGCACGATCTTACGGGCAAAGGAGAATACGATCAGGGTCACGAATACGTCATGGAAGAGGGCCACAATAGTACCCAGGGAATAACGCCAGTCGCGGAACCGGATAAATATATACAGGAAGATGATGATGAGTGCAAATATGGTGGCTTTCACAGCGCCTCTCCTGAGATCATCAGATATGGTGGGAGAAACTTTTTCTGATGACTGTTTGTAGTTCTTGTCGAACTGGCCATAGCTGATATTTGCCGGTAAAAAATTCTTCAGCCCGTTCATTAAATGGGCTTCTACCACGGAATCCGTGTTGCGGGCCGTATTGTTGATCAGGTAAGAAGTCGTGATATCAAGGGTGGCATTGTCCCCCACCGTTTTGATCACAGGACTTTCGCCGGCAAAAGTGTTTTTCAGGGCAGTTCGCACCAACTCCACATCCACTTTTTTTCCAAAGCCGATCTTATAACTGCGTCCTCCGTTGAATTCCACGCCCTGGTCGAATCCATTGAAGAAGGAAAAGATACCGAATGAAAGCACCACCAGGGAGATCATATAGGCGTACTTTCGGTATTCAATGAATTTGAATTTGGCATGCTGGAAGATGCGTTTGGACAAGCCCGTGAAATAATTCAGGTGTTTCTTTTTATTGGTGAACCAGTCGGTGACCCAACGGCTTACCAGGATACCGCAGAACAGGGAGAGGATAATACCAAGGATCTGCGTGGTGGCAAATCCTTTTACGGGACCTAAACCGAAATAAAATAATATGATGGCCGTCAATAATGTCGTCACGTGCGCATCCAGTACGGGCGGCAATGAACGTTTATACCCTTCATTGATGGCGGGGATATACCCCTTGCCCTTGGTGAGTTCTTCCTTGATCCGTTCATAAATGATCACATTGGTATCCACCGCCATACCAATGGTGAGGACCAGGCCTGCAATACCGGGAGCAGTCAATGATGCACCCAATCCTGATAACACCCCGATCGTGAACAATAAGTTTAAGATCAAAGCAATGTTTGCGATCCATCCTGCCGTATTATAATATACCAGCATCAGCAGGAAGATGACGATAAATGAAATGAGAAATGCAGTGGCGCCTCCCTTGATGGCTTTGCTTCCAAGGGTAGCTCCTACCTCTGTCTCCTGTACAATTTTAGCCGGAGCAGGTAATTTACCGATCATCAATATCTTAGACAGGTCATTTGCAGCATCAATTGTATAGTTTCCGCTGATGGAGGAAGATCCGTTCAGGATCGGCTCATTGACGTTTGGAGCAGATTGCACCACATCATCCAGCACAATGGCGATCGGTTTGCCCACATTGGCTGAGGTCATATCGCCCCAGGCTTTTGCACCCTTGCTGTTCATTTCCATACGGATGTCCAGTTTGCCAAACTGGTCATAATCAGGTGATGCTTTTGTAATAAAACTACCATCCACTTTTGGTGTAGGCCTTCCGTAAGTTTTCAGGGCATATAGCGCCAAACGGCTGGATGCTTTCCCATTGGTATTATCGGGTGACCCGTATTCAAATACGGCATCTGCCGGAAATAAACCCCGGTATTCATCCAGGTAAATATTGAATTGGGCCGTATCCACAATGGCAACCGTACCAACGGCGGAGGGAAAGAGATCCTTTCCATTCTTTGATTTGCCGTATGAGCTGAATCCGTTCGGATCAAAATATTTTGACAGTACAACACCAGTCTTTTGTTGGGTCGTTTGTTTATTCTTCGAAGTATCCGTATTGCCTGAATTCCCGATATTTTCCTGTAATGAACCGGTATCGCTGGTATTTGTGGGTTTTTGATTCAGGACAGGCTTTTTCTTATTGGATGTGTCACCCTTTATATTGGTTGAATCGGTTTTTTTGGTCGTATCCTTGATACCGCCATATTTTTCATTGAATGCCTTCGCCATATTATTCCAGGCATCCACATAATTTTTATCCTCCGCAGTGTATAGTTCCCAAAACTCCAGGTTGGCCGTGCTCTGAAGATTGGCCCTTACACGATCCTTATCCTTTACACCGGGCAGTTCCACATTGATGATGGATTTGGAAGGATTCTTATTGATATTGGGCTGGGCCACACCAAACTGGTCGATCCGTTTGGTGAG
>CAZZDQ010000061.1:0-6726 GCA_964652845.1 uncultured Chitinophaga sp.
ATGCGGTTACGCAGCGAGATATTGGTCCCCGACTGGGAGACCTGGTATTCAAAAATGCCGTCGCCCTGTTCGTTGAACTTCACCTTGATGGGTTTGGGCAATTCATCCACGGTATAGCCATTGGGCACTTCCATCTGCAGGTTGATCGTTTCATCCTCTGTATAAGGCATTTCCACCGGGTACTTTCGTTCCGCAGATTTAAATGGATTCTCCTTGTACGCTTCACCGAACAAGGGGTTGAAATAGATGATATCCTCCTTCTCATCTTTGATATCAAAATCATAATGTATCGCTATGGGATTATCATATTGTGAAAGGGAATCGATACCGAAATTGCTGATCTCTATTTGAGATATGAAAGCTTTTTTAATATCCTTGATGAACTGATCCTGCCCTTTTTCCCGGATACGGTCGCGGATCTCATCTGATTCATAGTAGCCCGGGGTCTGCTGCATACTGCCCACGATATTCCCCTTCTCATCATTGATCAGGAAGATGGTGGATGTTTTCACTTCCCTGACCGAATCGCTGTACAAAGGAGCAACAAAAGCTTTAAGATTTACCACACGGGCATCTCCATTATAACATTGCAGGGGCAATTTTCCAAAACCCAGGTGCGGGTCGGTAGCATCCAGGTAATAGGTCTTATCATCAATATCGGTCTTACATACCACATAATTATATTGGGTCAATATCGGGTATACAGCATACATATATCCATTGGAGCGGGTGCTGAGAATGACCGGATCTGCATGGATATTCACGTGCCGGAGGGCCGCCGTCAGCAATAGGTTGATATCGGCTACATTGCCTTTATGTATTTTTAAAACATTCTTTAGTCCGGCAGTCGTGAATATATCATTTTCATGTGTTGTACAGGTAAAATTATCCCTGATATAATTATAGATTTTCCTGGCCAGGAGCTGGGGATCCTTTGTGTTTTGTTTCAACGGTTCGGTCAGATCGCTCAACCATCCATTATCCTTATCCAGTTGTGCACCAAAATCTTCGTAGTCCAGTAATTTTTTTGTTTCCTCGGGCCAGGAAGACACATAACGGTGATACCTCAGTACATCGTTCTCCTCTTGTTGCACTAACTGGAACTGGATCTTCTGAATATGATTATCGATCGTGGAAGTGAAGTTCTCTTCTTTGAGCGCCGGGACATCCTTGACCACCCAGCGGTTCTCGGTGGCATAAGCAGTGAAGGAAATATGACCTGAGGCCTCTGCACCGTTAGGGTCGGTGATGCTGAAGCTCATGCTGCTTTCCTTGCTGTCTTTGATGAAATAGCTCAGGTAACCCTGGGAGATATAATTGTATTTGAAAAAATTGGGGACATAAAAACTGTATTCACTCCACAGGCAGGGATATTTTCCCTGGAATTCCCAGGGACTGATATACTGGATATAATCAACTGTGGTCGTATATTCATATTCAATGATGCTGCCCTCCTTTACATTGGGCAGGGTGAATTTTTTCCGCTTATAGTATTTGGACAGCTTATCCTCAAATACGCCCGCCTTTGTATCCAGTTTGCTCTCCTCCACCTTCCCGTCTACCAGGTTATAGGTCACTGCTCTCAGTTTATCCAGCTTTTGTTCAATCCCACCATTATCATACAGGCCGATCTCCACATTGGCAATATCATAGGAATTCTTATTCAAAATATGGACCCGTCGGTAATGTTTCATGACCACGGAGAACCAGCCCTTGGTATTCCCTTCCAGGCTGCAATTGCCGATATCGGCAATGATCACAGCCCCCGCCGAGCTGTCGATCGGGTAAACCTTTTTCGACAGGTCCTCCGGTTTCACAGCGCCGAATTTTATAGTATTTTTATCCTGCGCACGCAGCCAGGAAAAAGATAAAAGGAACAGGGATAATAAGAGTGGTGGTTTCATAAGCAGTTAAGTGGTAAAAGTTATTCCAAGTTAACAAATTTTTTTCAACTTCCATATATCATTCACAGGTTCCCGGCCCATCATGCCAAGGCTATGAATTCCCTGGAAAAAAATACTTTATTAATCAAACAATTGTCCGCCCGCCTGGGGTTTGATCACTGCGGCATCGCCAGGGCGGAAAAGCTGGAGGAGGATGCCCGCCGCCTGGAAAACTGGCTGAAACTGGGTATGCAGGGCAATATGCATTATATGGAAAGACATTTTGATCTGCGGGTGGATCCTTCCCGGCTGGTACCCGGGGCAAGATCGGTCATCACTTTACTGAAAAATTATTATCCCAATAAAAAACAAAATGAAGAAGCTCCCAGTATCTCCAAATATGCATTCGGAAAAGATTATCATGATGTGATCAGGGGAAAGTTAATTGAGTTGATTGGGTTAATCAGGGACGAGGTGGGAGAAATAAACGGAAGAGGATTTGTTGATTCGGCGCCTGTGCTGGAACGGAGCTGGGCCGAACGTTCCGGGCTGGGATGGGTGGGCAAGAACGGTAATCTCATCAACAAACAGGGTGGCTCCTTTTTTTTCATCGCCACCCTCATCACGGACCTGGCCTTACAATATGATGATCCCTTTGCCAGGGATTATTGCGGCACTTGCAGCAAGTGCCTGGATGCATGCCCTACCGGGGCCATTCTGCCGGGAAAAATAGTGGACGGCAGCCGTTGCATCTCTTATTTTACCATCGAGTTAAAGGATGAATTATTGCCGGCTGACCTCAAAGGCAAATTGGACAATTGGGCCTTCGGTTGCGATATATGCCAGGATATATGTCCCTGGAACCGGTTTGCAATACCCCATCATGAAAAAGAATTTACACCCCTTCCCGAAATATTGAACCTGACAACAAAGGAATGGGAAGCAATGACAGAAGAAAATTTTAAAAGGTTTTTCTCGGGGTCAGCGCTGAGAAGAACAAAATTCAAAGGAATGCAACGGAATATACGTTTCATTCAGCAGTAGGGTCAAAATCCCATATCCGTTTTCGCTGTTTGGAGCAGTCTTGAAAAAGCTGCCCATACCTTTTTGGCATCCGGGAACTTATAGTATTTGCTGAACAATTCCTGCGTAGCCGTTTGACTTCTCCCAAATGAAAAATAATAGACGGCCAGGTTTTTTGCAAATGCTTTTCGCAACCCGTCGTCAAAACTGGCAATATCCGGCACGGGCTGGTAGGGTCGTTCTCCCAGCTTTGCAAGGTTGTCATAGATCGTATGGCGCAGGTCACTGTCACCGGTTGCCAATATCATCTTACCCTTTGCATACGACATGTCAACGCTGCTGATCTCCACAGGGGCTGCATCGGAAGTATCCGTGTAATTACAGTTGTAACAAGTGAAGAAATAGCCGAATATCTCTGTAAAATCAAAGACAAACTCGTTCTTATCGGTTATCACGGTGTTTCCCCCGAGCAGTTTTACTGCCTGCTGGTACTTATTGGTGCCGGTATTCCTGAAAATATAGATCTCATCACAGCAATGCGGGGCGCCGGTATTATTATAGACCAGTAACTCTTTTTTGCCATCATGATCAAGGTCACTGAGCGCATCGTCGGCTGAAGGCCCAAGGCTTTTCATGAATTTATCCAGTGAAGTATTCTTTCCGTTCTTTAATACAAGAATAATCTTCGGCGAATTGAGCGCTTTTTCATGTTGCTGGAAATACAAGATGGTGGGATCTCCGGCAGGTGTTACAACACTGTCGCGCTGGAAATGAACGGAGTCATTTTGTGCAAGGGCGGCTCCCTGCCTGAACAGGATGCATAAAACAAGTAAAGCCCAGCTGCATATTTTCATCGCATTCAGTTTATACATTAAAGGTAAATCATTTTTCTTCCAGCAGGAGCCTGAGCCTGTCCAGGTCTTTTTCCATGACCCGGCCGTATTTTTTTTCAAGCAAGAGTGATGAGAATTTTTCCCAAGGGTACCAGCGGAGGTGGAAATCCAGGTAATACTGAACGGTCAGGGCATTGGGTATATGCGCCGGGAGGATAGTAAAGCCTGATCGCCGGTCGCTGCTGTTTAATGATATTTCTGAAGAATCCAGGATACTGGCAACCCTCTGAGTGCCGGGCTCAATCGAATTCCATTTCGCCAGGCAGGAATTGTCCGTCAGGTAGCGGATCAAGGTATCCCTTTCCGTTTTTATTTCAAGCGCTTTTGAGATACGCACATGCCCAGGAAATAAAAAGGAGATCAATGTGAGGAATATTGCAAAGAATATAATGCTGATGATCCCGAGCTTGATGAATCTCATGATAAAGTAAGACTAAAATGATCCGGTGGTTCTATTAAATCACAAATTTCCCAATTCCAAAATTTCCCCGCCCGGACCGGCGAGGCAGGCAATTCCTCTCATTCCCATTTGATCACCTTCCTTGCAATAAAATAAATGACCAGTATCCAGGCTGCCATGATGCCTAATTGCTTGCCGCAGTTCCACAAATGCGCCCCTTCGAATGAGATCTTGCGGATGGCATCATTGAACTGTGTCAGCGGCAGCACCTGGCAGATGGTCTGCATCCATTTGGGAAAAACCTCGATGGAGAAAAAAGTGCCGGATAACAACATTTGCGGAAACCCGATCAGGTTGATGAGCAGGGGGATATTGGTATCCGTTTTGGCAATGCTGCTGATAATTAGCCCGATGCCCATGAGGAGAAAGAGCATGATGATGGTAAGCACGACCATTTCAAAAAAAGTGACCGCCCCATATACGAGGGTGAAATTCAGCATAAAATGTCCGAAGAGGATCAGCACGACCACGTTCAACAACTGGAAGGATAAACGGCTGACGCCGATACCGATCAGGATATTGATACGGTTCACCGGTGATGCATAGAAACGTTTCAGCACCAGTTGTTCCCGCAGTAAATAAAATGTAAAGGCGATACCGAACAAGGTGGAGAATAAAATGGAAAAGCCCAGCATGCCTGGCAACACAAAATCAATATTCCTGTATTTCCGGACCTCTTCCGGCTGTTGTATGGACAAATGAACAATATCAATTTTATGGGGATTGAGGTCTGATTCAATTTTCAGCTTACTGGCCTGTAATATTCCCGTAAATGCCCCAAATGTATTACTGCTGGCCGTTGTGGTTCGCGTGGTGATCACATATTGCTGCCCTTTCGTGGAATCTGCTATGGCTTTTATGTCCAGGACGGCCGTCAGGTCCCCTTTCCGCATATCTTCATATAAGGAGGCGGTATCCTCGTATCGTACGATCCTGATAACGGGATTTGACTTGAGTGCCCGGTAAAAGATATTGGAAGCGCTGGTATCGCTCTCCCTTGTCAGGGCGATCTTAAACCGCACCGTTCCCTCATTGCCAAAGGCACTGAAGATGAAAATGAATATGATCGGCATCACAAAGCTGAAAAAAACTGCACTGGGATTGGAGAGAATGGCTTTGAAGCTGTATCTGGTGATGGCCCATAAGGCCCGACGCTGGCTGTACGCCTGTTCCATAATGGAAGATTATTGAACAAAATTAAGTTTCAGGGATTAATTATATATTTTATTTATTTGTCCCATGAACAAAGCTTATTTACTCACCGGTTCCAATCTCGGCTCAAGGGAAAATAATCTTGCGTCTGCCCGGAATCTTATTGAAAGAAACTGTGGCCCAATTGAAAAAGTTTCGGCATTATATGAAACGGCTGCATGGGGAAAGCATGACCAGCCTTCTTTTCTCAACCAGGCTTTGGCGCTGAGGACAAAAATGAACGCAAGGCAGCTGCTCGGGCGCCTGCTGGATATTGAAAAAAATATGGGACGCACCCGGAATACCCGCTATGAGCCCCGTATTATTGACATTGATATCCTTTTATTCAATAATGATACCTGCCAGGACGATGATCTCATCATACCGCACCCGGAAATGCAGTACCGGCGTTTTGCCCTGGTTCCCCTGGCCGAGATCGCTCCTGCCATCCATCACCCTGTACTGAAAAAGACCATTGCGACACTCCTGCTGGAATGCCGGGACGAACTCCCGGTAAAAAAATATCCTTGATTTTATCCACAGGCTTGATTTGAGAAATCAGCGATGGGTCTTTTAAATTACTTTGCAGCAGGAAGCACAGGCCGTTCACCTTCCAACACTCACCGCTTGAATTACCACTTCATCACCATAGAAGGCAATATCGGTGCCGGGAAGACAACCCTGGCCCACCTGCTGAGCAAGCATTATAATGCCCGGCTGATCCTGGAAGGATTTGCCGATAATCCTTTCCTGCCCAAATTCTATGAGAACCCCGATCAATTCGCCTTCCCGCTCGAATTATTTTTTATGGCTGAACGCTTCAAGCAATTAAAGGATCTGCTGCAGCAAAAGGACCTGTTTCAAAACATCACCATTTCCGATTACCTGTTCACCAAGTGCCTGTTGTTTGCCAAGGTGAACCTTCCCGAAGATGAATTCCGCCTCTACCAGCGGCTCTTTGAGATCATTCACCAGCAACTGGTGCAGCCGGATATACTTGTTTACCTCCACGCCCCGGTGGCGAAGCTGCAATCGAATATTAAAAAGCGCAACCGCTCTTATGAACAGAATATCCAGGATGATTATTTGTTCAATATCCAGGAAACTTACACGCATTATATCCGCCAGCACAATGTAAAGACCCTGTTCGTGGATGCCAGCCATGCAGATTTCCTGCACAACGACCTGCATTTACAAACCATCTATGATGCGCTGGACAAAGATTATGAACAGGGGCAACATTTTATCACGCTGCCATAGTGGTTGAATATTTTTT
>CAZZDQ010000061.1:6826-15066 GCA_964652845.1 uncultured Chitinophaga sp.
ATTCCGGATCTGAGTTCAGCCAATCAGTAAATGAGGCCTGATATTCGGAAAAAACCAACATGAATCTCGAAAATCACCGCTCACTGGGTCCTTTACAGTTTAAAGAATTCCGTTATTTCATTGTTGCCCGTTATTTTTTTATCATGGGCCTGCGCATGTTGGCCACGGTGGCAGCATACCAGCTTTTCAAGCTCACACAAAGCTCCTTTTCGATCGGTATTGCGGGGCTTTCTGAATTCGTTCCTGTTTTTTTGCTGGCATTATACGCGGGGCATGTGATCGACCGGTCTGATAAAAGGACATTATTGCTGCGCAGTTTTCTGATCTATTCGCTTTGCGTGGTGGGACTGGTGCTCATCACATCTGATTGGTTCGGCCGGCATGTGCATACCCGTTCGCCGCAGGTATTTTTTTATACGGTGATCTTTTTCACCGGTGCTATCCGGGCCTTTGCCGGTCCTACCAATAATGCCATTATTGCGCAGCTGGTGCCGCGGGAACAATTACCCTTTGCCTCGAATATCAGTTCCACCACCTGGCTGGCCGCTTCCATTACCGGCCATGCTTCGGCAGGTTTTTTCATTGCCTGGTTCGGGGTCAATAAAACATTTGCCATTATTTTCTTTTATATCCTCGCGGCAGCGATCCTTGTATCCCTGATCAAAAGAAAACCCATCCTCTTCACTCCCAGGAATATCAATACCTGGGAAAGCATGAAAGGCGGTCTGCAATTCGTCTTCAAGCATAAGATCATGCTGGGCGCCATCTCGCTCGACCTGTTTGCCGTTTTATTCGGGGGAGTGACAGCAATGATACCGGAATTTTCAGATAAGATCCTCAAGGTAGGACCCATTGGTTTCGGCTGGCTCAATGCGGCCCTGGATATCGGCTCCATGTTCATGCTTACCATCTTTACCCTGCGTCCCCTGCAACGCAAACAAGGTTATAAGCTGATGTATGCCGTAACCGGTTTTGGCATCTGCATTATTGTCTTCGGGTTATCGCGGCTTTACTGGCTCTCTTTCCTGGCCCTTTTCGCAGCGGGGCTCTGCGACGGGATCAGTGTTATTGTAAGGGGAACGATATTTCAGATCACCACTCCTGATGATAAAAGAGGCCGGGTTTCAAGCGTGAATTCCATGTTCATCAACAGCAGCAATGAACTGGGCCAGTTTGAAAGCGGCTTTGCCGCCCGCATCCTGGGAACGGTGCCTTCCGTGCTCTTCGGCGGATGTATGACCCTTTTAATTGTCATCTTCACCTGGTTCAGGGCACCCGAACTGCGTAAATTCCAATATTAAGTAGAAAGTAGTTGTTCAAATTATTCAGAACTAATTGTCATTAATGTTTTACCACAGATAACACAGATTTAGGCACAGATACCACTGTGAAATCTGTGAAAATAATCTGTGTTTTCCCTGCCTGCAGCAGGCAGGTGTGGTTAAAAAATATGACCTTTTTAATTGTCATCTTCACCTGGTTCAGGGCACCCGAGTTGCGGAAATTCCAATATTAAGTTGAAAGTAGTTGTTCAAATTATTCAGAACTAATTGTCATTAATGTTTTACCACAGATAACACAGATTTAAGCACAAACACTGTGAAATCTGTGAAAATAATCTGTGCTATCTGTGGTTAAAAAATAAAAATAGAGTATCTGTTTAAAAAGTATCACACAATTAATTCACGAGAATCTCACTACCTTTAAAACAAAAACCATGAAGCGCAGCTCCTTTATCCGTAATTCCGCTTTTGCATTCGGCGCACTTACCCTGGCGAATAAAAAGATATTGGGCCTGCCGGTAGAAGATCCCTGGAAGATCAAAATGCTCACCGATGAGATCGGCATTTTCACAGAAAAAGGCGGCACCATTGGTTTCTATCTTTCACCGAAAGGAATTGTAGTGGTGGATGCCCAGTTCCCCGAACAAAGCCAGCATTTGATTGATGAACTGAAAAAAAGATCCCATAAATCATTCAGGCTGCTGATCAATACCCACCATCACCTGGACCATACGGCGGGCAATATCTCTTTTATGGGCATCGTGAACCGCGTGGCTGCGCATGAAAATTCCTTAAAGAACCAGAAGATCGTCGCTGAAAAGAATAAGAATACGGACAAGCAGCTTTACCCGGATACGGTCTACAGGGATGTCTGGACCCACGAGATCGCCAAAGAGAAGATCACGATGTATTATTACGGCCCCGCACATACCGATGGCGACAGTTATGTTCATTTTGAGAATGCCAATATCGTGCATTGCGGCGATCTTGTCTTCAACCGGCGCCATCCCTTTGTGGATCGCAGTGCCGGTGCCAATATTTCCAGCTGGATAAAGGTCCTGGATACCGGCGTTAAAAAATTTGACAGCAAGACACAGTATATATTCGGTCATGCGGCCAATGGCTATGAGGTCACCGGCACGGCTGATGACCTGAGAAAATTCGGGGATTACCTGGGTAAGGTGCTGGTGTTTGTTGACAGCGAGATCAAAGCAGGTAAAACGAAGGATGAGATCCTGAAGGCCAAAGCGATCCCCGGTGCAGATGAATGGAAGGGGGACGGCATTGAGCGGCCGTTGGGAGCGGCGTATGATGAGCTGACTGCTAAATAACTTCTATGCGGATAATAGCCATCATATTGATCGCCCTGATCATTTACGGACTGATCTCCACTTCCGGGAGCAGTAATAAGGAAAAGAAATAATTAACAAGACCCCGTTCTGCAAACAAATCCGCCTGCATGGATTTTCACCCTGTTTCAATATAAATTATCTATGTGCAAACGCTTGCAAACGTTTTTACCAGGAAATAGGAAAAATGGACTTTGCAATGACATCTTTAGTTGTATTATAGTAACATATTGAAAACCAAGATCTCATTTTTTGCAGTTTGGTTTGGGGTTGCGTATATTTATGATTTGTCTGCAATGGTAAAACGACCTGCTAACTTGAAACTTTACAGCATTAATTGAACTTGACTGGATTTAAAAAAATATGGACAGACACCTCTTTGAATCAACAGCCAACGCTTCGTGATTTAATTTTTTTTCCCCCGCGCAAAAAATTTTCAAATTCTTTTGCCTGCGCACAAGCCATGCAGAGGCAGAGGCAAAAGCAAAAGAGCCACTTCTCCCTCGCTTTATTTTTTTAAACTTGTAAACTTTTAAAAATACGAATGGCAAAAAACGAAGCCGAAACAAGATTCTTTCTCATTGACCCCGTTCTTCGCGACAAGGGTTATGGCGATGAGTTGAGATTGAAGTTGGAAACGCCAGCTCCGGTTGAAGCTTTTGGTAATAAAGGGCGAAGGAGAGCAGGTGGTGGAAGAACTGACTATCTTCTATGTGTGCAAGTAGGAAATATGCCAAAGCCATTACCTGTGGCAGTGATTGAAGCTAAAAGAGAAGATGAAGACCCGCTCAAAGGAATGGAACAAGGGAAAGGATATTCCGAATGTGAACGCTTTGATGTGAAATATATTTTCCCAACTAACGGACATCTCTATGGCGAGTATGATTTATTCACCCTCTTGCAATCAGGTCCTTTTCCTTTTGCAGATTTCCTTACTCATGAAGAGTTATGCGCTCGTTACGCTCGCGACATGGGAATTGATATTACCTCTCCTGAAGCGCAAATGTTATTCATGCCTGACAGTCCTGCATGGTCGCAAACACGCTACTATCAAGATGCAGCGATTCGCGCAGTGTTTGAAAAAGTTTTACAATGCAAAAACAATAACGAGCCACCTCGCGCTTTGCTTTCCCTTGCGACAGGTTCGGGCAAAACAATTATTGCAACTAATCTTTTGTATCGTTTGCATGAAGCAGAACTGTTACCAAAGCCCTCTCTCTTTCTCTGCGACCGTGACGAGTTGCGCGAACAGGCATACAATAAATTGAAAGCTGCTTTTGGTGACAATGTTCGCATCGTAAAAAACGAGCGCGGTGAAAATGCAGCGCGAAACGCGCGCATACATATCGCCACTTATCAGACACTTGGAATTGATGAAGGAACACCTGATGACCAACTTGGAAGTTTTCTTTCGGAACATTATCCTGAAAATTCTTTCAGCGTTATCATCATTGATGAGTGCCATCGCAGTGCGTGGGGCAAATGGTCTCAAGTGCTGAAAAGAAATCCTGATGCAATTCAAATTGGCTTGACAGCAACTCCGCGCGAATTGTATGAAGCGAAAAACGCAACGACAGAAGATTCTGAAATTACCGCCAACAACAAAAAATATTTTGGTGAACCTGTTTATGAATACACATTGGTGGAAGCACAGGAAGACGGCTACCTTGCAGCGTGTGAAATTGTGAGGCGCAAGGCGAACATTGACAAGCGCGTGTTCACGAAGGAAGAAATACTTTCTTCAAAAGCAGTGAATCTGAAAACCGGACAACCGCTTAAAGAAAGCGACCTCACAAAAGATGAATACACAGGAAAAGATTTTGACGATGAAGTTTTCATTGAGTTGCGCACACCTGCCATGTGTGCAGATTTATTCAATCTGCTATTAAGGAATGGCGGAGCAGAACAAAAAGTAATCATCTTCTGCACACGCGAAATTCATGCTGACCGCGTTGCCATGCACATGAATAATCTCTATGTAAAGTGGTGCAGGGAAAACGGCAAAACTCCTAAAGACCATTATGCTTTTAAATGTATGGGAGGTGCAAACAATGGCTCTGATATGATTGAACCCATGCGTGGTTCAGGTGAGCGCGCGTTTATTGCATGCACGGTTGATTTGCTTGAAGCAGGAGTCGACATTGAGCGATTGAATGCCGTTGTGTTTTTTCGCTACCTGCAATCTTCAATAAAGTTTTATCAAATGGTTGGGCGAGGCACGCGCATACATGAGGACACCAAGAAATATAAGTTTTGGCTGTATGACTACACTGATGTGACAGAACTTTTTGGAACCAGTTTTATTACCAAGCTGCCTCACGAAAGAACAGGTGGCGGTGAAGGAGGCGGTGAAGGTGGAAATGGTGAAGGCGGTGAGGGTGGCGGTGAGCAGCCGGTTATTGGAATAGTAAAAGGTCATTCGGTAAAAATTACTCCTAAGGGAAGATTTATTTTGAGTCAGCAAGATGGAAAAGAAGTTGCCGTGCCTGTGCATACTTACCGAAGTGAAATGATGAAGCGTGTAGTAAGTGAAGCACACAACCTTGAAGATTTTCGCAAGCTGTGGATTGAAACGCAAAAGCGGCATCAGCTGATTCGCCATTTGCTTGATGCAAATTACTCTCCGGAAGTAATTCGTGAAATGGATAAGATGAATGAATTTGACCTTTATGATTTTTTCATTCACCATGGTTACAAAGCGCCTGCATTGAAACGCCATGAGCGCGGTGAAGCATACATAGACAACAACAAGAAATGGTTTGAAGGCATTGATGCCAAAGCAGTGATTGTGCTTAAAGCACTCGGACATCAGTTTGCTTTAGGCGGAACAGATGCACTTGAAACATCTTCGCTTTGGGATGTGCCCGAAATAAAAAAAGCAGGTGGACTTGATACATTAAAAATTATCGGCTCGCCTGCACAGGTGATGCTTAATGCTAAAGGTAGATTGTTTGGTGCATGAAAAAAATATATAAATCATTAAGTGAGGTTTCAGAAATTATCATGGGACAATCTCCATCGAGTAATTCCTATAATACAACCCGCAACGGTCTTCCTTTTTTCCAAGGCAAATCTGAATTTGGAGAATTTTATCCCACTCCTGTTAAATGGTGCACCGCCCCAACAAAAATTGCTGAAGCAGGTGACATTTTAATTTCAGTTCGTGCTCCTGTGGGACCAACTAATCTCGCAAACGAAAAGTGTTGTATTGGACGAGGATTAGCAGCAATACGCGCAATCCCACAAATCATTAATAGAGATTTTTTATGGCTACAAATTCGACATCTTGAATCTTTTATTGCAGAAAAGGGACAAGGTTCTACATTCGAAGCAATTGGTGGTGATGATTTACGACAATTACAAATCTATACTCCCGATTTGGAAACACAGATTCAAATCTCTTCTCGTCTCAAAGAGCAACTTGCGCAAGTTCAAAAAGCGCGTATAGCTGCGGAGGTGAAGTTGAATGATATTAATTTACTTCCACAGAAATTACTTAAAGACGCATTTGATTTTTAACATGGCAAAAGCCCCCAAAACAAAAAATAAAAAACAGCCCAAAGCCATTGCGTCCGCGCAATCCCTTTCCTCGTTTGTAAAATCCATTTGCGACATTATGCGCAGAAGCAACTGTGCAAGTGCATTGCAATATGTTCCCGAACTCACATGGATTTTGTTTCTCCGCATATTGGATACGCAGGAAAAAAAGGAACGCGAAGAAGCCGAAGCAGTCGGCAAACCTTTTATTCCTGCTCTTGTTTCACCATACCGCTGGCAGGATTGGGCAGCACCTTTCAAAGACGAACCAACGCATCCCAAAACCCCGGAAGGAAAAAAATTCGGATGGAAGCGACAGGAACTGTTTGCAAAAGGTGATGGAAAACTTTTTGACTTCATCAATAATGAACTGTTGCCCTATTTCCATTCACTTGATATAATTAAAGCAACCGGTCAGCCCAATCCATCGGCTTCTCCAAAGCAGCGAATTATCGCACGCATCATGACATCCGTTGAACGTGTTCGCTTGGACAGCTAAACAAATTTGCGCGACATTTTTGATAAGGTGCATCAACTGAACATTGACCATGTTGACGACACGCATTTCTTCACACTCTCACAGGTGTATGAAGATTTGCTCTTGAAGATGGGTGAGAAAAATTCTGATGGTGGACAGTTCTTCACACCGCGTGAAGTAATCCGAGCAATGGTTCATTCCATTCAGCCAAAACATGGCAAAACAATTTACGACCCGTGCTGCGGCACGGGAGGTTTTCTTGCCATTGCATACGAATACATTCACAGCAAACTGGGTAAGAAAATATCAAGCACAGATATAGACACACTAAAGCATGAAACTTTTTTCGGCAGAGAAAAAGAAAATCTTGTGTTCCCTATTGCGCTTGCTAATCTCATCTTGCACGGAATAGACCAGCCAAACATATGGCACGGCAACACGCTTACAAGGCGAACATCATATGGAGCATTGTTTGATAAAGCACCCGCAACTTTTGATTACATACTGACGAATCCACCATTCGGAGGCAAGGAAGGAAAGGATGCTCAGAAAAATTTTTCTTTTGAAACCAGTGCAACTCAGATTTTATTTCTCCAGGAAATAATTGCTTCGCTTTCTTCGGATGGCACTTGCGCAATGGTGTTGGATGAAGGTTCTCTTTTCCGCACTAACGAAAATTCTTTTGTGGAAACCAAACGCAAACTGCTTGACGAATGCGATCTCTGGTGCATTATCTCGATGCCCGGTGGAGTTTTCTCAACTGCCGGTGCAGGAGTAAAAACAAACTTGCTGTTTTTCACCAAGGGAAAAAAGACAAAGAAGATTTGGTATTACGACCTTTCTCATGTCAAGGTCGGCAAGAAAACACCGATGACACTTGCGCATTTCGGCTTTGACAAAAACGGAGAAGTAATTGACGACAAACTTCTTTCTGCAACACTTCTTACCGAGTGGAACGAAGAAGAAGCAAACAACGGCAAGGAATTTCCGTCTTATGCAAAACTCTTAACAGACAGAAACGAATCATGCTACTCATGGACAGTTGACTTCGCTTCGCGCAGAGCAAAAGCGCGAGAGGAAATGCAACCGTTTCTTGACAAAGCAGCAGAACAGAAAGAAAAAGTTATTTCGCTGAAGGAAAAGCTCAAAGACCTCAAAAGGAAAGAAGCGAAGAAGGAAGCAATTGAAGCACTTGAGGAAAAAATTCGCGTTCAAGAAAAAGAAGTGCGTGAAGCAGAAAGCAAAGCAGCAGAAATTGATGCGCGTGTGTTTGACATCAAAGCAGTAAATCCAAATGCAGTGGCAAAAGTTGATAAACGCACAACGAGTGAGATTATCCAGAACATCAAAGAGCAGGGAAAAATTGTTGCGGAGGCAATGGAGAAACTTGGAATGACAATATGAATACAGCCCACACACAAAAAAATACATTCTTGCAAGTGTAAGTCCCCCCTTTTTCCTACAGGGTTAAGGTAAACAATATCGTCTGCTTTTAACCTGTAGGACCTTTGGGGAGATTTACACAGTATAAACTAAAAAAATACTTTCTACTTTTGTATCGTCAATAATATTCAAAATAATTTAATCAATGTT
>CAZZDQ010000062.1:0-14830 GCA_964652845.1 uncultured Chitinophaga sp.
AGAAATTTGAAACAACTCCTGATAGTTTTTATGAATATTACAGCTGGGAAAAAATCACGAATAATTTTATTAATTATTTGAATATAATATACCTTTAGCATTATTAAAAGCTATTACCATGTTGAACATAATCAAAAACGGGCTGATTTTGATCCTCAGTATTGTGATGTTCAGTTGCAAGAAATCCAATGACACTACAGTTCAAAAATTTCCACCAACAGTTGATGCAGGTCTCAGCCAGACCATACAATTACCTGCCGCTTCTTTTTCTTTAACTGGCTCTGCTGTTTCTACTAATGGTGGTATACGAACTTATCAATGGACCCTTGTATCCGGTCCGAACATCCCGTCCATCAGCAATCCAGGATTACTCGCGACAACAGTAAGTAATTTTATAGCCGGGAATTATATTTTTCAATTAATGGTAACCGATAATGCCGGACTAACTGGCATTGACACTACTAGTGTAAAAGTCCTGCCCCCACCAATACAAACACTTTCTTCTCAGCCAACCAATAATCCAAATGAAGTACATATTTTAGGGAATAATACGGGTATTAACAACGGCGATGCAAATTCACCTGATTTTGTATGTGCTGCCTGGACAATGGGGGGGCAACCAATTACATCCCGAAGTATAGTTAAATTCGATTTAAGCACTATTCCCTCTAATGCAATTATTATCAGTGCTAAATTGACTCTCTATTCAAATCCAACTCCACTTAACGGTGATTTGGTTCATGCAAATTACGGAACTGATAATTCAATGTATATTCAACGTGTTACTTCCAATTGGGTCGCCGCTTCAACTGTTTGGTTAAATCAACCCTCTACCACTACCGCCGACCAGGTTTCCATACCTCACACACCGCTTTCGTCTCTCGATCTTATTGATATTGATGTAAAGAATTTGGTAGCAGCTATGGTCAGCACTAATAATTATGGTTTTCTTATAAGGTTGCAAAATGAAACTGCTTATAATGACAGGGATTTCTCTTCCAGCAAATATTCAAACGCAGCGAAGCACCCCACGCTTGTGGTTACTTATGAATAGACCTAATGACCTGAGAATAATACCTATCGCAGCATTTTGCCTGAAACCCGGTAAACTGCTGCTTTGATAAAATTGCGAAAATTCTCTTTAATCAGGAAAAGGAGTTTGAAACCAGTATAATACAACCCCTTCCCCTTTTTTAATTTCAAAATTTCCAGCTCATTTTTCATAATGGTGCGACGTATTGACAAATGTTTCCTGATTTCTGTGCTTCCCGAGTGAATATGGGTGATCGTGGTACCCGCATAAAAATAAGATCTGAATCCAAGATTTCTGGTTTGCCAGCACCACAACTGATCTTCACCATACATAAAGAAACGTTCATCCAATTTCTTGTCAGGCAGGAGTTCCAGTATTTTCCGTGGAAAAAGAAAAAAAGCACCGTTCAGCCAATCGCAGGCCATATCCCTGTCGTGGTGAAAGTATTTCCCAAGCATGCGCCTGGCTCTTATTTTATAGGGCATCAGCAAAGGAATAAACCGGAAAAGATCCAGCAACTCCCAGCTAATTGAACGAAAGCGTCTTGCCGTATATTGAACCTTTCCATCTGGGTATATCATCCGGCAGCCTACTACACCGGCATCCTTATTCAGTTGAATGTATTCTAAAGATTTGCTGATACTGTCTTCCAGCAGAATGGTATCGCTATTCAGCAGTAAGATATACTCCCCTGAAGCTTTTGCAATACCCAGGTTATTACCGCCCGCAAACCCTCTGTTTATCGGACTCTTGACGAGTTGTATAAATGGAAACTCTTTAATAAACAAATCGGCACCGCATTCCGTAGAGGCGTTATCGACCAAGATGATCTCATAATCTGCATTTTTCGTTTGCTCTGCTACTGACCGTATACAATTAGAGGTTAGGGAAAATGTATTATAGTTAACTATTGTTACTGATACTTTCATAATCGTGATCGAAACTATTTCAAAAATGGTTTTTTATAAATTTTTTTTAGCAGCCTGAATAAACAAGACAGGAATCTGTTTGAATTAATAAGTCTGGCTATCTGCAGGCTAAATTTCTTCTCTGGATGGAATTTTTCGCTAACTCCCAGCTCAGCTGCAAATGACTGGAATTTATTTATCATTCCTTTGACAGTTAAATATTCGCCTCCATCATTGCGGCTCCGGAGTAACCTGTGCGAGAAAGATGTGCAATAGCGTAAGAGAAACTGCCCTGCATATTGGTTGATCGTCTCAGACATCCCGCCATCCTGTTGCTTAAGCATCTTCAGATAAGAGATCAGCTTTTCAAACGACTTGCTATATTTTAAATCGGGAGATAAGGTCGTCATACTCTGATGTAAACGGAATTGAAAGCATGTATGGGGTGATATCGCCAGATAACTGACTGAGGCAAGCCGGATCCACAATTCAAAATCGGCAAACAAGAGATTTGGATACATCGGAATTCCCCCAATCTTGTCATAGTCTTCTCCCTTCATCACAAATCCTGTACCCATTATATCAAATTCATTTTGGAGAACAGCCTGTAATAATTCCCGGCCTGTCATCCTTTCCCGCATAAGTTTGCCCGGTCGGACGATCCTACCAGTTGCATCTATATAATTAAAATGAGTGAAATAAAGTGAAGCGTCTGGAAATTGTTTAACAAGCCCATCAATCGTTTCCAGGAAATTATTCGCCAACAGGTCATCATGTCCAATCAGAGTAATGAATTCTCTTTTAGGTGTATGCAGAATACGTAGCCAGCTTTCTTCGATGGAAAGGGCATACCGAGATGTGATCAGCTTTATACGTGGCTCTGTTAATGTGTTGATCCATTCGGTAGTTCCATCGGTACTGTTGTTATCAAGAATCAATAATTCAAAATCAGGAAGAGTTTGTTGCAGAATACATTCAACACATTGCTTGAAATATGTTCCGCCGTTTCTGACGGGCAAAATGATGCTGATATCTGCCATGTAACAAATTATTTTCTCCTGAAAACTGATTTAGCTTTAACCAGTACATCGTGTATTGCCGGAAGTCTCTTTTTGAGAAAATATTTTAGTCTATATTTTTTCATATACCTTATACTAAAAACCTCCCTCTCAGCTTCGCGGAAATATTCTCCTTTTATACTGGAAAAATTGTAATAACGGTTCAAAAAAGACATATGGGTTACAGCCCACAAGGCAACAAAACGGTACATTCTTTCTTTTATTTCTTTCCAATGACTGAGATGGCCAGCCTTTGCTTCTATAAAAACAGGAAATTTTTTTAGCACCTCCGCAATCTGTCTATTTTGTTGCCTCCCGAAATTTTCCTTGTGCAGGGTCTGACATCCGAGGGCTTTGTTGATAATAACACAACCAGAATGAGCCCCGCAGGCACTTAAATAAGCATAATCTCCAAGAAATGGTGTTCCATAATCTGGCACTCCCCCGTTATAGACTAAGATATCTTTTTTGACCATACAAGTGGACCATAAATAGTGGGGGAATATCTTAAGACTGAATAATTCCGATAAGAAATCATCAGGAGTAAAAGCTTTTATATAACCGTATTCGTACTTGTCAGTCAGGCAAGAATTAGTTCCAATCTTCAGCTTATTCATTTTACCCAACGCTAAATCACTACAAAACCAGTCGCATCCCCCAAGATACATGCCATATAATGGGAATTGCTGAAATAGGTCAACAAGCGTTTCAAGCATGTCGGGGTATACTGGATCATCATCTGCGATCATCACGATAAAGTCACCAGAAGAGCGTTCAAGGCTCCTGTTATAACTTTTTTTCATACCCAAATTCTCGGCGTTAGGGAAATACTTGAATCGGATATCGAATTCTTCTACGACAGGTCTTGCGCTTTGTTCTGGGTCGTTATCAGAAATAATCACTTCAAATACTGGATAAGTTTGTCGCATAATACCAAGAAGAGTACTTCTCAAAAAGTCCTTTCTCTTATACGTTGTAAAGCAAAAGCTCACGAGAGGTTTATCAGGCATTTGGGATTATTTTATACGCTTGAGATATCCTTCCGGAGCTACAGAAATAAGTATCTTATGGTCGATAGAATGATCTATTTCAAACTGGTCATTTGTTTTCAAGAATTCATGTACAGCAGTCTTGGGGTTATTAAAAACACCCCATGGCCTTTCAGCATAAAAATACTTTTCGGGGAGGTCCTCGACTATTGTATCAAAAACCACTAAATAGGACCCTGTCGATACTATTGGCGCATATAATTTTAGCTCCATTAGTACGTGCGCGTGTGTATGATTGGAATCAAGGCATACCAAAACCTTTTCTTTTTCTTTGGCGATTGCACTGACCTGTTCAACTACTAGAGGGTCGACAGAGGATCCTTCAATCATTTTTATTCGTTTGAACATTGCGTGCTTTTCGATCTCCCTCCTGTTGTGACTCCTGATATCTATATCGATTCCTAGAACTTCTCCTTTGCCTATTAGCTCAAGTATGGAAGCATAATAAATAATTGAGCCCCCATGGGCAATACCAGTTTCAATGACCAAGTCGGGTCGTATGCGCCATATCAATTCCTGCATAGCTATCATATCTTGGGGATATTGTATGACCGGCCGACCCATCCAAGAAAAATTATAAGAATAAAGAGCTTTGTTGGACTCTATGTTAAAATTCTGGGCGGCCTGGAGTAGTGATTTATTTTCCGATTGCCGCTCAATTCGCTGCTCTCTTTCAAGCTCAAATTCATTGACAGGGTCTATCATTATATTATATCATTTTGAGTCTTGTGTTATCGCCCCAAAAACGCATCGGTTCATAATCATGATAAGGATAATACCCTAAAAGAAGCTGAATTGTTTTATTATTCCTACGCAAATAGCCCTCAACAAAATCTTTCACCTTTATAGGGTTGTTGCTGCAAATATTAACAGGACCTTGTACTTTCTTCTGCAATGCGACCCTGATAATTTGTTCAGCGACCAATTCTACTGGCATAAAGTCTCGAACCTGTTCTCCTCCACTCATATTAAACGTTTTCTCCCCTTTATCTAGTGCCGTATTTAATTGCGAAAGTAAGGAATTAGCGTTTTGACCTTTACCATACATATAAAACAGGCGGGGCCATTTAAAAGAAAAAGAATAATTCGCAGTTAATGTTTCCAGCTTTTTTCTTAATTCATTCTTAGCTCTGCCATACGCAGTTACTGGTAATACCGGTATATCCTCTTGCAAACATCCTTCCTGCAGGCCGTATTCGAAGCAGGTACCGATAACTGTCAGATCACCCAATCCGTTTCTGACCATGTTCTCTAGAAATAAAAAATGTCTCGGCATATTCACCTCCAAATGATAGGCTGCCTTAAAGTTCGGTAGCCCTTCCCAAGCCAGATGAATCATGATATCCGGTTTGCAAAAAAAACAATAATAATCTATATTCGAGTTAAAGTTTTCCAGCTGAAAAGGGACATAAGTTACTTCGCTGAACCAAGACGCCAGTTTCGCCTTTTCATGTTTGGCCGAGCTGGCGATGATATCTTTCTTTTGTAGTAAAAGTTGTTCGATAACATAGTTGCCAATGAAACCAGTGGCCCCGGTGATTAATATTTTCATGCGCTATAGGATTTCAAGGCTGGGGATGTAAACAACAAACTTACCACCCCATTCCTTGATATAGGATAATTGTTCCATGATCTCATCTTTCAGGTTCCAGGGAAGGATCATTACGAAGTCTGGCTTCGTCTCCTTTAGTTTAGTTTCTTGCACCACAGGGATATGGCTTGCCGGTAAAAATTTACCCTGCTTATGTGGGCTCGCGTCTGCTACAAATTCGACTAGGTCATTCTTCACACCACAATAATTCAAGAAGGTGTTCCCTTTAGCGGCAGCGCCGTAGGCAACAACACGTTTGTTAGCTTTTTTCTGTGCAAGAAGGAAGGACATAGTATCCAACTTCACTCTCCATGCTTTTTTCTGAAAATGCTCATAATAAGTAAGGGAATTGATTCCTTTTCTTATTTCGTTTCCGATCACGGTTTTCACAGAAGAGGAGACTTTCTTACTGTTGTCTTCCGGGTGTTTAGCATAAATACGTAGTGACCCCCCATGGGTAGAAATCTCATCAATATCAAATAATTCCAGTCCAGCAGCACTAAATATTTTATCGACTGTGTATAATGACAAGTAGGAAAAATGTTCATGATAGATTGTGTCAAACTGATTATTGTCTACAAGCTGCACGAGGTGCGGAAATTCCATGGTAATGACTCCATTTTCTGCAAGAAGTATCTTCATTCCCGTGACAAAATCAACAATATCTGGTACGTGAGCCAGCACATTATTTCCCAACAACAATCCAGCCTTTATCCCCTCCTGGTGACGGAGTCGCTTTGCCAGTTTTGTTCCAAAAAACTCTATGATGGTTTTTACTCCTTTTTTGATGGCCACTTCCGCAGTATTGGCGGTTGGTTCAATCCCAAGAACAGGGATTTTCTTCTCTTTGAAATATTGGAGAAGATATCCATCGTTGGAAGCTATCTCGATCACCTGGGAGGAAGTTCCGAGGCTAAATCTTTCTATCATCATATCTGTATACCTCTGGGCATGGTGTAACCATGTGCTGGAATATGATGAAAAATAAACATATTCATTGCTGAATATGGCTGCTGACTTTTTGTATTCATCAATCTGGACAAGGAAGCAAGTGTGACAAACATATACTCGTAGCGGATAAAACACTTCCGGTTCACTTAGTTGTTCTGCCGTCAAAAAAGAATTAGAAGGAGGGGAATTGACAAGGTCAATAAATACATTGCTCAGTGAGCTTTTACAAAATCTGCACTGCATAATTACACTCCAATAAAGTTTCGATCAAGTAAAGCATAGCTGACATCCTTGGCCGAAATGACTGATACAGGCATGGGCCACTGTATATCCAGCCTCGGGTCGTTATACCGTAAACCATTTTCTGAACTGGGTGAATACACTTCAGAATGATGGTATAATATTTCACAATTATCTGTCAGGCATTGAAATCCATGTGCAAAACCCTCAGGTATAAATAACATTTTTTTATTTGAAGCTGAAAGTTCAATGCTATACCACTGTAAGAAAGTCGGAGATTTTAACCGCAAGTCCACAATAACATCATAAATGGCACCTGCTATACATCGTACTAATTTATTTTCTACAAATGGTTTTTGTTGATAATGCAGGCCTCGCAAGGTGCCTCGTACTTTATTGAAGGAATGGTTCATTTGTACCCAGTCCTTATTAAATCCAATTTCCCCAAATTCATTTTTGCTGTAATAACGTGCAAACCATCCTCGCGTATCTGTAATCATCTCCAATTCAATTGCAAAACATCCTTTTAATAAAGCAGGTGTAAATCTCATAAATTGAAATATTCATTGATTTGGTTATTCAAGTATTCTACTTTTTTTTCAGGAGATATTTTATACCAGTTTACTGTCCATTCAATTGCCTGACTCGCAGACAACTTAGGCTCCCAGCCTAATTCCATTTTAGCCTGACTGATGTCTAGCTTCAATAACCCCGTTTCGTGGGGTTGATCCTTGGCAGCTGTAAACCATTCTCCATACCCCCAATTTCTGATCACGGTTTCGACCAATTCTTTCACTTCCAAGTGATCAGCTGGCAAAGGCCCGAAATTATAAGCTTTTGAAAAAAGTGATGGCTCTATATCTAGCAAATGACCTAATAATAAGTAGCCGCTGATTGGTTCTAATATAAATTGCCAAGGGCGTATAGCTGAAGGACTTCTCACAAAAATCGCCTTGTTTTTTAATAGTGAACGGATAATGTCAGGTATAATTCTGTCTTTGTTCCAATCACCTCCTCCAATTACATTCCCTGCTCTTGCGCTAGCTATAGCTTTTTGATGTCGGGAATATTCAACTGGATGAAAAAAAGAATTTCGGAATGCATCCACTACAAACTCTGTACATGCTTTACTAGCACTGTATGGATCGTAGCCACCTAATTTATCATCTTCTCTGTATAAAATGTTTTGTTCTTTGTTCAAATACACTTTGTCAGTGGTTATAACAATAATGGTGCATTTTGATGTTAGGTTCTTTGCGCATTCCAGCAGGTTGGCTGTGCCCGTTACATTTATTTCAAAAGTTTCTGCCGGTATCTCGTAAGACCGTAAAACGAGTGGCTGCGCAGCTAGGTGAAAAATAAAATCAGGCTGAAATGACAAGAGTTCATATTCCAGTTTTCTTTTATCCCTTATGTCTGCAATGATACTGTTGGCAGTAAGATATGGCTGTACTAAATTAAATAAAGCCTCATTCTCGGGAGCTAAGGCATATCCTTTAATTTCAGCCCCTGCCAGATTAAGGCAGTAAATCAACCAGGATCCTTTAAATCCGGTGTGGCCAGTGACAAAAACCCTTTTCCCCTTGTAATATGAAAAATAAGCAGGAAGCATTACCAGATTTTCCAATTTGCATGGCCGGTTTGCCAGAGTGATTCCAGTTCCAATTTATCCCGGAATGCATCCATACACTTCCAGAATCCTTTGTGCCTGAACGCCATAAGTTGTCCATCAAGGGTTAATTTTTCCAGAGGCTCATCCTCCCACATGATTTCGTTCATATCACCCCTCAAATAGTTAAAAACTGAAGGGTCCAAAACAAAAAAACCAGCGTTAATCCACTTACTCTCATCTTTCGCCTTTTCACGGAATGAAATTACATGACCATCCTTTGACAGGTCCATACCACCAAATCTGGCGTCCAGCTGAACAGCGGTAACTGTAGCGATTTTTTTATGTTGTTTGTGAAATTGAATCAGTTCTTGAATATTGATATCGGCTACTCCATCTCCATATGTTAACATGAAATCCTCATTTAGCACATATTTTTCAACCTGTTTTAGCCGCCCTGCCGTCCTAGTTTTTAGCCCAGTGTCGATCAAAGTAACTTTAAATGATTCTGATGAACTACCAAGCACTTCCATTGTGTTTGACTGCAAGTCGATTCGAATGTTCGCATTATGCAAAAAATAGTTCATAAAATATTCTTTGATAATGTAGCCTTTATAGCCAAGGCAAATGATAAAATCATTGAAGCCATAGTGGCTATATATCTTCATTATATGCCACAAAATAGGTTTACCTCCAATTTCCACCATTGGTTTGGGTCGAGTATCCGTTTCTTCTGCAATCCTGGTACCTAGCCCTCCCGCGAAGATGACAACCTTCATACTTTATTATTTAAAACATACAAATTTATTAAATATGGTTTCCTGTTCTAAAAATAATCGATTCCAGTAAGAAAATGATTTATCCCTCTTAGCATATGCTCATCTATCTTATATTTTACATTCTTCTTAAAATAGGTGGAAGGATCGTATAAAGAGCTTGTTGTGAATTGTATCACATCCTCAATATGATCTACCCCCCAGGCATTGGCTGCATCAAATTCCCTGATAAAATCTCCCGGTAATTCATCAATACTGATCCAGCGGGCAAATACAAAGGGCAGGCCCGTATGTTTTTTCCATTCTAGTCCCAGATCATACTGAAAAGCGGAAATCTTTCTTTGCTCAAAGGCACGGTCGCCGATCACCAGACCCGCAATATCTCCTTTTAACAACTTTCTATAATTCTCATCGGTCGCAGGAATAAGTTCCGGTGAGATATGCCATCTTTCCCGTAAAAGGTATTTCAGCAATTCTACAGATGTACGGCTTTGATAATCAAGATAGATTTTTTTTATTTCCTGCAAATGGCAGTCGCTGAACAGCGCCACTGAAGCAATTTCTCCGTCGGAAGCGATCCCGTAATGACCAACAATATGATGTTGCGGCAGCCCGGGTATGGCTACCACGGGCAGGAGGCCAAGATCGATCTCACCTGAGATAAGGCTCTCTACCAGCTGGGAAGGATACTGCCCGATTAGCTCTATTTTTTTCGCCACAGGCTCATGCTGCAGTCCATATAGCAGTGGTTTCGTATTCAAATAATCGACAATACCGACCCTAATCTTCTTCAATTAAAGTAAATTTGTCTGCAAAGATAATATTACAACACCAATGGAGTTAACCTCACTTACGGCCATATCACCCATAGACGGCCGTTACCGCAGGCAGGTTCATCATCTCGATGAATATTTTTCGGAATATGCACTGATCAGGCAAAGGGCCTTTATGGAGATCGCTTACCTGCTATTCCTGGAGAAAAAAAAATTTCTTGACCTGCCGGGCAAGACTAGGAAACAATTAAAGAAGATTGCCGAGGATTTCGGGCCGGATGATGCCCAGGAGATCAAACAAATCGAGTTCACCACTAATCATGATGTCAAGGCGGTGGAGTATTATCTGAAAAACCTGTTGGAAAAAACGGGGGCTAAAAAAGTCCGTGAGTGGATACATTTCGGTCTTACTTCCCAGGATATCAATAATACTGCCATACCACTTTTATGGAAACAGGCCGTGGAGTTTGAATACCTGCCGGCCCTGCTTAACCTGAATACTGAACTGAAATTACTGGCCCGGGAATGGAGAAATATCCCTTTGCTGGCCCGTACGCACGGGCAGCCCGCCAGTCCTACCCTGCTGGGAAAGGAGTTCATGGTATTCGTGGAGCGGATCGAGAACCAGGTGGAGCAGTTCTTACGGATCCCCTTCACCGGAAAATTCGGCGGGGCCTCCGGGAATTTCAATGCGCATCATGCCGCCTTTCCCAAGACCGACTGGATAAAATTTGCCAATGAATTCCTGGATGAACTGGGCTTGAGCCGACAACAATACACGACCCAGATCGAACATTACGATAACCTGGCCGCTCATTTCGACTGCATGAAAAGGATCAATACGATCCTAACCGATCTCTGCCGGGATACCTGGTCTTATATTTCCATGGAGTATTTCAAACAAAAGATAAAAAAAGAAGAAGTAGGTTCCTCTGCCATGCCGCATAAAGTAAATCCCATTGATTTCGAGAATGCAGAAGGCAATCTAGGCTTAGCCAATGCCATTTTTGAATTCCTTGCTTCCAAGCTCCCCGTTTCCAGGCTCCAACGCGACTTAACAGACTCCACGGTGTTAAGGAATATCGGCGTGCCCTTTGCCCATACCCTCATCGCTTTTCGTTCGATCGAAAAAGGGTTTAATAAACTCGTTGCGAATCCCGAAAAGATCGAAGAAGATCTGGAGAATAACTGGGCTGTTGTAGCGGAAGCCATCCAGACCATTTTACGGAGGGAAAACTACCCTTCTCCTTATGAAGCGCTAAAAAGGTTGACCAGGGGAAAAGAAAAGATCAGCAAAAAAACCATCCACCAGTTCATTGATTCACTGCAGGTGAAGGATGATATCAAAAAAGAGCTGAAAAAGATCACGCCCAATAATTATACAGGAATTAGTATCTTGAAGTGAAAATCAATTGAGGGTAGTCATGTATTCTATATGAAAAGAATGTTTTTCATTCTCCTGATGTGCGCCCAGACCCTGCAGGCGCAGATCAATTTAAACCTAGGTCTGATGGCTTATTATCCGTTCAGCGGGAATGCCAACGATATGAGCGGTAATAACAATAACCCTATCTTCAATAATGCCACACTAACGACAGATCGTTTCGGAAACAGCAACAGCGCTTATTTGTTCAACGGTATCAACAATTATATGATGATACCCAATTCAGCGACGCTGAATCCCAACAACCAGATCTCCCTTTGCGCCTGGGTAAAGGTAAACGGTTTCTATCAGGGAACCTGCCATGGAAATGCAGTGATGATGAAAGGGGATGGCGATTTTCTGGCGGGAAACTATTGTATCCGGTTCGATGACAACCCTTACACTAACGGCCAGAATTGTACCAATCCCGTTGTGAATGTGAACCATGAAAATTTTTATGGAGTAAACCTGATGGCTGCTCCTCCAGGATACACACCGTATATCCAAACAGGTACCTGGTACTGTGTAATTTATACCAGTGATGGCACCACGTCAAAATTATATGTGAACTGCAGTTTGAAGGTTTCTGGCCCCGCAAACAATATTACATTCAGTAACGCGTACAATCTCTACCTGGGAAAGATGAACACCCCCAATTATCCATATTGGTTCAATGGCGCTATGGACGAAGTGAGGATATATAACAGAGTTCTGAACCAGCAGGAGATCGATTCTCTGGGCGGTTGTTCTTCCCCCGTCTCCTCGACCATTATCAATAACTACACGCCTGTATTATCATTCAATCCATGCAACAATGATATAACTGTAGAAGATGCAACTCCATTCAATACAGGTGATACAGTAATGATGATCCAGATGAAGGGCGCTGTCATCGATTCATCTAATACGTCAGCCTTTGGAACTATTACTGACTATAAGAATGCCGGTAACTATGAATTCAATTATATAAAGAGTATAAGCGCGAATATTATCGAACTAAAAAACAAACTCACCCGCCAGTATGATCTACCGAATGGCAAGGTGCAATTAGTAAGGGTCCCCTATTATACAACTACAACGATGAATACTACACTTACCTGTCTCCCATGGGATGGCAGCAAAGGCGGCGTGCTTGTATTGAATGCCCAAGACTCAGTTATTTTGAATGCTAATATTGATGTCAGTGGGAAAGGTTTTTCAGGGGGAAGTGATCCTTTTTCCAATCCCCCCCTTTTCTATTGCAACGAAAACCAGTTTTACTACCCTCCCAACCCCGACCTGGCTTCAGAAAAAGGAGAAGGAATCGCAATCATTTCTGCTGACAAGTCATTTGGTAAAGGCGCACGTGCAAATGGAGGAGGCAGCGGTAATTCCCACAATTCCGGCGGCGGTGGCGGCAGCAATGGCGGATCGGGTGGATTTGGGGGATACAATTTCGAGGGAACGCCGTGTACCAATGTCCCTTTCGATAACAGGGGTATCGGAGGAAACGTGCTGTTACTAAATAACAATGTCAATAAAATATTTCCCGGCGGCGGTGGCGGAGCCGGTCATACCAATAATCCTGAAGGATTTGAGGCCCTTGGGGGAAATGGGGGTGGCATAGCCATTATTATCACCAATAAAATAAGGACAAACGGAAATAAAATAGTATCTAACGGAGCGGATGGACTGATCTGCGGAAGTACCGGCCCGCTTTGCCATGAAGGGATGGGAGCGGGAGGAGCCGGCGGTACTATACTGTTGAAGGTAAATAATTATGCAGACAATATACAGGTTGAAACAAAGGGAGGTAATGGCGTAAACATGACAGCTGTTGGTTTTTTGAGAGTAGGACCGGGTGGAGGCGGCGGTGGCGGTGTGTTATGGATTTCGAACCCGTCAATCCCGGGTAATCTCAGCGTAAATAACAATGGAGGTACAAATGGCGTATGTACCGGATATGCCAATGATCCTTGGGGTGCTACTGCAGGACAGTCTGGTGTTAATTTATTTAACCTTGTCATTCCTGTTGACAACACTCCCTTCAAACCCAATATTGATTCGGTAAGA
Organism: uncultured Chitinophaga sp.; assembly: GCA_964652845.1. Lineage (GTDB taxonomy): Bacteria > Bacteroidota > Bacteroidia > Chitinophagales > Chitinophagaceae > JJ008. The sequence continues at coordinate 13,464 of CAZZDQ010000062.1, forward strand.
TTTAATTATACAAGGCCTGATTGCAATAGTTTCAGTTTTGCAGGGCTTGCATATACCAATAACAATCCTGTTTTCTCCTGGCAATGGGATTTTGGTGATGGTAATTCGGCCCAAGGTCAAAATAATAATCATGCGTATGTGTCTTCCGGAGCCTATACTGTAAAACTGGTGGTCACAGATTCCAATGGCTGTACCGACAGTATCAGCAAATTCGTCACCGTAGCTATCATTAATTTGGATGCAGGCCCGGATAAAACAATTTGCCAGGGGAATTCGGCTTCCCTGCAAGGAAGTCAAACAGGCGCCACGTTATTTTCCTGGTCACCAGTTGCTTACCTGAACAATCCTTCTATTCTTAACCCTGTCGCCAACCCCCCTGTGACAAGCAAATTCTATTTGACAGCCAGTAATGCTACCGGGTGTTCTCAACAAGACTCGGTAACCGTTTTTGTCCGGTCAGCCAGCGCATTTACAATTTCGCAGCCAGCCGGTCTCTGTCCGGGTAATTCAATACAGCTTTTGGCTACCGGTGCAGATTTTTATACCTGGTCCCCCACCGCTACTCTGAATAATCCCTCCGTTAGTAACCCAATGGCTTCACCGATAATAACCACCACTTATTCGGTATTGTTGCAGGATACGCTTTGCGGAAATACCAACACCCTGACCACGAATATCACAGTATGGCCTCTGCCAACAGTGAAGGCGTCAAAATCAAACGACCTCGACTGTATTCAAACTCAGAGCATCTTATTTGCCTCTGGAGCAAAACAATACAACTGGTCGCCTAGTAATTCGCTCAATAATCCGTACACCCCAAGTCCAGTGGCTCAACCCGTGGTGACCACGACCTATACCGTGACAGGCACCGATATGAATGGTTGTGTCAACAGTGATACTGTAACCATTAAGGTCAGCAACGATAATAAGTACGAGCTTCAAATGCCTACTGCATTCACGCCTAACAATGATGGTTTGAATGATTGCTATGGTATAAAAAAATGGGGCATTATATTGCAGCTGGAATTCAGCATCTACAACCGCTGGGGTGCAAGAATATTCTTTACCAAGAATCCTGCTGATTGCTGGGATGGTACCTACCGCGGGGTGCAGCAGGATGCAGGCATATATATTTATACGATCAAGGCCAAAACAACTTGTACAGGTGATATTTTCAGGGAGGGGACATTCGTTCTGATCCGTTAAAGGAAAGTTTTTTGTAAGTAATATACCTTATCAATTCTTTTTCGTTCTCAATATATCGCAATTCTTCCCTAAACCCGGTCTTCAACAATACTTTTTGTGAAGTAATATTGGCCATTTCTGTTACAGCATAGACCAGGGGGAGTTTCATTTCTTCAAAAACA
>CAZZDQ010000063.1:0-14462 GCA_964652845.1 uncultured Chitinophaga sp.
CGATCGACTTATTTTTTATGGGCATTGTTTTTTTCAGGAAAGAGTTTTTGGAGAAACAGGATTTCAGGATCAGGCTTTGAATAGATACGACGAATACCTAATCTTATACCCACTTTCAACAATGCAGTATTTGACTGGTTTAAGATTTATATTTTGTTGGATACTTTTCTGCTTCCTCTCATGCAACAACACACCTTCACTGGAAAGTTGCCGGAAATTCAGAACGGGAAAGTTTATCGTGTATCTGAAACCCACTGCTACGCGTTTTTTCATACACAGGATAATCAACCATCAGACTGAATATATTCCCAGCGTGGATAGCGTTTTCGGTTTTGATATAATATGGAATTCGGATTGTGAGTATGAGCTTATCAAGACATCAGCAAAAAAAATGACTATAGCAGATTCATCAGGTATTCAAACCATTCAGGAAATTAAAAATGCCGTACCCATAGTTGTCAGGATTATTAAAACCGCCCCGGATTATTATGTATTTGAGGGATGGCGAAAGGACAGTCATTTTATTTTTTCTGATACAGCGTGGGTGGAAAAATAATCATTTGATTAATTATATTTGTTATCCGAATGACATGCATGATGACTTCAATACGAAATGGAAGTTTCATTCAGGATATATTTTTCAAACCCTGATTGCGTGAAATATTTTGATAATAAGCGATCCGGATGATGAAATGTGCGACGCAACTATCGCTGATAGTAGTACAGGCGATTATTACATAATTTTAAATCAAGAATATGAAACAATTTTTTGCTTTAGTGATTTCATTTTTTTTGTTCATCGTGGGTCATACCCAAAAACTGATGGGCTTCAGCGACAGCAATGCTACCAAACAGCTGCAATGGGAAAAGCAATTTGATGCATCCCTTAAGGGTACTGACCAGGATGAATGGATGAAATTCCTTTCCTCGCATCCTCACCATGTGGGCAGTCCGCAGGATAAGGCCAATGCAGAATACATGGCGAACCTTTTCCGCAGCTGGGGATACCAGGCAGAAATTGTTTCTTATTACCCTTTATTTCCCACGCCCAAAACAAGGGTGGTCGAACTGCTTGGTAGCAAACCTTACAAATGCAAACTGGAAGAACCCACCCTTCCGGAAGACAGGACCAGCGGACAGAAAGCAGAGCAACTGCCCACCTACAATGCCTATTCTGCCGATGGGGACGTTACAGCTGAACTGGTCTTTGTCAACCGCGGCGTTCCTGCGGATTACGAAGAACTGGAAAAAATGGGTATTGATGTGAAAGGAAAGATCGTGATCGCCAAATATGGGGGATCCTGGAGAGGGATCAAGCCTGTGGTGGCAGCCGAACATGGCGCCCTGGGTTGCATTATTTATTCCGATCCCGCTGATGATGGCTATGTGCAGGGAGATGTATATCCCAACGGTCCTTTCCGCCGTGAAGACGGCGTGCAGCGCGGCAGCGTAATGGCCATGCAGATCTATCCAGGCGATCCGCTGACGCCCGATGTGGCGGCTACAAAAGATGCAACACGACTGGACCGTAAGGATGCCCAGACGATCATGAAAATTCCTGTGCTGCCCATTTCATACCAGGATGCCCTGCCACTGCTGCAGTCATTAAAAGGAGAAACAGTTCCGGCTGCATGGCGGGGCGGGCTACCCATCACTTATCATTTCGGGCCATCCATGGATAAAGTGCATATGAAACTTGAATTCAATTGGGACCTGAAACAATTATATGATGTGGTCGCCACCCTGCGGGGCAGTGATCTGCCGGATGAATGGGTGATCCGTGGCAACCACAACGATGGCTGGGTGAATGGGGCAGCTGACCCGTTGAGTGGAATGGTGGCAGAATTATCCGAAGCAAAAGCGATCGGAGAAATGGTTAAAAATGGTTTCAGGCCCAGGAGAACCATCATTTTCTGCGCCTGGGACGGTGAAGAACCTGCGCTCCTGGGTTCAACTGAATGGGCCGAGGATCATCAGAAAGAATTGAAACAAAAAGCGGTGGCCTATATCAATACCGACGGAAATGGACGGGGCTTTGTAGGCGCTTCAGGGTCGCATACGCTGGAAACTTTTTTCAATGAAGTGATCGGCGATATCACCGACCCTGAAACACATGTTTCCGTGAAAGAACGACGCTATGCCCAGTCTGTGGCCAGTGCAGATAAGACAGCAAGGACAAAGATGCTGGGAAATAAATATTACAAGATCGGCGCCCTGGGATCAGGAAGCGATTATTCTTCCTTCCTGCAGCATGTGGGAGTACCGGCGATGAACGTCGGCTATGGCGGCGAGGATCCCGGCGGAGAATATCATTCCATTTTTGATTCTTATGATATGTTCACCCGATTCAAGGACAAAGGGTTTCAGTATGGAGTTACTTTATCCAAGACAACCGGCCGTTTGATCCTTCGCCTGGCCGATGCCAATGTATTGCCTTTTGATTTCAATACTTTCTACAAAACGATCAATGACTATGCGACTGAAGTCAAAACGCTGCTTGATAATGAAAGATCGGAAACGGAGAATGAGAACAGGATGATAAAGGATAAGATATATGACCTGGCAAAAGACCCTAACAAGAAGTTCATTATACCGGCTCCCAAAGAAGATGTGCCTTATTTGAATTTCAGCGATCTCGACAATGCACTGGTCAAACTGAAAGAAAATGCGGAAGCTTTTCAGCAGGTCTATGGAAATGGTATGCAGTTGTCAGTGGAAAAACAAAATGAATTGAATCAGATATTATTCAAAGCAGAGCAGAGCCTGACCAGCAGTACCGGACTGCCCCGCAGACCCTGGTACAAGCATGAGATCTATGCACCGGGCTATTATACCGGGTATGGGGTGAAGACCCTTCCGGGTATAAGGGAAGCCATTGAACAACGTAACTGGAAGGAAGCACAGGATAATATTGGAATTGTATCAAGTGTGATACAGGTTTATAACCAGCAGGTACAACAGGCAACAGAACTGATCAATAAGAATGCAGTGAAGAAACCATTTTAAGCCTCACCCAACCCTCTCCCGGGGAAAGGGGCAAAACAATTCAGTGTGCAGCTTTCTGAATCATTTTTAAGTTCCCTGCGAAAAATCGAAAGTTATGATGAGGCTGCATTCTTACATGTTCATAGGGAAAATGATCCACCGGTTTCCATTCGCCTGAACCCTTTAAAAAGGAGTTCCCCCGTCCGTACCGGCGCGGGCGGGCAATTCCCCCCGTCTGTACCGGCGCGGGCGGGCAACTCCCCCCGTCCGTACCGGCACGGGCGGACAATTTCCCAATTAACCAAGGTTCTATGGTGTGAGAACGGTTATTATTTGAACGAACGGCCTTCTTTCACGTTCGACCCCATCTTCCATGCCGGTTGTTATTATGTACAGGAAGCGAGCAGTATGTTTTTGGAACAAGCTTTGAAACAAACGGTTGATCTGTCAATGCCCCTCCGTATCCTGGATCTCTGTGCAGCCCCGGGCGGCAAATCAACGCTGATCCAATCAATGATCTCCGGCGATAGTTTGCTGATGAGCAATGAGGTCATCCGGTCAAGGGTGAATGTGTTAAAGGATAATATCATCAAATGGGGTGCGGAGAATGTAGTGGTCACGAATAATGATCCCAAAGATTTTCAGGCCCTGCAAAATTATTTTGACCTGGTCGTTGTGGATGCGCCCTGCAGCGGCAGTGGCTTATTCCGACGATCTCCGGGAGCAGCAGCAGAGTGGAGTGAAAGAATTGTGGCGCTCTGTTCGCAAAGACAGCAACGGATCCTGGCCGATATTTTGCCGGCATTAAAACCAGGAGGAACCCTGATCTATTCTACATGCTCTTATTCAAAAGAAGAGAACGAAGAAATTATAGACTGGCTTTTAAAAGAATTGCCCATTGCCTATTGCCCATTACAAATTGAACCAGGTTGGGGTATCGTGGATACAAAGAAAGGCCTCCGTTTCTGGCCTGATAAACTGAAGGGAGAAGGTTTTTTCCTTGCCTGCCTGAAAAAAACAGAAGATTCCCTTAAAATCATCCATAAAAGAAAGCCCGAAGTACAAAAGATCTCAAAAGGGGATTCATCGGTTATCGAACACTGGATCAATAAGGGAGAAAATAGCTTGTTAAAGATCGGGGAAAAGGTCTTTGCAATGAATGAAAAAATGAAAAACGACCTGCAAATCTTGCAGGGAAAACTGGATGTAAAATATTGTGGTGTTGAATTGGGCCAAGTCCTGCCCGGTAAATTCATCCCTGCGCATGCACTGGCGATGAGTAATCTGTTGAATTCATCTGTTCCCGGTACGGAACTCGATCTGGATTCGGCGATTCTTTATCTGCAAAAGAAAACGATAGAATTAAATAATGTTCAGGCAGGCTGGCAAACCGTTTCTTTTCAGCGCCATCGGTTGGGGTGGATCAATATTCTCCCCGGACGTATCAACAATTATTATCCAAAAGAATTAAGGATTTTGAAGGATTTGCCGGCGGCTGATCGGTAAAAATGCCGCATCTTTGTAGGCCCGGTTTACCTGCCGATGAAAAGGATATCATTCATATCGATCCCTCTTTTTACAACACTATTCCTGGCTGCACAAAATGGCAATGAGGTCTTTTTTATGGATTATAAAGTGCAGCCAAAGGATAATTTTTATTCAGTGGGCAGGTTATTTCACCTGGCTCCCCGGGTGATCGCCGATTATAATAAAATGGAAATGAGTAAGGGCCTGGTCGCTGATAAAACCATCCGTATACCCGTACAGGATACAACCATTGCGGCGGTGGATAACCAGACCAAAACGGTCTATTATTTGGTCAGTAAAGGAGATAACCTGACCAAAGTGAGCCGCAGGTGCCATACCCCCGAAGCCAGTCTCAAGGACTGGAACCATTTACAGGGAGATAAGATCTTATTGGGACAGAAACTGATCGTGGGTTTTTATAAATATAAGATCAGGCCTGCCCCGGAAACCGGGACAACTGAAACGGTCAACGCTAACAATAAGAATACCGAAGATCCTTCCAAAATTGTAAAAGACACGATCGTAACCGAGCAGGTCGTTGTCAACAACAAGCAAGAGGAACCAGTAATAAAGGATACGGCAAAACAATCCAACCCGGTTCAGTCAGAAAATAATGTGACTGATCCCCAGGATCCAAACGAAGGCGGCTATTTCAAACCTTATTTTGACCTGCAATTAAAGACTTCACCCATCACAAAGAATGAAACAGTGACAGCTGGCATATTCAAGACCGCCAGCGGATGGCAGGACAAAAAATATTTCTTGCTCATCGATAAGGTTATGCCGGCCACGATCATCAAGGTGATCAACCCTTCAAATAATAAGGTGATCTATGCAAAGGTTTTAGGCCCCGTCAGTGGTATCCGGCAAAATGAGGGATATATGGCACGTATCAGCAATGCAGCCGCATCTGCCCTGCAGGTAACGGAAGAAAATAAATTCATTTTAAAAATTGTTTATTAAAATAAAACATACAGTATGAAAAGACTATTTTTTGCAGCGGGCATCATTGTAACGACCCTGGCCGTAACCGCTCAGCCGTCAAATACTTTACTGCAATCGCCGGAAAGTAATTTCCTGGATATCAAAAAGGTCGAGGCCACCTCGGTGAAGAACCAGGCCATGACCGGCACCTGCTGGTGCTTCTCCGTTACTTCCCTGATCGAAAGTGAGGAGATCAGGAAGGATAAACGCAGCATCGATCTCAGCGAAATGTTCACGGTGCGTAATATTTATATTGAGAAAGCGAAGAACTATATTCTCCGTCAGGGAAAGGCACAGTTCGGGGAAGGCGGACTGGGACATGATGAGATCAGGGCCGTCGCCACCTACGGAGCCATACCACTGAATGTGTATACCGGGCTGACCAACGGAGACAAAATGTACAATCACCAAAAAATGGAAGCTCAACTGCAAGCTTACCTTGACAGCGTATTAAAAAAGATCCCTATTTCTGCGGATTGGCTGGATGGTTATACAAAGGTCCTTGATGCGACGCTGGGCATGCCCCCTGCCAGTTTCAAATATGAAGGAAAAAATTACACCCCCAAATCATTTGCCAGCGATGTCCTTCATTTCAACGCGGATGATTTTATCAGTCTCACCTCCTTTACTCACCAACCCTTTTATAAATCATTTATCCTGCAGGTACCGGATAATTTTGCCAACGGGTCTTTTTATAATGTCCCGATGAATGAACTCATCGAACTGGTGAAGGCAGCAGTTAACAATGGGTATTCCGTGGCCTGGGATGCTGATGTCAGCAATAACGGGTTCCGGCAAAATGTGGGGATGGCCCTGAACCTGGACCCCTCTGTCAATTATACCAAGGAAATGATCAATGCCGATATGAAAGAAATGCCCTGGGATGAAAAGATCAGGCAACAATTGTATGAGAACCTGACCACCCAGGATGATCACCTGATGCATATCATCGGGGTGGAACGGTCGAGGGAAGGCAAATCATTTTTCGTGGTGAAGAATTCATGGGGCAATGTAGGGCCGCTGAACGGGTACATCAATGTATCGGAAGCTTATTTTGCCATCAATACGATCAGCATTGTGATGCCGAAAGCAGCGCTGAGCAGGAATATAATGGATAAACTGGGTGTGAAATAAATATGAATTTTTAAGAATGGAAATGCTGCGCATCCCGCAGCATTTTTTATTCAAAGCGGTAACCTCTCAGGAATTCTTCAATGCCCATTCTTTTTTTCCCTTCCAGCTGTAATTCTTTAACGGAGATATATCCGTCTGCACAGGCGAATTTCAGGTAAGATCTCCCGTCGCTTTCCCATTTGCCCGGTTTGATCGTGGGAACAGCCGGTTCTTTTTCACACCTGAATATCTTCAGTGTTTTATCCTTTAATTCAGTGAAGGCGGCAGGGTAAGGAGAAAGACCGCGGACCAGGTTATGGATCGTTTCCAGGTTTTTTGTCCAGTCTGTTTTGCGGTCTGCCGTGAAAATTTTAGGAGCTTGTCTGAGTACTAAGTGCTCAGTACTGAGCACTGAGACCTGCGGAATTTCCTTTAAAGTCCCTTCAGCTAATCCTTTTACTGTTTCCAACAGCAGCATTGCTCCTGCTTCTTTCAGTTTGTCATACAACTCTCCCGCTGTTTCATTTTCCCCGATAGGAATGCTTTCCTGCAAGAGAATATCTCCGGTATCGATCTCATGTTTTAATTTAAAAGTGGTTACACCGGTCTCCTTTTCCCCGTTGATGACCGCCCAGTTGATCGGCGCCGCACCACGGTATTGCGGTAACAGGCTTGCATGAAGATTGACCGTCCCCTGGGGTGGCATATTCCAGACCGCATCTGGCAACATACGGAAGGCTACGACAATTTGCAGGTCGGCTTGCAATGATCTCAACTCATCCAAAAAGGCAGGGTTCTTTAATTTTTCCGGTTGTAAAAGTTTTAATTTATGCCTGAGGGCATATTTTTTGACAGGGCTTTCACTGAGTTTCATTCCCCTCCCGGCTGGTTTATCCGGAGCTGTTATGACGCCCACGATATTACACCCGGCTTTGAACAGCACATCAAGGGATGCCAGGGCAAATTCCGGCGTACCCATGAATATAATGCGGAGTTTCTTGTATTCGCCAGGCATCAATAAGGATATTAATTGGAAAAATCATCGTAGAGCAGGTATTTTTTCCTGATCTCTTTAAAAGCACTGAGCGCCGGCTCCCAGCTCTTCCTGATCTCCGTTTCACTGAGACCGTCCTTTATCTGTTGCATGAGCACATCATTTCCAGCCAGCCTGTTGAAAGAATTTGATCTGAGGAAAAAACTGTCCTTCCCGGGGAAAAGTTTGTACGCTTCGATCAGCCATTTTAGCTGGATATGTTTGTTGATCTTTATCAACACTTCATCTGGTGCGGCATGCAGGTTCCAGCCATAACAGGTCTCAAAATAATGTTTGGATTGTTTGGCGCCTTCATTAGGTTTCGGAATGAACGAATAAAGATCTTTTGGAAACAAGGGATGTCCGAATTGTTCAAAAGGCTCATCGGTCCCCCTGCCCTCACTCAGCACGGTGCCTTCAAAAAGGCAGGTGGAAGGATAAAGGTAAATGGATTGTATTTCCGGCAGGTTGGGGGAAGGCTTCACAGGCAAAATGTATCTTGACTCATGCGTATATCCCTTGCATTTAATGACAAGAAAATGAAAGGGTGTATCCCTGGTCGGCTTTGTTGTGACATTATAGGCGTTGATGGTGTTGGCTTTATCCGATAGCCATTTTTCCCCGCAGAGCATACGGGCATATTCTCCCATGGTCATTCCATATACGATGGGAATGGGTTGTTTCCCGACCCCGCTTTTAAATTTCATGTCCAGCACCGGCCCGTCCACATAAAAACCATTGGGATTAGGCCTGTCAAGCAATAATAAAGGCTTATGGTTTTCCAGGGCCGCTTCCAGGTAATCCTGCATGGAGCTGATATAGGTATAAAACCGGCATCCCACGTCCTGCAGGTCGAAGATCAGGATATCAACGTTTTTCAGGTCCTCCTCTGAAGGATATCTTTTCGTGCCATACAGGGAGACCACCGGTATCCCGGTTTTTTCATCAATATAATTGCTGACCTTTTCTCCGGCATCAGCAATACCCCTGAATCCATGTTCCGGACCAAAGATGACAGTAACGCGGATGCCCAGTTTCAATAAAGTGTCGACCAGGTGTGTTTTCCCTACCAGGGAAGTGGGGTTCGCAAAGACACCGACCTTTTTATCCTTCAGAAAAGGGAGGTAGACATCCATCCTTTCCGCACCCGGTGTGATGACCGGATCGTTTTTTTGGCAAATACCGTCGACTACAAATGCCAAAAAAAGAGTCATTAAAAAAATGAAGCGATAGAAATTTATTTTCATACTCAAATTTCAGGAAATTATCAGAACCTTATACAGATTATTTACAGGCCCTGATAATTATTATGTTAATTTGCTGCTCAGAAAATCTAACGATGCAACAGGCAAAAAAAGGTGATAAGGTCAAAGTACATTACCATGGGAAATTGACCTCCGGCCAGACATTTGATTCCTCCCTGGAACGTGAGCCCCTGGAATTTGAACTGGGAGGAGGCGCCATGATCACCGGGTTCGATAAAGGCGTTCACGGTATGCAGGTGGGCGAAAAGAAGACTATCACCATTCCCTATCATGAAGCTTACGGGGCAAGAAAGGCGGACATGGTTTTTGAATTTCCCAAAGAAAAATTTCCCGCCGATATGAAACTGGAACCAGGTATGCAACTGGCCCTGAATGACGGCCAGGGCAACCAGCTCCCCGTCGTCATTACATCCATTAAAGAAAAAACAGTTGAACTCGATGCCAATCACCCCCTGGCAGGGCAAGATCTTGTTTTTGAACTGGAGTTGGTGGAGATTGTGGGCAGCCCACGTATCATTTTACCTAACGCATAAAAAACCTCTCAACATCTTACGATATTGAGAGGGTATATTCATTGGCCGGTCATTTATGCAGTGGCCATCATGCCCGTCTTCGGTTTCCTGTTCAGCCACCAGCCCACCCATATTCCACACAGACTCCATGCAACAAGTGAATCCACAAGGTCGCCAAGGATCATATGCCAGGGCAGGTCAAACCAAATATGCCCCTGGTAATCACTCCAGATAAAAGCAAATAACCCGAGTGCAAAAGAGCCGGAAAAAGATCGCATACGAGTCGGCGTGCCCCCGCGGGACAACACATAGATCAGCGAAAGCGTAAGAAAGAAATAGACCAGGAAACTGCGGATGATCCGCATGGTCATATCATTGTGCATCGATTTGTGAAAGATAACAGTAGCCCATGGTTTGCCTTCCATGCTTTTCATCATGTCCTGCTGCTGTTTTTTAGTGGGAGCACTCGGCAGCATGTACATGCCATCTTCACTGATATTGGCGGTGACTGCATTCAGGACTTGGTCCTGGTTAGCAGTATATTTTGCTGCTTTGTCATGCACGGGGAGAAACATCCATGAAGCAAATTGCCAGACAAGAACAATAATGGCTCCTACAAAGGAACCGATGATCCATTTTTTCATGTTAGTTGGTTTTGATGGAGGGAAAAGATAAGGCCTTTTGTTTTTCTTACCAAAAGCATTTCACCATCTGATTAAGTTGTATATTTAATGCCCTAATTTTTAATATGTTCGCTGATTATTCATTCACCGCTGCAGAAAGGTTCATGCGGTATGTACAGGTCGATACGCAAAGCGATCCGCTTTCCCCCACTTATCCCAGCACAGAAAAGCAAAAGACACTGGGAAAAATGCTCGTGGATGAATTAAAACGGATCGGTTTGCCGGATGCTGCTATGGATGAGTTCGGGTATGTGTATGCCACGATCCCTTCCACAACAAACAAAAAAATACCGGTCATCTGCTTTTGCGCCCATGTGGATACGGCACCCGATTGCAGCGGTACGGGTGTTAAACCCATTCTCCATAAGAATTATAAAGGACAGGATATTGTTCTACCTGACGATACAAACCAGGTGATCAAAATGGCTGATTACCCCGACCTGCAATCGCAGATAGGAAAAGATCTTATTACTGCTTCTGGCAAAACCCTGCTGGGCGCCGATGACAAGGCCGGCGTGGCGGAGATCATGGATCTTGCAAATTACCTGATGACCCATAAAGATATCAGGCATGGTACGATAAGGATCTTATTCACTCCCGATGAAGAAGTGGGAAAGGGTACTGCGAAAGTGGACATGAAAAAACTGGGCGCAGATTATGCCTATACCGTTGATGGAGGGGATATCGGTTCACTGGAAGACGAAACGTTCAGCGCCGATGCGGTACAAGTGGTCATTCATGGGGTGAGCGCCCATCCCGGGTATGCAAAAGGAAAAATGATCAATTCCCTGAAAATCGCGGGCGAGATCCTTGCGGCCCTGCCAAAGGACAGGCTTTCACCCGAATCGACTGAAGGCAAAAGAGGATTCATCCATCCCCTTCGCATGGAGGGTATTGCCGAAAAATGCACCATTGATTTTATTATCCGTGATTTTGAAACGGAAGGCCTGCAAAAAAAAGAGGATTACCTCCGCACGCAGATCGAGGAGCGGATGCGAACTTATCCGAAAGCAAGCTTTGAATTTACCGTAACAGAACAATACCGCAACATGAAAGAGGTCCTTGACAAATACCCCGAAGTGCTGTCGCATGCCAAAGAAGCTATTGAAAGAGCAGGCCTGAGGGCGAAAACAGAAAGTATTCGTGGCGGCACCGATGGAAGCAAACTATCTTTTATGGGGTTACCCTGCCCCAATTTATTTGCCGGGGAACAGGCCATTCATTCCAAACATGAATATATCAGTGTGCAGGATATGAACAAAGCGGTCGAAACGATGGCACATCTTGTTCAGATCTGGGAAGAAAAGGGCTAAAAGGATAAATTTCCACTATTTTATGTGTTAAAAAACATTCGTACCTGGGCAGTCAAATGTAATTTCCCTTTTTAAATCAATTTTTAAATAAAATCAATCCCGGAGGGATTGATTATTATTAACCGCCTGCGAAACAGGTGGTAGTGAATGCCAGGACCCAGAGATCCCTGTGGATCAACTCAATCCCGGAGGGATTGAATATTATTAACCGTCGTGAAACAGGTGGTAGTGAATGCCAGGACCCAGGGATCCCTATGGATCAACTCAATCCCGGAGGGATTGAATATTATTAACCGCCTGCGAAACAGGTGGTAGCGAATGCCAGGACCCAGAGATCCCTGTGGATCAACTCAATCCCGGAGGGATTGAATATTATTAACCGTCGTGAAACAGGGGGTATAAAAATAATAGATCCTGCAACCCGCATATGGGTTGAACAATAATATCCCAATATTCAGGTGATGAGCACTTACAGACAAATATTTTACCAAATTGTTTTTGGTACAAAATACAGGAACAGAACGATCAATGAAAAACATGAATCTGAACTATACAAATATATCTGGGGAATTATAAATAATCATCACTGCAAATTATACCGGATAAATGGCATGCCTGACCACGTTCATATATTCTCCGATTTACACTCATCTACTAGCTTAAGCGATTATGTTAAGAATATAAAAGTCGCATCCAGTATTTGGATGAAGGAATCTAAACTGTTCCCTGAATTTAAAGGGTGGCAGGATGGCTATGGGGCATTTACTTATTCAATAAAAGAAAAAGACAGGGTCATTGAGTACATTAAAAATCAGAAAGAGCATCATAAAATTGAAAATTTCTTTGAGGAATATAAAAGATTATTATGTGAAAACGGGATTGAATTTGAAGAAAAGTATCTATTATAGACAATATTCAACCCAAAAATCGGGTTGCCAAACTCCATTATTTGTCTCTCCGGTTTATAACCGGGGTTATTGAATTTTAAGTCCTTCGGACTTTCACTTTCTAAAACTATTCCAGTATTAATTTGACCTTTCGGAGCAAAAATATTCAACCCCCGATGGGGGCTATTGATTTAGTATGATTTGTATCCGGGCTTTAAAACCGAGGTTGTTGGCTATCGGGCCATTCTGAATTGCGCAAACTAAAAATCGCTACCTTACAGTTCCAAAATTTACAATTATGAATATCGCTCAATGGCTTGTGCAATACTGGTGGATCATCCTGTTGGTATTGATATTTCTGAGTTCACTTTTTGCCGTCAACCAGGGATATATCGGGGTCATTACTATGTTCGGCAAGTACCGGCGGATAGCCCGCCCCGGCCTGAATATCAAGATACCCTTGCTGGAATCAGTGTACCGCAAAGTGTCCATCCAAAACCGTTCGGTAGAATTGGAATTCCAGGCCGTGACCTTTGACCAGGCCAATGTATATTTTAAATCCATGCTGCTGTATTCCGTATTGAACCAGGAAGAGGAGACCATCAAAAATGTCGCATTCAAATTCATCAGCGATAAGGACCTGATGCAAGCCCTTGTGCGGACCATCGAAGGAAATATCCGGGCATTCGTGGCTACAAAAAGACAGGCAGAGATCCTTGGACTGAGGAAAGAGATCGTGGAATTTGTGAAGGAGCAGGTGGACCATACCCTGGAACAATGGGGCTATCACCTGCAGGACCTGCAGATCAATGATATCACGTTTGACAAAGTGATCATGGACAGCATGAGCAAGGTTGTGGCCAGTAATAACCTCAAGGCAGCTGCAGAAAATGAAGGTCAGGCCCTCCTGATCACGAAAACAAAGTCTGCGGAAGCGGAGGGGAACGCGATCAAAATTGCGGCAGAAGCAGAAAAAGAAGCTGCACGGTTGAGAGGGCAGGGGGTTGCGCTTTTCCGCCAGGAAGTGGCCAAAGGGATGACGGAAGCTGCCGAACAGATGAAACAGGCTAACCTGGACACCAATGTGATCCTGTTCAGCATGTGGACCGAAGCGATCAAGAATTATGCGGAACTCAGCAAGGGGAACGTATTATTCCTCGACGGCAGCATCGAAGGCATGCAGGGCACCATGAAACAACTCCAGGCCCTGATGATGAAGCAGGTCGGCGCCACGGACGGGAGATAAACTTGTTAAAATATTTCAAAAGTATAGTGCCATCGGACAGATGGCATTATTTTTTTATGGTTTCAGCGTTATTCAACTATGTTGAAAACAAAACCGGATTTTAATTTTTTTCAACATCTACATTTACACCTAAAGAAACCACTATGATCGACTTACTACAGATCGCCGATTCGGCCCAAAAACTGGCTACCAACGCCATTATCAACAATAAACCGGGGGAACACATGAGTTTTTTCGACCTCCTGCAAAAAGGCGGATGGATCATGATCCCGCTGGCTATCATGCTGCTTTACGGGGTCTATGTCTTTGCCGAAAGGCTGATGGCGATCCGCAATGCCTCCCGGATCGACAGTAATTTCATGAATATTATCCGCGACAATATTGTCAGCGGGAATATTGCCGCCGCCCGGAATTTTGCCAAGAATACCAATAACCCGGTGGCCCGGGTGATCGACAAAGGCATCCAACGGATCGGCAAGCCGATCGACGGGATAGAAAAAAGCATGGATAATATAGGCCAACTGGAAATGTATAAACTGGAAAAGAACCTGAACGGCCTGTCGGTTGTTTCCAAAGCAGCGCCCATCTTCGGTTTTGTGGGCACCCTGGTAGGACTGATGAAACTGTTTTCGAATATCAATTCCACCAATGATTTTGAAGTGAGCACCATTGCCGGCGGTATTTATACAAAACTGATCACGTCCATTACCGGCCTTGTGATCGGGTTGGCGGCCTACCTGGCCTATAATTACCTGAATACACAGATCGATAAAACAGCCAACAGGATGGAAGCGGCCGCTTCAGATTTCATTGACATCCTGCAGGAACCCACCAAATAAAACCGTCACTATGAAATTCAGAAAAAAACACAGGGGTGAATCGGAGGTGTTCACCGATTCGCTCAACGATATCCT
>CAZZDQ010000064.1:0-14347 GCA_964652845.1 uncultured Chitinophaga sp.
CTGTTGCGAAGGGGAGGATCGAACTCCCGACCTGCGGGTTATGAGCCCGCCGAGCTACCGCTGCTCTACTTCGCGATATGGTGCAAAGATAACTTTTTACAACTACCTTACAAACTATTTGAAGCAGCAGAATTGAAAAGATCCCGGCTTTCGCCGGGATATTAATAGAATTATACGGAATCGTTCGATTGCCGGCTAAATCAGGCAATCTCCACTTCAGCGCCCGCTTCTTTCAGCTTGTTGGCTATTTCTTCTGCCTCAGCTTTCGAAACCCCTTCCTTTATATTCTTCGGAGCGCCGTCCACCATCTCTTTGGCTTCCTTCAAACCGAGACCGGTGATATCTTTTACGATCTTCACCACGTTCAGTTTGGAAGCGCCGCCGCTCTTCAATACCACATTGAAGGATGTCTTTTCTTCCACTGCTGCAGCACCGCCGCCGCCATCACCGCTTACGACCACAGCTGCTGCTGCAGGTTCAATGCCATAATTTGTTTTTAAGAAGTCAGCCAGTTCCTGTACTTCCTTTACGGTTAGGCCTACCAGGCTTTCTGCCAATGTTTTTACGTCTGCCATAGTTTTAAATTTTTGCCGCCTTCACGTTTTTTTCTCCGGCGGTGTGATTAAAAAAATTTGTTTGCTTTTTCTGTCTATACCATCCAGCCAGGTAATTATTTTAAAAAAATTATGCCGTCACTCCTTCTGCGTTCTTTTCTGCATGCTGCAACAGGGCTGCGATCACACGTTTGGCAGGCGATTGCAATAAGCCGATCACTTCACCGATCAGTTCATTCCTGGTCTTGATCTTTGTCAGCACCGCCAGCTGGTTATCGCCCATGAACACTTCCCCGTTGATAAAAGCTGCTTTCAGCACAGGTTTTTCACCATTGCTTTCCTTGCGGAAGGAACTGATGATCACGGCGGGGTCCTTAGGATTCTCCGAGAACATCAGGGCCGTCACTTTATGAAGGGCATCATATACCCCTGCATATTTTTCTTTGTTCAGGTTCTCCAGGGCTTTTTTGATCAGGGTGTTCTTAGCCACTTTCATCTCCACGTGCTTGCTAAAACAAGCCCTGCGCAGTTTAACTACCTGGTCAACCGTCAGTGATTCGGTATCGGTGATATAAAAATTATTGTACTGTGAGAATTTTCCCTTCAGTACTTCGATCACTTCGTTTTTTTGTTCTTTGGTCATAGTATCAATTTTAGCGCTCAGGTTATTTTAAGCTTTCAGGCCGCTGAAGCGTCCCGGCCGCGATTAATGCACAAATGCTTTTGTATCGATCGTAATGCCCGGGCTCATGGTGCTGGCCATGCTGATCCCTTTCAGGTAAGTACCCTTGGACGAGGATGGTTTTGCCTTGATGATCGCATTCAGCAGTTCCTGGCTGTTGGCAGCGATCTTGTCCGACTCAAAACTGACACGGCCGATGGAAGCATGTATATTCCCTTCTTTATCCACTTTAAAAGCGATCTTCCCGCCTTTCACATCATTGATGGCAGCAGCCACATCATTGGTCACTGTTCCTGTCTTCGGATTGGGCATCAGGTTGCGGGGGCCCAGTACCTTACCCAGCTTACCGATCTTGGGCATGACGGAAGGCGTGGCGATCACCACATCCATATCCACCCAGCCGCCCTCGATCTTAGTGACGAACTCTTCGAGCCCTACATAATCTGCTCCTGCGCTTTTGGCTTCTGCTTCCTTATCAGGCGTGCAAAGCACAAGCACTTTCTTTGTTTTTCCGGTTCCGTGCGGGAGGTTGACGGTACCCCGTATCGCCTGGTCCGCTTTCTTGGGATCCACACCCAGCCGGATATGCAGGTCCACTGATGCATCGAACTTGCAGGTATTGATCTCTTTCACCAGTGAAGAAGCTTCTTTCAGCGAATAGGCTTTCTGGTTGTCTACCTTTGAATTGGCAACTTTTCTTTTTTTAGTGAGTTGTGCCATATTTATTTTTTAAACGTCTTTAATTTTTTTAAGTCCGCTGCGACGGATATGAAAGCTCAGTTGTTATCCCATGGCGCCTTCCCTTCTACGGTCAGACCCATGCTGCGGGCTGTGCCGGCGATCATTTTCATGGCACTTTCCACGGTAAAACAATTAAGGTCGGGCATTTTGTCCTTTGCAATGGTTTCTACCTGCTGCCAGGTCACTTTGCCCACTTTATTCCGGTTGCTTTCCTTGGAACCGCTTTGAATTTTTGCAGCTTCCATCAGTTGGACGGCAGCGGGGGGCGTTTTGATGATGAAATCAAAACTTTTATCAGTATAAACGGTGATGATAACGGGAAGTACCTTCCCCATTTTATCCTGGGTCCTGGCATTGAATTGCTTGCAGAACTCCATGATGTTGATCCCTTTGGATCCAAGTGCAGGGCCGATGGGGGGAGCCGGGTTGGCCTGTCCTCCCTTGCATTGCAGCTTTACAAAGCCGCTGACATCTTTAGTAGCCATTTTAAATTTTTTGGTGTTAACGATTGTTCAGCCCGATTAGCCGGGATTACTGAATCTCCCAATTCAAGCCTCCTTGCCATACCTGCCCAACGGCAGATGGGTGTTGGAGGATAAAAGAACTTTGGGGGAGCAAAGGTAAGGGGGAGCAGGCGAATTTCAAAAGGCAGGAAGCTATAAATTATCTCCTAATTCAGGCCATTATAATAATTGAATAATTTGATCAAATCTGTGTTTTTTTTGAAATTGATCTTATTCGTTTCAATAAAACTGTCAACGAGCTGTTCCTTATCCTTCATAATATCCAGGATCTCCTTTTTTGAAGCATTCAACTGCTTTATCGCAGAATTAGCAAATACATAATAGACCTGTGCGGCATCCACGAACTCCCTGGTTATAATGCCGGTCATATCATCCTTGCTTGTCCTGATATATTTTGTTTTTTTTACAAGCAATTCGGCCTTGCCTTCCGCCAGTACCTGGTAATAGAAATCCTGGTTTTGTTTGTTGATAGCAGGATACCCGTTTTTAAAAAGATATCCCGTTTTTTCTTTGGTGATAAAATTGATGTATTCCACCCTTCTTACGATTCCTTCCATGGCCACCAGTTCCTTTCCCGTACTGTCAGTATAGTGCAATTCATTATTTTCAATATTCAGCTTAACGGCAACCATTGTCAAAATCTTCCCCTGAGAAAGGGTAAGATTGGCCCAGGCCCAGTCCTCATTGATATATGGGCTTCCCGCGACATCCTGCTGTACATTGCCGTTTAGCGGGTGTCCATTCATATCAGCCAGGTGCACGGAATTGCCATTATTGGAAGCATCGAATAAAACAGTGCTGTTCGTATTCAGGGAAGCATCCCGCTGGGCGGGGCAGGGCATTATATAAAAGGAAAACAGTAAAGCGGTAAACTTTTTTCTCATAAGCCCCTTCATTGATATAAAGATAGAATTTATCTTTTATACAAAGGATACTGCTATTCATTCAGGCGGTCCTTTATTTGGTATGTTCCCACATTCAATGAAACGATCCTTGAAAGCAAAAGCCATTAAACAAAGTTTTAAAATCCTATTTTCGCTTTCCGGTGTATATAACCGGGGAAAAAATTATATATGAAAAAAGCAATTTCCTTTTTGGTAGCAGCATTCGCTGTGCATGCAGGTATATTTGGTCAGAATATAGACCAGATCACTAAGGATTTCTTTGAGCAGCTGAAGAACGGCAAGATCCCTTATGGTAATAATCCTGCTGCGGGGAAATATTATGATATCCGTGGTTTTAAGATGTATTGTGAGACTTATGGACAGGGACAGCCCCTGCTCATCATTCACGGCAATGGGGGTTCGATCAATAATTTCATTTACCAGATCCCTTATTTCTCCCAGAAATATAAAGTGGTCATTGCCGACAGCCGGGCCCAGGGAAAGTCGAAGGATGCAGGTGATTCGCTTTCCTATGAAATGATGGCGGATGATTATGCCGCCTTACTCGATGCCATGAAGATCGACTCGGCCTTTGTGATCGGATGGAGCGATGGCGGGATCAACGGCTTGCTGCTGAATATCCGCCACCCTGAAAAAGTTAAGAAACTGGCTGTGACGGGCGCTAACCTGACCCCGGATACTTCGGCCGTGAACCAGGATGTCATTGATATAGTCATGCCGGAATATACCAAGCTCAAAAATAAATCCGTCAAAACGGAAAAGGAAAAAGACGAATGGAAACTGATGCGGTTACTGTTGGAAGAGCCCCATATCCCCCTTACCGATCTTCAAAAGATCAAAACGCCGGCGCTTATCATCGGCGGCGATCATGATGTTCTCAAACCGGTCCATACTTTGTTGATCTTCCAAAATATTCCGAATGCCTATTTATGGATCTTGCCCGATTCCGGTCACAGCACACCGGTCGTGTATAAAGATGAATTCAACAAAAAGATCGATGATTTCTTTTCACAGCCTTTTAGGGTGATCGCAGGACAGGCGAGGTTTTACTGAAACCGATAATTGAAAACCGTTTCTAAAAAAAGGCATACACCTGCCAGCCCAAGGCAGGATGACACAGGCAATACGAAAAAGCACTGCTATTTATCTGATAGATTCCGTGAAAGCTGTCTTATCAGTTGGTATTAATAAATCCCGGAAGGAAAAGAATTTTAGTTTTGCGAAAGTCTTTAGAAAACCTGTGTATTATTATTACCCGGACTGTTGTATGAATAATTTGTTTTCTTCTTCTGTCTTAAGAAAGCGGTTTTCTTTTTCCACTTTTTGAAATCCAGGTAATCGAGGTAATAAATGATCTTCAGGGAAAGATTATTATTCTGAGGACCGGCAATGGTATTGTTGAAATTCTTAAAGTACCCGTATTGTGTTATGGCATCCGAAAGCTGGGTATTCTCCTTCCACACCAGGTTGATAAAACTGCCGGGTGCAAACTCCCATGTATAGACGGCATCTACATTCAGCAGGTTCAGGTTCTCATTGTTGATGGGTACCTGCGTAAGGCTGTGAACGGTCGGCAGTAATGTTCCGTCCTTTTGCAGGTCATAAAGTTGTTTAATGTCCACCTTGCTCCAATAATGCCGGACCCTCAGGGTAATACCCGACCTGTTATTCAGGCTGTATTTAAATGATATTGTATTATCCACGGTCTTCCTGTCACGTCTTGAAAAAATGATATCCTTTAACACGGGATGCCCGCTGGCATCATTTTCATAATACTGTGTATAAAAACCGGCATCATTCCGGGTAGGATTATATTCGATCTGGTGGGTGATGGAAAATTTGTCACTGAAACGGTAACTGTGCATCAGTACCGGATCGTAGTTGGGGCTATTGAACAAACTTCTCAGGCCCATGAAATAATTGAAATTGACATAATATTTTTTGGTTTGATTGGTCTCGAAAAAGGAGCCGAATTGCAGCCTGCGTGGTGATCGGAAGACATAACCAGTAGTTCTTGGTTCATAAAAATCATAGCCTTTCGCCACCCAGCCTATGAGCACACCCAGGAGCCAGTTTTTTTTCGTCTGTAAATTGGCGTTCACATTTGTCTGGAATAACTGGAATTTGGTATCGACCAGTTGTCCCGGGAATTTTTTGAACAGGAGGCTGTAATATCCATTATAGTTCACCTGGATGCGGTTATACCAATCGGTCGGTTTCTGCCAGCGGTAAGCCGTCCAAATCCTGTGATCGATATAATTGTTGGTGAACTGAAGGCCCAGGTCGTTCTTGCTGTATTTATCATCAAAGATCTCCTGGTAGAACTGGAAATTGAAATTTCCTCCTGTCTTTGAAAAGCCCAGGTTATGCATATAGCCGTTCACATTCCTGGGGCTCATCATCAGCTGGCTGAGTGAAAATTCCCCGTTCCAGTTGTAGGTATTTTTTTTATTATTGATATCAAATACAGCAGCGCTCACATTGGCATCATAATCGCTCCCGCTGCGCAGGACATTGGTATTGATAAACGAAATAGCTGAATTATTCTTCAGCGACTGGTCCAGTACGAAAATATTATAATTGGTCAGCGGGCTCGTCTCTATCTTCCGGGTGGACAGGTCACCGGTATTCTGGATCGTTGCATACATGGGCTGTGTAATGGCATTGAACACGCCGATCCCCAGTTTTCCTTTGGTGCGTCCTGAAAATTTTGCCGCGTTGATGAGCTTTGCTTCCACGGGATCCTTTAAAACAGTTTCATTTGCGTTCACTTCATTATACACATCCCAGTAATGAATGGGCTGGCCGCCAACCCTGCGGGAATAGAAAAGATTACCCTTGCTGAACAGTTCAGTGCCTTCCGTAAAAAAAGGACGGTTCTCCTTATACTTGATCTCAAAAGGAGTAAGATTGAGCACATGGTTATCACTTTGCACCTGCCCAAAATCGGGGATCAGGGTCATATCAACTGTAAATGCATCGTTCACGCCGTATTTTACATCCATTCCACCATTGACGGAGGAGGTCCAGTCCTTCACACCAGCAGTATGATAGGGATAATGATTAATATAGGTAGAAAAATAAGGGGAGAATGAGAGCCTTACCGGTGCTTTGATCTTTTCAATGCCCGTCCAGGTACCTTCCTGGTTCAGCAAACCGTTCACTTTCGGGTCAACGGGATTCCACATGTATTGCCGACCGATCTTTTTCCTGTTACGGGTGATATTGATACCCCAGGCCTGGTCGTCCTTGGTCACGAACCGAAGGGCGGAATAAGGAATGCGCATTTCAAAGGTCCATCCGTCTGCTACTATTTTCGCATTGCTTTCCCATACGGCATTCCAGGTAGGGTCTTCCATGTTATTGCTGTTGTTGGAATACTTGGCGTCGAATTGTTCTCCGAGCGGCGTGATATAAAAACCCACACCGTTGATATTATCCAGGTATGTATCGAAAATGATCCCGATATAATCGTTGACCCCTACTTGATCCCGGCCCACCAGTTCCTTCGATATACTGTCTTTGACCCTTTCATGGCAGTAACCACCGATATATACGGAGGTGTTATCATAGAGTAAATAAACTTCTGTTTTGCAGGCGGGATCCTCTGCACGGCCGAAATCAGGGCGCCATTCTACAAAATCGGTTGCGGGTGTCGCTTCTTTCCAGGCAGGTTCATCCAGGACCCCGTCAATTTTGATCTTTGCCGTTGTTCTTTTCGCGGGTAATTTTTTCCCGGTGGTTTGCCCGGTGTTTGTACAGAAAGGAAACAAGACTGCACAGAATAACAATGCCCATACACTATTTTTCCTGCTCATGAAGTCTGGTTGGTGGTTTAAACTAAATACGAAACTATCCGTATTGATGTTGCATCCCGTTACCGTTTGTAAAAAAAATAATTGTAAAAAAACCTTTTTAAGGAATTATTAACAGCGAGTGGTCATTTCTCCCTGCTTTTACAATGAATTGAATCTTCCTGTTCATCATTCATTTACCGATCAAAACTTCCTGGTAAGGATTTAAAATACTTACGAAAATATACGAATCGCAGGTAATAATGTTACAGCCGGATCTGCATTTTAATATGTTCCGGGGAATGTTTATTTATCCTGCCTGTTCTTTGTCATTACTTCATGATCACCCTCATCCCGCCGTTGCCGGCATTGTTGAGCCCGGTCTTGCTCAGGCTATAGGTGAAACTGAGTAAAAAGAACCGGCGGAGCGTGAGCACCCTTGCATCTTCAATATAATTATTATTGGTATTGCGGCTGATGCCGATATTCTGGTTGAGAATATCACGCACGCTGCATTTGATCTCACCCCGGTTGTATTTCAGGAACATCTTACTAAGGCTGGCATTCCAGAGAGGCACTTTGAGATTATAGCCGTCTGCCCGGCGGCTGTTGATGGTATAGGTGAAATCCGAACCCAGGAAGAATTGTTTGGGCATTTGCCAGTCGGCAGATACCTCATAATCCTGGGTCAAATACCCGGCGCTGAGAGAAGGTTGTAATGAATAGCTGCTATGCACGCGGTTCAAAGAGGCATTGAGGTTTATATTCAGGTTCTCCGTGGGGTTCAGGTCAAACCGGATTTCCGGCCCCCAGGAAAATGTCTTGATATTATTCGGTGTCGAATTCACGAGTTGCTTCGAACGGTTAAAGCTCGCCCGGAATGACGTTCCGAAATTCCCTTTGATAAAATGCGTGGGGATATTGTATTCCACGTCACTTGTAAAATTATAAGTACCGTTCACGTTCACCGGCCTTGACCAGGTGATGCCGGCATTCGTAATACTGTCGGCATTGGATATCTTGTTCTTTACCGCCTGCAGGTTCAGGAAAAGGAATAATTCCTTGTTCTTGTAAGGCGAAATGAGCATCAGCCGGCCCTGTAGCGTATGATCATATTCCTGTTTCAGGTCAGGATTTCCCGTTTTGATCTTCAGGGGATTGCTGTTATCGGGCACGGGTTGCAATTGCTGAACGGTGGGCTGGTTCACCGAAGCTGCATAACTGAGATAGAGGGTTTTGAACCGCGTAAAATTGTACTGCACCCTTGCCGTGGGCAGGAGGTTCTGAAATGTTTTGCCGATCAGGGAATCCTTGCTGCCGGTAAATATTTTCCCGTTCAGCTCCGATTGCTGCCAGTAAGCACCAAAGGCATAATTGAATTTCTTTTTTTGCGAGCGGATACGCACACCGGGTGTGAAATAGGAATAGGTATCCTCAAAATCATTGCTTAGTCCCCGGTTGAACAGGTCATATTTCCCCGAAAAATTATTGAAGTCCTGTGTATTCTTCTGAGATGTATTCCTTGTAAAACTTTTTCCCAGGCTCAGTTCCAGCAGGGATCTTTTGGAAAGCGGCTCTGTATAAACTGCCTTCGCGAGGTAGCCGTCGAGATGATTGGTCGTTTTATATTGCTGATTCAGTGTATCCCTGTGCAGGAGGCCGCCATTGGTATCATAAAACTGATTGACGGAAAATAAACTGCCGTCCCCGCTGCTCGCATTGTTGGAGTTCTGGAAGGAAAGGGAAAAGGTCCTTCCCCTTTTGGGAAATTTTTTACGCCATACCATCTCATCGCGAAATGTATGACCACTGTTCGACGAGCTATTGTCACTGAAACCGCTGTTGACAAGTTTGTTTTCACTCGTCAGTGTTTCATAGTCTGTATAAGAGCGGGTATTTGTTTGCTGGAAACCCAGGGAGGGGGTGAAGTGGATCGAATTGAATGTGTCGATCTGCCAGAGCACATTGAAATTCAGCCGGTGATTATCGTTGATGTTATCGGTATGTGCATTATAGTTATAGAAATAAGAGGAATCGGGGAGGAAGTACTGGCGCTGCACGCTGCTTTCCGTTTTCGGGTTATAATGGTTATAAAAATAATTGCTCTGCCAGTCGAGTTTCTTACCAATGATATTATTGTAATTGATACCACCCGCCCAGGCGGTATTGATCCCGCTGTTCCGGTTTCCGCCATAGATACCCATCGATGCTGCATCATCTCCGGAAATATTGATATTGATATTTCCGCCGCCTCTTTGCATCCTGGCCAGTTCTCCTGTAAAATTCAACATGTCCATGAATGTGAAGCCTTCGGCATTCGTGTTATTCCCCATACCAATGACAGACATCTGGCGGGCGCCCTTGAAGGAGTTTACATTGAATTTCCCTTCATAACGATTATCGGTGCCGGCGCCGGCATTCACTTTACCGAACAAACCTCTCTTTTTATCGGCCTTGAGCTTGAGGTTAATGGTTTTTTCATAGTTTCCGTCGTCAATGCCCGTCAACTGGGCCTGGTCGCTTTGTTTATCATAGACCTGCACTTTGTCCACCGCATCGGCGGGTAAATTCTTGGTGGCGACCTTGGGATCATTACCGAAAAATTCTTTCCCGTCAACCAGCACCCGTTTCACATTCTCTCCCTGGGCCTTGATGCTCCCGTCTTTCTGTACCTGCACGCCGGGTAATTTTTTCAGTAATTGCTCTACACTTGCATTGGGAGGAGTTTTAAATGAACCGGCATTGTATTGCACGGTATCATTGATCAGGGTCACCGGCGGAGCTTCATTGGTGACCGTCACCCCCTGCAGCACTTTTGTCTTATCAAAAAGGAAAATATTCCCCAGTTCAACAACGCGGTTAGAATCACTGATGGTGAAATTGCGGCTGTAATTGTGATAGTTCACGTGCGTGATCAGCAGGCGGTATTCACCGTCCGCAATATTGTTCAGCTGGAATTTTCCGTCACTGCCCGTCATGGTAAAAGATACCAGTGCTGAATCTTTCTTCTTCAGCAAAGTGATGGTGGCAGCAGGAACCGCCTGGCGGGAAATGGAATCAAAGGCCAGTCCCCTGATCATACCATTCCTTTGAGCCCGGCAGGGAGACAGGCCCAACAAGATCAACAAAACAAGCAGAAGTTTCCGGGGCATCGAATGATTTTTGAATATCAATTGGATTTGAATTTCACTTTACCGGGCATATTGCGCTGCATTTCATCCATCATCTTGGTTTGTTCTTTTTTGAATTCGTCGGAAGTATAATGTTTTTTACCTGCGGGTTCTTTGATATCGGCCAGGTCCACTTTTTCAGAAAGGGAATTGGCCACAAACACCTGCTTGCCGTTACCGATATTCATTTCCAGGATTAATCCCGGCAATTGTCCCTGGTATTCGGCAGGTCCTGCGGAAACTGGGATCTCCCCGGTAAACCAGGCAACTACCAGGGAAGTATCCTGGATCTCTTTCCGGGTCATTACGCCGTTATCCATATTCATGGCTATCTTTTTGGCAATGCGGGTGGCTTCTGCGCGGGTGCAATGATGATTCAATATCGTTTTGGATTCACCGGTGATCTTCCAGGAGAGGGCATGGATGCTGTCATCCACAATGAAAGATTTATCAAATAATTCCTTTTGTTCCGTAGTCTTTTTCGAAACCAGGTCTGTGTATAACACATCGTTGCTGCCGGCGATCATCATCTTGATCTGCATGCCATTGCCGCCCCCGTCACCTGCATCATTATTGTCCTGCTCCTGCATTTTCCAGAGGGTTTTGTTCCCGCTGAATTTGAGTTCGAAATTATCTGTCCTTGTCTGGGGCGCTACGCTTTCCTGCCCGTTGATATCCAGGTGGGCTATCATTTGCACGGTCCGTGTATAGACGACGGAACCCTGCTGTTGCTGGGCGACAGCCTGGCCGGCTGCCAGGATCAGAAGAGATGGTATGAATTTTTTTATCATAGTTTTAAATTTCAGCAAAAATAATCCTTGGACCAGCTTTCATAGTTAATTCAACTTGCAATAAGGTTAATTAAGGTTAAAGAAAGAGGCCTGGTAGTTTCCCGGTTTTATTTTTGTAAAAATTTCAGATGCGTGAATAAGAATCGTTGGCTATCGGTATTGATGATCCTGGCGATCATGCTCATTACAGCTTTCCAGGTTTATTGGCTGCGGGATAATTATATCCGCGAGAAAAGATTATTATCCATCCGGACCGGCTCAACATTCAATGATGCGGTGAGTTTCCTGCAGGCCATTGAATTAAAACTGGATAAATTTCCGGGCGACAGTTCCCGATCGGGGAATATGAACATCATCATCAGGGACTCCGGTGACCATTCGGAAATAGTGAAAAAACTGGGCCCCAAAAAAGCGTTGATGACCACGATCAGCGCCCTGCAACATAAGTTCAATGACTCGGTTTTCAAACAATACAACCTGAAGGGAAAGACTATCGTATCCATTAACCAGACCTACGATTTTATTCACAGGGGTCAGGGTGGCATCCCCCCTCCCCCGAATGATCATTTTTATAAGATCCTTGTGGACGTGGATTCCCTGCAGGATTCACTGCGTGTGCAGGAGATCGATTCCGCTTGCCGTGCTGCTTTTCACAGGGAAAAGATCGATATCCCGTTCAGGATAACTAAGAATGACAGCACGCCTATGCCCGAAAATGCTGCCGAGGTTACAGTAGGGCTGACACGGCCTGTGAATTACCGGCTGCAACTTTACCATACGGGCGCTTACCTGCTGAAAAAAATTTCACTCCCGGTATTATTCTCCCTGCTTTTACTGGGTATCACCATCCTTTCTTTTATTTTACTCTTTAGAAATATGGTGAGGCAAAAAAGATTGTCGGCGCAGAAAAATGATTTTATCAGCAATATCACCCATGAATTAAAGACCCCGATCGCAACAGTGAGTGTGGCCATTGAGGCCCTGCAGCATTTCAATGCGCTGAAGGATCCGGATAAAATAAAAGAATACCTGTCTCTTTCGCAAAATGAATTACAGCGTTTGTCCCTGCTGGTTGACAATGCGCTCCAGTTCTCAAAATTTGAACAGGGAGCGATCCCTTTTTCCCCCGAACAGCTCAACCTGGGGGCCCTGACAGATGAAGTGATCCAGTCATTAAAACCCCAGCTTGATAAAGCACAGGCTACTGTCAAAGTGAACAGTTCGGGTGATCTTGATTTTTACGGAGACAAATTGCATATCAGCGGAGCCCTGTTCAATTTGCTGGACAATGCACTAAAATATTGTAACAAGATCCCCCAGATCATCATAACCTTATCAGGTGACGAACAAGCGGTGCATTTCACTATCAGGGACAACGGGATCGGGATCCCGCAGGAATACAAAAACAAAGTGTTCGAAAAATTTTTCCGCGTGCCAAAAGGGGATCTTCACCAAACCAGGGGATATGGCCTGGGACTGAGTTATGCATGGCAGGTGATCAAACAGCATGGGGGAACACTGGAACTGGTTCCCACTGGCGGAGAAGGCGCTACATTTGTTTTTTCAATTCCCCGGAACCAGCATGGATAAAATAAGGATTCTCTATGCCGAAGATGAGCCCGCCCTGGGCAAGATCGTAAAGGAAAGCCTGGAGAGCAGGGGCTTTGAAGTATTCCTTGAACCTGATGGGGTCAGGGCCTTGCAGCGTTTTCATAAGAGCAGTCCCGATATCTGCGTACTGGATATTATGATGCCGAATAAGGATGGCTTTACGCTGGCCGGCGATATCAGGGGAACCGACTCCAACATCCCCCTTCTTTTTGTAACAGCCAAGACGCAAACGGAAGATGTGGTAAAGGGGTTTGCACTGGGCGGCAATGATTATATCCGGAAACCGTTCAGCATGGAGGAACTGATCGTAAGGATCAATAACCTCCTGCGCCATAAGGAAAGAAGACTATCCGGCAGTCCTGCTGTTCTCACCATCGGGAAATTCAGTTTTCACCTGCAACGGCAAACACTTACAAGCGGAAAAGAAGAAAAAAAGCTTTCCTTCCGGGAAACGGCACTCCTGCAGATGCTGGCGGAAAACAGCAACCAGATCATCAACCGCAAAGAGATCCTGCAAAAGATATGGGGGAATGATTCTTTTTTCAACTCACGCAATCTCGATGTATATATCACCAAACTGCGACAATACCTGAAAGAGGATCCTTCGGTGGAGATCATCACCATCAAGGGTGTGGGATACCGGTTCGTTGCGCCGGGGAATGAGCAAGCCTGATCAGCTGATCTTTTCGACCTGCATATAATTCAGTTCTACAGGGGTCGAACGCCCGAAGATCTTCACGGTCACTTTAAGTTTTTTCTTTTCGTCGTTCACTTCTTCGATCACTCCGTTGAAGTCGTTAAAGGGGCCTTCAATGATCTTGATGGTTTCGCCCACGATAAATGGCTCGATCATGCTGATACCTCCGGATTCGGCCATTTCGTCCATTTTACCGAGCATCTTGTTCACTTCCGCCTTGCGGAGGGCAATAGGGTTATCTTTTCCAAGGAAGTGGATCACGTTTGTCGTATTCCTGATCACATCCCTGAGATTATCCGTGAGTTTGCCATTGGCAATTTCGATCATCACATAGCCGGGATAGGAATTCCTTTCACGCATCACTTTCTTTCCGTTCACCACTTTATAGATCTTTTCCAGGGGCAATAAAACCTGGCTGACCTGTTTCCATCCACCCCTGCTGATCTCCTTATCCAGGTATTCCTTCACTTTTCTTTCCTTGCCGCTGATCACGCGGAGCACATACCATTTGGTATTCGATTCAACCGCTGTGGTCGTTTCCGGTTGTGGTTGTATATTTTCGGTATTCTCTTCCATCACTAATTACTTGGGAAATATGAATTGATAAATAAGTTTGAGCCCGTTACCGGCCAGGAAATCCATCCCCAGCACGATAAACGTGATCACCAGTGTGGCCCCGAGCACGATCATGGTCGATTGCTGCAGCTGTGTCCAGGTGGGCCAGCTCACTTTTTCCCTCAGTTCCTTGATCGATTCGCGGAAATAATTGGCTATTTTATTCATCGTAAAATATTTAATGTTCTTTGCACGGGCACCTGGATTCGAACCAAGATCAACGGTTTTGGAGACCGCTATTCTGCCGTTGAACTATGCCCGTA
>CAZZDQ010000065.1:0-13873 GCA_964652845.1 uncultured Chitinophaga sp.
CTTTATTCATCACCCCCATTTCATCGGGTTTAGCATTGAAGGGAGCCATCGGTTCCTTTGTTTTCCTGTTCTTGACAAGCTCAATACAACCCAGCAAACCTGTATTCCTGAAATCCCCGATACTGGGATGTTTTTGTTTTAATTTTTCCACTTCCTGTTCCACATACCTTCCCATCGTTGCAGCATTCGCAATTAAATCATCATCTTCATATATCTTGATCGTTTCTAATGCAGCCGCACAACTGACCGGGTGGGCGGAATAGGTTAAGCCCAGGGATAAATAAGTGTCATCATATTTGGCGGCGATCTTATCACTCACCATTAAACAACCAAAGGGTAAATAACCGCAGGTTAATCCTTTTGCCATGCAGATCATATCAGGGATGATATCATGGTTCATGAACCCGAACCATTTTCCGGTACGTCCGAAGCCGCTCATTACTTCATCAATGATCAAAAGAATACCATTTTTATCACAGATCGCCCTGACGGCTTTCAGATAGCCTACCGGGTATTTCAGGCAACCGGATGAACCGGATTCGCCTTCCAGTAAGATGGCAGCAATATTGGCCGGACCTTCATAAGCAATGAGTCTTTCTAATGATGCAATTGACTCTTTCAATAAATTCTCTTCGCCATATTCCCAGCGATATAAATAGGGGAGATCAAAATGCACAAAATTGGGAGCCTGTTGCGAATCCATAGCTAAACGCCTTGGATCACCACTTGCACTCATGGCGCCATATGATGCTCCGTGGTAAGATTGATAGCGTGTAAGTATCTTATGTCGGCCGGTGTATAACCTGGCCAATTTGATCGCATTTTCAATGCTGGTAGCTCCACAGAGGGTAAAGAATGCCTTGTTCAGGTCTCCCGGGCAGATCTCTGCCAGTTTTTTTCCCAGTTCTCCGCGCACCCTGGTCACACAGCTGGGGGTTACATAAGCGACTTCCCGCATTTGCTTCACTACGGCATCCGTCACCCGCTGGTTGCCATGACCGATATTTACATTCATCAGACCAGATGAAAAGTCGATATAACGCTTGCCGCTATAATCGTAGGGGTAAACACCTTCTGCATGTTTAACCGCGATTGGAGCAATGCCTTTTTGTTTGCTCCAGGAGAATAGGGTATAATCCATATTATTGCTTATGATTTCACCTCTTTCCCCTGAAGGGGTGGATTGCAGTACGGATGGTGTAGAGATTGTTTTTGTGATCATATATTGTTTTTGATATTCATTTAAACTAATTATCTGTTACCGGATATGCGTGATTGATCCTGAAAATTTTATTCCTTATCATCTTTTCATCTTCACCCTGCCCTAACTCATCCAGTTGATGCCTGCTTCCGGATTCCATTTAGTGGTACTTTTTTTCAGCTTGGTCCAAAACTCAATAGAACTCTTACCGGTAATATCGCCCACACCGAATTTGCTTTCATTCCAACCGCCAAATGAAAATGGTTCACGTGGCACGGGAACGCCTACATTCACGCCGATCATGCCGGCACTCGCTTTATCTATGATATACCTTGCCATTCCACCGTTTTGCGTGAACACGGCAGCGGCATTCCCGTAGGGATTGGCATTTTCAATGGCCAGGGCCTCATCTACAGTTTTGGTGCGCATGATGGAGATCACCGGGCCGAATATCTCCTCTTTGGCCACGGCCATCTCGGGTTTCACGTAATCGATCACAGTAGGTCCTACATAAGTGCCCTTCTCTTTTCCTTTCACTTCTGCATAACGTCCGTCCACCAGGATCTTGGCGCCCTGTTTTTCCGCATCTGTAATATAGCCTTCAATTCTTTCTTTTGATTCCTTACTGATCACAGCGCCGAGATTCTCTCCCGGAACGATCTTCCTGGCCTCCTCGCAGATCTTATTGATAATATGATCCACTTCACCAACCGCCACCATGGCGCTGGCAGCCATACAACGCTGTCCGGCACAACCACTCATGCTCGCCGCTACATTCTGCGCCGTCATATCCGCTTTTGCATCCGGCAGAACCATCAGGTGATTCTTGGCGCCTCCCAGTGCCAGGGCTCTTTTGAAACTGGAAGTGGATTTCTGATAGACGATTTTCGCTACTTTGGTGGAACCCACAAAGGATACGGCCTCAATACCGGGATGCGCACAGATGGCATTGACGATCTCGCTGTCGCCGTTCACAATATTGAATACACCATCCGGTAACCCCGCTTCCTTTAATAATTGCGCCAGCCTTCCGCAACTCAGCGGTACTTTTTCCGAAGGTTTGATGATCATGCAATTCCCCAGCGCAATGGCATTGGGAATGGTCCAGTTGGGAACCATGGCCGGGAAATTAAAAGGCACAATCGACGCCACGACGCCAAGCGGAACATGCTCGGTTCTGCATTCTACCCCCTTGCTTACCTCCAGCACTTCACCGGTGACCAGTTGCGGCAATGAACAGGCGAATTCGGTCAGTTCGATACATTTTTCAACTTCTGCAATGGCTTCACCCATGGTCTTGCCGTTCTCTTCACTGACCAGGGCAGACAATTCTTTGAGGTTTCTCTCCAGCAGCCATTTGTATTTGAAAAAGACCTGCACTCTTTCCTTGATGGGGGTTTTGTTCCAGGCGGGGAAGGCTGCTTTGGCCGCTTTCACAGCATCATCAAGGTCTTTGGCAGTTGACATGGGCACTTTGGACAACAGGTTGCCGTCGATAGGAGAAACGACATCCAGTGTCCGCAGGGAAGAAGCGTCCACAAATTTCCCGTTGATATAATTCTGAACGGCAGGGTATTTCATTTTATTATTTACTGTTTAAGATCGTAAATTGAATATTTTTATAGGGAAAATCAACTATAAATATACTCAATTTACCAGAGTTCACAAGGGTAGAACCAGCGATGACAGAAGAACGAAAAAATAAATTGACAGCGGTGATCCGAAAGAGGCAATTTGACCTTGCCATTGTGCTGGAAAATGTTGCTGATCCCCACAATATTTCCGCTGTGATGCGTACCTGTGATGCGGTGGGAGTACAGGAGATCTATGTCTTGAATACAAGGATCCCCCGCCATAAAAAATGGGGTGCCAAAAGTTCATCCAGTGCTGCTGAATGGCTGACGGTCCATCAATTCGAAGATGCTGCCGGATGTTTTGCAGCTTTGCGGAAAAAATATACATGCATCCTCACCACTCATCTCGGCAGTGATGCCACCCATTTATATGAAATGGATCTTACAAAAAGCACGGTCCTGGTCTTTGGCAATGAGCACAGCGGTGTGAGCGATGAGATCAGGGCAATGGCCGATGGCAATTTCCTGATCCCGCAGGTGGGTATCATCCGCTCGCTGAATATAAGCGTGGCCTGTGCCGTAACTTTGTACGAAGCATTCCGCCAAAAACAAAGAGCAGGACACTATGAAAGAGAGGACCAGGATGCTGCGTTGAAGAAGAAATTGCTTGATGAATGGGGTATAACAGGGAAAACATAAAATACAGAATAGTGAATACAAAATGCAAAATAATAGTAGTCTTCCTGCTGGTTGTTTTATTTATCCGATCGAATCCTGTTGCAGGGCAAAAAGTTAACGCTGTTAAGATCACAGATCTCGTGAATAAGATCAATGGATCAAAGACGCCGCTGGTAGTGGATTTCTGGGCCAGTTGGTGCATACCCTGTGCAGAAGAGATACCCTATATTCAATCATCGATCAAAAAAATGAATGATAGTTTGCGGGCAAACCACGATACCATTCAATTTTTCCTGGTGAGCCTGGATTTTAAAGATGCATTCCCCAAGAAAATAAACGAAGCCATCAAAAAAAGAAAATTTAAAGCCAGTTTCTTCTGGCTGGATGAAACCAATGCCGATTATTTCTGCCCGAAAATCGATTCGGCCTGGTCAGGCTCTCTGCCTGCAACTTTATTTATGAACAGCAAAACAGGGTTTCGCCATTTTGCAGAGGATAAAATTCCCTTACCGGATCTGCAGGCGGTGTTACATAAAATGCTTCAGTAGTATTGCCGGGCCATGACAACCGATGTTCAAATTCAAAAGCAGGATCAACTCGTTCTCTTGATTGAACAACCGACCGAGCGGGTCTCTTTCACGCTTACATCCTTACCCTGCATCATTTCCTGGATGGCCATGATGGCATGTTTACGGGTCACAGCATCCGGGCTCTGTGCGTTATCGTCAATCGCTCCGTGGTACACCAGTTTATTATCCTTGCTGAATAGAAAGATCTCCGGGGTGCGGGTAGCACCAAAAGCATCGGCCATGACCGACTTGTCATCCACCACGTACTTGAAATTATATCCCTGCTGCTGGGCATAGGTCTTCATATCTGCATAAGAATCGCCGTTATTGCGGAGCGCTTCGTTGGAATTGAGCAGGATGACGCCAATGTTATTTCCCAGCGCATATTTACAGACCTCGAGTGTGCGTAACTGATATCTTTTCACTACGGGGCAGGTATTGCAACTGAACATGACCATTAGCCCGTTCTTATCTTTTGAGTCATTAAAACTGACCATCGAGCCAGAGATATCCTTCATTTTCACTTCGGGGTTAGGAACGGGTGAACCGAGCGGAAGCGGATTCTGAATATTTTGTTGTACCACTGTAACACAAAATGCGGCTGCACAGGCAAGCATGAATTTTTGTTTCATATCTCACAATTTAGAAGTAAAAGTTACGATTTTTTTCATTCAAAATAATGTCAAATAATCGCCGGCTGGTTCCTTTCCTCAGCGATCTTATGGAGGGATGTGATGCTTACATTGAGTTCAAAACCGATGAGGAGCATCATAGAATTGAAATAGATCAAGACCATGATTATCAATATGGTGCCAACAGAACCGTATAATTCATTGTAATTGCTGTAATGATTTACCCACCAGGAAAAAACAAAGGTCAGCAGCAACATCAGGACGGAAGCAAGAATGGAACCGGGGTTGATCAGTTTCCATTTTTTGTGCACCGCCGGGGCATGACGGTAAATATAAGACACGGAGATAAAATAAAGGAATACGATAATGACCCAACGGGAAAAAAGGATGACACTGCGGACCGTGGAATTCTGAATACCCATCCATCGTAACACGCGCCCCTGCATGGACAGCAGCAGGGTGGAGGCGAGTACGATCAGGAAAAGTATTGCTGTGATCTGCAAT
The DNA here is from genome assembly GCA_964652845.1 of uncultured Chitinophaga sp. Lineage (GTDB taxonomy): Bacteria > Bacteroidota > Bacteroidia > Chitinophagales > Chitinophagaceae > JJ008. The sequence continues at coordinate 5,159 of CAZZDQ010000065.1, forward strand.
GCGGTTAGTCTTTTCTGCCAGCTTTTCCTGCGTGTAAAACCGATATAATTCTTATCAAATGAACGCATGATGCCCATGATGGCATTGGAAGAAAAGAACATGGACAGGATGAACCCGATCGATAAGAGTTCTCTGCGGGGATGATAAATGAAGTCTTTCAGAAAATTGATCAGTTCAGTTGTACTGCTTTCCCCGGGCACGACATCACGGATGATACCGAAAATGCTTCTTTCCAGGTCCCTGGCTACGGGCAGGAGGGGGATCAGGGTGAAGATGAACATGATAGTAGGAGGCAAGGCCATCACGAAATTGAAAGCAATTGAAGCCGCCCGCTCACGGATACCGATGGTCCGGATCTGCCTGACCAGGAAATTCATAACATCATAGATCGGAATGCCATGAAAACCGGGCATGGATCTTTTTTTACTCCACGCAACCAGGAATGATACCGGCCTGGACCCGGCAATGGTACGCGGTATTTTTTTCAGGGATGACAAATCGGTCAGTTTGGTTTCACTTTGCTGGCAGAATCGAGACGACGAGTGAGCTCCTGCTGGTATGCCCTTGCATAGCGGTCATGATCAGCGATATTATTGGTGAATATACTGTTGCCGTCGAAACGGCTGCTTGCCACGAAATACAGGTAATCGGTTTGGGGAGCGTACAATACTGCATTGACGGTCTCCAGTGATGGCGTGCATATAGGACCGGGTGGAAGGCCTTTGTTTATGTAAGTATTGAAGGGCGATAGCACTTTCAGTTCTTCCCCGGTGATCCTTTTAAGTGTAAAATTCTTCAGGGCATATTTGATCGTCGGATCGGCTTGCAGCGGCATTCCTTTCGCCAGCCGGTTCAGGTAAACGCTTGCGATCAGCGGCTTGTCGCTTTTCTTATTGGTCTCTTCTTCCACAATGGAAGCCAAGGTGATGATCTGCACAGGAGTAAGATTCATAGAGTCAGCCCGGGCCCTTCTTGAAAAGGTCCAGAAATTTTTATAGGCTGCATGTATGCGCTGAAATAATTTTTGCGGGGTACTGTTCCAGTTAAGCGAGTAAGTATAGGGAAGAATGACGGCCATGACATTATTCGTATCAAGGCCATAATTCCTCAGGGTATCCGGGTTCTTGAAGAATTGAAGGGTTTGCACTGAATCAAATTCAAACTGGTTACCTGCTTTCCTGGCAAAATCTCCCATTGTCCTGATCTTGGTGATCACAAAATTCACCTGTGCCTGCTTACCGCTTCGCAGCATTCGGATCAGTTTGAACAGGCTCATCCCTTTGGTGATCTTGTAACGTCCCGGTTTGGTCGTTTTGAACCGCAGGATCTTTGATGCCAGGTTATACCATAATGTCCCGGAGATGTATTTTTTTTCCAGCAGGTCGTTCCTTACAGAATCCGTTGTGGCGCCAGTCTTTACATAAAAGAATTCCCCCGAAGCGGTAGATACGGAGGCACCGAAGAATTTCCAGCCGGCAAACCCGGCCAGGCAAATGACCAAAGCACCGATGATCCACAGAACTTTTCTTTTCACAAAATTAGAATTAGGTACTGCAATATAATACATTGCAGAAAAGATGCGCATGATCGGCTGGCTGCCGTAAATAAACCAGGGAAAACCGTCCGGGGATAAAAATATTTCCTAGTGATTCGTACCCGGTAATTGTTGCTGGCTTTTCTGGGGTACCTGGGTATTCTTCAGTTTATCTGAGCCAGTGCTGCGCCCAGAAATGAAAAAGGTCGAAAATAAACAGAGCACTCCGACGACCCCTGCAAAGATCCAGGTACCTTTTTCGAGGACATCCGTGGTCTGTTTCACACCCATGAACTGGTTGCTGAAACCGGCTATATTTCCTGCCAGCCCTCCGCCTTTGGGATTCTGGACCAGCACAATAAAACCGAGAATGGCGGAGGCAATGATGATCAGTATGATGAATAATAGGGTCATGTCAGTTCGTTTTCTTTAACGCTTCAATTTTGGCTGCAAAGTAAGCGCTTTTAGAGGGTTCAGTCAAACTTAATTCTGTATAAATAGCAATGGCTTTTTGGGGATTACCCTGTTTGATCCAGACGTCCGCCATGGCTTCTGTGATCACTTCTTTTTCATCCAAAGACCGCTCCGCCAGTTTTAACACATTGTGCTCGTCGGCAGCAATGACGGTCTCACGGATAGCGGCTGCCGGTTTTGATCTCAGTATCTTCAGCCATTCGGTAAAACTTTTCAGTTGCTGTCCGAATCTGTCAGCCGGTTTTTCCTCTGCTTTGAATTGAATTCCCTGGGAGGCGAAATAGTCCACGGTGTGGTAAGGTTCAAATAAAATATCATGGGATGGTGCGGACTGAATGGTTTTGGATACTCCCTGTTCTTGTGTATGTTTTTCTTCGGGTATCATCGACGGTTCATTTTCCTTTGTCATTTCCACGGCAGGCCCGGATCGATCCGCAGTGATCTCCCCTTGTTGTTTGAAAATTTCAGCATGGCCCGTTCCATTCAATAGTTGCTGTACCCAGAGCGGGTTATTGAAATAGAGCAGGGTCTTTTGCATTTGTTCCGGGTAAAGCTCAGGTTTATCCGATTGAAATTTCTTGGCAAGAAGGAGTTGGGCGGCTCCGAAATAAGGGAAACGTTCGGCATATTGCGTCAATTCTTCCAGGCTGCACTGTTCTATGGAATCTTTCTGGAGAAGGGTCCTGACGAGCTGGTTGATCTGCACTGCCATGGTGAAAAGATAATGACTAATCCGTTAGTTTACCGGGTAATCAGTCAATATTATATTATTTACTGTATTACCAGTTGGAAAAGATTTTATTGAAAATATCATCGGCCAGGGTTCGGACCCATTCATCAATATTCGTATTTTCCGCCTGCTGCAATGTCTGGTCGCCCCGGAAATCAAAACTTCTCGATACCTGGTAATCCTTTGCATCACCGGATTTATTATCGTGTACCGTGATGTTCAGTGTTACGCTCAGCCGGTTATTGGCTGCCTGCTGGCCGGAAATGGCTGCCGTGGAAAAACTGTAATCTGAAATATAACCCGAGATCACCCAGTCGGTATTATCGCCGTTGCGCTGGGTAAGCTTGGTCTGGGACGTGATCTTTTGCCGGAATTTATCAGTGAGCCGGGGGCTTAGTTGTGGATTGATGTAGCGTGCATGGTTCTCGATAAGTTCAATTTTTACCGTCTTGATACTATCCGGGATGGAAACATCACGGAAACGGTAAATATTACAACTACTACTGGAAACCGAAAGCCATAAGCTGCACGCTGCAATAAAAAAAGATACTACCCCGAACAGAATATGCCTTGATCCTTGATCCTTGAACCTTATTCCTTGTTCCTTTTGCCTTTTTCTGATTTTATTCTTCAATATCATACTCTTTCAGTTTCCGGTAAAGTGTTCTTTCACTGATGCCCAGGTCCATGGCCGCATCCTTGCGCTTGCCTTTATGTTTTTTCAGGGCTTTCTGGATGAGTTCTTTTTCCTTGTCCATGATATTGAGGCTTTCATCCACTTCTTCATGTTCCTGGATGCTCTCATTGTTTTTTATAAAATTATTCGGCATGGCTGATACCGGTTGCAGCGACTGTGAAGGCGCTTGCATCAGTACCGGGGAAGTTACCTCGGGTGATTTCAATTCATTCAGGATGGCCTGGCTTTGCACGGAAAGGGCTGGATTCTGTAACACCTCCAGGAACATGCGCTTCAGTTCCGTTACGTCCTTTTTCATATCAAAAAAAAGTTTGTACAGGATCTCCCTTTCGTTGGAGAATTCATGCGGTTTATCGGCCGCATTCACCAGTACCGGCAGCCGGTTGGAAGAAAAAGGCTGCAGGAATTTTTTCAACGTGCCTGCCGTGATATTTTTCTCCTGTGAAAGCACCGAGATCTGTTCTGCAATATTCTTCAATTCCCGCACATTGCCCGGCCAGGGATAGTTAATTAACAATTGCCTTGCTTCTTCATCCAGTTGTACGGGTGCTGATTTATATTTATTCGCAAAATCGCTGACGAATTTTCTGAACAGCAGGTGGATATCCTCGGGTCGTTCATGCAGAGCAGGCACCCGGATGGGGACCGTGCTGAGCCGGTAATAGAGATCTTCACGGAATCGCCCGGTTTGTACCAGTTGAAACAGGTCTTTATTCGAAGCTGCTATGATCCGTACATCCGTTTTTTGCACTTTAGATGAGCCTACCCTGATGAATTCACCTGTTTCTAACACACGGAGCAGGCGGGCCTGTGTACCCAGCGGTAATTCGCCGATCTCATCCAGGAAAATCGTACCTCCGTTCACGGTCTCGAAATATCCTTTGCGGGCATCCACCGCACCGGTGAAAGAACCTTTTTCATGCCCGAAGAGTTCAGAGTCGATAGTGCCTTCGGGGATGGCGCCGCAGTTAACGGCAATAAAGGGATTGTGTTTTCGCGAACTAAGGGTATGGATGATCTGGGAGAAAACCTCCTTGCCCACACCGCTTTCGCCGCTGATCAGTACGGTCAGGTCAGTATTGGCCACTTGCACCGCCACTTCCAGTGCGTAATTCAGAGCAGGTGAATTGCCGATGATGCCGAAACGGTTCTTTATTGATTGAATGTCCATTGCCGCCTAACCCGCCACCGGCGGGATCTGGTTATTAAAAATGATTTTTCCTAATAATGTCGCCTGCGTTGAATCGAGGATCATCACATTCACATAATCTCCTTTTATCAATTCATATTTTTCTTTTGGGAATACAACCACTTTATTCTGTGAATTCCGTCCCATCCAGTCGTTTTCGCTTCTTTTACTTTCCCCCTCGATCAGCACCTTGAATATCCTGCCCACATCTTTTTTATTGCTTTCGGCAGACAACATGTTTTGCAGGGTGATGATCTCATTGAGCCTTTTTTTCTTTATTTCATCCGGCACGTCATCCGCATACCTTCTTTCGGCCAATGTGCCCGGCCTTTCGCTGTAAGCGAACATATAGCTCATATCATAATGGCACCTGCTCATGATATCCAATGTGTCCCGGTGATCCTCTTCAGTTTCTGTACAAAACCCTGCAATGATATCCGAGCTGATCCCGCAATCAGGCATGATCTCACGGATACGTTTCACTTTTGCCAGGTACCATTCCCTGGTATAGGTTCTGTTCATCAGTTGCAATACCCTGGTGGAGCCGCTTTGTACCGGCAAATGGATGTATTTGCAGATGTTCTCATATTTTGCCATAGTATGCAGTACATCATCTGTTATATCTTTCGGGTGTGAAGTTGAAAAACGAACACGCAATAGAGGGGAGATATTGGCGACTCTTTCTAATAAGGTTGAAAAAGTTATTAAGCTTCCCGGCTCCCTCCCATTGGAGGGGCTGGGGGAGGCTTGGCTGTAACTGTCCACATTCTGCCCCAATAAGGTGACTTCTCTGAACCCATTTTCAAATAGTTCCCTGCATTCAGACACAATACTTTCAGCATCACGGCTTCTTTCCCGGCCACGGGTAAAAGGCACTACACAGAAGGAACACATATTGTTACAGCCCCGCATGATACTGACAAATGCAGTGACCCCATTACTGTTAAGCCGAACAGGTGAAATATCCGCATAGGTTTCTTCCCGGCTTAATAATACGTTGACCGCTTTTTGTCCATCCCCGGCTTCCTTCAACAGGGCGGGCAGGGAGCGGTATGCATCCGGGCCAACAACAATATCCACGAGTTTTTCTTCTTCCAGGAATTTTGATTTCAACCGCTCCGCCATGCAACCCAGTACACCGACCTGGAGGGCCTTTTTTTTACTCTTCAGTCTTTTAAACTCTCCCAGCCGTTTGCGTACCGTTTGTTCCGCTTTTTCCCTGATGGAACAGGTATTGATCAGGATCAGGTCAGCCTGATCCGGTTGTTGCGTGGCGCCGAAGCCTTCATCATATAATATGGATGCGACGATCTCGCTGTCAGAAAAATTCATCTGGCATCCATAGCTTTCAATATAAAAAAGCCTTTTATAATCGTTCGGATCATTTGTCCAGGGAGCAAATGCCTCCCCCTGCCGGGTCTCATCCTGCGCTTTGTCTGTTACATAATCAAGCATACATGGAATTTGAATCTTCTAACTAACGGGCTGCAAAGATACTGTTTAAAAATCGATCTATGACAGGATGGCAGGCATACATTTTATGAGTTAACTCGTTGAAAACAAATATCATCCCTTCAATCGAAGGGGTAGGGTATATTTGCCGTCAAATAATGGGTTTGAAAAAGCTGTTCCTGTTTTGTTGGTCTCTTCTCACACTGATCCGGGGCTTTTCACAGGCAAAAGGGCCGGGGATCATTGCCGGTACCGTGCTGAATGAAAAGCAGGAACCACTCTTGGGTGCCACCATCAAATTAAATAACCTGGCCGATTCTTCGGGCAAATATTTCACCCGGTCCGGTGACAAGGGATCATTTGAGATATCCAATATCGTACTGGGCATCTATTCCCTGGAGATCAGTTATACAGGGTATGCAAGACTGCGGATCGACAGTATCCGTTTCCGCGCGGATCGCTCAGACTATAACCTTAATGAACTGGTGCTTAATAAAACAACGGGCAACCTGGACAGCGTGGTTGTTTATGCGGAAAAACCACTGGTAGAAATGAAAGAGGGGAATATTACTTTCAATGCGGCACAGTCGGCCACCGCAGCGGGCAGCAACGTGAACGAGATCCTGAATAATGTGCCGCTCGTGTCCAAAGATGCGAACGGAAAGATCACGGTAAGAGGGAAGGAGCCCAAGATCCTGATCGATGACAAACCGGTTGAACTGAACCTGCAGCAACTCCAGGACCTTCTTGAATCCATGCCCGGCAGTTCTATCGAAAAAATTGAAGTGATGACCAATCCGCCACCGCAGTATGCCAATGAACCGGGCGGTGTGATCAATATCGTCACGAAAAAAGGGAGTATCGGGAAAAGTGGCAGGATCACTGCATCAGGCGGTACCAGGGGCGAGGCCTCCCTGAACGGGAGTTACAATTACAGAAAAAAGGGCCTTAATTTCAGCATCAATATCGGCACAGGGTACAGCAGGATAAAAGGGTTTGGTCATTCATCGAGAGAAAACATTTATCCTGATTCAGTCAATTTCTTCAATACTTCCTACCATTATATCAACAAGAATTTCCGTCCCAATATGCGCTTCAACCTGGATTATGATATTTCAAAGAACAGGTCTCTCAATTTCGTTATCCAGTTCAATGAGAATAATTATCATAATATCTCTGTTTCTGATTATTCGAACCTGAACAGGTTTGATTCGGTTTATAAGCTGAGTGAAAGGACCAATACTACGGGCGGGGACAGCTACAGTTCGGGTACCAGTCTTACATATACACAAAAAGGAAGAATGCCCGGGGAGATCTTCCGGGTCATTTCAGCGGCCAATTTTTCATGGAATATGAGCCGGAGGAATTTTTACCAGCAATATTTCAATCCTGACTGGTCTTTTACAGGAACCGACAGTACACAACGCCAGGTGACCGGTAATAATAATACCGGTTATTCCGTCCGGGTCAGTTATGACAGACCACTGAACAACAAAAAAACATTTCTTTCAACAGGGGGTTATTTCAACCAGTTCATCAATCCAATACTCATCGATGCTTCCTATTTTAAAAAGCCGGATGATATCTACCTGCCATTGGACTTGCTCAGCAATCATTTCCGGTATCACCAGCAGATCATCAATCAAAGGATATCATTTAAACATCTCTTTTCTGAGAAATTCAATATTTCAGCAGGGATTGCAGCAGAGGAGACATCCATTCGGTTCGACCTGTACCGTGACCAGCGGACTGCCACCAATAAATACAGTAGCTGGCTGCCCTTTGCTAACCTGAACAGAACATGGAATAACAACTGGGGCCTTTCCCTTTCATACCGGAGAACGATCAGGCGGCCTGGTATCAATGAGCTGAATCCTGCCATTGATTTCAGCGACCCATATAATTTACGTTTTGGCAATGAAAAACTCCGTCCTTCCCTGTCAGACAATCTTGACCTGATCATATCTTCATCAAAGCCTATTTATAACCTGAATCTGGCCCTTGGATTCAATCATGTGAAAGATATATTCAGCCAGATACGCACCCTTATTCCCGGGGAAAAAACGCAGATCACCTGGGAGAATATCAGCAACCGCCGGGAATACGAGATCAGCACCTGGAATTCCCTTACACTGGCCAGGAGGCTAAAGACGAATTTCAGCGCCAGTTATACATACCATGTTTATAGTGATTTTGATAAGACGGTGAATCTTTACCGGGATGGAGGTTCTTTCACTTCCAATATCAATACGACCTATACGCAGAATGATATTTTTAATATGACCGGCAGTTTCATATTTAACCGGATCGCCAATCCGCAGGGTTATGCCCGCTGGACCTGGAGCATGAACCTTGGCGTACAGCGGAAATTCCTGCATAAAAAACTGATCATTACACTGAATGTTATCGATCCGTTCGTGCAACAATTGAAAAATATCACGGCCGGTGGCAATTTCATACTACAGAGCTACAGCTATACACAATCGAGGAACCTGCGGCTCACGGTCGCCTGGATCATATCAAAAAATGTGAAGCAGGTTGTATTACCGGGGAAAAATAAATGAGAGCGGAAGACGGGACTTGAACCCGCTACCTACAGCTTGGGAAGCTGTCGCTCTACCAGGTGAGCTACTTCCGCT
>CAZZDQ010000066.1:0-13791 GCA_964652845.1 uncultured Chitinophaga sp.
TAAAAGATATGATGAATTGATCAGCAATGAACAGGTATTCTCCGGCCGGGATTATTACGGGGATTTCGAGGAAGCACCCATGAAAATAATGGCGGCCAAACCTAACCGGATGGCTGATGAAAAAATGGAGACCAAAATGGATGGCGGAAAGAATGAAGTTTTTGCCCAGGGTTATACGACAACAATAAGCGATAAAGAAGTTTCTGCAAATAATATCAGCACTATTAAGATCGTCGAGACAGGCAGGAATAATCAGAACCCCCAGCAATTCAATGATGTTGTAGTCAGGCGCAACCTTAATGAGACTGCATTTTTTATCCCAGACCTCAGAACGGACAGCACTGGTGCGATAGAATTCTCATTCACAATGCCTGAAGCACTCACCAAATGGAAATTCATGGCCCTTGCCCATACAAAGGATGCAGCTTTTGGCGCTACATATAAAGAGATCATTACCCAAAAAGACCTGATGGTGCAGCCCAATGCACCACGTTTCCTGAGGGAAGGAGATAAGATTGAATTCAGCACCAAGATCGTTAACCTGACACAAAAAGAGATAACAGGAACGGCCGAATTGCAATTATTTGATGCGGCTACCAATGAACCTGTGGATGGCGAATTCCATAATATGGTCGCTAACCAGTATTTCACCGTGGCAGCAGGACAAAGCGAAGCGGTGAAATTCCCCCTTGAAGTGCCATACCAGTTCAACAGGGCATTGGAATGGAGGATCGTAGCCAAAGCAGGAGACAAGAGTGACGGGGAAGAGAATGCCATGCCGGTGCTGACCAATCGTATGATGGTAACAGAGACTGAACCACTGGCCATGCGGGGTACAGGGACAAAGAATTTTACATTTACCAAACTTCTGAATTCCGGCTCCAGCGAAACTTTACAGAACTATGGTCTTACGGTAGAATACACCAGCAACCCTGCCTGGTATGCGGTGCAAAGCCTTCCTTACCTGATGGAATATCCTTATGAATGCGCCGAACAGACCTGGAATCGTTATTATGCGAATGCCCTCGCCAGTTATATTGCTAATTCGACGCCGAAGATCAGGCAGGTATTTGAACAATGGAAAACAAAGGATACAGCCGCCCTGATGAGCAACCTCGAAAAGAACCAGGAACTAAAAGCAGTCTTGTTGGAAGAAACCCCCTGGGTACTGGATGCAAAGAATGAAGACAGGCAAAAAAAGAATATAGCCCTGCTCTTTGACATGATCAGGATGAGCAATGAACTCAACAGGGCTTTTGACAAGCTCAGGCAAATGCAGAGCAGCAATGGCGGCTTTGTCTGGTTCACCGGCGGGCCTGATGACCAGTATATCACCCAGTATATCGTCACCGGCATCGGCCACCTGAAAAAATTATATGCGATCGACAATACGCAAAAGGAAAAACTCAATTCGATCCTGGCCACTGCTATTCCTTACCTGGACAGGAAGATAAAAGAAGAATACGATGACATGATCAAATACAAAGTGAATATGAAACTGGATAATCTTGGCTATACAGAGATCCAGTACCTGTACATGCGCAGCTTTTTCCCGGATAATAAAATGGCTGAAGAATGCAAAACCGCTTACAACTATTTTTATAAACAGGTCCAGCAATACTGGGTCAGCAAGAGCAAGTACATGCAGGGTATGATGTCCCTTGTGCTGAGCAGGGGAGGGGATGCCAAAACAACTGGTGATATATTAAAATCATTAAAGGAAACAGCGATCTACAATGATGAACTGGGAATGTACTGGAAAGAGAACAGCGGGGGATGGTTCTGGTACCAGGCACCGATCGAAACCCAGGCTTTATTGATCGAAGCATTCCAGGAAGCAGGAAAGGATACAAAGACAGCCGATGATCTCAGGACCTGGTTGCTGAAAAACAAGCAGACCAATAGCTGGAAGACCACCAAGGCGACAGCCGAAGCCTGTTATTCTTTGTTATTGCAGGGTCATGATTGGTTGAAGAGTGAACCGGTAGTAGAATTAAAATTGGGGTCGACCACAATTTCTTCCTCTAATGCGGGAAACCAGGCGGAGGCGGGGACCGACTATTTCAAAACCAGGATTGATGGGAATAAGGTCAATTCTCAAATGGGTAATATAGCTGTAACGGTTTCCTCTCCCCAAACGGGAGGAAAGGAAGGAGCTGTCGGGCCTTCCTGGGGCGCTGTTTACTGGCAATATTTCGAGAATCTCGATAAGATCACGACGGCTGAAACCCCTTTGAAATTATCGAAGAAATTATTCATTGAAAAAAATACTGACAATGGGCCGGTCATTACCCCGGTCAATGAGAATGATGTGATCCATATCGGGGATAAGGTCAAAGTAAGGATCGAATTAAGGGTTGACCGGGATATGGAATACGTGCATATGAAAGACATGCGGGCTTCCTGTATGGAACCGGTGAATGTGTTGAGTGAATATAAATGGCAGGGCGGCCTTGGGTATTATGAAAGCACGCGTGATGCCAGTACAAATTTCTTTTTCAGTTACCTGCGCAAAGGCACATACGTTTTTGAATACCCCCTGTTTGTTTCCCATGCCGGTAATTTCAGCAATGGTATAACGACGATCCAATGCATGTATGCTCCCGAGTTCAGCTCGCACAGTGAGGGAATTCGCGTTAATGTAGAATGACAGACCCTGGGCCTGCCGAAGGGTCTTCAAAGGGGACAAACCAAAACCATATTGAAAAGACTTTCTAATCTAAAAAAAGAAACACCCGTAAATGCCCGTCGACAAGCTCAGGGCCAATTAGAATTTCTCATTATCGGCCAGGGCATCTCAGGCACCTGGCTGAGCTATTGGCTTCAAAAAGAAAAAAGATCATTTCTTGTCATAGATGACGGGAATAAAACTTCACCCTCCCGCATGGCAGCCGGTATCATCAATCCTGTTACCGGCAGAAGGCATGTTACCGTATGGAAAGCGGATGAGATCATTCCCTTTGCTGTGGAAGCGTATACAAAACTGGGAAATGAATTAGGCATCCAGGCTATTTCACAGAAAGATATTTTATACTTCTTCCCTTCTGTTCAGATGCGGGAAAGTTTTCTTGAAAGAGTTGAAGATAAGGGCAGTTATATATCTCACCAGCCGGATGATGGGCAATGGCGGAAATATTTTCATTATGAATTTGACCTGGGGGAAATAATTCCCGCTTATACCGTACACCTGGAGAACCTGCTTCCGGCCTGGAGAGAAGCGCTGAAGAAAAAGAATTTATTGTACGAAGAGAATTTTGACCAGGCTGACCTGAAGATCCATCCTGGTAAAATTGAATACAGGGATATTACTGCGGGGAAAATCATTTTCTGCGACGGGCTGAACAGTTTTATCTACCCATTGTTCGATAAACTGCCTTTCGCACCGAATAAAGGGCAGGCACTTATCCTGGAAATCCCCGACCTGCCCGGAAAAAACTTGTACAAAAAAAACATGATATTGACTCCTCTTCAGCGGACGGGAGTATGGTGGTTCGGTTCCAATTATGAATGGGAATTTGAGCATGATCAACCCACTGAAAACTTCCGTAAACAGGCTGAATCATACCTGCGGCAATGGCTCAGGCTCCCTTATAAGATTACAGATCATATCTGTGCTGTCCGGCCCGCCACGCTGGAACGCAGACCTTTTGTTGGCATGCATCCCCAGTATGATGCGGTTGCCATTTTAAATGGCATGGGCAGCAAAGGCTGTTCCCTGGCCCCGTATTTTGCAAAACAACTGGTGGAAAATCTATTGTATCAAAAACCCATTGAACCGGGAGCGGATATCAGGAGATTTGAAAAAATGCTGAACCGATAAGAAAGCTCCTCTTTGAAAAGAATAATTTAACCACAGCCCTGATTTGATCATGAACACGGATTATGTCACAGATATCACAGTATAGCACTAATCTGTGCACGCTGTGTAATAATCTGTGTTTTCCGTGCCTGCCGCAGGCAGGTGTGGTTAAATTCATTTTTTCGTTCTTCTTTCAATTTCCTTTTTGATCAGGTTAAGTTCCCGGCCCGTCTGACCCTTGACGGAAGTATTTTCCTGTGCCCTTCGCATGAGATAAGAAATGACATCCCTGATCGGCCCGAAAGGAAGGTACTTGCTCACATTACAACGGGCATGGGCCAGGTTGAAGGTGATATTGTCACTCATGCCATACAACTGGCTGAAATGAATATGAGGATGATCGAAAGATAAACCTTTTTGCTGCATCAGCTGTGTGGCAAGCAGGTTGCTATTTTCATTATGCGTGGCAATGATCACAGAAACATTTTGAATATTGTCTATACAGAACTTCAGGCTTTCATTGAAATCATGATCCGTACTTGGTTTGTCAGGCATAATGGGAGAGGGGTAATTCATCTCCGCAGCCCTTTTTCTTTCTTTTTCCATATAGGCGCCGCGCACCAATTTGGCTCCGAGGATGAATTTTCTCTCCGTGGCAGCAGCACAGCATTCCTTTAAAAAAACAAGGCGGTCGGTGCGGTAATGCTGTGTCGTATTATAGACCAGGCACCTGTTTTTGTTGAACAGGTCCATCATCATCAGGATCAGCGCATCCACTGGCTGCTGGATCCAGGTTTCCTCCGCATCGATCAGGACACCAATCCTTTTATCAGCGGCTGTTTCACAGATACGCAACATACGGTGCCGTACACGGTGCCATTCCTCTCTTTCCGTTATATCTAATTTATCCAATGCATTAAGATACCTTTTTATCAGGGTCCCTGTGGGTTGGTCCATCAGGCCGTTCAGTTTCTCCATCAGCGCAAAACGGGCCATGCCGGTGACCTTAATGCTCATGAAGGGAATATTAGGCTGCGTAGCGGCATAATCAATGACCTTGATGAATTCATCGCAGGCATGTTCAAAATTCTCTTCCCCTTCCTTGCCTTCCACACCATAATCGAGGATGACTTTCACATTGTATCTGCTCAGCTTTTTGGCGACAGTGGCTGTTTGTTCCAGGGTCTCACCGCCCACGAACTGCCGGAAGATCGTCCTTCGAATGATGCCTTTCACGGGCAGCCGCCAGCGTAAAGATGCCGGTGCCAGTCTTGATCCCAGTTTCACCAACCAGGGCCGGGCCATCATGGAAAAAAGGAACTTCGATCTTTTTAATTCTTTATCGGTTTTATAGGCAAAAGCGAATTCTGTGTTGTCAAATGAAACGGGAGAATTGTTTATTTCCGGCATAGCAGGTTATTGGCAAAAATAGAGGTTTTGCGTTTTTAATTAATGATTTTGGGGATAGCCACAAAGACACAAAGGCCCGAAGTATCACAAAGACTTCTTCGTGCATCTTTCTGTCCCTGCCTACCGGCAGGCAGGTTAACATCTTTGGTAGTGGGTCAGTTTGAAATTTAGGAATATTCCCCGATTGTCGTATGTTTTTGATGGCCAGGGAAGGACAACGAGCCTTTAAACAAGCTTAGTGTTACTATGATTTGAAGAATGTCTTTGAAATTAACAATTCTATAAAATTATAAGAACTCACAAATTAAAAACTTTTGAGAATGCAATATAGAATATAGAGTTTTAGATGTTAGTTAAAATATACTTTTTCTAAAAATTAAAATAAGGACAACAATTGTTGATCCAATTAGATAAATCAATACAAAAATCCTTTTTTTTCTCTTTATAGAGTTACTTTCATTTTTCCATTTTTCGTGTAATGTATGATAACTAATTCTGTTATATCTTAGAAAGTTTAATGCGAAAAAAAATATGCAAGCTAATATAGCCATCCATGTATCAGTAGTGACCTTATACCCTAGTGAAATTACAAAAATAAAAAATATTGAAATAGCATTTAAGACATAAAATAATGTCATAACGCATATTGCAGAAAATTCAGGGCTGTCATCTTTTGCCCGCATGTATAGCTTACATATTGAATAAAAAACATAATCAAAAAAAGACAACATACTTAAGTTCTTATTATTTCAAATAGGAAGTGTTCTATTTATGTGTAAATCGTCAGCATAATCTGGACTGAAAGTTAGCTAACTTTAGAGATAGGGTCTTTGTCAACCTTTTTACAATGAGGATTCCTTGTTTTAGGTGCTTCAATCGGAGCAAGGTTAACAATATCCTCGATAGTCATAAACCTTCTGGTTAGTCCGGCTTGCATGGCGGGAGTTACATTCAAAGATTTGGGAAGTTTACAAAAGTTATAGTAAACAAAATGTAGTGCCAGAGCGTAAGCATGATTTTGGATTTTCTTACTGAAAGCATTAGTTAGCCACGTCTTTGTGGCACAAAACGACCAGGCTAATTACTTGTATCTTTGAAATAAAAATTATGCCCGGAAAAAAACCTTCAGAAAGCCTGGTCATCATGACGGAGATCGTTTTACCCAATGATACCAATATATATGGCAACCTGATGGGCGGCCGGCTCATGTACTGGATGGATATTGCAGCGGCCGTATCGGCACAGAAACATTGCAAAGCGCCGGTGGTCACCGCTTCGGTGGATAATATCTCCTTTGAATACCCGATCAAACTGGGGAATACGGTGCATATCGAGGCAAAGATCAGCCGGGCCTTCCATACTTCCATGGAAGTGCACCTGAAGGTATGGGGAGAGGATCATACCCAGCAGTTCAAATACAAAAGCAATGAAGCTTATTATACTTTTGTAGCGCTGGACCCTAACCGGAAACCCAAACCGGTAGCGCCGCTGGAACCAGAGACAGCCGAAGAAAAAAAATTATTTGACGGAGCCCTGCGCCGCAGGCAACTCCGGTTGATATTGGGAGGAAAATTAAAACCGGCGGACGCTACTGAACTGAAAGCGATATTCTTTCCTAACGAGCCTTGATGATTTTACGCAATGACGCAAAGAAGACAGCGCAAAGAAAACCTATGCATTGCGCTTTAGCGTGAAACCTTATGGTATTTGATTCATTCTTTTGAATACAGGCCACAAAACCTCACTTCCTGCATTTGCCATCATATCTGTGAATCCGAAAGTGACCTGATCCTTTCCTTCTTTGAGTTGTTCAAAAATCGATTCAATGAAATCACTGACCGGGGGTGCAAAATCATGGATTCCCTTCCCACCCAGGTCGGTATTCAGGGCCGGGGGAATGAGCTCGATCACTTCGATGTTTTTTGAACGAAGCATTTCCCGCAGGGAAACCGTGAAAGAATGGAAAAATGCCTTGGTGGCGGAATAGACCGGTACTTTCACCAGGGGAGCAAAGGACAGGCCGGAAGTAACATTCATGATCGTATGGATTGAATTCAGTCCCAGGAACAAGGAAATCAAATGCACCTGGGCTTCAATATTGATCGAGATCTCATTCTTTGCCTTTTGAAAAAATTCCGCATCACTTACTGACATCCAGTTCTGGATACCTGCATTATTAACAAGTACATTGGTATCGGGATGATTTGACCTGACCCAGCCGAATAATGCTTCTCTTTCTTTATCAATGGAAAGATCACATTGATAAGTAATGATCCCATGCAATTTTTTTGCGGCCTGATCCAAAGCATCTTTTCTTCTGCCGCAAATAATGATGGTATTTTTTTCTTTTACAAATCTTTCTGCCAGTGCAAAGCCAATGCCACTGGCGCCGCCGGTGATGAGGATCGTGTTGTGGGATAAATTCATTGGCGTGTATTCAACTATTAAGCTTCCTTCCCGTGGCAATGTTTGTATTTTTTCCCGCTGCCGCAGGGGCAGGGGTCATTGCGCCCGATCTTGGGACCGACTTTCACAGGAGCCTGTTTGACCATTGTATCGCCGTTATCCAAACGGTCTCTTTCATTCGCAGCATAATCCTGGCCGGCTGAGTCGATCTCATCCTTGTTGATACGCATCCGGCTCATATCGGTCTTTTGCTGGCGACCTTCTTTTAAATTAGCATTTTCCTGCTGGATCGGTATGGAAGCATGGCAGAGGAAGGAGACAATATTCTTGTTCACTTCATCATTCATGTTCTTGAACATGTTGTACGCTTCCATTTTATAAATGACGAGCGGATCCTTCTGTTCCAGGTAGGCTGTCTGCACACTTTGTTTGAGGTCGTCCATGGCCCGCAGGTGTTCTTTCCAGGCATCATCGATCACTACCAGGGTAATCGTTTTTTCAAGCGCGGCAGCGAGTTCTTCACCGCTTGTTTGTAAGGTTTTATCCAGGTTGGCCAACACATTTAATGCCTTGCTGCCATCTGTAAAAGGCACGACAACATTTTCAATATGAGCACCCTGGGTTTGCCGGATATTTTTGAAAACCGGCACCGCTTGTTTTTTCAATTCTTCCTTATGCTGATTATAACGCGTAGTGGTTTCATTATATAAGCGATCGGTCAGTTCATTTTCATCCCCGTGCAGTAATTCTTCCTTTGTAATAGAAGGATCAATGCCGAAATTAACAATGCAGGCCATCTTGAATCCTTCAAAATCTTCCTGCAAACGGTATGACATCACCATATTTTCAGCCAGCATGGAGAAAGAAGTGTCAATATCAAGGGCCAGCCGTTCACCAAACAAAGCATGGTTACGTTTTGCATATACAGCATTCCGTTGCATGTTCATCACGTCGTCATATTCCAATAACCTTTTACGTATACCGAAATTATTTTCCTCTACTTTTTTCTGGGCTCTTTGAATACTGCTGCTGATCATGCTGTGCTGAATCACATCCCCTTCCTTATAACCCAGTTTGTCCATGATGGAAGCAATACGTTCACTCCCGAACATGCGCATAAGATCGTCTTCCAGGGATACATAAAACTGTGAAGTTCCCGGATCACCCTGGCGTGCCGAACGTCCCCGCAGCTGGCGGTCAACCCTTCTTGATTCGTGCCGCTCCGTACCGATAATGGCCAGGCCACCTGCATCTTTAACACCCGTTCCTAGTTTGATATCCGTACCCCTGCCCGCCATATTCGTGGCAATGGTCACGGCACCTGTGTGCCCGGCTTCAGCCACCACCTGGGCTTCACGGGCATGTTGTTTAGCATTGAGCACATTGTGGGGAATCTTTTTCTGTTGCAGCATGCGGCTCAGCAGTTCACTCACTTCAACCGAGGTGGTCCCTACCAGGGAAGCCCTTCCCTCATTCCTTAATTTTTCAATTTCATCAATGACCGCTTTATATTTCTCCCGTTTGGTCTTATACACCAGATCATTCCTGTCCTTGCGTATCATCGGGAGGTTGGTGGGAATAGAGACCACATCCAGTTTATAGATACTCCATAATTCTGCAGCTTCCGTTTCAGCGGTACCGGTCATACCCGCGAGCTTGTGATACATACGGAAATAATTCTGCAGGGTGATGGTCGCATAGGTCTGCGTGGCCGCTTCGATCTTCACATTCTCCTTGGCTTCAATGGCCTGGTGCAAACCATCTGAATAGCGGCGTCCTTCAAGGATACGACCCGTTTGTTCATCCACGATCTTAATAGCGCCATCCATAACCACATATTCCACATCTTTTTCAAATAATGTATAAGCTTTTAATAATTGCTGCACAGAATGGATGCGGTCGGCTTTCTGAGCATATTCATTCAGCACCGCTTCTTTATGCTGCAGTTTCTCTTCGGCAGATGCCGTGCTTTTTTCCACTTCTGCAAGCTTGACGCCGATATCAGGCAATACAAAGAATTCCGGGTCCTCACCGCTCCTGGTGATCGTGGCGAGACCCTTATCCGTCATATCCACCTGGTTATTCTTTTCATCGATGTGAAAGAGCAGCTCTTCGTCCACAATATGCATATTGCGCTGCTGGTCCTGGAGATAATAATTCTCCGCTTTCTGCATTTTCACCTTATTCCCCGGCTCGCTTAAATATTTGATCAGCGGGCCATACTTCGGCAGGCCGCGATAAGCACGGAACAGGTATAAGCCGCCTGTCTTGGGATCGTCCTCGCCCTCTGCAAATTTTTTCCTGGCTTCATTCAGGCAATTCCGCACAATTCTTTCCTGCTCCTGAACCAGTTGCTGTACGCGGGGTTTGTGGATATGGAATTGCTGGTCCTCGCCCTTGGGCACAGGCCCGGATATGATCAGCGGGGTCCTTGCATCATCGATCAGGACGCTGTCCACCTCATCCACCATTGCATAGTGATGTTTGCGCTGCACTTTTTCTTCGGCCGTATGCACCATATTATCGCGCAGGTAATCGAAACCGAATTCATTGTTGGTTCCATAAGTGATATCAGCGTTGTAAGCCTTTCTTCTTTCCTCACTGTTGGGTTCATGTTTGTCGATACAGTCAACCGTGATACCCAGCCATTCAAAGATGGGACCGTTCCACTCCTGGTCACGGCGGGCCAGGTAGTCATTCACCGTGACAATATGCACGCCTTCACCGGCCAGTGCATTCAGATAAGCGGGTAGGGTAGACACCAGGGTCTTTCCTTCACCAGTGGCCATTTCGGCGATCTTTCCCTCGTGCAATACGATGCCGCCGATCAGCTGCACATCATAATGCACCATATTCCAGGTGATCGCTCCGCCGGCCGCCATCCAGGAATTTTTGAAGACAGATTGATCCCCTGTGATCGAGATATAATCTTTTTTTACACTGAGGTCACGGTCCAGCTGTGTTGCCGTGGCAGTGAGCTCAGTGTTTTCCAAAAAACGGCGGGCGGTTTCTTTTACCACGGCAAATGCTTCGGGTAAAATATCTTTCAATGCCTCTTCAATGATCTTATCCCGGTCTTTTTTCAGCTTGTCTATTTCCTGGTAAATAGCATCTTTCCCCATAAGGTCATTAAAGGGAAGCGCTTCTGCCTGCTGGTTCTTTGAAAGGATCTCGTTATCGATAGTGGTAAGATGTTCTTTGATCCGGTTCCGGAAATCATTGGTCTTGCTTCTTAATTCATCATTGCTGAGTGATTGAAAGGAAGCATAATGCGTTTTGACCTCATCTGCCCGGGGTTGGATCTTTCTGATGTCTTTTTCTGATTTGCTGCTGCCGAAGATTTTCGAGAGAATTCCCGCCATGAGATGGTTAATTTAGTTAATTGGGTTGATTAAGTTAATTGGGAGTGTCAAAAAAGGTGCTAACATGTTTTTTAGCCATTTTGACAGTATAATTCCTGATTTTTTGGCGAAAAACAAAGATACATCAATAGTTTTGAGTGGATTGTTAATAGTTTTTGATCAATTCACCGGGGATGAGAAAAGTAACGTTCACAGGGATACTCATATTAATGCTCTTCAACATTTCCTGTATTTATTCACCGCGGAAGGATAATGAGGTTGGTTTTGGGAAGATCAATGGATATAATTGCTATATCAATGCTGTGGAAAACAGCGACAGCGTGGATATTGTTTTCAATTATTTCAGGAATGAGCTGGAAAAATATCATGCACTTGCTGACGGCGTAAAGCTTGACAACCTGCCCCTGCACCCTGATAGCTCAGGAAATACCGGCGTTTATTATGAAATCATGCTTCCGCTTAAAGATTTTACCGGCCCTCACCGGCTCAGTTTTACCAATGACGAGCATCAAATGACTCGCGACAGTTTTTTCTTTGCCTCATTCAGTCTCGATACCACTATTATGACAGTTTCAAAAAAGGACAGCCTGGTCTTGCCGCTAACCGGGATCAAAAAGACTGATGAATTGAATATTGATATCAATGATACAGCTTTCAGATCGGCAGCCATCAGCCGCACGGACACGGCATTGAACGGAAGGCTTGTCATCCGGCAATATGAATGGAAATCGCTGACCTGCGGGCCCCAGATGCTGATCCTGATGCGGGTAAATAAGATAAAAACTTCCAAAGGGATGATTGCTATCACCTATGCGGTCAAAAGAGAATTTATCCTCACAGAGTAGGCATTTTTGGATATTATTTTCTTATTGAAATCTACGATGCCGGCCTTAACTTTGCCGCCAATTCTTAAAAAAACATGCCCGGCCAATTAAAGGAAGTTCGCAACAGGATCAAATCGGTTCAAAGCACCCAGCAGATCACCAAGGCCATGAAAATGGTAAGTGCAGC
Organism: uncultured Chitinophaga sp.; assembly: GCA_964652845.1. GTDB lineage: Bacteria > Bacteroidota > Bacteroidia > Chitinophagales > Chitinophagaceae > JJ008. The sequence continues at coordinate 11,989 of CAZZDQ010000066.1, forward strand.
CAAACTCAGGCGTGCCCAGGATGCCATCATCCAGATGCGTCCCTATGCCCGGAAAATGCAGGATATCCTGAGCAATATCGTCAGCAACAGCGAAGCGGGGATAGCGATGGGCCTGGCCACGGAAAGGCCGGTTGAAAAGATTCTGCTGATCGTGATCACAAGCGACCGGGGGCTATGCGGCGCTTTCAATTCAAATCTCATCAAACTGGCCAGGACGAGGATCACTGAAAAATATGCTGCCCAGCATAAAAAAGGGAATGTGGAAATATGGAGCATCGGGAAGAAAGGGTATGAATATTTTGTCAAGAACAAATACAAAGCAGGTTCGGAATTCAAAGATATTTTCCTGCACCTGAATTTTGAATCTGTACAGAAAGCCGCACAGGCGGCCATCAGGGCCTTTGAAGAAAAAAGATTTGATGCGGTGGAGATCGTTTACAGCCAGTTCAAAAATGCAGCTACCCGGCAATTCATTGTCGAACCATTCCTGCCGATACCGAAAACTGAAGCCAAAAAGGGGGCTGTTAAAGCTGATTTTATTTTTGATCCAACTAAAGAATCCCTGATCGCTGAACTGATGCCGCGGATCCTCAATACACAATTATATAAGGCCGTCCTTGACTCCAATGCTTCTGAACATGGCGCCCGCATGACCGCCATGGATAAGGCCAGCGAAAATGCCAATGAAATGCTCCGCACACTCCGGATCTCCTACAACCGTGCCCGGCAGGCAGCCATCACCACTGAGCTCACCGAGATCGTAAGCGGAGCGGCAGCGCTCCAGGGTTGAGTCAGATAGTTAAATAGCCACGAACCCGCCTGCCGGTTTACCTGCCGAAGGCAGGCAGGCAGGTGACGAATAATACAGATTAATTTGTTCAAAAAAAGATTCGTGAATTCGTGGCAAATATCATTATTCTACTTTCGCATAGAATCAATAGTTCCACAAATTCACCATTCATTCACAAGAATTTCAATCCTGTTTTCGTTTGATAAAGGAATATATCCGATCAATCTGAACCCCAAATGCCAGTGTTGGATTGTGAATAATCTTTTTTATCAAATAATTGTTTATTAGTAACTTAGCAATATAAATGCACAAAACAATAGTCAAATGACAGATATGACTCATTTGACTATTATGACCACCTGACCAGTTAACCTGACCCTTTGATCTATGATTGACACAGCCCTCATACCCCACATTGAAGCACTGATATTTGCCAGCGACCGACCCCTGACCACGGCTGAACTGGCAGAATTGATCAATTCAATTTCTGAGTTGGCACCTAAAAAGATCTCCGTTGATAAAATTCAGTCAGCGATCGATAAGATCGTGGAAAAATATAATGCAGGAGATTATCCTTTTGAAATTGCTCACTCCGGTGGCGGGTGGCAGTTCCTGACCCGTAAGGAATATCATCCGACCGTGGCCCAGCTGAACGGTGATAAGTTTTTAAAAAGACTCTCTGCCGCTGCCCTCGAAACGCTTTCCATCATTGCGTACAAACAGCCCGTTACCAAAGGAGAGATCGAATCCATCCGTGGTGTGAATTGCGATTACACCGTTCAGAAATTACTGGAGAAAGAGCTCATCCTCATCAGCGGCAGGAATGAAAAAGCCCCCGGGCAGCCATTGCTTTACTGCACCTCAAAGAATTTCATGGACTATTTCGGCATCAATACCGCAGATGAGCTTCCGAAACTCAGGGAGGTCGCACCGGAACAAACCGGCCCGACACCAGTGAATGGGAACCTCTTTGCGAAAAATGAATCAGCCGGCATGGAAGAAGAGGTTTCGGT
>CAZZDQ010000067.1:0-13733 GCA_964652845.1 uncultured Chitinophaga sp.
GTGGACAGCCATGCCTATGCCGGTTATGTGATCCCTCCTTATTATGATTCTATGATCGGGAAACTGATCACAATGGCACAGACCCGCGAGGAGGCCATTGACACGATGAACCGGGCCTTGAGCGAATATGTCATCGAAGGTGTGAAGACCACTATTCCCTTTCACCAGCAACTGATGAAGGATGACCGTTTCCGCAGCGGGGATTTCAATACCAAATTCCTGGAAGGGTTCAAACTGAAATAGGTCCTTTCATTCAGCTAATTGCCTCCGGTATAATTGTACTGCATTTTCCAAACCCAAGTAGATGGCATCGCAGATCAATGCATGGCCGATACTGACCTCATCCAGCCAGGGAATTTGCTGCTTGAAGAATTTCAGGTTTTGCAGGTCAAGGTCATGCCCGGCATTTAATCCTAACTGGAGTTCTCTTGCTTTTTCAGCTGCTGCCACATAGGGGGCAATTGCCGATTGTTTATTGCCATTTGCATATTGCTTCGCGTAAAACTCGGTATATAATTCAATCCTGTCCGTCCCGGTCTTAGCAGATCCTTCCACCATTTCGGTCACGGGGTCAACAAATATGGAGACCCTGATGCCTGCTGTCTTGAAGATCTGTATCGTATCCTGTAAATAATCTTTGTATTTGACTGTATCCCATCCATGATCACTGGTCAACTGTCCCTGGGCATCCGGTACAAGTGTTACCTGGTCTGGCCTTGTTTTCAGTACCAGGTCAATGAATTTCTGTTCCCTGCAATTGCCTTCAATATTGAATTCGGTTGTAATCACCTTTTTTATCTGTCTTACATCCTCATATCGTATATGACGCTCATCCGGCCGGGGATGCACCGTTATTCCATCAGCGCCGAACCGCTGCACATCGATCGCCGCTTTCACCACATCCGGGTTATTGCCGCCTCTTGCATTACGCAAAGTGGCAATCTTATTGATATTGACAGAAAGCTTTGTCATCTTTCAAAAATACAGGCTGAAATCATATTTATACTAATAGCAGGAAATTTAATGGCAAAGTTCAGTGCAGCCTTTTCATAGATAATTTATCCCCATTCGGTGTGAGAAAATTCAATTGGGCCTGGGTTAGATCGGCGATCCTGACTGAATCTCCCCCTGAAGCCATATCTTTTGTATGGGTCACCAGGGATTTACCACCCTGCAAAACTTCATAGGTTCCTCTGGAAAGAGTATCCCCATTGGCCTGGACGGAAACGAATTTTCCGTCTTTGAAGAATTCAATGGTATGCCCTTTATTATCGGCATCAATCTTCGAGGCATCTGCATCCGTGGTTGTGACAGCTTTATCCAGTTTAACATATTCCCATTTACCCACAATAGAGGCGTTTCCTGTTTTATTTCCGCAGGAAAAGAAAATGAAAACTGATCCTGCACAGGCAAGTATGGACAGTGTTTTCATAAAAAAAGGTTTTTTTAAAGGTAATTCATTCTTTTAAGTGAGGCCTCATAGTTCTTTCCAGGTATGATCGGCGAGTAACTGCACGGCTGCAATGAATCTCTTAAAAGGGCTACCGCTTCCCCACTCCCTGGGAGCCACGAGAGAAAGCATATGCTGGCCGTCCTTTTTTTCATAGAGATAATAGGTTTGACCGATATTGGGTTTAAAGGAAAGCCGTGCTTGATAAATCAGCATCGAAAGATCCTTTCGTTTTTGTATCTCCTGTGCCTGCAGGGCCAGCAGTTCGATCTGGCGACGGATCTGCTCCAGCTGCATATTGGTTTGCTCTTCCATGGCGGTAAGCGCCTTGTGCTTGATGATCCCCTCTTCATTCAGTTTGATCACGGCCCCGGATACCGAAGCGGAATAGGGCAAAACACTTAACTGTTTATGATAGATCTCGGTATTGGTGTAGGCTTTCCCCTCATTTGTTTTCCCCTGCTGGGTGATCTTGAGGTAACCGTTTGGCAGGATCTCATGCATCACATGAAGCACGGTCTCCCCTTTTTTGTAAAAATGTATTTCGAAACTGATCCCGTCGGGAATAATGGCCTGTACCTTATCGGCAAGCTCATGATCACGGAAATCATTCAGCTCCCCGTTCACTTCAATGGTATAATCTGCGGCAAAGGACCGGTTCTCCAAACTGACCCAGTTATGGAAGATGGCCAGCCGCTTGTTGCCTTCCGCAGCTTCGATCTTATAAATGCCGCTTTTCGGCCGTTCCCCGTATTCATAATTGCTTTTTTCCGGGAAGAGTTGCCATGCCGCTAAAAAATTATATGCCTGGATCATAACAGACAAAGGTTTTACTTTCCTTTAAATAAACAAAGTTTTAAGACCTGTTAATCCTGTCCCTGTTTAAAATACGTTAACTTGCTTCAAAGTTTCACGATGAAGTACAGCATACTCCTGCTTTTTTTGCTTGTGGCACTATCCGGCGTTTTTGCACAATCGCCGCCTTCAAGCAATGCGGTGATGAAAAAAGCCTACCATCAGGCAGCCATCGAAAACAAAAAATTATTTGTGATCTTTCATGCCTCCTGGTGCGGCTGGTGCAAAAAGATGGAGAAAAGCATGGATGATTCCACCTGTAAAAGCTCCTTTGACAACAATTTTGTGATCGTTCACCTGGATGTGGATGAAACGGATGACAAGAAGAAGCTGGAAAATCCAGGGGCCGATTCTATGCGCAACAGTTATTCCGGCAAAGACCAGGGCCTCCCCTACTGGCTCATATTTGACCAAAAAGGCAAACTCCAGGCTGACTCAAGAAACAGGAAGGATACTGATGGTCCGGCGGCCAGTAATAATGTAGGATGTCCTGCCACAGCAGAAGAAGTTGCTTTTTTTATTTCAGTCTTAAAGAAAACAACCAACCTCTCCGAATACCAGCTTGATGTGATCCAAAAACGTTTCAGGCAGAACGAGAATTAGGGTTTTCAACCCTCTTAAGGTAAATATTTATCCAGTTTATTGGGAAGCAGGTACAAAATCGGTGTGATGACGTAGATCCCGATACTGACCTCGGGCGCAAAAAATGAGATAGCGATGGCAACTGCATATACTACCGGCGAGATCAGGAACAGGATCCTTGCCTGTTTTTTTACTTCGGCAGGCAGTTCACGGTGCATGAGGCTGGCTTTTCTGATGCCATAGCTCCATTGGGCAAAGAGGGTGATATTACAAAGGCTCAGGTTCACCCCATATAAAAGGATCGCATGCCATTTGAATGTATTATGTGCCAGGTTCTTCGTGCTGAAAGGCACAAAACAGACCACCATATAAAACAAAACGCCGAGAAAAATGAAATACCGGTTCGTGCGGCTTATATATTCGAACATCATCCGGTGCCCGAACCACATGATGCCGAGGATGACAAAACTGATGAAATAACAAAGAAAATTCTGCCAGGTACCCTTCAGGGCTGCAAAAAAATCATTCCAGCTTTCTCCTTTCATTACCGGCAGGGCCAGTTCGAATACCAGGATGGTCATGGCCACGCTGAAGATCCCGTCACCCAGTGACTCCAATCTTCCGGAGGCCATATGAAGCTGGTGTTTCTCATCCGGTTTGTTGATCTCTTGGCTCATCCTGCGAAGCTAAATTTTTTTATCAATCAAAAAATTTTCCCTTCTTCCTGCAACCGAATCCCTTATTTGGCAATCTTTGCATAAACATCCTGCATGAATTTGCTGATGCCGGTACCGGTTTTTCTGTTACTCTTATTATTGCAGGGAAGATCATTCGCCCAGCAATGCAACCTGAACCGTGACCGTGATCCCTATACCAAGGAAATAAAACTTTCATCGGGTTTTATTGAACTGGATGGCGCCTCCGTTACCATCGATGCCAATAAGGATGAGATCGATTTTCTTTTCTCCATGGAACAGAATAATAGATGTTTTGACGATAATACCACGGCCCAGGTTTTTTTTGACAGTTCCAAAACAAAACTGTCGATCCATAATAACGGCAGCATGAATTGCAAAGGGATCTTTCATTTCATCTTCAAAAATTCAGCGACCACTCCTTCGCAACTGGCCCGCTTATCGGGTTTTAAGGTCAATCATATCGATCTCTATAACAATCTTGATATGACCAAAAAGATTGGGACCATCAATTTTACCTCCTCCATGCAAAACACCTTTATGTCGCTGACCGCCTGTGTCGCCACTGAAGCAAAGACTTTGCGTCTATGAGACTAATGCCAGGATCATTCCGCCCAGCTCATCACATAATCCTTATTTTCGATATCCAGCGCCTGCCTGGTAAGCATTAAAGGCCTGAAGGTATCCACCATCACTGCCAGTTCTTTGGTTTCTTTCGCACCGATACTTTTTTCCACGGCACCGGGATGCGGGCCATGTGGGATGCCTGCCGGGTGTAGGGTGATCATACCGCGGGTAACGTGTTTGCGGCTCATGAATTCACCTTCCACATAATACAACACTTCATCGCTGTCGATATTGCTGTGATTATAAGGAGCCGGGATGGCCTGCGGGTGATAATCATACATACGCGGAACAAATGAACAGACCACGAAAGCATTGGTTTCGAAGGTTTGGTGCGTCGGCGGCGGCATATGCACCCGCCCTGTGATGGGTTCAAAATCATGGATGGAAAAAATGAAAGGATAACAGCAACCATCCCAACCGATAACATCAAACGGGTGAGTGCCATAGTGCAATCCATAGAGAACTCCCCGTTTCTTGGCTTTGATTAGAAAATCTCCTTTTTCATCATAGGTCTTCAGGTCCTGCGGGGGGCGGATATCCCTTTCACAATAGGGTGAATGCTCCATCAGCTGACCATATTTACTCAAGTATCTTTTGGGGAAACGCAGGGGTGAGAATGATTCTATAATAAATAACCTGTTCTTATCGTCTTTGAATTCCACCTGGTAGATCGTTCCCCTTGGCAAAAGAATATAATCACCATTGGTAAAGGGCAGATCACCGTATTGTGTATGCACAGTGCCGGCTCCTTCATGCACAAAGATCAATTCATCTGCATCAGTGTTCTTGTAAAAGTATCCTTCCGTTCCGCTTTGAGGTGCCGCCAGCACGATATGGCAGTCATTGTTCACCAAAACAGGCATCCGGCTTTTTAAGAAATCTTTTTCCGGTTTTATCCTGAATCCTTCCAGGCTGCGGTGGCGCAGCATTTTTTCTTCGGCGATCTGCGGGCTGACATCCACCTGCGGTTCTGTTTTGATGATCTGGGTGGGCGGATGGCAGTGATAGAGCAGGGCATAATCATCGCTGAATCCTTCGGTGGAGAATAATTGTTCACTGTAGAGCGTCCCATCCGGTTTACGGAACTGGGTATGGCGTTTATGGGGAATTTTCCCCAGGGTATAATAATGAGGCATGTTTAGAATTTTGGTCCCGCAAACTGCGGGAGGGAAATTAGTTGATTAGTACAATAATTAAAAAGTGATGAGGGTACCACTATTTCTCCAGTTCAAGTGAAAGCATCAGAAAATAATATTTCCACCTGCGTTTATCTATCCAGTATGTGAAGTTTCGGTGAAAAGGCATAACCTGATTTTTGAATTCAGCATCCAGGTTCTAGATTTATACCCAAAATTATAACTTTTAAGTGTGACACGCATCGGCCTGCTTTCGGATACCCACGGTTACCTGGATGAATCCATATTCAGGCATTTTGAAAAATGTGATGAGATCTGGCATGCGGGGGATTTTGGGCCCGGTCTGAATCCCGCTTTTGGCGGGAGTCGGAACGGTATTAAAGGAGTTTATGGTAACATTGATGATATTAAGATCAGGAATCAATTCCCCGAACAATTAGTATTCATGTGTGAAGAGGTAAAGGTTATGATCCGGCATATCGCCGGTTCCCCGCCCCGTTATAATCCTGAGACAAAAAAACAATTATTGATCCATCAGCCACAACTATTGATCTGTGGACATTCTCATATCCTGAAGATCATGTATGATGAAAAATTCAAATGTCTGTATATGAATCCCGGCGCAGCGGGAAGACAGGGATGGCATAAAATAAGAACGGTCATCCGGTTTGTGATCGATGGTAAAGACATTCGTGAATGCGAAGTGGTCGAGTTGGGAAAACGATAAATCAACCATAGAATTTGTTCGTTAATTTGCTGAAACGCTCATCTCATAAAAATCAACCTATATGTTACAGGAAGCCATACCCGTTCTCCGGATATTCGATGTAGCCAAGGCAAAGGAATTTTATATAGACTGGCTGGGATTCAAACTCAATTTTGAACACCAGTTTGAACCGGATACGCCTTATTATATCAGTATTAAAAAAGATGATATCGAAATTCACCTGAGCGAACATTATGGTGACGGGGTGCCGGGCGTGAATCTGTTCATCGTCTGCACCGAGCTGGAAAAATTCCATGCATCACTGAAACCCTACAAATATTACCGTCCCGGCATTGAAGAGACCTTTTACGGGACCAAACTGATGAAAGTACAGGACCCCTTTGGCAACAGGCTTTGTTTTAATGAATTTATCGGGAAAGAATAAAAATTCATTTAAAAAATTCCTTACCGGGATATAAAAATTTGCGTAGCTTTTCTCACCAAAACAAATCTTATGACCGGACAGTCACGCCGCAATTTTTTAAAACAGGGCTCCCTGGCTGCCCTGGGCCTGGGATTTTCCTTTCGTTCCATGGGAAATGAAGAGGGCCTGCCAAAATATTTCCTGCCGGATGATACAATCATTAACCTGGGTTCGAACGAGAATCCATATGGAATGTCAGCCCTGGCAAAACAAGCCCTTACCGATATGATCGGGGAAGGACACCGCTACCAGTTCAATGTTTCCCAGCTCGGTTCATTTAAAAAAGTATTGGGCAATTATTATAATGTAGGTGACAACCAGGTATTGGTTACGGCAGGTTCCGGGGAGGGATTGGGATTGCTGGCGCGGCATTTCAATAAGGGCAATATCGTAACAGCCGATATCACATTCGGGGTTTTACCGAGCACAGCAAAAAAGATCGGGACAAAAGTGATCGAAGTGCCGCTGAATTCGGAGAAAGCGCATGACCTTCCTGCGATGCTGGCTGCCATCAACCCGGACACCAAACTTGTTTATATCTGTAATCCTGCAAATCCTACCGGAACTATCTTAAAAGGAAGTGCCCTGAAAAGTTTTTGTTATGAAGCATGCAAAAAAACCGTGGTGCTGATCGATGAAGCCTATTTGGATTTCCTGGATCCTCCGGATAACCTTTCAATGACCAATCTTGTCAATGCCACTCCCAATTTGCTTGTAATAAAAACTTTTTCAAAGATCCATGCCATGGCGGGATTGCGGATCGGTTTCATCATCGGCCATCCCACCCTGATCGCTGCGCTGCAACCTGATTATTTTCAAAGCACACAGCTGGCCGTCAGCAATACCAGCCTCGCGGCAGCGATGGCCAGTCTGCCGGATGAAGAGCATAAACAAATAAGTAAAAAGAAAAATGAATTGGCCCGGAAATATACAATGGATGAATTTCAGCGGCTGGGTATCAGGTATATTCCTTCCCACACCAATTTCATCTTTTATTCGGTCAATACTTATTCCGGTGATTATGCAGCCGACATATATAAAGATCATAAGATCATTATGCGTTCCAACAAATATGCAGACGGGAAATGGGCCCGCGTCAGCGTGGGTACCATGGAGGAAATGAACAAATTCATCGCAGTGATCAGCGACCCGAAAAATAATTATTTATCAAAGTAAATTTCATGCCTGAACCTTCAACACGGCGACAGTGGATCAGGAACACCTCAACTGCCTTTGCGGGACTGGCCCTCTCTCCCGCTTTGTTTGCAACCGAGAGGGAACGATACAGGGCAAACGGTATCATCCTGCTCAACAGTAATGAAAACGCTTATGGCCCCTCTGCCGCTTCAAGGAAAGCCATGATGGAAGCCAATGGGCGATCCAATCGTTATCCCGATCATAAGATCGATGAGCTGAAAAATGAAGTTGCCGCATTCTGGCAGGTAAAAAGTGAAAATATCCTCTTCGGCGCCGGCTCCTCCGAGATCATCGGTCTATGCAGTTTGCTGGCATCTTATAACAAGGGAGAGATCGTAACGGCCGAGCCTTCCTATAAGGTTTGGAATGGCCAGGCTGAAGCTTTTGGGCTTGGGTTCAAACGTGTTCCGCTCGACAGCAACAGAAAGCACGATCTGAATGCCATGCTTTCTGCTATTGATGCCCAAACGAGGATGGTCTATGTCTGCAATCCATGCAATCCTGTTGGTACTTATGTGGACGATAAATTAGTTCGTGATTTTGTTACCGAATCCAGCAAGAAAACCATGGTATTTGTGGATGAGGCTTATACCGAATTTGCGAACCTGCCATCCTTAAAAGATATGACTGTACATAATCCCAACCTGGTAGTGGCAAAAACATTTTCCAAGATCTACGGGCTGGCGGGGGCACGGATCGGTTATGCCATCGCTCACCCCGATACCATCAAAAAACTATCTGCTTTTCAGCCATGGGACGATGCCAATATCAGTACGGTAAGTGTTGCAGCTGCTTCAGCGGCCCTGAATGACCAGGCATTTGTGAATGATTGCAGGGAAAAAATTGCGCAGGCCAGGGAGATCTGCTATAAGACCTTTAAAGAACTTTCACTGGAATATATCACTTCTCATACTAATTTTATTCTCTTCAATATTGATAAGATCGGGGCTAAATTCACTGAAAAAATGCAGGCTAAAAATATTTTTGTGCAATACCGGGATCATTTCGGAGGTAAGTGGTGCCGCGTAAGTATGGGTACGATCGAAGAAATGCAGGCATTCTGCGCTGCGCTGCGATCAATCACAAATTGAAAATTCATTTAACTGTCTTCATCAGTTCCCGTATCTTCTGGTGATGTTTTTCACTCACCGGCCATACCGGTAAGCGGAATGTATTCTTACAAAGCCCCATTTCGCTTAAATAAGCTTTGATACCGCTGGGGCTTCCTTCTGCAAACATAGAAGCGATGATATCAATGTATTTATAATGTAATACTGTTGCTTTTTCAAAATCACCTTTCAGGCAAAGGCGCACCATCTCAGAATATTCGAACGGGTAAGCATTGGCCACAACGGAGATCAATCCTTGCGCGCCGGCAGCGATCATCTGCAAGGTAATAGGGTCATCCCCGCTGATGACCATGAAATCCGGAGGTTTATTCCTGATGATCTGGCTGATCAGGTCAAAATTTCCGCTGGCTTCCTTGGTGGCGAAAATATTTTTCAATTCATGTGCAATGTGCAATTGGGTATCGGCACTCACACTCTGACCCGTCCTAGAAGGAACATTATACATGATAATGGGCAAAGGAGTGGCGGCATTCAATGCTTTGTAATGCTGAAACAGGCCTTCCTGGTTGGGTTTATTATAATAGGGAGAAACGGATAAGATGGCATCATATCCTTTCAGGTCAAACCTTTTGAATCCTTCTATCACTTCCTTAGTATCATTGCCGCCGATACCGGCTACGAGCGGGATCCTTCCGCCTACTTCTTTTGAAACAAATGAAAAGACCTCCTGTTTTTCATCTCCATGCACGGTGGCACTTTCCCCGGTAGTGCCCAGCACGACCAGGTATTCCACCTTTCCCATGATCCAATGTTCGATCAGGGAACTAAAACTTTTCCAATCCACCGAACCATCCTCATTGAAGGGGGTCACGATCGCAATACCGGTGCCTGTGAATTTATTTTTCATATACAGTCGGAACCCCGAAGGGGGTCTGAATGTTTTATTTCCATCGGAACCTTCAACGGCGGGGTCTGAAGGGTTTATTGTTTAAAGAGCGTTATAATTGAACTGAATAATTTTTTACCATGCAGACCCCTTCAGGGTTCCACCTGGTCAGTCTTCTTCCCAAAATCCCATCTTACCGAATTTTTCGATCCTTTTATTAATTCTTTCTTCAGGTGTCATCTGCTTCAGTTCATGCAATACAGGTATAATATATTCTTTCACAATATGGGCCGATTCATTATAATCCCAGTGTGCGCCGCCAATGGGTTCGGGTATAATGCCATCGATCAGGCCGAATTCCAGCATGTGGGTAGCGGTAAGTTTCAATTGTTCAGCCGCTATTTCTTTTTTATCCCAGCTGCGCCAGAGAATGGAGGAACAACTTTCAGGTGAGATCACCGAATACCAGGTGTTCTCCATCATATAAACCCTGTCGCCCACACCGATACCAAGAGCGCCCCCGCTGGCCCCTTCGCCAATGATCACACAAATAACCGGCACCTTCAGCCGGATCATTTCATAAATATTTCTTGCAATGGCTTCACCCTGCCCTCTTTCCTCCGCTTCAAGGCCTGGAAAAGCCCCGGGTGTATCGATCAGGGTGATAATGGGCTTGTTGAATTTCTCAGCGAGTTTCATCAGCCGGAGTGCTTTGCGATAACCTTCAGGGTTGGCCATCCCAAAATTCCTCATTTGACGCGTCTTGGTATTGATGCCTTTTTGCTGGCCGATGAACATCACCGTTTCACCATTCAGGCTGGCAAAGCCGCCCACCATGGCTTTATCATCCCTCACATTCCTGTCGCCGAACATTTCGATGAAATGTTCCGTCATTTTTTCAATATACTTCAAAGTATAGGGCCTGTCGGGATGACGGCTCAATTGGACCCGCTGCCAGTCGCTCAGTTCACTGGTGATCTCTTTGCGTTTGTCGAGGATGGTAGCCTTTAGTTTTTCGATCGTATCGCCCAGGTCCAGTTTGGTCTTTTCCTGGCGGTGCTTCATATTCTCAATTTCCTCGATCAGGTCCTTGATAGGTTTTTCAAAATCCAGGAATTGCCGGTTGGAATCAGTGGGCATAAGAATAGTTGGTGGCGGCTAAATTAAGGAATTATGAATTATTGCCGGCAACATATATTCATAAAATAGTCAGCCGGAATAATTTAAATCAAGAAATGCAGATTCAGTTTTAGCATCGGCTCGATGAAATAAGTGATTGATTCAAAAAACCGTTACCTGCTATATTATAATTCACCCAGAATATTCCTGTAACTTCTGCCTACCGGAATGGATATGCCGCTTACTTCAACTTCTTCGGTGTTATAAGAATCAATTTTACTGAGCGAAACGATATAGGAACGGTGGATTCTTTTGAAAAGATGGGGAGGCAAAAGTGATTCCATTTCCGCAGTGGTCATTTTGGAGAAATAAGTTTTTTTCGTGGTAACCACTTTAATATACTCTTGCTGGCTTTCAATATAAATGATATCGGAATATAAGATCTTTACTTTCTTTTTTTGGACGGTTACGAACAGATGATCTTTGCGCTCCTGTTTTTGAAGATACTGAGTGTCTGCCTGGATTGATTTAACCTTGTTCACCGCACCCAGGAATCTTTCAAATTCGATGGGTTTCAACAGGTAGTCGGTGACGTTCAACGTGAATCCTTCCACTGCATACTGGTGATAGGCTGTGGTAATGATGACAGCCGGGGGGCTGGTGAGCGTTTTTAAAAATGCCAGGCCTTTCAGCTTTGGCAAATGGATATCCAGGAAAATCAGATCCACCGGGTTATCGTGCAGGAATTCAGTGGCAAGTATGGCGTCTTTAAAGGACCCTTTTAATTCAAGAAATGAAACCTGGGCGATATAATCAGTCAGTACTTTCACCGCCAGCGGCTCGTCTTCAACAATGATGCATTTGATCTTAGACATGGCTGGCCAGGTTAATTTTTAAACGGGCAATAAAGAGGTCGGCTTCCTGGTAGGTTGAAAGATCATAATCCGTGTAAAGCAGCTCCAGCTGGCGTCTCAGGTTGGATAAGCCAATACGCTTTTTCTCCTGCGTCTCATTGGAAGGTTGTCCTGTGGAATTTTTTACAATTAGTTCCAGCTGTTTTCTGAATACCGATAAATGAATATCCACCATCGGGTTTATCCTTGTCTCCGATACACCATGTTTAAAGGCATTTTCCACAAGCGGGATCATCAGGAGCGGTGGTAACTGTTGTCTCATATCCTCGATCGTATATACAAAATTAACCTGCAGCGAAGCATCATAGCGCAATTTTTCCAGTTCAATATAATCGCTGATGATCTTTATTTCCTGCTCGATGGGAATGAATTCCCCGCCCGTTTCATAGAGCATGAATCTTAATATCTTCGAAAGACGCATGACGGATTCCGGTGCAAGATCAGACTTATCGCGGGACAGGGAATAGATATTGTTCAGGGTATTGAATAAAAAATGGGGGTTCGTCTGGGACCGGAGGTAATTCAATTCCGCTTCCTGTTTTTCGATCTGTAATTTTTGCGCGGACTGCTTTAAACGAACATAATAATAGATATGTCTGACGATCCCGAAAATGAAAACGGAGCCCATACTATATGCCATCTGTTCTTCCAGCAGCTGGCAGATAGTTCTGGGTCCTGTAAGTGGTGTATAGATGCCCAGGAAGATTCCGATCCCTCGCCATCCATGGGCTCCCAGTGAATAAAGAAATAAATAAACTGCGGTCATTCCCAGGCCCAGCAGGATATTGAAGATGAAATGACCTCTTTTCCTTAATACAAAGGGGATGGCATATTCATAAAGGCTGAAATTGAGTACGATAACGAAGAGGATATGCCAGACATTATTGAAGAAGGATGCTAAAAAATGTCCCGAATACTGTGCTAAACTGTGGCTGAACGGCAGGAAAAAGAAAATAACAGAGGCCCAGATATAGGGCCTGATCCTTTCCCTTGTGAATACCTGCTTCATTTTCATATTAAGGGAATAAATATCGGCATTTCTTTCACTTCCCGGTGAACAGGGCAAGGCTGTTTGTTTACCAAAACATGCAGTTCATCGGTCCTGTACCATATGTTTCCCATTACTTAATGACCTTGTATCATGCAATTCATTTTATCAAATCAAATAATACAATTATGAGACAATTCATTCTTTTCATTTCAATCGGTTTAACGGTCCTTACTATTTGCGGTTGCTAGGAAAAACTTCTTCGGCAGTAAAGCAAATATGAAAAAACAACATCAGTTTATTTCATTTGGGGAATCCGTGGATGGTTTTGATATCCCCGTGCTGAATGAAAGGGAGATCAGGGCCGCCGCAGGCATATTGTTTGTGTGCATGCTGATCGCCCTGATGTTCATTTTATTCAGAGGAGATTTTTTATTTATTAAATATCTCATCACCGTTTTTCTTGCCGATCTCCTGGTACGCGTCTTCATTTCCCCCAGGTATTCGCCTGCGCTGATCTTGGGCCGGTTGATCGTCAGCCGCCAAGAACCTGAATATACCGGTGCGGCTCAAAAAAAATTTGCCTGGAAGATCGGGATCGCCCTGGCAGGGCTTATGTTTTTTCTGCTGGTGATCGTAAATGCATACAGCATTTTCACAGGTCTTACCTGCCTTATATGCCTGGTATTTCTATTCTTTGAATCAGCATTTGGCATTTGTCTCGGTTGTATCGTATATGGCTGGTTCTATAAAAACAGGAAACAACTATGCGCGGGGGAAATTTGTAAGCCCCTAAAAAAGCAGGAGATCCAGAAAACTTCATGGAAGCAAGTACTGGTTCTCCTGGGCCTGGTTTCCTTTATCATTTTAATATTCCTATTCTTCAATGAGCAGTTGGGCGTCAGGCCTAAAAACCTCTGGGATATCCTTAAAACTCCCTAATAAAAAACCCTGCGATTGCAGGGCTACGCGGACCGGACGGGACTCGAACCCGCGACCTCTGCCGTGACAGGGCAGCATTCTA
>CAZZDQ010000068.1:0-13307 GCA_964652845.1 uncultured Chitinophaga sp.
GAGAGCAAGTTTAATGGCGGCGTTTGTATTATAGGGCTGTGCCTGCAATACATCCCCGTCGGGATCAATGAAACAACTGATACCGGTATTGGCGCTCCGGCAGACCCAGCAACCCGTTTCGACAGCCCGCAGGCGTGCATAGGCATTATGCTGTTTGTGGCCAGGGGTATTTTTCCACCAGCCGTCATTGGTGATGATGGCGATCAGGTTGGCTCCATTCTTTATATAACGGCTCATGTATTCGCCATAAATGCTTTCGTAACATATCGCAGGAGCGATCTTGTATCCATGTTTCCCGTTAATAAAATCATGAGTAGTTTGTTTGGCATAACCGGCTGTTGTGCCACCGAATTTTTCAAAAAGGGAGCTCATGAATTTAAGGAACCAGGGCAGGGTCTCCACGCCGGGCACCAGCATGGATTTATGATAGAAAGCAAGGGCCCCGCTGCTGTCCAGCAGGGCCGCCCCGTTATAGGCCTCCACAAATATGCCATCGTAATTCTGCGAATATTTCGTTTTACCAGGCATTCTCCTGAAACTTTCAATGCCGGTGAATAAACTGACCTGCGGATGACGTTTCAAAAAATTCCATAGCGGAGTAAGGAATAAATTCTCTTTCAGCGTTCCTTCATCAATGCCGTTGAACATATACAAAGCCGTTTCGGGCCAGATCACCAGGGTCGTGTTATTGTCCATCTGTTTTTCTGATGTACTGATCAGTGTTTGCAACTGCAGATCAAATGAACCGGCCGCCTCTGATATTTTGGCATAGGCGTCAATATTGGGTTGAACGATGACAATGTTGCCGGTTACCTGTTCCCTGTTTCCGGTAATTTTTTTCTTTATGAATATTGAGATAACCAGGGGTAGAAAAAGTACACCAAACCAGCTTGCTAATCGCAAGAAATATTTTTTTGTCCTTCCCTTCTGCTGGTATTCTTTAATGATCAGGAAAACAAAGACATTGCTGAGCAATACCCAAAGCGTTCCTCCGCTGGTGCCGGTGAATGCATACCATCTTACCCATTGCGGGTGCGTGGCGAACACGTTTCCCAATGTCAGCCAGGGCCAGCTGAGGCCCCAGTCCTGCAGGTGAATATATTCAAAACACATCCAGAAAACGACCAGGGAAATATATCCCCATGCAGTACCCAGATGTTTTTTTGCAACCCTGAATCCCAGCCAGGGCAGGCACATGATAAAACTGTTGGCCACAAATGCGGCAATGGCCCCGATGGCCGTGGCATTCCAGATCCACCAGGTAGTGGCGATATTCCATATGAACATCGTGAGATAGACCAGCCAGAAGAATTTCTTCCTGCTCTTGATCCTGTCTTCCAGCCAGAGAAGCGGAAGGAATGCTATAAAGACCAGTAAGGTCAGGGAGGATACCGGCCAGGCGATCCATAAGAGCAAACCGCTTAAAACTGCGAGGAGCAGGTTAACATAACGCAGCATTACTGTTCAATATTATAAATTTGGTAAAGATATAAGCAATGAAGTTACATTTTTTGAATTAAGCGGTATTGCATGAAATGGCTTTCAAATATCCCGGTGCTTGCGTGTTTGTTGGTCATATGTTCTGATACAACAACTTTACCGGCCTATCAGGATAAAACACCAATGCTGATCGTGTTAGGGGTCGCCCAGGATGCCGGTTATCCCCAGATGGGTTGCGAAGAGCAATGCTGTAAAGCCGTCAGTGCTGATCCATCCTTAAAAAGATTCGTTTCCTCGCTTGCATTGACCGACCCTCTCACCAAAAAATGGTGGCTGATCGATGCCACGCCTGATATAAAAGAGCAGTTGCAGTTGTTTCAGCAGGTCACACATCATGAGTTCAAATTTTTGCCGGATGGTATTTTTCTGACCCATGCCCATATCGGGCACTATACCGGTTTGATGCAACTGGGACTCGAAGCGATGAATACAACAGGTGTGGCAGTTTATGTGATGCCCCGGATGAAAAGATATTTGACAGAAAACGGGCCCTGGAGCCAACTGGTATCCCGCCATAATATTGTTTTGAATGAGATGATGGCAGATTCAGCTGTGCAGTTGACTCCCCTGATCGCAATAATGCCCTTCCTGGTTCCTCATCGTGATGAATTCAGCGAAACGGCCGGATTTAATATACTGATCAATTCACATAAAGTGATCTTCATTCCTGATATTGACAAATGGGAAAGATGGGGGAGGAATATAGACAGCCTGGTCCACCAAAATGACCTGGCGTTTCTTGACGGCACGTTTTATAAAGAAGGAGAACTGAAAAACAGGCCCATGAAAGAAGTTCCCCATCCATTCGTGGAAGAAAGTATGCAACGGTTTTCCGGCTTATCTCTTGTCGACAAGGATAAGATCTGGTTCATTCATTTTAACCATACCAACCCCCTAGTGAGGGAAGCATCGCCGGAGAATAAACTTTTAAGAAATGCAGGATTTCATGCAGCAAAACAGGGAAAGGTTTTCAGCATGAAATGAAATTTATCTTCTTGAATAGTTCGGTGATTCCTTGGTTACTTCCACATCATGCGTATGACTTTCCCGCATACCGGCATTTGTGATGCTTACGAATTTCGCTTGCTGGAGTTCCGCAATATTTTTTGCTCCGCAATAGCCCATGCCGGCTCTTAATCCGCCGGTAAACTGGTACACCACTTCTTTTAAATATCCTTTGTAAGCCACGCGTCCTTCCACACCTTCCGGAACGAATTTTTTTTCATCGTCAAGCCCTTCCTGGAAATAGCGGTCACTGCTGCCCGTTGCCATCGCACCCAGGGATCCCATGCCCCGGTATTCCTTGAACTTACGGCCTTCATAAATGATCGTTTCACCAGGACTTTCTTCGGTACCGGCGAAAATACTTCCCATCATTACGCAATTGGCTCCTGCTGCAAGCGCTTTGACCATATCCCCGGTATAACGAATGCCGCCGTCGGCAATAAGCGGAATATTCTTACCTGCCTTACCGGCAGGCAGGTCCCTTAATGCAGCAGCGGCTTCCATAATAGCAGTCAGTTGTGGCACGCCTGCACCTGCCACAATACGGGTGGTGCAGATGGAACCAGGCCCGATCCCCACCTTGACAGCATCAGCGCCTGCCTCTGCCAATGCTTTGGCTCCTGCTGCCGTTCCCACATTGCCGGCAATGATATTGAGTTGCTTAAAATTCTTCCTGATCAGTTTCAGCGCCTCAATCACACCCTTGCTGTGTCCATGGGCGCTATCCAGTGCAATGACATCCACACCTGTATTTTGAAGGGCAGTCACACGGTCCATCAGGTCCTTTGTGATACCCACACCTGCCCCTACCAGTAAACGGCCATGCCTGTCTTTAACAGCATGCGGATGGCTTTTGAGTTTCAGGATATCACTGTATGTGAATAACCCGACCAATCTTCCTTTCTTATCAATGATAGGAAGTTTTTCAACTTTGGTTTGCTTAAAAAGTTGCTCTGCCTTTTTCAGGTCCGTACCCTCCGGTGCGGTGAATAGATTATCCTTCGTCATCACTTCACTCACTTTTCGTTTCATGTTTTCTTCAAACCGAAGGTCGCGGTTGGTGAGGATGCCGATAAGTTTATGATTCTTGTCCACGATCGGGATCCCACCGATCTTGTTCTCGTGCATGATGCGGAGAGCATCCCCGATGGTAGCCTGTGCGGTGAGCGTCACGGGGTCCAGGATCAGGCCGCTTTCACTGCGTTTGACTTTCCGTACCTGCTCAGCCTGTTTTTCAATATTCATGTTCTTATGCAGGATACCGAGCCCGCCCTCCCTTGCCAGGGCAATGGCCAGGGAAGCTTCTGTAACCGTGTCCATGGCAGCTGATAAAAGGGGCACATTCAGCGTGATATCTTTTGTAAGGGATGAACTGATGTCGACATGACGCGGGTGCACACTGCTGTAGCCGGGAAGTAACAGCACATCATCGAAGGTCAGTCCTTTGCCAAAAAATTTGGAGGAAACAGAAGGAGAGGAAGATTTTTTTGTTGCCATGTGCAAAGATAGGGCAAGCGGAGAAATCGACTGAAAATTTAATTAACATACCGGATATACCTCTCCGGGCAGGTCCTTTTTCTTATCTACATTTGGTTTGACTTTAAAATCATTTGTATGAGAAGATCATTGATTATCGTTTTTATTTTTAAATACTCCCTGCTGTTTTCACAGAACAATATCCTTGTCTTCCAATCCGATTTTGGATTAAAGGACGGCGCGGTCGCTGCGATGAAAGGAGTTGCCATGGGCGTGTCTCCACAATTGAAAATTTTTGATATCACCCATGAAATACCCGCTTATAATATCTGGGAGTCAGCTTACCGCCTTGACCAGGCAGCGCCTTATTGGCCGGCCGGGACCGTCTTTGTTTCCATAGTCGATCCCGGTGTGGGGTCTTCACGAAGATCTGTCGTATTGAGAACGAAGAACAATTTATTCTTTGTAGGGCCAGATAACGGGCAGTTCACACTCATCGCACAACATTTCGGGATCGCGGCGATACATGAGATCAATGAGACCATTAACCGGCGGAAAGGTTCGGAGGCATCCTATACCTTTCATGGGCGTGACGTATACGCCTATACCGGCGCCCGGCTGGCTGCCAGGATCATTTCATTGAACGGGGTTGGTAAAAAATTAACTGATTCGGTTACCACCATTCATTTCCAGCAACCTGTATTTGAAAAAGGGGAAATCAGGGGCAATATTCCAATACTGGATATTCAATATGGAAATATCTGGACGAATATTGATGCGAATACATTCAAAAAACTGGGCCTTCACTATGGTGAACAGGTGCAGGTGGAAATATTCCACGATTCAGAAAAAATATATAGTGCCGAAATGTCCTATATGACGACTTTTTCCGAAGTGGAAACCGGCAAACCACTTTGTTATCTCAACAGCCTGCTGAATGTTTCCTTTGCATTGAATATGGAAAACTTTTCCGAAACATACAAAGTGTACAGCGGCCCTGACTGGTCAGTGATGATCAGGAAAAAATGAGTGAGAAAGATGCCGAAGCACGAATTCGATTTATAACGGATACTCTTGCATTAGTGGCGACAGTAAAAAGTGCAGCGGGATCACTTTACAGCAGTTAGATCTTTCTTTTTTTCCTTCACTGCTACCCTGCCCGGGTATTGTTCCAGTGCTTTCTCCAAGCAATCCATTGCAGCATTGATGGAGTTTAGGTTCAGCACATACGCAATGCGCACTTCATCCTTTCCCAAATCCGGTGTTCCGTAAAATCCCGTGGCTGGTGCCAGCATCACGGTTTGTTTATTGTATGAAAATTCTTCCAGCAGCCACTGGCAGAATATATCACAGTCGTCAATGGGTAGTTTAGCCATCGCATAAAAAGCGCCACTGGGCAGGGGACAAAATACGCCAGGCATGTCATTCAGGCGGTTTACCAGCAGATTCCTTCTTGCGAGGTATTCCGCTTTGGGGGTATCAAAATAATTATCAGGAAGGTCCACCGCAGCTTCCCCCATGATCTGTGCCAGTCCGGGGGGACTGAGCCTTGCCTGGGCAAATTTCATGGCGGTATCATAGACCCCCTTGTTTTTGGTAACAAAAGCTCCCAGTCTTGCACCGCAGGCGCTGTATCTTTTGGAAATGGTATCCATTACAATTACATGCTGCTCCAGTCCTTTCAGTTGCAGGGCGCTGGTGACACCCCGGGAGCTTTTTTGGTCCGAAGGATAATAAAATTCACGGTAAGCTTCATCACTGAAAAGGTAAAGGTCATGGTTTAAACAGATCGCTTTGAGCGCTTCCATCTCGTCCCGGCTGTATACATAGCCCGTTGGATTATTGGGGCTGCAGATGATGATCGCTTTTGTTTTACCGGTGATCTTTTTTTCAAACTCAGTGATCGGGGGCAGGGCAAATGCGTTTTCAATATGCGAAGTAACTGGAACAACATTCACTCCTGCTGCGCAGGCGAATCCATTGTAATTTGCATAAAAGGGCTCGGGAATGATCACTTCATCACCGGGGTTGAGACAACAGAAGAAGCCGAACATGATAGCCTCACTGCCGCCAGTAGTGATAATAATCTGGTCATAACGGATATCAATGCCGACTTTTTTATAGTATTCAACCAGTTTACGACGGTAACTTTCATTACCGGCACTATGGCTGTATTCCAGCACTTTTATATCGGCATGACGAACTGCATCTAATATCGCAGGCGGTGTTTCAATATCCGGCTGACCAATATTCAAATGATAAACGTTGATGCCCTTTTTCTTGGCTGCTTCCGCATAGGGAACCAGTTTACGGATGGGTGAGGCCGGCATTTTTTCACCCCTTTGTGAAATAGAAAGCATAAGGCGAAGGTAAGAATTGATTCTAAAGTTTCAGGTAAAATGGCTGTAACAATTTCGCAAATGAAGGAGTATATTCTCCTTTCTCATCACAGATTGTTATTTCGTTAATTTCAGTTTCAATCATTTCACCTGTTCTGAACCTTCCTTGGAAGATCATCCTGAAATAGTTGTGTAGTGGACTTTGCTTAACAAAAAATATACTGGTCAGTTCAAATGTGCTTTGTATGAACAGGTTTTGAATAGCTGCATATCGTTTATAAGGCAACAGCAAAGAAAAAATCCCGTCATGAGCAAGGTTATTTTCTATGATTGAAAGAATATCTTTCAAAGCCAGCGCTTCGCCATGCCGGGCAATATTTTTAACGGGATCATCACTTTTCAATTCATCCTCATAAAACGGGGGATTGCTGAAAATGATATTATATTTTTTACTGAAAGGATAATTCCTGGCATCTGCACAAATGATATTGATCCTCTCTTTCCAGGGGGAGGCTTCAATATTTTCTTTTGCCTGTGCTGCAGCACGTTCATCAATTTCTATTGCATCGATGGTTGCATTTGAATGCAGCTGCGCAACCATCAGGGATAATAAACCAGTGCCCGTGCCAATATCAAGCGCATGGTAAATTCTCCCTCCACCGGAGGGAGCCGGGGGAATACTGCCACCGAATAAACAAGCATCAGTGGTCACTTTCATGGCACATTGATCCTGGTAAAGGATGAATTGTTTGAATTGAAAAAAAGAATTGGGCATATGATTTAAGGCGCAGGGCACAAGGTTCAAGGGTATGACAAGATTCAATATTTAAGCCTTGTACCCTGTTTCCTTGTGCCTTTACCAACTTGCTCGGGCAGAGGCGGATATATCCATTTCTGAAAATTGTCCGGCTAAAAATTTATAATAACCTGTAATGGCGATCATGGCAGCATTATCGGTACAATATTCAAATGCAGGAATGGATGTCTTCCAGTTGAGTTTTTCACCCAATTCAAGAAAGGATCTCCTCAGCCCGGTGTTCGCGCTTACACCACCGGCCAGGCAAATTTTTTTGATCCCCGTTTCGGAAGCAGCTCTCTTCAGCTTGTTCAGCAATATGGAAATGATCCTTTCCTGCACCGAAGCGCAGATATCCTCCATATTCTTATCTATGAATTGTTTTCTTTCCATACCCGTCGCCATAAATTCTTCTTTATACAAATTGCTCTTGCCTGCATTCTGCAAAAAATATAAAATTGAGGTTTTCAGTCCGCTGAAACTGAAATCCAGTCCCGGGATCTGCGGCTCAGGGAAATGAAACCTTGTTGCATTTCCTTTCTGTGCATACCGGTCGATCAACGGCCCGCCCGGGTAGGGAAGGCCCAGCAATTTTGCTGTTTTATCAAATGCTTCCCCCGCGGCATCATCAATGGTTTCACCGACCAACTGAAGCTCAGTTGGAGAACGGCAGATCACAATTTGTGTATGACCCCCGCTCACGGTCAAACATAGAAAGGGGAAACCAGGTCTGGGCGCTGCAATCAAATTTGACAGGACATGGGCTTGCATATGATGAACAGAGATCAGCGGTTTTTTCAATGACAAAGCCAGGGATTTGGCAAAACCGCTGCCCACCAATAATGAACCGATCAGGCCGGGTGATTGAGTGAATGCAAATGCGTCCATATCGCGTATTCCGCATCCCGCATCCCGTAACGCTGCATCCACAACCGGAACTATATGCTGCATATGCGCCCGGGAAGCCAGTTCAGGAACGACACCCCTAAATCTCTCATGTACTTTTTGCGTGGCGATGACGTTGGAAAGAATTTTACCATCCACACATACTGCTGCTGAAGTCTCGTCACAGGAGGATTCTATGGCAAGGATTGAAGTCATTTAAGTCAGGAAGTCAATCAGGTAATAAATATAAGTGCAAACTTACTTACTCCTGATCGCATCAACCGGGTTCATCCTCGCAGCCTGGCGGGCAGGAATAAAACCGGCCACAATGCCTACCAGTATGCAGATGACGATAGCGAGCACCATATTATTGGTAGAGATAAAGACAGGGAAATCAAGTGCTGAAGTAAGGACCTTTGTCAGCAGAAAAACAAGGGTTAACCCGATCAGGCCGCCGATAATGCAAAGCATGGCTGATTCGGATAAAAATTCAGCAAGAATGACCCGTTTTTTTGCACCGACCGCTTTTTTCAACCCGATCTGGGCAGTACGCTCTTTTACCGATACAAACATGATATTTGCCACGCCAAACATGCCGACGATCAGGGAAAGTGCTGCGATCGCCCAGCCACCCAGGTTGAGGCTGCTGAATATATTGCTGACAGCAGCGCTGAAGTCATTGATATCATTTAACGTGAAATTATCCTCCTGCTGGGGAGCAAGCTTATGCACGGCCCGCACAGCGCCTGTCAGTTCATCCTTCAGGGCCTTGCTTGAAAAATTATCCCTGCCCTGGACCATGATCAGTGGTTCAGCATTCTTTTCATCATAGAGGTCACGGGCAAACTGGTAAGGAAGGATCACATTGTCATCGAAATTCCATCCTCCGATCATGGATTTTCCCTGTTTCCGGATCACCCCGATGATGCGCATTTTTTTCCCTTTTACAGAAACCAGTTTATCAGTCGCCAGTTCCGCATCCAAAAAAAGTTTTTCCGCCACATTCACCCCCACCACCACTACATTACTGCCGCTGTTGAATTCAGCGTCAGATATATAACGGCCGTATGAGATATCGAGGGGTTGAATGAGGTTGAATTGTTCGCTAATTCCATATAATACCACCCCGGCCAGGCTGTTTTGCCCGTAATCCACATTGCCGGAAGTGGATATTTTAAAGGCTGCATATTTGGCATTGGGACTGCGCTCAATGATCTGCCGCATCTCGGCATATTTGGGAACCGGCCGGTTCACAAATTTCCACCAGGGATAATCCGGCCCCCCACCGGCACTGTAATCCCATTTGTCGAGATAGATCGTATTCGTGCCCAGGGATTTTATTTCAGACTGAATATTATGCTCCAGGCTGTTCACCGTAGCCAGTACGCCGATGATGCAGAAAATACCGATGGTAACGCCGAATAAGGAAAGGAAAGTGCGGAGTTTATTCTTCCACAGATCCTGCATGGCCATTTTAAAACTGCTGGAAATGATCTCTAAAGAACGGCGAAACATAATGTAAAGTTATGTTTTAACACAGGATAGCCACAAGACGCCAAGCTCCACAAAGAAATTATTTATAAAGATCCCCGTTCAGGTATTTTAATCCTGAATCGACAATAACCGTCACAATTTTTTTCCCTGCACCGATCTTCCTGGCTCTTTGCAGGGCGGCCCAAACATTGGCGCCCGAAGTGATGCCCCCGAAGATCCCTTCTGATGTTGCCAGTTTTCGTGCGGTATCGTAGGCATCTTCATCAGATACTGCGATAATTTCATCAGCAAGGTCAAGCCGGCAGATGGCAGGTACAAATCCTGCGCCGATCCCTTCCAGCCGGTGTGTACCCGTTATTTCTCCCCCGGAAAGTGCCCGTACATGCAGGGGCTCAAGGGCAATGCAACGGATGGCCGGGATTTCTTTTTTTAAGATCTCTGAATTACCCGAGAAACAACCACCGGTTCCTACACCCATGATGAATTCATCGATTTCATGACCCAGCACATCAATTATTTCCTTTGCCATTTTATGGTAGGCGTTCCGGTTGTCAGTATTATTGAACTGGTCAGTCCAGAAAGTATTCGGTTCAGCGCTTAATTCTTTTGCACGGGCGATCATGTCCCCGAACAGGCGGGCTGTTAATTTTCCATTTTCGCTGGGAAATAATTCAAGCGTAGCACCAAATGCCTGCATGGTCTGCAGTTTTTCTTTTGCAAAACCGTCCGAACTCACAAAATGCGCACGGTAGCCCTTCATGGCACAGACCATGGCCAGGGAACTCCCGGTACTGCCACCGGTATAATCCATTACCCTTCCGCCTGGCTTCAGTTGCCCTCTTTTTTCCGCACCTTCTACCATCGAAAGCGCCATTCTGTCCTTCATACTGCCCGTGGGGTTGGCGCCTTCATATTTCACATAAATATCCGCACAACCGGGTCCACAGAGCCGCTCTAATTTTAACAGGGGCGTGTTCCCGATCATTAACATAGCATGAAAATATGGAGTATTGATTTAGTGTTTGCCCGGATCATGAATGGCCTTATTTATAATTCGGGACATTTTTTCCGAGAATGATGTCCCGGGTACCTACCCATAACCCGGAAAGATCCTTTTTTAAGGTTACAAGACCTGAGCCGCCTCTTTGTTCCCTGTGAGCGATCATCTCCTTGGTCAGCAGGGGATCGTCGTCAAAATTCACATCGTCGATATAATATTCATTGATGCCCGGTTCTTTGATGGTGAAATGAACATGGGCAGCCAATATTCTTCCCGGGTAAGGGCCGGGTTTGATGGTATAGATCTTATAATGTCCGTTCTGATCAGTCTGCACCCACCCCCTGATATGTCCGTGCCGCTTTGATCTTTCATCCTGCCCGGGAGATGGAGCATACAGCCCATCATTATTGGTGTGATGATAATAAATGATAATGCCGGGTGCCGGCGTTGATCCGTTCTTCTCATAGACGGTTCCCTGCAACAACATCCTTTCCCCTTTTTCATGCCAGGCGGGAGAACTGTCAACCGATAAAAAGCGCTGGGGCATTCCCACATACATCAGGTCGCAGCCATCACATCCTTCGCCCACCAATGCTATATTGGAACCCGTTGACTGGGACGGATTGGCATTTTGATGATGGTTCGGCTGCTGCCCGCAACTGCAGAAGAGAATAATGGAACAAAGGTACCAGGGTAATAGTTTCTTTGGCATCTGAAAAAATAAAGTAACGGTCAGCCGAAGTTAATTTTTTTAAGGAGTAAAATTGATTTTTTGTGACAGACGGCTCCTTTTATAGCCAGTTAATAATTTTCCGTATCTTTTGGCAGTATCAGCCTTGCAGATAAAAACAGGTTTCCACATGAAGAGGTCAGCACGGCATTTACTTGCTTTACTGTCAGTTCAATATTTCATTTCACTGGCCGCCTCCTGCCAGTGCGACCCGACCGTAACGCTAACCATCAATGGCCGGGAGAACAATGTAGTGGTTTCTCCCGGGGAGATCCTTCGCCTGAATTTCAGTTACAGGATCTCTAATGATAAAACCGGGCCCACCGTCATTAACCAGATCATGTGGGGCTATGATAATGACCGGTATGCGGATTGTATTTATACCGGCATTCCCTCTGTCTGTCCCACTCTTTTAACCAGCTCAAAAGCATTTCAAACCAGGGCACCGGCGAATCCGGGCATTTATCATATTTATTATTGTACCACGATGGATTATGGATGCAAACCCGCCCTTTTCAAGTCAGATCACCTGGTGGGTACAGTGACTGTTATTGCAGCTATCTCCCAGCAGCAGGCGAATACCATAACAGAATGTAAAAACAATGTATCACTGAATATCAATAACCAGGGCTCCAATGTATCAGTTGCACCCGGGTCAAATGTGCAACTTCACTTTGATTATAATATTTCTAACAGCCCTTCATCCCCTACGGCTATCAACCAGGTACTGATTGGTTATGATAATAATCAATACCTGGGTTGTGTATACAATAACGTACCCGCTGTTTGCCCTGCAAATACGTATTATAAAGGCACCCTGCAGATCAAAGCCCCCGTGCAGCCGGGGACATATAAGATATTCTATAATGTTTCGATGGATTACAGCTGTAAGCCTTCCAATTACCGTTCACAGAACCTGGTCGGCTCACTGACCGTGAATGCACAGCAGGTGCCGGAGACCGATAAAGTTTCCTGTACTTACCAGGTCTCGATGACTCTGAATGATCAGCGGGACAGTATCACAGTGAATCCCGGCGAGCGGGTGAAACTGAATTTCAGCTATTCAATATTTGACCCGGCAGGCTGCCCGAATTGTATCAAACAGATCATGTTCGGTTTCCGGGGACAGTATCTTGGCTGTATTTACAGCGGTACACCACCCATATGCCCCGACACCAAATCGGGCACTTACAGCCAGTTCCTGGTCGCTCCTTCTGCGCCAGGCAGGTATGCCATTTATTACAATATTTTAGGTTCAAATGATTTTACCTGCAAACCCGATTCCTTCTTTATTAAATCCCGGATCGGTGTACTGATCGTCGGGGGGCCTGGTTACGTGTATAATCAGAAAAAGCCTGAGGAGAATACCCGCACTGATAAATCCCTCATACAAGCGCAGCAGAATACTGCCAATAATGTGATCGGGCCCGCCAAATACTATGCATTGATCATCGGGGAATCAAATTACCAGGAGGACCGGCTGAATCTGGACCGCCCTGAAAAAGATGCACAGGCATTTCATGATGTGCTGGTGAGTCATTATACGTTCAATGATTCGAATATCATTATGATGCTGAGCCCGACAAGAGAAAAGATACTCTCCCAGCTGTTCAAGTACCGGAAGATCATTACTCATAATGACAATTTCCTGATCTTTTATGCCGGCCATGGGTATTATGACAAGGATGCGGACCAGGGTTACTGGTGGCCATCGGATGCCAAACATGATAACCCGGCCAACTGGCTTTCCAACAGCGATCTTAAGGACGAAATCAAAAGCATCGGCTCTCAGCATACCCTGCTGATCTCGGATGCTTGTTTCAGCGGAGGGATCTTCAAGGTGCGAGATGTATCACAGCTCATGAATGCACCGAATGACATCAAACAACTCTATTCCATGCCCAGCCGCCGGGCCATGACCAGCGGAACCCTCACCGTGGTGCCGGATAATTCCGTTTTCCTGGAATATCTGAATAAAAATCTTTCACAGAATACCAGCAAGTACCTGTCTTCTCAGGAATTGTTTTACAAAATGCTCAGTGCGGTTATCGGTAATTCCACCGTGGTTCCACAGACCGGCGT
>CAZZDQ010000069.1:0-4613 GCA_964652845.1 uncultured Chitinophaga sp.
GCTCGGCGGGCTCATAACCCGCAGGTCGGGAGTTCGATCCTCCCCTTCGCAACAGAAAGCCTCTAAGTGGGGCTTTTTTAATTCTATAATGATCTTCCTGTCCGAATTTGCGTTCCCCCTGGAGAAATAAGAAGAGGGCTCAAGGTGAAGCTATGAAATCAGGCTTTATAAATATTTACGGGAGGCCCAATGCGGGCAAGAGCACCCTGCTCAATGCATTGCTGGGTGAAAAGATCTCCATTGTTTCTTCACGCGTACAAACCACCCGTCACCGGATCAAAGGGATCCTGAATGGGAAAAACTACCAGCTTATTTTTTCAGACACACCGGGTATCATCACGCCGGCATATAAACTTCAGGAAAAAATGATGAAAGCGGTGAATGAATCCCTGGTAGATGCAGACCTTGCTTTATTATTAGTGGATGTCAATGAAGAACCCGAAGCAGCAGATAAAATTTTTTCAGCGCTAAAACTGAAAGCCCCGGCCCTGGTGATCATTAATAAAACTGACCTTGCTACGGAAGATAAGACCAGTGCATTGATCAGGTTCTTTCAGGCAAGGCCGTATTGCAAAAAAGTGCTGGCCATTTCAGCCAAAACTTCATTTCACAAAAAAGAATTTCTAAGGGCCCTAATGGAATATTTGCCGGAAGGCAGCCCCTATTATCCTGCCGATGAACTCAGTGACCGTCAGACCCGTTTCTTTGTCAGCGAGTTCATACGGGAAAAAATTTATGCCTTTACCGATGACGAGATTCCCTACCAGGCCGCCGTGCTCATCAATGAATTCAGGGAAAAAAACAGTCTGGTGAAAATTACGGCTGAGGTCATCGTACAAAAAGAAACGCAGAAAAAGATCATGATAGGGGAGGGCGGAAAAAATATTAAAAAGCTTGGTACGGCAGCCCGCAGGGATATTGAAAAATTCCTGGATCAAAAAATTTTCCTCGAACTTTTTGTAAAGGTCAAACCCGGCTGGAGAGAGAACAAACTGAAATTAAGAGAATATGGCTATTGAATCATAAATCCACAATTCAAAAATCCCAATCCCATATCCCGAATCCCTCATTCCAATCCCAAAGTCTTTACTTTGCATGGTTTGATTTAATACAATTATTTCATGTCCTTCACCCTTGCCATCGTCGGCCGCCCCAATGTGGGCAAAAGCACCCTCTTTAACCGCCTGTTGGAACAGCGCAAGGCCATTGTGGATGATGAGAGCGGCGTGACCCGCGACCGGCAATACGGGATCGCCGATTGGAACGGCAAAACATTCAATGTCATTGATACAGGTGGTTTCGTCAAAGGCAGCGACGACCATTTTGAAAAAGAGATCGCCAAACAGGTACTTATTGCATTGGATGAAGCCGATGCGATCTTATTCATGGTGGATGCGGCAGCCGGCATCACACCCCTGGATGAAGCGATGGCACAGCAGCTGCGTCTGGTCAAAAAGCCGGTCTTCCTCACTGTTAATAAAGTGGATAATCCCCAACGCCAGATGGAAGCGGCTGAGTTTTATGCATTGGGATTTGAAAATATCTGTTTCATTGCTGCGATCAGCGGCAACGGGACAGGAGACCTGCTGGACGGGGTAACAGACCTGATCAAAAAAACGGATAAGGAAGAAGAGGAAACAGCAGCGCTGCCCAAAATTGCGATCATCGGCCAGCCTAACGTGGGCAAATCCTCGCTGCTGAATGCACTGGTGGGAAAGGAAAGGACCATTGTGAGCGAGGTGGGCGGCACCACGAGGGATTCCATCCATACCCGGTATAATCTTTATAAAAAGGATTTCATCCTGATCGATACGGCTGGTATTCGGCGCAAAGCCCGGGTGAATGAGGACCTGGAATTCTATTCCGTGATCCGGGCGATCAAGGCTATCGATGAAGCCGATGTTTGCCTGCTCCTGATCGATGCAAGAAATGAGATATCCCAGCAGGACCTGAATATCCTGAGCCTGATCGCCCGGAAAGGAAAAGGTATTGTTTTGCTGGCCAATAAATGGGACCTGGTGGAAAAAGATACTCAAACGGCCCGGGAGAGAGAAACTGCTTTGAAAACGAGGATCGCTCCGTTTTCCGATATGCCCATACTCTTTGTTTCTGCAAAGGATAAGACCCGGATCTTTAAGGCCATTGAAACAGCACTGGATGTATATGAAAACAAGAAACGAAAGATCCCTACTTCCTTATTGAATGAAACCCTGCTGAAAGCTATTGAAACCTATCATCCGCCGGTGGTAAGGGGCCACCCGGTAAAGATCAAGTATATCACGCAGTTACCCACGGCCACCCCTTCCTTTGCATTCTATTGTAATTTCCCGGATGATGTCAAAAAACCCTATAAAAATTACCTGGAAAACCAGTTAAGGAAGCATTTTCAGTTTACCGGCGTTCCCCTCCGCCTGGTTTTCAAGAAAAAATGAATATTCACCTGCTTAGAAGGCCGGCAAAAGCTGCACCTGTTTAAAAAATTATTTGCTAAAATTAATGGGCGTATTATCTTTGCGCCGCCCTGGTGAAAAGCATGGGGCATTTTTATTAAAACCAAAAAAACAAGTACAATGAAAAAAATTCTTGCAATCGTTGCAATCGCCGGGGTAATGGTAGCCTGCAACAATGGTGGCAGCTCTAAAAGCGTTACCGCCGATTCAACCAAAATTATGGATTCAGTCAAGAACATGATGAACAACCTGACTGACAGTGCCAACAAAATGATGAACAAAATGACCGACAGCGCCAGCAAAATGATGAACAATGCCATGGATACTGTGAAGTCAAAAATGAAGATGTAATCCCTGTCGTAACGATACATACAGAAAAAAACATTTTATACTGATGATCCTCCCGCCACGCGGGAGGATTTTTTTATTTATTTCACTCCTGTTCAATACCCTTCCCGGGTATTTTTTTCTTGCATGATTCATTCAAAAGGCCGGAGGAGTGAAAGCGATACTTTTTATAACATCACTGATATTTTTTATCAGGCCATTGAACTCCCAGGTATACTGGAATGGGGGAGGGGGAGATGGGCTCTGGTCCAATTCCCTGAACTGGCAGGGAGGGGTCGTACCAGGCACGGTGAATGATGTGATCCTTGACAATACCTATGCTTCAGGTTCCTATACAGTAACACTTCCCAATACTTCCGTTACGATCAATTCTGTTACGATCACACCCCTGGGCGGTAACACGATCAAATTACTGCTTCCTTCTACCAATACCATTACGACCAATGCCTTTGTAACCCTGGGTACGACCTATACGATTACCCTTAACAATGGGGGAATTTTTGATAATAATTCCGGCGCCACATCCGGGACCAATCTCACGCTTGCAGATTCCATGAGGATCAATAACGGGGGTGTTTATATTCATCATACCCGCAGCGGCCATGCCGGCTGGAATAACAGGCTGGCGCGGATAGCTGGCACTGAAAACGGTGTTTTCAATTTTGATGTTCCTTCTGCGGGCGGCTATGCCGTTTCTACTTCAGGTAACCGGGTCTTTGGGACACTGCAACTCTCAGCCGTGGCAGCAGGGGGTACTAAAAGCTATACCTCCAATGCCAGCGGCACCCTGACCCTTAACGGTAACCTGCAGATCGATAATGGGGTGACCTATATCTACAGCCCTCCGGCAGCAGGGATCATCTTTAATATAAAGGGAAACTGCACAGTCAGCAGTACGGCCAGTTTTGATATCTCCGCCAGCTCCGGCAATATGATGACGATGAATTTAATGGGAGATCTCATGCTGAACGGAACGATCATGGCTTCCGGGGCATCCCCCAATACCACGTTCAATATGACAGGCTCGGCAGCGCAACAGATCACTGCTCCGGGAAACATGACAAATGCCATCTCCTTTGTGATGAATAATTCTTCGGGAGCAACTTTAAACTCTTCCTTTATACTTCCCTATAACCTGACCCTGACCAGTGGTAATATCAATTCCAGTTCTTTCAACCCACTGATCCTGGCATCAGGTGCAACTGTGACCGGGGGCAGCACCGGCAGCCTGGTGGACGGGCCTTTAAAAAAGATCGGCAATACCGGTTTCACATATCCGGTTGGCACGGGAAGCATCTATGCGCCCGTTACACTTGTCAATGGTATCAATCAGTTGGTAACCGATACTTTTACCGTACAATATATCAGGAGTAATCCTCAATCGGCCTATGGTACCAGTTATGCAGGCGGGATCGACCATATAAGTTATGCAGAATATTGGATCATTGACCGGAACAACGGTTCTGCCGCCACAAAATATGTTTCGCTGGATGTGCACCAGTCCAGTTTTTGTTTGCTCCCGGCCAACACTTTTATCAGCCGGTTCAACGGAACGAACTGGACCAACGAGACCTCTACACCTTCAGGATTTGCAGCCTGCGGATTTTTTCAATGCGGGACACTCACTACCAATAATTCGATAAATGGTTTTGGCCCTTTTACCCTGGCCACGGACCAGCCCTTTGGTTCCAATCCCCTCCCGGTACAGCTGACTGGTTTCCACGTCAGCCGTCAAACAGGAAAAAGCGTCCTGGTGAGCTGGGACCTGGCAGCATATTGTTCGGATGCAGTCCGGTTCGAAGTGCAGCGTTCGGC
>CAZZDQ010000069.1:4713-13032 GCA_964652845.1 uncultured Chitinophaga sp.
CGGGACCGGTTTTACTCTCCGTCTATAATTTCTCCGGCCAGGAGATCAAACAATGGCAAACCGCAATAAGGGAAGGCAACACCAGCTTCACCTGGGATCTTTCCGGGCTTCCCGCCGGCCTGTACTGGCTCAGAGCGGGATTATCTGACATGCACACAGAAAAAATATTTATGAAGGAATAGCGATCATGCACCGGTATTAAACTTTTCCGGTCTCAAATGGTCAAAAAATTTTCCCAAATCACAGTTGGGAATAAAATTTGCAGGATAAGAAGGGGGATTCGGTAAATTGCCCCCAATTCGTTAAAAACCATTTGAAACTGTATCCGAAAACCTATTGCCGGGCATGAAAAAGCTTGTTTTGTCGCTCCTTATCTTTTCCTCCTTGATTAGCGTTATCAGAGCTCAACCCAGTATGACCACAGATTATTACCGGTCTTTTCAAACCGGGAACTGGAACAGTATGAGCACATGGGAGTCCTCGCATGATAATATTACCTGGTTTGCTGCAACCCTGGTACCGACCTCTGCAGCAGATACCATCCTGATCCGCAATGGCCATACGGTAACAATTGATCCTATTGGTGCCACCGCAGAGAAACTGGTGGTGCAGTCCGGCGGCACCCTTGTTCATCCAAATGGAAATGTCTTTGCACTGACTGACGGCCCGGGCATTGATATGACCGTCGCCAGCGGGGGTATTTATGTAATAAACGGCACCCAACTGGTGAGTGCCTCAATTACGGATACGATCGATATACAGAGTGGCGGCCTGGTCCGGGTGGATGGAAATTCCGCTCCCAGTGAAAGCGATGATTTTGGCTCTAACGGGAATATTGGGGTAGTGATCTATGAAACGGGCAGCACCTATCAATGGAATACCACGGACAATTGCCAGTGGAGTGGACAATATTTCTTTACGCCTGGGAATAACACCAACTTTACTTTTTCCCAGACCCCGAGCACATCGTTAGGCGGGAACACCAACACTACGATCTATGGAACCCTGATCGCTAACGCAGACCTTGTTATAGCAGGACCTTCAGGCGACAAAACTATCACGAACGGCATTAAAGGCACGAATAAGATAGATGCCTCGTCGGCCGGTAATATCATATTTACAAGCGCTAATTCTGTTTTGGGCGGAGATACTTTAAAAATGAATACTTCCCTGGGCAAACGACTGAAAATAGGGGATGCTGCGAACAGTGTCCCTGATACCTGTACCCTCATTTCAAATAAGATTATTATCGGTGATGTAGGCTTTGCCTTTGGCAACAGTTATTTTATACTGAATGATTATAACCTTACCATTTCATCCATTATTTACGGATACGGTCCGAATAATTTTATTAAAACAAACGGGAATGGTTATTTGAAAATGAACGCGATTGGAAGCACAAGGGTATTTGCTATCGGGGATTCTACACAGAATATTCTTTATGTAAACAATGGCAACAATGCCGATTATTATGCCCAGGTCAAAGAGGGCATTACCCCCCCGGTAGGATTCCCTTCCTGGGGTGTGCGCAGAACATGGAATATTTATGCTTCGGCTGTGACGACCAATGTCCAGCTCACTTTTTATTTTTCTTCCTCCGATGAAGATCTTCAGTTGTCCGTACGCCCCCCACCTCCGCCACTGGAAGTACTGGAATATACGGGTGGAGCATGGAATATCATACCCGGGAATCAGAATCTTATCCCGATACCGACCTGGTACCTCATCAGCAACAGTACTATTACCATCAATAATAGTTCCGTTCCTTATGCACTGGGACTCTCTGGAGGCTATATCCTTCCGCTGGATTGCATTGTAAGCTGCCAGGCACACCGGAATAATAACCAGGGCATCATTAATTTTCAAGGAAGCAATTGCGCGGCTGTTGAGAATTTTGAAGTGCAGAAACTGGTCAATGGCAATTTTCAAACCATTGGCACCCTTCCACAGATCGCAGGACAAACGGATTACAGTTTTATGGATGTAAACCTGCAAGCCGGCGTGAACCAGTACCGCATCAGGGCCGTTGGTTTCAGCGGGTCCGTGAAATATTCCAATACCGTCATCCTTATTTACAACAGTGCAGGTATCGTTATCAGTTCTGTTTATCCCAACCCTGCGCATACAACCGCCACGGTCACTGTTTCATCTGCCGGCAAGAATGAGCTGCAGTTCACCATTTACAGCCTGGCCGGTGAAAAGATCAGGCAATGGCAGACGGGTATCGGCGAAGGCACCAATACGATCAGCATGGATGTGAGTGACCTGCCGGCCGGGCTCTACCTGCTGCAGGCGGCAACGGCAAGCGGCAAATCCCTGATAAAGTTTGAGAAGCAATAGGGCAGCATACGTATATCTACGAATCCAAAATATTTTACCGGCTTCATTTGTTATATTTCGGCAACTGCCGTACTTTGTTTGACCACTGACCTGTTATTCGGGAATCCTTCTCCCTGAAAGCCCTCCATTATCTCTTATTGAAAAATTGAGTTTGTAAACGCTACCGGTTTTACAACCTCGTCCAGATCCTATTGAACAGCGATCGGCATTTTTACATTAAATCTGTTCAATATGAAATTGATATTTTTTGCTGTCTTGTTATGTTGCATGCAAGCCAGCGCCCAATTCACTGCTCAGAATGATCTCTCCCGGGAAGAACTGCATTTGTCCCGGCCCCTGCTTATACAAAAAAATCTTTTTTCCGGAGGACCGCATAAGGACCTGCAGGCACATGCCGCGGATGGGTGGAAACTGAATAGGAACAGGATCCTCACAGGCGGCCTGATCATGCTGGCGGGTATGGCAAAGGGGTTGAACGAGACCCTTGAATTCAACTGGCATGGATTTGCAGCCGTATTTCCCAAAGCCAACCCGCGTTGGTTCTGGCCGCAGCAGAGCTTTAAAAACAAATACAAGGATAACGATCCCGCCAAGGGACCGAAATTCCCCCTCTCCACTTCGGTCCTGGTGTTTGTGACAGACCAGTACCACCTGGATAATTTCATTCATCATGGCGCCATTACGGCAGCGCTGGTGCTGAAGATCGGGGATGGGAAAAAACCCTGGAAACAATATCTGTGGGATGCCTTGTATTACTCAGCTACTTACCAGTTAGGTTTTGGCAGTTTGTATTATTATTTCAAGAGCCGTGTGCCGAAATAATATTTCAATTAAATTAATTGTTTGAAATATTTAACCACAGCCCCGGTTCCCAGCAGGCAGGTGGCACAGTGTTTTCTGTGAACAAAATCTGTGAAATCTGTGGTTAAAATATTAAAAGCGATTTGCCCTTCTAAAAGAATAAACTTATCGGAACTGCCTTAGAAGGTTATTCACTTTTTCATGAAAGGCAAGCGTGGCTTCTTCCTCTTCCCGGATAAATCCATTGTTGCGCAACGGGCCCACTACTTTTTCCATTTCTTTTTCGGAATCGTACATCATGGTGCGGAAAGGATTGGTATAGTCCTTGGCCCTGGATTCAAAAATATTTTTTGTGATCCGGTACCTGAACTCGACCGTTTCGCCCAGCAGGCCGGTGAATACTTTTTTGGTGAATTTGGCAGGAGCTATCCTGAGTATTTCAAAAAGACAGGCGATCGCATGCCGGCATTTATCAGACCTGTAGTTCCTGCTTTTTTGCCTGTACCAGTCGTGGATCTCATTCCATGAATTCAGGGAACCCGAACGGATCTTCTTCATCAATGAATGAATATTTTCTGACGGGATAAGCTGTCCGCCGGCATTTTTCCAGTCCTCTGTCCGGGGATCCCGGGAGAGGGAACGTTGTACCTGTTGCCAGGTCTTTAATTTTTTTCTTTCGATGAACCCGATCAGTTCATTGATCCCATAGTAGATGATGAATTTTTTGAAAAGCCCGTAGGCTTCTGCGACTTTCAACAACTGTACTTTTCTTTTGCTGTTCTCAAAACCTTCGGCCAGTATAGGAAGATCATCGGTAATGGCACCGCTTTCCAGCAACTGCTCCCCGGTATTTTCCCAATCTTTTTCCTCCGGTTTCTGTTTATTCTTCCTGGCCCATGCTTTGGCAGCGTAGATCTTCATTAAACGCAGGGCTGTGAACATCTCATTCACGCTGTCCGGCGCCAGGAAATCATATTCATATACCTGTATATGATCCGTACGTTTATCGCGGGACTCGTATTTTTTTGCATTCCTTGCCAGCGCATACATATTGTACATGAACCAGAAACCGGGCGTCACCGTGAGCCGGTCGCGGGAGGGATCATTACTGACCAGTGAAAAGGGGATAGGAATATTCAATTCGGCCGGATAATCACCCTTGGTAAGGAGGGTGAAGCAGGCAAATTTTGAATTATGCTTCAGGCTTACACAGAGCCCGGGCCAGAATCCCCGGTTCGCCAGCAGTTCACCGTCGGCTGCCCTTGAATTGTGATTGGAGCCGATGGTTGCGCCTGCAGCCATATTACTTTGTCCCAGTACCGTGGCAGCGCAGAGGAAAGAATTGTTGTGATGCTGTTCGTGCCCGGGAAAGATCAATGAGTTCAATACTTCGCAGCAGGAGATCGTGGAATTATCCCCGAGGTAGGAATTAATGAGCCGGGCCCCGTATTTTAGTTGAGAATTGCTGCCCATCACAAAACGAACCGCTTTGACACCGTAAAAGATCCGGCAACCGGGACCAATGATGCCATTCACCAGTTCGCATCCTTCGCCGATCTGGGTATGCGCCTGCGGGGAAGAGTTGATCGTGATATTCTTTATTTTGTTGACGCCTTTCAGGTAAGCATCGCTTCCTATCCATACATCTTTGAGGATCCTGCAGTTCTTGATCACGGTGCGTTCTCCTATTTTGCCGTAATATCCCCTGTTGGTATCGTACTGGTGGTCGGTGAATTCCTTCAGTTTTTCCTGCAGGAGCGTATCATCTTTGTATTTTGACCAGAGCCAGGCATCCGCGGCTGTCATACCATTGAACGGCAATACGCTCCTGCCCGTATTTTCATTACAGATCTCCAGCCAGATCCTGACGGATTCTTTTTCCCCCTTTTTTATGACGCCATTCCCGAATTTGGCATGGTTCGTAGTCCCGATCTCATTGATATTGGCGAGGAGGGCATTATTGCCGATGATATAATGGCTGAGATAATTCACGTTGTCGATCACGACATTATCCCCGATATCACTGCTGATGATCGTGCTGTAATAAAGGCCGATCGGCACGCGGAGGTTGTTATACTCGGCAAAATATTCTTCCAGTTTACCGATGCGGACAAGGCCATAGAATTCGCAATGCTGCACCAGCTTCGGGTTGAAACCTTCGGCTACCCGGATATTTTTCCAGTCGTCGGCGGTATTGTTATTTTTTTCCAGTGTCCTGATCTCAGCGGGGGCCAGGAGACGGTAGGAACCGGCATAGCGGTTTTGTTTGTTACGCAGGTAGTATTCATCCTTCCCTTTGGGGATATAGGCCGGATCAATGAAGTTAAAACCCAGGCTGGAAAGGGGGTGTTTTTTGATATCATTCATGTTGTGAATATACCGCTTGTCAGGTAGAGTTGCTACTCCACCGTCACGCTCTTGGCCAGGTTGCGGGGTTTGTCCACATCATAACCTTTGGCCACGCCAATATAATAGGCGAGAAGTTGCAGGGGCACCACACTGAGCATCGGGGCCACGATCTCATCGGCTTCGGGAATGATCATATGGTCATCGGTTAACTGCAGTGCAGCTTCATCGCCATCGCTTACCACGGCAAGGATCTTTCCCTTGCGCGCTTTGATCTCCTGCATATTGCTGAGGATCTTTTCATGGTAGGAATCCCTGGTGGCGACAAAAACCACGGGCAGCGATTCATCCACCAGGGCGATGGGACCATGTTTCATCTCGGCTGCCGGATACCCTTCGGCATGAATATAGGAGATCTCTTTCAGCTTCAGAGCCCCTTCCAGGGCGACAGGAAAATTATAGCCCCGGCCGAGATAAAGAAAATCGCGGGCATCCTTATATTTCTCCGCCAGTTTTTTGACCGTTTGATGCTGTTTGAGCACCCAGGCCACTTTTTCAGGGATCAGTTGCAATTCGTTTAACAGGTTCAGGTAACGTTCTTCCGGGATCGTGCCCTTGATATAACCGATCTTCAATG
Organism: uncultured Chitinophaga sp.; assembly: GCA_964652845.1. GTDB lineage: Bacteria > Bacteroidota > Bacteroidia > Chitinophagales > Chitinophagaceae > JJ008. The sequence continues at coordinate 10,838 of CAZZDQ010000069.1, forward strand.
CGATCATGGTCAGCACAGCCAGTTGCGCAGTAAAGGCCTTGGTAGAAGCTACCCCGATCTCCGGCCCGGCATGGGTATAGGCACCCCCATGGGAAGTGCGGGCAATAGATGAACCGACCACATTCACGACACCAAGAATAACCGCTCCCCTGTGCTTGGCATTTTCAATAGCGACAAGGGTATCGGCTGTTTCGCCGCTTTGAGAAATGGCAATGATCACATCGCCCTTATTGATGACCGGGTTGCGGTAACGGAATTCGGATGCATATTCCACTTCCACATTGATGCGGCAGAGCTCTTCGAAAATATATTCTGCTTCCAGTCCCGCATGCCAGCTGGTGCCGCATGCAATGATGACGATGCGGCTGGCCGAGATGATCTCTTCGGCATATTGCTGGATCCCGCTCATGGTGATGGTACCGGCCGTAGCATCCAGCCGGCCGCGCAGGCAATCGTAAATGGTCTGCGGTTGTTCGAATATTTCCTTAAGCATGAAATGCTCATACCCGCTTTTCTCAATGGCAGCAAGTTCCAGGTCCAGTTTCTGCACATAGGGCGTGATCTTTTCGTTGCCCAGGTTTTTCAGGATGAGTTCACTTGGTTTGACGATCGCCAGTTCATAATCATTTACATAAACCACTTCCTTGGTGTATTCCAGCATGGGCGATGCATCGGAGCCGAGAAAATGTTCTCCCTTGCCGATGCCGATCACCAACGGGCTGCCTTTACGGGCGGCAATGATGGTATCGGGATTATTCTCATCCAGGATCAGGATGACATAAGCACCCGTCACTCTTTTCAATGCAACCCTTACTGCTTCTTCGAGATCGCATTTGTTATTGTTCCTGATCTCTTCGATAAAGTTGAGCAATACTTCCGTATCCGTCTCGCTCTCGAATCCATATCCTTTATTGGAAAGCTCCTGTTTGAGCTGGTTATAGTTTTCGATGATCCCGTTGTGGATCATGGCCAGTTTGCCGCTTGCCGACCGGTGCGGATGGGCATTGAGGTCGCTGGGTTCTCCGTGGGTTGCCCAGCGGGTATGGCCGATTCCGGTATGTGCATGCAGGGCCTTGCCCATCAGGATCTCTTCCAGTTCGGCCACCTTGCCTTTCTTTTTATAGATATTCAAAGAACCATTGAGTAAGGCTACACCGGTGCTGTCATAGCCGCGGTATTCCAGTCTTTTTAAACCTTTTATGATGATGGGGTAGGCTTCACGGGGACCGGTATATCCGACAATTCCACACATGGTTTTTGATCATTTATTTATTATACAAAGATAGGGTGCAAGGAACCGGAACAAGAAACAGAAATATGATTATAACAGATGAAAAGTGATTCCCACTGAGCGCCTCATTATTTCATAATAACGTTCCGCTCAAGACCAGGAACGCAACGGTGAAATAAATGATCAATCCGGTAACATCAACGAGTGTTGCAACAAAAGGAGCAGAACTTACAGCCGGGTCGGCGCCGAGTTTTTTCAGTAGAAGCGGAAGCATGCTTCCTACCAGGCTTCCCCACATCACAACACCTACAAGGGCGAGACTTACCGTAAGCCCGATGAGTTGCCAGTGTGCTCCGTACAATCCCGGCGAGATGGAATGCCAGATAAGAATACGGATAAATGCAATGACTGCCAGCACCAACCCTAATAAAAGTCCGGATATGATCTCACGCCGCATCACCCGCCACCAGTTGGCAATGGTCAGTTCACCCACGGTCATGGCCTGGATGATCAGGGTGGAAGCCTGTGAGCCGCTGTTTCCCCCGCTGGATGCAATGAGCGGGATGAAAAGGGTGAGCACGATGGCCTTGGCCATTTCATCTTCAAAATAGGCCATGGCGGTGGCCGTGAGCATTTCGCCCAGGAATAAAGCTACCAGCCACACAATTCTTTTTCTGAACATCTGGAAGATGGGCATTTCGAGATAGGGTTTCTCCAATGCTTCAGTACCGCCCATCTTCTGCATATCCTCACTGAATTCCTCTTCCGCTACCCAGAGTATATCATCAATGGTCACGATCCCCAGCAGTTTATTGCTTTTACTTACGACGGGCAGGGCTACCCGGTTATTCATCTTGAAAACTTCTGCTGCAGTTTCCTGGTCGTCCTCGGGATGCAGGGTCACGAAGCGTTCGTCCATGAGTTCGGAAACTTTTTTATCCGGCGGGTTGAGGATGAATTCCTG
>CAZZDQ010000070.1:0-12671 GCA_964652845.1 uncultured Chitinophaga sp.
TTGATGTGTGAAAACCCGTCATCGCTCTGTTGAAAAATCTGAGTTGGTGGCAGCCGCTCCACGTCAAAGTACCGGTTGCAGAGACAACCGCTTGCATTCACCATGGGACAAACATATTTTTATGCGTCATTGAATTCATCTATCCCGTTGTTGTCATACGCGTCATTCCATTTAGTAGTATTGAATTTATTATTTTTTAGCGCGGAAGAACTGCTAAATTTGTAATGAATATCCTCTTCCTCAAAATTGCAATCGCAGTAAAACAGGCCTGCTGCCGGATATGCTTTTACATGTTCTCTTGCTATTTCCAGGAAATTCAGCTCGGCCCAGTCATCACTTTCAGCGATCCAGATCCATTCCCCCTTTGCCAGGTCCAGGCCTTTTTTCCATTGTTTGAATGCGGAACCGCTGTTCATTGTATTATAAATGATATGAGCCATGCGGGGATGATCCCTGTATCCTTCTACGATCTGTTTGCTGTTATCAGTAGAGGCATCATCCAGTATGATCAGTTCAAAATCCTGAAAGGTCTGGTGTAAAACACTGTCAATCCTTTGACGGAGATATTTTGCATGGTTGCGGTTGGGGATGATCACTGAAACGAGTGGCGGGCGGCCGGTCATCTGGTTGGATTGAATGGTTACAAAAATACAGGCTATCGTATATTTCCCCGGTTACACTGTGTTTTGTTTTTGAACGAGTAAATTCTTCAGTGAAGGCAGCAGTTCATCAAAACTGACCTGGTGTAACGGCTTTGTGAAATACCAGGTCTGTTGTGGCGCATATTCCTGAAAGAAACCGGAATAGGGCATATAATGGGAAAAATTTGCCAGCTTGCCGATCCAGATAAGGCTTTCCTTTTGCAGGGCATTTGCCAGGTGAGCGGGCCCGCTCTCGATCCCGATGAAGAGCCGGCACTTATTGATGAGATCAATCATTTGCGGGAGGGAGATCTTCCCCGTATAATGATAACGTTCCCCGGTTGCGGATCTGGCCGGGGAAGAATCCCCTATTTCTGTTATCTGGGCGTCCGGGTAATGCATGCGGATCCATGCTGTCACTTGCATTCTTGCAGCATCATCCAGGCTTTTTTCACCGATATTGGCATTTGCGTGAAGGACAATACTGTTTTTAGTAGGTCTTGCTTTGTCCACCACCAATTCCGGGGCAGTGGAACTGTTCAATGTAATACCGGCACTCCTGCTGAAGTCATGTAAAAGATTTCCTTTGTCAAAATAGTTTTCAATATTGATATCATCAGCGTTCGGGTTTTTCAGTGTATAGCCAAACCGCTCGCATTGTTTTCCTGAAATATGCAGATCGTAAATATTATTCTTCCGGATGATCTTTTTGAGCCATATCCATTCTGTAAAACACCGGACTGTCAAGTATCCGTCCACTGCTGAATAATACTGAAACAGTGATTTGTAGCGGTTGTTGACCAGCCAGATGATCTTTTTACCAGGAAAATTTTGTTTTAAAAACCTTGAAACAGGTTCGGCGGCCACGATATCGCCCAAATGCTCTGTCAGCGAAATGAGGATCTTGTTCTTTGAGAAAAATCTTAAGGCGAATATATTTTTAAGAAAAGAGATCCCAAAAACCGGGTGAATGATCATGAGCCATGCTATTTTCAGGTATTTTTTCATAGAGGATATCAATAAGGGTATTTTTTCATTGACTTTGCAGGCAACTTATACAATATCTGTGTCACGGCTTTCAGTAATGTACCTGGCGCAATAATGTCATAGTGAATATCTTTCTCTGTTCCGCCTGCAAGGCTTTCTTCAGTTTTCACATTAATAAAACCCGAATCGTTGGTATTCTTTTCTGCGATAAAATTTCCGAATTTATCATACCAGAGCAGGGATGGATAGCCTGTTTTTTTCAGCACTTCAAAAGGTTCGTTAAAGGAATTATTGCATGCCCGGTACAGCAAAGGATGAAATTCAAAAATGACTGAGGGGTTGTATTGATGAAGCATGATCATTGCACCGGCAAGGACCTTCCCGTCAAACCCATCGGTATCGGTCTTCAGGATATCCACCGGTTGGTTAAAACTGTTTTGCCATAGTGTATCCAGGGTAATCGCTTTTATCTTTTGAGGACCTCCTGCCCGTAAGGAGGAGGTATGATGATGAATCAATGAAGGAATCTCTTCCTCAGCCGACGAGAGCGATGCAAGGAAGGTTTTGCAATCCTCCATACCCGCCAGGTTTTGGGACAGATAGGAATAAAAACCGCCATCTCCTTCAATACAAATGATCTCAGTGCTTTGCGGCGGCAGGTTTTGTTTGAGCAGCAGGGCGGTATCGCCAATGGCAGCACCGATGTCAACAACAGTGATCTTGCTCTTTTTTGTTAACCGGGTCTGCCAGGCCAGGTTCAGCAAAGGATCATTGAAGGTGCTGATATTCCTGCATACCTCAGGATACAGGTAACCGGCCGGCATGATCGCTTTTTTGCCATGAATCTTTACCTGTAAACTGGTATGCGAGTTCTTTATTTTCCGTATCACCCGGTTACGGATCGGGCCAGGCACCCATTTGCCCGGTTTATTTATCAGAAAAGAATATAACCTTGAGTAAAATGTATGCGTTACGCTTTTTGCCATTGTAGTTTTTCATGAAAAATTTCCAGCCGCCCGTCCTGCAGGACGTGCCCAGCATAGGTATCATCCTGCACTTCAAATACCAGGGCATTGGGTGCATGATCCAGTAACTTGACATGGGGGATCATCCATGCCGCTTCCACGGAATAAACACCCGGTATCAACAGATCCGCCCGGAAAGGGATCCTAAAAACAGTATAACCTGCTTCGATCACCTGTCTTTGCAACGTTTCATCTGCATTACTGGTTGTCAACACCGGGATATTCTCCTGGTTTGTAAAACGCAGGGCTACGATCGTATCGTCAATTCTTTCCCTGGCTGATATTTTCAGGGAAATCACATAATTTTTATCCGATAATAACAATGGACCAGCCGGTTGATTTCCTTCCTCGGTTATATAGATTTCTTCAATGAAATAATCTCCTGAAGACCCCTTTGCCTTCCAGTAGGTACTGCCTTGGTTTTGTAAGAATCCCACATAGGCGCTCACAGTATCCGGCACATTTCCCTCCTGCATCACTTTTCCTTCCTTCAGCCATATAGCCTTATCGCAGAGTTGCTTCAGGTGCGTCAGGTTATGACTCACGAATAAAACCGTTTTTCCCTGTTGCTGGCTCACTTCTTCCATTTTACCGATGCATTTTCTCTGGAACTCCAGGTCACCCACCGCCAGCACCTCATCGATCAATAGTATTTCTGTATCCAGGTGCGATGCAATGGCAAAAGCGAGACGCATTTGCATACCGCTGCTGTATGTTTTCAGGGGCATGTCAATGAATTTCTCCACGCCGCTGAACCCGATGATGGCGTCTAAGTTCTTTTGAATCTCTTTTCGTTTCAAACCCAGGATCGAACCATTGAAAAAAATATTCTCCCTACCGGTCAGCTCATTATGAAAACCGGTGCCAACTTCCAGCAAACTGCCAACGCGTCCGTTAACGAATGCCTCACCCGCGGACGGCGGCGTGATACGGCTTAATATCTTTAATAAAGTGCTTTTACCTGCCCCGTTTTTACCGATGATACCCAGGCGTTCGCCGGGCTGCAACGTAAGATCGACATCCTGCAATGCCCAGGATTCATCGGGGATTTTTTTACGTCCAAACAGGTTCTTAATTCCATTGCTGATCATATCCCGTAGTGCCAGGTAAGGCTGTATAGGCGTCAGCTTGTACTTTTTCCCGAGTCTTTTTATTTCAATGGCTGGTCTCATGGACTGTATCAGGCAAGGTCAGCAAAATAGGATTCCGTTTTCCTGAAATAAAATACCCCGGCGATCAATATGAGAAATGCAACACCGGTCCCTTCCCAGAGAATGACAGGGTCTGCAGGACCATTATTGAAAGCGGCCCTGAATAAAGCAAGGGCAGCGTTGAGCGGGTTGAATCCGAGAATTAATTTTAATGAGGAGGAAGAGATCATTTGCAACGGGTAGATCACCTGGGTAGCAAAGAATAAAAACTGAAGCCCGAACGGAATAACATATCTGAAGTCGCGGTATTTGACAGTAAGCGCGGATAAAAAAACACTGCTGCCGAATGCTGTAACTAAGGTTAAGCAAATAGCCGCCGGGATAAGGAAGATGGCCTGCCAGGAAAAGGGTTGTTTGTAGATCAGGCAAAAGACAGCAAAAATCAGGAATGCGAATAAAAAGTCAAATAAGGCCGTGAGTACGGCAGCTCCCGGGATGATCATTCTTGGGAAATATATTTTTTGAATGATCCGCCCGTTCTCGATCATGCTTTCCGCTGCATGTGTAACAGCGGTATTGAATAAATTCCAGAGGATCAGCCCCGACAAAACGAATACCGGGTATTGGAGGGGTGATGTATCGATCTTCCAGGACCGGGAAAAGATCAATACAAAGATCAGCATCATGGCGAGTGGCTGCAACAAAGCCCATAAAATGCCCAGCACCGTTTGCTTATATTTCACTTTGATATTCCGCCACGTAAAAAAATAAAACAACTCCCTGTATTGCCACAATTCACGGATGCCTGTATGGAAGCCTGATGGCGGGGAAATGCGTTGTGAGAATCTTTCCATTGACGTAAAGATAGCCAATGAAAATAGAAACGAAAAGAGGCGGGATCAGTCGCCGCCTGAGCCGGAAGTTTTTTTAATGACCTTTTGTTTGTTGCCTTCTGTTTTGAGTTTCAGTTTCTCCTCGTTGATATTCCCGTTAGGGTCAAGCAGCGGGTCGCCCACAGGCGCCTGGCCATCCTGCAGTTTAAATGTGAATACCTTATCGATGTGCATCCATTTACCGTTCTCCCATTTAAATCCTTCCTGGTCGCCGTCGGGTACATAGGTCCATCTGTGCTCATCATCATTATCTTCGGAGATCAGGTGATCCACGAGGATCATGCCCAGTTCATCGATATAATTCATCAGCACACGGGTATCTTTTTTGAATTCAAGGTTGATTCTGTATTTGGCCGGCTTTGGCAGGGAATCATTCTGGTAACTGAAAACAGGTAGCCCGAACTGGGGCTGCTGTTTTTCATTGAAGCTGAGCACTTCCATCCATTTCATGCTGCTCATGGCGCTGTTGTTGTCGATGCCGAATAAAGTATAATAGTTTTTCCCTTTGTATTGCGTTTTGATGATATTATAATATACGGCGCCGATCCAGTTCATATTGGATCGTATGGAATCAAGCGGATCATCCGTGAATTCGGAAACATCCCTTAAAGGGAAGATCTTCATCGTTCCGTTGCCTGTCCGCATCTGGATCGCTCCTTTTTGGCGGCAATAATAGTCATCATACTGCAGGTTCCATGTAAAGATCCGGAAACTGGTATCGGGTGCATATAGTTTCGAAATGCCGAGTACGGAATCGAAGGGGTAGTAGAATGAATTCTTTATCTGCAGGGCCCTGACAAGGGTTTTGGTGAATATGCTGTCATCCACCATACGGTCGGCTTCCAATGTATCGGTCGCCATGTATTCGGCATAATCTTTCAGGGTATCCTCTTTGAACTTTAGTTGTTTGAGGTCGGCAGGCAATATCTTATGGTCCTGGGCATACAGGAAAGCCGGAAAGACCAGCAAGGGTAATATGGACCATTTTTTCACCAGGATAACATTGAATTGCCTTACAAAGATAGAATAAATAAAAAAGGACTATAACGAAGAAATTGCTGTAAAATTTTGTGAAGATTTACAAAGCTTTCACAAAACCTGATAAGGAATCAAAACGGAAATCGATCTCCGGGTGCGGAAAAGGAGTATCCCTGTTGGTGGTGGCAACGAAAACCGTATGCATTCCGGCATTTTTTCCAAAAAGCATGTCACTCATTTTGTTGCCTGCCATTAATGATTTTTGCAGGTCTATTCCGGGCAATTCCTGGAGAGCCTTGAATGCCATACCGGGGTTGGGTTTACGAAAAGGATCTTTATCGTTAGTTGAAGTGCAATAATAGACCTGGTCAATGCGTCCCCCTGAAGTTTTGATCTCTTTTTTCATCTGATGATGGATCTGTGCCAGGTCTTTTTCGGTCATGAGATCCCTGCCCACTCCCCGCTGGTTGCTGACAACAATGATCCTGCCGAATCGTTCTTTAAATACCCTGAAGGATTCTTTCACGTCATCATAAAACCTGAATTCACCCCAATTTAATATATAACCATCCTTTTTCTCATGGTTGATGACCCCATCCCTGTCGATGAACAGCGTCCAGCTTTTATCGACCCTTTTCAGGTCAGGCTTAGGAACTGCAAAATCATCTGCGGCTTTCCTGTAATCTTCCGGAATACCAATGTCTATAAAATAGTCTTCCTGCATGAAACCGTAAATCCTTCTATCCGGAAAATATTTTTCCAGGTAGTCTTTTTCAAATGAGAATTTCACAGGGAAACGATGATCAATGAATTCTTGTTTTTGCAAAAGATAGATCCCGCCATTGATATTCCCTTCCGGATACATTTTTTTTTCATGAAAATGAGTAACACGACCCAATGAATCCATTTTCACTGCGCCGTACCGGTCAAAATTTCTCATCGGTTTCAACGCCAATGTACACTCGGCATTCTTGTCACGGTGAAATGAAAACATTTCCCTGAGGGCAACATCAAAAAATGTATCACCGTTCATAATGAAAACATTTTCCCCCCTTATGTTTGACAATGAAAGTTGAATGGCGCCGCCCGTGCCTAACGGCTCACCCTCGGTCACGGTTTCATATTCCAGGGTAGCAAATCTTTCTCTCAGGTATTCTTCAATGATCTCATGTTTATATCCCAGGGAGAAAATGAATCTTTCAATGCCCTGTTTGCGAAGGTTGTTAATGATATAAAAAAGGAAAGGACGGCCGGCAACCGGGGCCATGCATTTAGGCAGATCAGGGACTGTTTCCTGTAAACGTGTCCCCAAACCACCGGCTAAAATGATCGCTTCTCTGATCATGAATTTTTACTAAGTCCCCTTGGGGTTTTTGGCAGGGAACAGGCTTTCTTCCACCAGTTGGCAAATGATATGCCCCAGCAGGATATGACTCTCCTGGATCCGCGGCGTATCGGTGGAAGGAACATTCAGGAGATAATCGCAGAGCGATCTCATTTTACCACCTTGCTCGCCTGTAAACCCGATTGTTACGATCTTTTTTTCCCTTGCTTTTTCCAGTGCCCTGACGATATTGGGTGAATTACCGGAAGTGGATAATCCTACCAGGACATCGCCTTCCTGCCCGATACCCTCGATCAGCCGGGCATACACGGCATCATAACTGTAATCATTCGCCACTGCTGTTAAATAGGAAGTGTTGCAATGCAAGGCATCGGCGGGCAGGGCCTTCCTGTCGGAATAGAATCTTCCCGAAAATTCGGCAGCAAGGTGCTGTGCATCCGCTGCACTGCCGCCGTTGCCGCAGAAATAGACACGCTTGCCTTTCCTGAATGCATCCGTTATTGTTTCTGCCGCCCTGGAGACCGAATCTAACAGCGTTTCGTCAAGGAGGATCTGTTGCTTGGTATCAATGGACGCCTGAATAATGGATTTGATTTTCTGCATGCTTTTTAATTTAGATCGACCATGTTTTTAATCCGTGTTCCACGAACTGGTAATGCCGGTTGACCCCGCCGAATCTTTCAAGTGCAGCTTTCACCGTGTGTCTTGCATTGCCCGGACAGTAAAAGATCATGAAGCCGCCTCCACCGGCACCGGAGATCTTCCCTCCTGTGGCCCCCGCTTTTTTTGCGGTTTCATAGATATCATCCATCAGGGGATTACTGATCCCTTCGGCCATTTTTCTTTTTTGCCGGAAGCCATAGTCCAGGATCTCACCGATTTCATGCAACCGGCCTCTCAGCAAGGCTTCCTTCATCAGCTGGGCCTGCTGTTTCAACTGGTGCATCGCTTCGATGGAACTTTCTTTTTTTTCGGTCACATTCTTTGCCTGGCGCCGGATAATCTCGGCCGATTCCCTGCTGGTGGAAGTATAATACAGGATGAGGTTATTTTCCAGTTCAAATAAATAGTCCTGCTTTATACGCAGCGGGTTCACGATCACCTTATCATCTGCTGAGAATTCCATATAATTCACACCGCCGAAGGTTGCAGCATACTGATCCTGTTTGCCGCCGGCAAGGCTCAGGTCCTTTCTTTCGATCTCATAGGCATAATGTGCCATATCATATTCACCGAATGGCAGGTGAATCATTTCTGAAAAAACACCGGTAATGGCGACCACCAGGGTAGAGGAGGTTCCCAAGCCTGAGCCTGGCGGGGCATCCACAAAGGTTGACAGGCGAAATCCTTTCTCTTCAAAAGGAAAATCTTTACGGATCCTGTTATACACACCTTTCAACAGGTCCAGTGAACCATTGACAGGAAGAGCGTTTGAAAATTCAAATTCCTGTCTTTCCCCACGGTCGATCGCCTCCAGGATAATCTTTTTCTCATTCAGTAATTCAATAGAAGCATGTGCATATAAAGAAATGGTGGCATTCAGGATGGCGCCACCATACAGATCGCTGTAAGGACTTACATCCGTGCCGCCGCCGGCCAGGCCGATCCGCAAGGGGGCTTTACTTCTGTATATCATTTGCCAGTTGTAAGATGGAGCCGGTCATCGTTGCCCAGCTGTATTTTTCCTTTTCCCTGCGAAGTTGAGGAATAAAATAGTTCTCGCCTAATTCATAGAACCGGAGAATTCCTTTTGCGAGCGAAGAGGGATCAGGTTCAACAACCAGTCCTGCTATTTGATCCGGTACCAGGTTCGGAAGTCCGCCCACATTTGTAACGATCATTGGTTTTTCAAAATGGTAGGCGAGGGGAGTGACCCCGCTTTGCGTAGCATTCCGGTAGGGTTGTACCACCGCGTCGGCAGCGCAGAGAAAATATTTTACTTCGCCGTCAGGAATAAAATCAGTTTTCAGGATCAGTTGGTCCCGGATACCCAGTTTCTCGATTTGTTCATCATAAGCTTTTTTGTCTTCATAGAATTCTCCTGCAATTAAGAGTTTGATGCCTGCCCCGATCGTGGCATCGGGGTTGGATGTTGGATCTTGGATGTTTTTAAATAGTGACATTGCTTCCAAAAGCAGATCAAGTCCCTTGTATTTACGGATAAAGCCAAAGAAAAGGATTATTCTTTCATTTTCCGGTAACCCCAGGTGCTTCCGGGCATCTGATTTGGAAATTATTTCTCCGAAATTATCATACAATGGATGTGACACCTGCAAGGCCGGCTTTGTTTTTTCAAAACGACGCAGGTCATCCATCACTTTTTGACTCATCACGATGAAAGCATCGCAGGGTTTCAGAAAATAGCGGGTGAACAACTTGTCGCCGGTCCTTTTTTCATGCGGCAATACATTATCTGCAATACAGATGACCCTGGTATGACGGTTCTTTTTTACTTTTCTCAAAAGGGTACCCAGCGCGGGGCCCATAAACGGCAGCCAGTAACGCACGACGATAATGTCGGGCGATATTTTTTTCAGCTTCCTTCCGGTGGCCCACCAGTTGAACGGATTAATGGAATTGATGCGGGAGAAGATCTTTATATTTTCAGGGGCGGGCTCTTTTGTGTATTGTGTTTTACCGGGGAAAAGAAAGGAAGGGTACTGCAATGAATATGAATAAATGCTGCAATCCATTCCCTGGCTGATGAATTCTTTGGCCAGCCGGTGATCGAAGGTGGCCAGCCCGCCGCGGAGCGGGTGTGCAGGCCCGATGATAATAACCTTCTTAGTCACAGCCCGATTTTCTTTTCAATTAAATAGGTGTTCCGGCCCGGTGCATTACGGCTGATCAGCTCACCGATGAACCCGGCCAGGAATAACTGCATCCCGATGACGATGGAAGTAAGAGATAAATAAAAGCCCGGACGGTTGGTGAGTGCAAAATGGGTATCCAGTATCTTGGATATGATCAGGTAAACTGCAATGGAGAGCCCGACGACGAAAAAAATGATACCCCATAACCCGAAGAAATGCATGGGTCTTTTGGAAAACTTACCAACAAATGTGATAGATAAAAGATCCAGGAACCCGTTGACAAACCGGCGCCAGCCGAATTTGGAACTGCCATATTTCCGGGCCCGGTGTTCCACTACCTTTTCCCCAATCTTCCCGAACCCCGACCATTTGGCCAGTACGGGAATATAACGGTGCATCTCACCATAGACTTCAATCCCTTTCACCGTCCTGTTCTTATATGCTTTGAGCCCGCAGTTAAAGTCATGGAGTTTGATGCCCGTTACCATCCGGGTCACCATATTAAAGAACCTGGAAGGAATATTTTTTGTGAAGGTATTATCATGGCGCTTTTTTTTCCAGCCGCTCACCAGGTCATAGCCCTGGCCCATGATCATATTCCTTAGTTCGGGAATTTCATCAGGGCTGTCCTGCAGGTCGGCATCCATGGTGATGACAATATCACCCGAGGCGGCACGGAAACCTTCGTTCAGGCCAGCCGATTTTCCGTAATTACGCTGGAATTTGATGCCTTTGATGTTCGGGTTTTTTTGCTGCAGGGCTCCGATCACTTCCCAGGAATTATCATGACTGCCATCATCAATGAAAATGATCTCATAGCTGTAATGATTTTCATTCATCACTTTTTCGATCCAGGCCGTCAGTTCCGGAAGGGAAGCAGCTTCATCGACCAGCGGTATGATGACGGAGAGATCCATTCAGGTCTTTCTTCTTGATAAAATAAATGAGGCAGCCGCTGTCACAACGACCCCGATGATCAAATATCCGAATATTGCGCCAAAAACAATAAGGGTGGTATAGTTGTTTTTATACTGTGCTACCATCTCATCGATCTCTGTGGGCAATTTTTTTTGTGCGGTGAGATCTTCCCGCATGTATTTAGCTGACGCTTCAGCGAATTCAGGATGCAGTTTGGTAAAGACAAATGTGAACAATACCATCAGTAAGGTTACGATAATGAAACAACGGAAGCCCTGGTTGAACAGGTCCCCGAACGTACCGGTATAATTTTCCGAGCGCCTGTGCTGCACGAGTGCCCAGATAATACCCAGCCCGTAGAGCACATACACAGCATACTGGATAAGTGAACTTGCGGGTTGTCTTGAATAAAAGATGAAGACGGCCGCGATGATCATGGCAACGGCGGTAATGATGCCGATCAGGAACGGGGATAATTTTATTCGCATGCGTTAGTTGTTCAGGCAGATTTTTTCACCATTGATGATGCCCATGGGTTTCCCGGTCAGCTCTTTGCCGGTAAAAGGAGAATTCTTTGACCGGGATTGAAATTCATTTTCATGCACCGTCCATTTTTTTGAAGGCTGGAATAATGTCAGGATTGCCTTATTATCTTTTTTGACTGTTGCTTCGGCTAATCCAAATATTTTCCTGGGGTTGGAAGATAAAAGCCTTACCCATTTATCTGGCGAAATCTCCGGTAAAACTGTCCGTAAAACACCATAGGCGGTTTCCAGGCCTGTCATGCCGGTTTTGGCATATTCAAATTCGATGGTCTTGCTGTCGTATTCATGCGGTGAATGATGGGTGGCGATGCAGTCGATCCCCTCGTTCAGCACACTTGTTTTCAGAAAATCTTTTTCTGCAGCAGTTCGGAGCGGGGGGTTCACTTTCAGGTTGGTATCATATTGAACCAGGTCTGCATCCGTGAAAAAAAGATGGTAGGGGGTCACTGAGCAGCTCACGGAAATTCCTGCTTGTTTTGCTTTTTCAATCAATTCAAATGAACGCCTTGTACTGATACCGGTGAAATGGATCTTTGAACCGGCATATCCTGCGAGTTTTATATCCCTTGCAACAATAAGTTCTTCAGACAGCGGCGGCTTCCCGGGTAAACCGAGCCGGGTAGAAACAATTCCTTCATTCATCAACCCCGGTGCGCCAAGACTTTTGTCATCCGGCAGTTGAATAATGACCCCGTCAAATGCTTTTACATATTCCAGCGCTTTCACCAGTATGCCGGCGGATTGAAGACAATGAAGACCATCGCTGAATGCGGTTGCACCGCATAACCGCATATCATACATTTCAGCCAGTTCTTTGCCTTCTGTATTTTTAGTGATAGCGCCGATCGGGTGAATATTGACAGGCAGGGATGCAGATTTGCCCGTGATATATTCCACAGATGCCTTGTTCTGGATGACGGGATTGGTATTGGGAATAATCAGTACATCCGTATACCCCCCAGCAGCAGCGGCGGCGGAGCCAGATTCAAGTGTTTCTTTGAATTCATAACCGGGATCACAGAAATCCGAAAATACGTCCACCCAGCCCGGCGAGACATGCAGGTCATCGGCCCGGATCTCTTTATCTGCTTTTTTTGTAATGGATTCACTGATCTCACTGATAAATCCGTTTTCAATTAAAATATCCCGGGATTGATCGTTGAAAGGAGAGTGGGGGTCAACGATTCTCGCCTGCTTAATGAGTAGCTTCATTAAGGGGCGAAGATAGAGATTGTTTTTGATTCTCTTTATAAAGTATACGTAGCGCAAATCCGCCTTTACAGAATGTTACGATCAGGCGTTGGGTAAGGGAAATGTAAAGGATTTATAATAAAACCTAAAATTCAACACAGCGTAACTGAGTATAAGAGCCCCC
>CAZZDQ010000071.1:0-3184 GCA_964652845.1 uncultured Chitinophaga sp.
ACCTCCACCTCATAGGATCCTGTATTGAAAAACTGGATCTCCACTTCCCGTTGGTTAAACATGAATTTGGCATGGAAGGGAAACCTGACCTCTTTGAAAGAGTATACATTCTTGTTGGCCTCCGAATAAGGCACCATATCTGTATAATAACCGGTAATTATGTTCGTGTAATTTAAAACCGGCTGGGTTACGGGCGCAAGCCGGTTTTGGACCTGGCTGACGGTCATATTGATCTCGTTGCGGTTGTCATTTTTGAGAAACCTCACTTCCACTTTGGCGGTTCCCTTGTAGATGATCTCGTATGGATTCTCATAGAGACCGGCATATTCATCCCTTTTCCAGTATCCGTTCAGCATGCTGTCGCCCGTAGCTGTCTTATAATGCATCACTCCCTTGCCATCCCTTTTACCCTTTAGCCAGTGACCATCATAGACATTACCATTCGCCCAAACATAGGTACCTGTGCCATTGGGTAACCCGGATTTGAATTCGCCATCATAAGAATCAGTACCTGTGGCCTTTCCCCTGCCCTCTGCTTTTCCGTCCTCACAGCCGCCATCATATTTTCCTTTCAGTGCGTCAACCCTGACTTCACAATCCTGCGCTAAAATTCGCAGGTTTGTGAAAACAAACATTACCCCCAAAATCAGGCCTGGTCTGGATAAAAACATATGGTCCGGTTGTCTGAAATAAACGGTCAGCTCCCCACAAGTTAAAAACTATTGAAGTTATTATCAAAATAAATCAGCTTGCTATAGCTGTTGGGATTATTATTCACTTCGGATATCCTGAAATTGGAGCCCACCTGCACCTGTTTCTGCAACACAGTCCCTTTTTGGCTCATGAAATTCAGGATCAGCGTAAAGGAACTGAAATCCCAGTCGTCATGCATGTGGTTATGCTGTATCAGTTTAAAGCCGATGGCGCCTCCGCTATTGAACTGGTCGAGGGTAATCAGCTGGGTCTGACTGATATCCTCCGCCTGCATAATCTCATTCCTGATATCCTCCTTCGCGATCGGTTTGTTGTTATAGAGCGGAAGGTTGACCGTATAGGGATTCCCCTTCATATTAAAGGAAGAATTATTGTCATAAAATGCAGGGTTGATCCAGTTCAGGTTATTCGGGTTTCCGGTGCCCAGCGAAAGCCAGAATTGGGAATCCGTGTTCTTGTCATCCCCACCGGTATTGAAATTCGCAAGGGCAGACTGTAATATAAAGACCTCATCGGCCGGTGTACAGTTGCGAATGCTGAATTTATCCGTGGCGCTTTCCACACCCAGCAGGTCTCCGCCCATATCTGCAAAACTGTATTGAATGGGCTTGGCCGATACATAATCGCATTTGGTAAAGAACTGGTCGAGCATCGTAAAGAAATTATCTGCTGAAGCATTGAATGAGCCGTTGATATTGGCAGGGAACCCGATCAGGTAACCATTGATCGTGATGTTGACCTTTTTGTTCGCAAAAAGGGTTTTCAGGTCAAAAGTTCCGCTCGTAAAGCCGGCATTATAACTCAGGGAAATGCCTGACATGTCGCTTTTGTCATTCAACTGAATATCCAGGTTTGCCAGCACCCGGGCTCCGTAGGTCACACTCTTGATCATGATGGCCGGGGATTTGGTATTTGGCAAATTATTAGTCGTGCTATAAACGGGACCATAGATCTCAGTATTGATCGTATACAGGGGTTTGATCGCATCCACTGTATAATAGATATGGTGTGAATCCTCAGAATGATTGAAATTGGCCGAAATGGAATAGCCGCCGAAAGAGCCTCCGGCATCGGCCACCAGGTTGAGTTCATTTTCATTATCCACCATTGTAGTATTCATCGAGTAATACGCGCCGCCTTGCAGGGGTGAAAAATTTTTAATGATCGTATCCAGCCCAAGCCGCAGTCCGGAAAGCGTGGGATTTGATACAGTTGATTTTATCTTATCCGCACTGTATACGTCACAGCTCAGGGTCACGGGGTTCCTGTCCCGGTTCAGTTGTTCATTGAAATTCCCGGATGAATAATCATCGAAACTGTAGATCATGCCGGGCACCAGG
Source organism: uncultured Chitinophaga sp. (assembly GCA_964652845.1). Lineage (GTDB taxonomy): Bacteria > Bacteroidota > Bacteroidia > Chitinophagales > Chitinophagaceae > JJ008. The sequence goes on from CAZZDQ010000071.1 coordinate 2,055, forward strand.
TAGGAAGCCTGGAAACCAGGAAGGGCATTCATAAAGCTGGTGCTGCGGGAATTGAAATTGATCACGCTGTTGGTGCAATGCCAACTGGGGTCATTCTTATCGGCATTACTACTGCTCTGTTTGGCATCGATCTGAGGCTTTGCATCCCATGTGCTGATATTATGCGTAAGCGTATAGCGGGTGGTGGTGCCGTCATTGTTTTTCCTGAAAAGGGTATAATTCTGGTTCAGGGTCGTAACGGCAGAAGACGAGCCTGCGGTCGTTAGGATTTTTGTATTCTCTCCCTGTGGCTGGTTATTTCGTTGCATCCTGTTATTGTCCCCGACTTTTACATCCATCACCTTCATCGGGTTGTTGAGATTCAGTCCCCCTGTCTGCACTGGCGTATTGCTCATGGGAAGGTTGGCATGGTAGACCATGAAATTTGGAGTGCCGGTTTTGGGCCTGACCTTGAGAGCATTGAACACCGTGGCGTTGGCTGTGTTACCCGTAATGGTTTGTACGGTCTGAGCATTATTGTTCGTATTTTTTCTTAAGATGGCTGGCTGGGCATGACCGATAAGGTTAAAAAACGAAATGGTCATGAAAAGAAGAATAAGCTTTTTCATAACATACATTTTCTACAATGTAAGAAATCAGGAGGAATTTTCCCGTTACTTTTAGCATTGAACTTAATCCATTGAGCAACTGGCTTATATAATTCCGGGCGTGGAAAAGAGATACTGGAGGAACTTAGTGCTGAAATCTGCTGAAATTCAATTCTTCTCCCTATTTTTATTTAAAATCACTGGTATGAAAAAATATTCCCTTCTCTCACTGCCGATCATGCTCCTGGCCACATTCATCCTGTTCTCATTCATCAACCGGCCCGACCGTGCTAATTTTTCCGGGGACTGGAAGCTGAATGAAGGCAAGAGCGAGTTAGGCAATTTCGGGCGATTTGCCACCCGCACGCTTAAAGTTGACCAGCAAGCAGACTCCATCAATATTGCCCGCACGGCGCCTACTTTTTCCGGAGAAGATTTTACCAGTAATGAATTATTGAAATTTGACGGCAGCCAGGCCACTTCCAATCTTTATGGCAATTCAAAAAAAATGTCCTCGGCCAAATGGTCGGATGACGGGCAAAG
>CAZZDQ010000071.1:3284-11252 GCA_964652845.1 uncultured Chitinophaga sp.
CCGATATGGAGGTAAACCTTATCCGCAAATTGGAATGCATAGTCCAGCATCAGCTTTTTTATTGACCAGTTATACTTACCGCCCCAATATTTACGTGCAATAAATGTCCAGCCAATGGCAATACTCGGCTCTTCCGGCTTATCATCATAATATCTTGTAGAACCCATCACTTCGCCTGTTTTTTGATCGATGATCAGGAAGGCCATACCGCTATCAATTGCTCCTTTAAAGAAATTTTCACGGAATATTTCCGGCAAATAGCGGTCTTTAACCGGGTGCTGTTCCCAGATCATAGGATCAGCAGCAATGGTAAATAACCGGTCAAAGTCTTCTTCCCTGATGGGAACAAGTTTAATGAGGTCGTTTTCAAGGTGAGCGGGTTGCCAGCGGGTCAACGTATTCATTTTTTTACAAGCAGGATATTTTTCAAATGATACAGATAACCGGCCGGTGGCCTGAATGAGATAGTGAAATCCCAGAATCCTGCAGCACGGCAGCCTCCATCGTAATTAATCTCCTTTAATATGATCACAGGGTAATATTTATCATGCAGCAATTTGTATGAAAAACTTGCATGGCAATCGCCATGACCCGTGGTATACCAGTTCGTCATTTCCATGTTTTTCAGTGAGCGGATAAGGGTATCAGAAAAAAAGGATTTTCTGCCCCGAGGCAGATCAGCATCCACATGACCCGGGGTTGTGGCGGAGGGAATTTCTTCAAATGCTTTATTATTCTTTCTCACCAGCCATTTCCATTTTGATGGAGTTTTATCATCACGGATCCCCAGAATATGATATTGCCTGAAATCAAATGACTGGTATTGTTCTGATATGGCAAATCCGAACGTATTATATATGTCATTATCACTCATGAGATAGATATAGGATTCTTTTACCCTGTGATAGGCATTGGCTGTATCAAAGGGTTCCCGGGCGGGAAGGTCATTGATCTGTCTTACAAATGCACTATCCTCCCCGTTTTGTGCGGAAACGAACTGGAAAGAGAGGAGAAAAAATATCAGCAGTTTCATATAGTTTTCCTGGTATCAGGCCTGGCCAAAATTAAAAGCAAATTTAAAATTTATTTCCTGGGGGCAGCTTATTTCTCAACACGATTTTTTAACCGGGGACCGGAATGGATTTGACATTTGTAAGACGGAAAGTATTATGCGTGAATACCGTCTAATCGTACGCAAACGATGCCATAGAAAATACCTGGTGATTGCTTTGACTCATGTAGTTTTATGAAAAATTCCCCGATGAAAATAATTTCTTGTTTACTGCCAGCACTGTTAAACCTGGCGCTGATACATGGGCAACCGGTACAAAAGGACCTGGCTTATTTCAGGTCAAAATCCCCCTTTCCGATGCCGGAAGTCAAAGAACCTGTTTTTGGTAACATGAAAGTGAACATCAGTGATTATGGAGCCGTTGCTGATGGCAAAACATTAAATACGAATGCGATCAATAATGCCATCATCGCCTGCAACAAACAGGGAGGCGGTAAAGTGATCATCGGGCCGGGAACCTGGGTCACCGGTCCCATTGAATTGCTCAGTCATATAAACCTCGTTCTCGAAAAAGGTGCACTGCTCTTGTTTACCCGTGATTATTCCCAGTACCCCATTATCAAAGCCGGGAAAAACAGCAATACCTATACGCCCGCATCCCCCGTTTATGCCTATAGTGCGGAAGATATTGCCATTACCGGCGAAGGGATCATCGACGGGTCAGGGGATTGCTGGAGACCAGTCAAGAAAGGAAAAATGACGGACTACCAATGGAATGAACTCGCAAAAACTGGTGTACTCAGTGCAGATGGCAAGGTTTGGTGGCCTACGGAAGAAGCCATGAACGGAGAAGAGTATTTGAAAAAACTTAAGACCAAAGGCAAGGACCTGAAACCCGAAGACTTTATCCCGGCCAGGGTCTTCCTGCGACCCTATCTGGTCTATTTTGTGGAATGTAAAAATGTTTTACTGGAAGGCATTACGCTCCGTAATTCACCCAAGTTTGTATTTTACCCGAATAAATGCACCGATCTCACAATCCGGAATGTGAATGTATACAACGAATGGTGGGCACAGAACGGGGACGGCATTGATATCAGCGCCTGCAGGAATGTGGTGATCTTTAATACCACGGTCAATGCCGGTGACGACGGGATCTGCATGAAGAGCAGCGGGAGATCCGCTGACGGGGATGCCAACCTGAAAAATATCCTGGTCGCCAACTGCACGGTTTACCGGGCGCATGGGGGCTTTGTCATCGGCAGCAATACCGATGGAGGGATGAAGAATATTTTTGTCACAAATTGTTTCTTCAACGGGTCGGATATAGGGATCCGGGTAAAAAGTAACAGCGGACGCGGAGGTAAAGTGGAACAGATCTTCATCGACTCCATTTTAATGGACAATATTCCCAATGAAGCGATTTCTTTCGATACTTATTATGAGGATGTGACCGCCGGAAAGGATAAGAAGGATGTAGTGACCACCGCCACCGATAAAATACCCGAGTTCACTCAATTCTTTATCTCGAATATCAATTGCAGGAAAGCCTCCACGGGTTTATTCATCGACGGGCTTGCTTCCATGCCTGTGCATGATATCCAGCTTAAAAACGTTAAGCTGACCGCCGATAAAAGCGTTGATATCAACTACGCTAAAAACATCACAGGCATCAATATTGAATTTGATTCAAAGAAAGGATTCAGTATTAAGAATGCGGAGGGAATTGTTTTTAATGGGAAGGAAATAAAGTAAAATTTTTCTACGAGATAAGAATATTTCAGTCTTAAAATTTTTTATCAAGGATAAATTTGTTTTCCCTGGAAATATTAAATCATCCTTATATTACCTTAGGGTTTATTAAAAATTTCTTTTTCAATCAATGAATGTGCGATACTCGGACTGTTAGTTTCTTCCTTTGAAAACCCTGAAGGTTGATGTGTGAATACAATTTTCATGGCCTCATTAAAAATTTGACCTCTCTCTGTATTTTTATATTCTTCTTTTGTCAAAATACCTGTTGCAACAGTTAGTGTCATTGCTTTTTGTTTGTTTATTACATAATTGTGTTTCTCAGATCTGTAGTTTTTTAGAATCCAAGAAAGAACATATAAGACAGTTGATAGTAATATTGCTTTTGTGACATAAAATGCTCCAAGAAGTATTTTTGTATAGGGTTTTAATTTATCATTATCATATGAATTTATTATAATTTTTTTAGATTGAGTATCACAATAAAGAAACAAAACTAATAGGACAATAAAGATAATTAGAGTTGCTGCTGACGCAAATAACCAATGCCTCGCTCTAGTATTATTATTAGTAGACTCAGTAGAAAAATCAATACTTTCCCTAATTAGATCAATTTGTTCTAATCCTTCGTTAGACTTTGTGAGATTGCTATCAAGGGCTTTAATTTTATCTTCAAGCCCTATTAGTAGCTGACTTCGTTCAGCTAATTTCTTTTCAATTATTTCTTGAATCCTTGCTTCACTTTGAATTCGAGCAACTATTTCAAAAATTTGTATATTAGAACTTTGCGGATTTTCAATTGGCTCGTCGTGAACTTCAAATTCTACAATATGAAATTCATCATTTGCAGTATTTCGTGTTCCTCTAAGCTTAACAAACCTTGCAAATGTTGGGTTACTAAATTTAAATATAAACCAACCATTACTTCCACTTGTGTCTTCATTAGAGAAAATATTTATGTAATTGTAACCATCTGAAGAGATTTCAAGAGAAAATTTATATTTTCTAGAATCAGGTAAATTAGACTCTCCGCCTAGATTATCCCATAAAAGGAATCTAATTAGTGAAATTTTATTTTCGACCCCAAGATCAATTGTATATGAACAAGGCCATTGAGAAGCCGCAAAGCCAATTGAACCAGTATATTTACTAAAATTACCGTCAGTAGCTTCTTTCGGTCTTATCCATTTTTCTTTTTCAAGGGGGAGCTTGCCAAGTGCCAAATTTGACATTATGGGATGGTTTATTTAATAAGTGATTTTCATTTCTTGTAAATATCAACGAATTAAGATTTATACAAGTAATTGACTTCCTAATAAATTAACACGTAAGCCTTCCTGATGCAGAGAATTTAGAGTATCTTTTTATAGATTACTTCACTTCTTCATAAGGCACATCCGTCACATTATCCCCTGCCCCATTGCCACCGGCGCCTGTTCCTTGTTCAGTATGCTGTTCCCCGCCTCCTTGCTCATTTGTACCTTGTGAACTTGTGCCTTGTGTCTGTGAAGCTTTATACATATCCTCACTCGCAGCTGTCCAGGCTGCATTCAGGCTTTGAATGGCGCTGTCAATAGCGGCGAGGTCCTGCTTTTTGTGCGCTTCTTTCAATTGCTCGGCAGCATTCTCAATCACGGTCTTCTTGTCCTGCGGGATCTTATCGCCATATTCTTTCAGCTGTTTTTCCGTGTTGAAGATCAGGCTGTCGGCCGTATTGATCTTATCCACTTTTTCCCTTTCTTTTTTATCGGATGCTTCATTGGCCCTGGCCTCGGCCTTCATTTTTTCAACTTCCTCCTTACTCAACCCGCTGCCGGCTTCAATATGTATCTTTTGTTCCTTGCCCGTGCCTTTGTCCTTTGCCGTCACATGTAATATTCCATTGGCATCGATATCGAATGTCACTTCGATCTGCGGCAATCCTCTCGGCGCGGGCGGAATGCCATCCAGGTTAAAGATGCCCAGGCTCTTATTGTCCTTGCTCATACTGCGTTCGCCCTGCAATACATGGATCTGCACGCCGGGCTGGTTATCGCTGGCCGTACTGAAGACTTCTGATTTCTTGGTCGGTATCGTTGTATTACTCGATATCAAAGTAGTCATTACACCGCCCAGGGTTTCAATGCCCAGGCTCAAAGGCGTTACATCCAGCAGTAATACATCTTTCACTTCCCCGGTGAGCACTGCGCCCTGGATAGCCGCTCCCACGGCCACCACTTCATCAGGATTCACACCCTTATGAGGCTTTTTACCGAAGAATTTTTCCACGATCTCCTGTACCTTGGGTATCCTTGTGCTGCCGCCTACCAGGATCACTTCGTCAATTTCTGAGGGTTTCATACCGGCATCTTTCAATGCCTGGTCACAGGGTTTCAGGCAGCGGGCAAACAATGAATCGGTGAGCTGTTCAAATTTTGCCCTTGATAATTTTTTCACCAGGTGTTTGGGCACACCGTCCACAGCTGTGATATACGGCAGGTTGATCTCCGTTTCGGTGGATGAGGATAATTCGATCTTGGCTTTTTCAGCGGCATCCTTTAAACGCTGCAGGGCCATAGGGTCCTTGCGCAGGTCAATAGCCTCGTCTTTTTTGAATTCCTCAGCTAGCCAGTCCATCACCATTTTATCAAAATCATCACCCCCGAGGTGGGTATCCCCGTTGGTACTCTTCACTTCAAACACTCCGTCCCCCATTTCCAAAACTGAAATATCAAATGTTCCGCCACCCAGGTCGAATACAGCGATCTTATGATCGTGCTTGTCTTTGTCCAAACCATAGGCAAGCGCTGCTGCCGTCGGTTCATTCACGATCCGGCGTACAATCAGGCCTGCGATCTCTCCGGCTTCCTTGGTGGCCTGCCGCTGGGCATCATTGAAATAAGCGGGCACCGTGATCACGGCTTCCGTAATTTCCTGTCCAAGGTAGTCCTCGGCGGTCTTTTTCATTTTCTGCAGGATCATTGCTGAAATTTCCTGCGGAGTATAGGGTCTGCCATCAATATCAATGCGTACCGTATTATTATCGCCCCGGATCACTTTATAGCTCCAGTGGCTGATCTCATTGGTCACCTCGTCGTAATGACGTCCCATGAAGCGCTTCACACTCATGATCGTATTCTGCGGGTTAGTGATAGCCTGTCTTTTGGCAGGATCACCCACCTTGCGTTCGCCGTTCTTTAGAAAAGCTACAACGGAAGGCGTGGTACGGCGGCCTTCATCGTTGGCTATGACCACCGGCTCATTGCCTTCCATGACGGCAACGCAGCTATTGGTGGTTCCCAGGTCAATTCCGATTATTTTTCCCATATTTTTTCTCCTTTTTCGCCCTTTTTGGGCTATAAACTATTGTCAATCATTATGCCGCTATCGAGGAATATGAAAAATTGTCAGGAACCTTAATTAATCCCCTAAAATGGGTTAAAAAACTGATTTTCCGGCTTTAGGATCGCTTTTTTATAAGGACAATTTTCCATCTGGCCAGGCAGCCTTATAAACGCATGTAACAGCAAAACCGTAATTTAGGATCAAATACATCACTATGATCCGACTAATCTTATGCAGCTGTTTTATGGGCATTTTTTCCACATTATATGCCCAGGATACCAAAGAATCGATAACCCACCGTGGCAAATCTTCCGGGGACACGTTACCCAACAGGAAGAAGGGTGTGCCCATCAGCTCAATGTCTAACACCATTGTCGTGCAGCAGGTATCGGATACAAATGTTCATAACACGATACCGGACAAATCGCAGATCCCGAAAAAAGATAATTATGGCGGGAAAACTACTACAACCACGAACACGGTGACTTCCACCGGTCCGGCCACACTTGAAGATCTTACAGCTCGGGTAAATGAACTGGAATCCGAGGTCCGCGTGTTGCAGAGCCGGGTTCTTTTTTCCAGCTTTATTGTGATCAAATACCAGGTGACGGACGAAGACCTTACTCCATCCGGAAATCCGGTGATTCCTTACAAACAGAACATCAGGATCAATCATCCATTCCTGAACAATCATCCCAAGTTCCTGTTAATGGTTCAAACGGAAACGAATGCTAACCAAAACGAAGTGTTAATGCAGTCAAGATACAATGACAAGGATGGATACTGGTATATTGAGGCTCCGATTTATGTTTTTGATCACGCGGAGCAACTGGTTGCGAAAGAATCGCACAACGGATATGGCCAGGAGGAAATAAATCTGAATCATTACGATTCATTCAATGATTTTCTGTATAACGGAGGCCTGGCCTGGGGAAACTTTTTCAAGCCAAGACCGGGGCAGGTGTTTACGATCCTTGCTTTTGAACCCCTTCCGGATCAGACACTCCTTAATATTGAAAAACAAAAAGGGAACTGAATTCGCAAGATCCGAGTAACAATTTTTCTTTTGAACCCATAGCTTTGAAAAAATTATGGCGAACCCTATATCTCAAAAACTTAAAATCAGGCCAGGCGATCGCTTGCTCACCCTTCATGCCCCTGCTGCATTCAAAAAAGGCCTGCAAGGCCTGCCTCCCGGAGTAAAAATATCTGACCGGGCAAAGGAGCAGGACCAGGTACACTGGTTTGTATACAACCAGGCTGATATTGAAAAGAACCTGAATGCGGTTTTGAAAATGCTGAAACCGGGTGTAATGGTATGGACATACTACCCCAAACAGACATCAAAAATTCAGACAGACCTGAACCGTGATAAAGGCTGGGACAGTTTGATGAAACACAGCGATAAACTGGCCTGGGTCAACCTCATCTCATTTGATGATACCTGGAGTGTATTTGGTTTCCGGGCAAAAACAGAAGCCGATAAAAAAAGAGCGGCCAAACCAAAACCTGAAAGGGAGATCTACAAATGGGCCAATCCGGATACAAAAGAAGTAAGATTGCCTGAAGATTTTGAATCCGCATTGAAGAAGAATAAAAAAATCCGTGATTATTTCAATGCGTTGGCCTACAGCAACCGGCGGGAATGGGTGGAATGGATCATTACGGCAAAAAGAGAAGAAACAAGAAACAACCGTGTAAAAGAGTCGCTGATCAGAATGGACAAAGGGTGGAAGAACCCGGCAAATAATTAGAGCAAGTCTTGGGCCTTCGATGCGCCCCCTCGTGCCTGCCTTCGGCAGGTAAACCGGCAGGCAGGTTTGCGAATTACTTAGCGGCCTGCGTGAAATATAAAAACTGAAAATAAAATTGGACCTGAC
>CAZZDQ010000072.1:0-11004 GCA_964652845.1 uncultured Chitinophaga sp.
GGCTGCATCTGCTGATCATACACCAATATGTCAAATCTTTTTTTCAGTTCGCCGAGCATGAGTTCTTTCTCCACAGCGATCAGGGAAGCCGGGTAACCTTTTATCCTGACCAGGTAAGAAATGAAATTCTGACGCACCCATTCTTCCGGGGTGAGTGACACCCATTTTTTCCGCAGCACGTCAAAGATCCATTCACTGTTATTCTCCTTTTTGATCTTGAATCCGGGAGCGGGGAATCTTATCTCGACCATGCTTCAAAAGTAATTGATTAAATTCGCAGTGATGAAAACGAAGGATGAGATCGTCAGGAACTGGCTCCCCCGGTACACCGGGGAGAAACTGGAAAATTTCGGAGAATTCATTTTACTCACCAATTTCAGCAACTATGTGAAAATGTTCGCCCGCTGGAACCGTGTCAAAATCATCGGTGTGGGAAAACCTATGCAATGCGCAACGGCAGGCAATATCACTATCATCAATTTCGGCATGGGCAGCCCTACTGCCGCAACGGTGATGGATCTGCTCAGCGCCATCAAGCCAAAAGCGGTGCTTTTCCTGGGAAAATGCGGGGGTCTGAAAAAAAGAAACAAGATCGGCGACCTGATCCTGCCGATCGCTGCGATCCGCGGGGAAGGAACTTCCAATGATTATTTCCCCGCTGAAGTGCCTGCATTGCCTGCCTTCGCTTTGCAAAAAGCAGTGTCCACTACCATCCGGGATTTTGCAGTGGATTATTGGACGGGGACCGTCTATACCACCAACCGCCGTGTTTGGGAATATGATGAAAAATTCAAGGAGTACTTGCAAAATATCAGGGCCTATGCCATCGATATGGAATCGGCTACTATTTTTACCGTTGGTTTTTATAATAAGATCCCGACCGGGGCTTTATTGCTGGTCAGCGACCAGCCCATGATCCCGGAAGGCGTGAAAACGGAGAAGAGCGATAAAAACGTGACCGAAAAATATGTGCAGACCCATTTAAAGATCGGAATCGATTCATTGAAACAACTGATGAATGACGGGCACACGGTAAGGCACTTGAAATTCTAATCCTCTCGCATGTTTCCGCTCCTGCAAATCCGGGACCTCTCCATTGATTTTTCTGCCGGCAGTGAAACGGTTCAGGCAGTGAAGCATATCAGTTTCTCAGTGAACCGAAATGAGATCTTTGCCCTGGTGGGGGAGTCCGGATCGGGAAAATCAGTTACAGCGCTCTCAGTTTTACAGTTGTTGCCCGCACCACCCGCCATATACAGGCAGGGTACGATCATTTTTTCAGATGACGGTGCCGGTGCATCCTCCCTTTTAGAACTGGATTCACGTGCCATCCAAAAATTCCGTGGTCAAAAGGCGGGAATGATCTTCCAGGAGCCGATGACCTCACTGAATCCTGTTTTTACCTGCGGGTTCCAGGTTACCGAAGCCATTCGCCTTCATAAAAAGATCCCTGCTTCCGCTGCAAGAGAAAAAACCATGGAATGGTTTGAGCGGGTAGGGTTGCCGGAGCATGGCAGGATCTATCAGCGTTACCCGCACCAACTCAGCGGGGGTCAAAAACAAAGAGTGATGATCGCGATGGCTATGTGTTGCGAGCCCTCCCTGCTGATTTGTGATGAGCCGACCACGGCCCTGGATGTAACGGTTCAAAAAAATATACTGGAGCTGATCAAGGAACTGCAGCAGCAGACAGGAATGGGTGTGATCTTCATTACGCATGACCTGGGTGTGGTGGCTGAAATTGCTGACCGTGCTGCCGTAATGTACAAGGGGGAGATCATTGAGCAAGGTGCTACAAAGAATATTTTCATATCTCCGCAGCATCCTTATACCAGGGCCTTGCTGGCCTGCCGCCCCGTGAATCACTCCAAAGGACAGTTGCTGCCGGTGGTAGGTGATTATTTAGGAGCGGAAATGGCGGCGAATGGTTTTGCAGATTCCCATAGTAAAATCAACATTGCTGATGCGCAAACTGCAGCTATTTCGCCTGGTCCAAAGGGACCCATTTTTTCCCTTCGGGATCTGTCCGTAAGCTTTCCCGGCAAAAAAAATTTTTTAGGCAGGGCATCATATTACACGCATGCGATCGATCATATCAGTTTTGACATCTATAAAGGTGAAACGATGGGACTGGTGGGTGAAAGCGGTTGCGGCAAGACCACCCTGGGCAGGGCCCTGTTAGGTGCCGTCAGGCCGGATAGCGGCGAGGTCTTTTATAAAGGAAAAGGGATCAGTAAACTGACATTGCCTGAACTGATCCGGCTGAGAAAAGAAGTACAGCTGGTATTCCAGGACCCTTATTCTTCACTGAATCCCCGGGTCACTATTGGGGCGGCCATCTGCGAACCCATGAAAGTGCATGGCATCTGTCCTTCAGCAGGGCAGCGCAGGGAAAAAACTTTGGAGCTATTGGAAAAAGTGAGCCTTAGCCCGGCATTTTTTGATCGTTACCCCCATGAATTCAGCGGGGGCCAGCGCCAGCGCATTGTCATTGCGAGAGCGTTGGCACTGAATCCCTCCGTACTGGTTTGCGATGAATCTGTATCTGCTCTTGATGTAAGTGTGCAGGCCCAGGTGCTGAACCTTCTGAATTCTTTGAAAAAAGAATTGGGTTTCACAATGGTATTCATCTCCCACGATCTCTCGGTAGTACACTACATGAGTGACAGGATCATGGTTATGAACAAAGGAAAAATGGAAGAAACAGGGACGGCCGATGAGATCTTTTTTCATCCCCGCTCAGCGTATACAAAAAAATTACTGTCCTCCATACCGGCCCTGCACCGGGAGGAAAGACCTTCTTAATCAGTGAGGCGATCTTCATAATCACTATACCGGTTTTCACTATAAAAATTCTTTCCGCTTTTATGTTTGGCATAGAGCAATTTCTTCAGCGTTTCATCCAATTGCCGCGGTAGTGGTTTGGTCTCATCGATCTTTATCTCACTGAAATCCGTAAAATCACTGTTATATGCTTTTGAGAACTGAAACAGGCTGAGTGCAGAGAAAGCCTTTAGTTTTTTGCCAGCCTCATCATCGAACTCAAACTTATCCGGCTGTACAGGCACAAGTCCTACGGTCGCCAGTTTCCAGGTAAGGTCATCTTTTTTATCCTTGTATTTATAAAAATAGACGAAACCGGAATCTTTGTTAAGAGAAGCAGGAAGACGGTCAAGGTAGACCAGGGTATCAGGCTTTCCATAAGATTTCGAATTCAGTAATGCGCTTCTTCCCAGGTCGAGATGATTGTTATATGCCTGCGGGAACAGGTTATTTTTCTTCATTCGTTTCAGGTCCCTGTACAGGTCATAGCGGAATTCATCCATGGAAGCGAAATAATGAAAAAGGGTGTCATCAACCGGTCTGTCATGGGCGAGTAAAAGCAAAAGGGTATTATACTTGAGTTTTTTATCCGCCGAGCCAAGCATTTGCCGTATGACGGGAGGAACGGAGGCATTCGTCTCCATAAAGGGAAGCAGGAGTTTGGCATATAATCCAAGGTCCTCATTGCCCGCGCCTTTTTCATCGTCGTCACTGACTGACTTGTTTTTATTACTGTTCTTGTCTTCCTCCGCTTTCTGAATGGATTTATTTTTTTCCGCAATAGCCTGCTTTTTCAGCTCCAGTTTGGCCTCCAGTAGAAATTTACTGAAATAAGATGCATAATCGGCAGGTTTAAGGAGGTTACTGTCGACCATCTCTCCCAGCAAGCTCATGATGGCATTCTTATAATCTTCCAGGTTCAGCAGCGGAAGCAGGTCGGGCAGGATCGCTTTTGTCAGCAGTAAAGAATCGGATAACTGCGAAATAAAATTCTCATCGGAACGATAACGGTTCGTATTGAGCAGGTGCAGGTACTTATTCAGATTGTATTTAAGGCTGATCGCATCATAACGGTTAATGGTGTAATCGGATTTTTCATACATCGCCGGCGGTTCGTTGCTGATGATTTCTCTGAAGGCGGCATAGGCATAACTGTTCTCATGCTGCAGGAGGCTTCCCAGTACCGCATACTGCAACTGAATGGTGTCGCCCGAAGCATAATAGAGCCCTTTCAGGTAATCGGATGATTCTTTCGAATCGATCTCTCCCAATTTGCTGATCACCGCACATTTGGTATCGAGGTACTTCTTTTCTTTCCAGTTGAGCCGCTCCAGGGCCATCCTCACGAGGGGAAAATCGGAGGAATCAATGTCGATATCATCCAGGTGCTTCACTGCCCGTTTATGCAGCATCGAATCCGTGCTCATGAAATCGGCAAAGAATTGATCTGTTTTCTTTTCAAAGGGGTTAATCCCTTTTACATTATCATCGGGCTTGAAACTATCATAAAAGTTTTCAATGAATGCGCTCGGGCGGGTCAGGGTATCTGTTTCCGAGATCAGGGTGAAAAAATTCCCGCTCTTGTAAAATGAACGGGTATGGATCACCCGGCTGCTGGCAGAATCGCCTGTCACCAGGTCCTTTACCCGCATCTTCCCGGGTAACCAGGATACGCTATTCACCCGGTAGGTCCATGTGCTGTCGTTATTATAATCGTCACTGGTCCGCCTGAAATGAACACTGTCCTTTGTAAAAAAGTAAAGCGGCATCTTGTAGTAGATCACATAGATCTTTTCACCGGTCGTATCATTGCTGATGACCTTGTACTTCCTGACAGCATCTCCCGATTTTGCAGCATCTTTCCCGGGATCATCCCCTTCTTCCTCATCATCCTTTGAATAATAGGAATACCGGGGAATGTTCATTTTTATTTTTTTGGTATCCGGGTATACGGGCGTAGTGACTGTAAAGTGCAGGGAAGTATCCTTCTGTATCCTGGCTGACTGGTATACCAGCGGTTTTATCTCAAACGAACGGAAGAAATTCTGCATGGCTGCCGTCTCTTTTTTTCCATGAGCTGCCAGGGTATAATAGTGTGGCCCCTGTATGATGAATTTCGTTTCATAAAAAAGTCCGTCCTTGTCTTTGTAACGGCATTGCAGGCAGGGATACCCCTGGTCTGTTAAGATTTTTTTTGAGAGAAGTGTGTCAATGAAATCGGATGACCGGAAACTTTCCTGCATGAGTTCGAGGTCAAATTTATCTTCTCCTGCAAAATTGAAATTATGGATATCGCTCCGCACCACACGATAGTCCGCCCCTTCCTGTTTGTCTTCGGCATCAAAGATCCAACTTCCGTCATTGCCGGTATAAGGTTCGCCGGGCATGTCCACGGAAAAACCGCCGTAAGCAGGTGTAAATTTTTTCCAGCCGGCATTGCCGGAATAATCTTTCAGCCGGATACTGTTAAAAAACCGGGAAGCTTCCTCCCCGTCTTTTACATAATCCCCGTTACCGCTCATTTTAAAGATGATGATCTCGGAGGGTGTGATGAATATATTGTAGCGCTGCAGGTCGCCACGGCGGGTGCGGTTCGTGATATCAAACCCTTTATACCCGTTCCTGTCCAGCTGGTTTTTGGAAATGATCTTGCCCGGTATATTCTCATATAAAAGGCTGTCCACTTTCCGGTATACATCATCCGGGGAATGATTCCACATCCAGGCACTGGTCATCAGCCGTGTGACCATATAATAACTCCCGTTGCTCATGTCGGCAAATTGTTTCTGACTGATATTGCCGAAGTCATTCACATCATAAAGTTTGCCGGGCACATCAACTTTATAAAAGTCATCCGCCGCATCCTGCGTATGAAAGATAACCGGTACACGCATTTTATCAATGATATCCTTGTCATGGCTGTCCCGCTCTCCCATTTTGACCGGCCGTAGTTTATACCCTTTTTCCCGTAGCAGTTCAATAACACCCCTGTCGCCCGGCAAATGCGCGGCGCCAACACCTGCAAAAACTGCTGACCCGGTTTTCAGGATCGAATCGATGGAGCCGGCCTGGATCTCATTCCGGCGGTAGAGGAATTTTTCATCGAAGGCCGCCGATGTACTGTTGGCCTTATTGATCGAGTCGAGCCAGTCCAGGTTGCCGCTGCGGTAAGCATCCTGCAGCTTGCTATAGGAGAAATCCTCATCCACATCATAGCTTCTTTCTTTTTTGTTCTTGTCTTTTGCGGCATCCTTATACGCCTCTTCCATCAGCTTCATGCTTCTCCCGTAGTCTTCGAGCCCTGTGAGTGTTTTCCCGGATTTTTTCCCGCACTGGAAAATATACATATCGAGGTAGGTGTCCTCTTCATAATCCTCTGATTCATCACCATAACTCCGGTACAGCAGGTTATTGATGACCGAGGGACGGCTGGTAAGCGCCCTCTTTATATTGTTCTCATAGGCGAAATAACGGAGCGTGCCCTGGTGCAAATAATCATCGGGCAGGTCGATGCTCTCCTCATCGCCGGATAAATAGGATTCTTCCACGAATTCGTATTTGGCCATATCATCCTGCCAGGTCTCGGGGTTGGTCTCCAGGGCCACTACCTGCGCATTCTTCACGGCATAATAAAATGAGTCAGGCAGGTGGAAGGCGAGTTTGCTGCTGACATGCATGGTGCCGATCAGGAAGGAATGTTTTTTTAACCCATTGCCCGAGATCTCCCATAGAACACTGGGATATTTTTTTTGTTTGAAGGATGAGGGCTGTGCCTGGATGGAAAGGGCAGGCAGGAAGAACAGGATAAGGTGAAAGAGTTTTTTCATAAAGCCCTGGATATTTTATCCAAATATAAGATGACGGATTTTGGCAAAAACACAAATAATTCCAAAGATTATGATAAAAATAATTCAGACTCAAGGGTTTCCGGCAAAATAAAGATTGTGCATTCGGTCAAATAATTTACTTTTGCACCCCGATAAAAGGTTGAAAGAACGAACCGGCGCCGTAAGGCCGTTTCTTCCGCACCTGTTCAATGATCTTCATTGCAGTGTAGGCTTTCTCTCCAGCCAGGCCCCGGCCGTATTTCAGCCCCCTAAACAAGCAAGCATGAAGTTATCACAATTCCGTTTCGACCTGCCCTTAAACCTGATCGCCCAAACCCCTGCCAAACGCCGTGAAGATGCCCGCATGATGGTGGTACACCGCCATACCGGGCAGATTGAAAACAAGCATTTCCGGGATATCATAGATTATTTTGACGATAAGGACTGCTTTGTGGTCAACAATACAAAGGTTTTCCCTGCCCGTATGTACGGGCGGAAGGAAAAGACAGGTGCCAAGATCGAGGTCTTCCTGCTACGGGAACTGAACAAACCCAACCGGCTCTGGGATGTGATCGTGGATCCGGCCCGTAAGATAAGGGTAGGCAATAAATTATATTTCGGAGAGATGGAGGAGCTGGTCGCTGAGGTTATCGATAATACCACCAGCCGGGGACGTACCATCCGTTTTCTATGGGAAGGGTCTGAAGAGGAGTTCAGGGCCCAGCTGGAAAAACTGGGAGAGACGCCCCTGCCCAAATATATCAAGCGCAAACCGGATGAGGAAGACAAGGAGAGATACCAGACCGTCTATGCCAAACACCAGGGAGCTGTGGCCGCACCCACTGCCGGCCTGCATTTCAGCAAAGAGCTGATCAAGAAACTGGAGATAAAAGGGATCCATTTTGCCGAAGTGACGCTTCATACCGGGCTGGGCACTTTCCGGCCCATTGAAGTGGAAGACCTCAGCAAACACAAGATGGATGCAGAATATTTCAATATCGATGACACTGCCTGTAAGGTCGTAAACCGGGCCAAGGAATATGGCCACCGGATCTGCGCCATCGGCACTACCACCATGCGGGCCCTGGAATCATCCTTTACCGCACAAAAATTATTAAAGCCCGCTGAAGGGTGGACGAATATGTTTATCCATCCGCCCTATGACTTTAATATCGCCGATGCCCTGGTCACTAACTTTCATCTTCCCAAGACCAGCCTGCTTATCATGACCTGCGCCTTTGCTGGTTATGAGCTGACCATGGAAGCCTATAGAAAAGCGATCAAGGATAAATACCGGTTTTTCAGTTACGGGGATGCCCTGCTGGTCATTTAACCAATCTTTCTTAATATCTTTTAAGGTGCTGTGACTACTTACCGAAGATGTCTCCTTTACAATCCAAACATTCCCCTGTTGAGTTGATGAAGGATCTGTTTTTTATATTCCGCAGGCAATAAGAGGGAAATATTATGCGGGCTGCCGCCATATGACACCATGCGAACAGGAATATTGATGATGGAACCGAACAGTTTCTTCATGATCGATTCGGTCTTGGCGATCTCATTCCCCACCACGGCCACGATCACCTGGCCCTTATCGACCTCCACCGCACTGAAGCTTTCCAGTTCCTTTATGATCTCCGGGAGGTGCGCGGGATCATCGATCGTAAGGGAAACCGCCACTTCAGAAGTGGTGATCATATCAATGGGAGTACGGTATTTTTCAAATACTTCAAAGATCTTACGGAGGAATCCGTAAGCCAGCAGCATGCGGCTGCTCTTGATCCTGATGGCGATGATATTATCCTTGGCTGCCACCGCTTTTACCCCCACCTCTCCCCCTTTCTCCGTGATGGTTGTGCCCCCGGCATGGGGGTGAAGTGTATTCAATAACCTGACCGGTACTTTGTAATTCTGTGCCGGCCATATGGATGCGGGGTGCAGGATCTTGGCACCGAAATATGCAAGTTCAGCGGCCTCTTCAAAACTGAGCTGTTCAACAGGACGGGTATTTTTGATGATACGGGGGTCGTTGTTGTGCATGCCGTCAATATCGGTCCATATTTCGCATACTGAGGCCTTGATAGCCGCTGCAATAAGGGAGGCCGTATAATCGCTGCCGCCACGCTGCAGGTTATCCACTTCCCCCCGGGCATTCCGGCAGATATATCCCTGTGTAATAAATAACTTCTGTTGAGGGTTTTTTTTCAGCAGGCTTCCGAGTTTTGCCTTGATAACACTGACCTGTGGTTCATCATGCCGGTCGATGCTCATGAATTCCAGCGCCGGCAGCAACACATGAGCGGTCTCTTGCTCCCTGAGATAGGTTGAGAAAAGCTTTGTGGAAAGTAATTCACCCTGTGAAAGGATATCCTTACTCAATGCCTCGCTGTGCGAAATTTTCAGGATGATATGCAGGAATTCAAAATGTTCGGCGAGGATATTGCGGGCTTCTGTCAATGCCTGTTTATCCTTTACAAGCTGATGAATGAATGCTTCGTAATGTTTCTCCAGCTGGGCAATGCATTTTTTGGCCGATCCCCTGTTGCCGGCGGCAAGATGGTCACTGATCTCCACCAGTGTATTGGTGGTGCCCGCTAACGCCGAAAGCACCACGATCACCGGCTCCTTTTGTTCTGCCAACAGTTGCGCAACATTGTGCATCCGCCCGGGTTGCCCCAGGCTGGTGCCGCCGAATTTCATTACTTTCATTTATCCTGTTTGATTATTGAATGATTAAACACAACAAATAATAATTATGGTGACCGGTACATTAAACAAACTCAAGATCTAATTTTAAAGCGAGTTCCTGCAGGTCCTTTACTACCGGTTCCAGCAGGGGTATCCCGTTCTTCCTTCTTTCACTTTCGAATTCCCGTTCAGGGTCGCCGGGTACCAGCACTTTTTCATGTCCTTTACCAGGTTTGGCTTTTCTGAAACCCTGTATCCAGTGATCCATATGTTTTTTGAATTCCTCAGCCGGGCGGAAACCATCGATCCGCATGGCTCCGAAGAAATGGCCAACGCCTTTCCCGGGTTGTTCTGCGGGGATGGGAACATGGGCCGGAAAGGGCGGTACCCAGGGGGCATAATTGGCCCCACTGAGCAAGGCTGAAAAAATATCCACAATGGCACCCAGGGCATAGCCTTTATGGCTGCCGTGTTCCCGGTCGCTACCCAGGGGCAATAAGGCCCCACCCTGTTTTAAAATATGAGGATCCAGGCTGGGTTCACCCTTTTTATCCTGCACCCATCCTGTCGGTGTTAACTTGTTTTTCCTTTGCAATATTTCCAGTTTGCCATAAGCGGCTGTGGTCGTAGCAAAATCGGCAACAAAGGGTGGTTCATGACCGGCAGGAGCGGCAACACAGATCGGGTTGGTACCCAGTATCCTGTCGATAGAAAATGTGGGTGCAACCAGGGCGCTGGCATTGGTCATTGCCAGGCCGATCATTTCATGATCCAGCGCCAGCATGGCATGATAGGCAGCGATGCCAAAATGATTACTGTTTTGGACACTTACCCATCCTGTACCTGCCTGTTTTCCTTTTTCAGTAGCTACTTGCATAGCAAAGGGAGCGATCACGAGCCCCAGCCCACTGTCTCCGTCAACCACGGCCGTTGACGGGGATTCATGAATGATCCTGATCTCAGGGTTTGTATTCACCCTTTTAATTTCCCATAACCGTACATAACCACTCAGGCGGGCCACACCATGTGAATCAATACCCCGCAGGTCGGCAGCGCCCAATACCCTGGCAGCAGTTTCGGCATGCCCATGAGAGCAGCCGATCTTGCGGAAAACTGACCTGGTAAAATTGAAAAGTTGTTCGTAACTGAAAATTTCTTCCTGCATCCGGCAAAGAAACAAATAAAAATGCCCCGCTGGCGGCAGGGCATTATAAAATTCAGGTTATAAGTTAAAAAGGCAGGTCATCCCCTGCTTCTTCATTATCAGTTTGGACAGATGTGCCGGTAGCAGCCGCTGTATTGCTGACCGGTGCAGCAGCAGAAGTGTAATTCGGGGCGTTCCCGCTATCACCCCGCCCACCCAGTAGCTGAACTTCCCGCACACGCAGTGAAAGGGAAGCGCCGGCCGAGCCATCATTACGTGTAAAGGAGCGTACCTCGGGTTGTCCCTCCACGTATACCTGTTTACCTTTTATCAGGTATTGGGCTATCCCGGTGCGGTCGGTCCAGTAAGCGCAATCCACCCAGGTAGTCTTTTCCTGCTGGTTGCCCTGGCTGTCCCGGTATTTTTCGGTGTGCGCCACAGTAAAATTGATGACATTCTTGCCGTTCACGGTGTTAACGATGCAATCTTTTCCCAGATTGCCGATTACCTGCATTTTGATCA
>CAZZDQ010000073.1:0-10800 GCA_964652845.1 uncultured Chitinophaga sp.
TTGGCAGCACCTTTACCTACACCATAACCGGTTCCTCCGGGAGCGATCTGCTGAGCGATATGGCCGGCCATTTTTATTTCCATATCATAGGGGCCACCTGAAGTAGGGCCCTGCCACATGAGATCGTATTGGGCAAATTGGTCGCTACCGTTATCATAGCCTAAAAAAGTCAAGGTGGCTGAAGTAATTAAATTGGGGCCTGTTCCATTTCTGTTTGCCTGTAAGGTGATCCTTCTTGCATTGCTTCCATCAGGGCTGTTATCTGCATCAAATTGGGCAATACGGGCATTTACATTTGATCCCGTACTTAAATTATTGGTACCCGTTCCGGCAATACCACCTGCCCCTGCCATCGCTGTCGCGGGCACAAATGATGCATAGACGTAAGGAACAGATGTAAAGGATGGGCATGCGCCTCCTTTCGGGCCCAGGTTATTACACTGGTTTAAGACGGTATAACATGTTGTAACTGCATTAGAAGTTTCAATGGCTCCAATATAAGCGGATGCAGGATTATTACCAATAGCACCTGATTTATCACCCCATCCAACTACGAAATCATAAGCATTAATGGTGGCTTTTGAAGCCTGGTGCCTGAACCGGAGATGGTAATAACCATCAGAACTTACCGGCACAGACTGTAACAATATCCGCTGAAGAGTTGATTGCCCTTCATAAAAATGGGAATTGCTTTGCTGGATGATCGAGCCGATCCAGACAACACTTCCCACAGCAGGTCCGGGGTTTTTGTTGGAAGACTGGGAAAAATCTGTACCGAAAGACTGTCCCGAAACATTTTTTACAAATAAACTGAAGAACACAAAAGCTAAAAAAGCTTTCAGGTATCTACCGATTTTTGTTGAGATGGATCCAGCACAAGGTTCGGTTGGGATGGCGGTGAATTTCATAAAAAAGTTTTGGTTGGTTTTATTTTATTAAAACCAAATTTTTAATACTACTAAAAATGGATCATTCCATTGGGAGATTCAGAGGATGGGAAGATAGGTGGCCGACTTGGTTAGAGGCTTTACAGGGAAGAAATTGGGTAATAGGGGTATTAAATAGGGCGGAGGTCATGTAAAACTACCTGAAAAAACTATATTACCAAATAAATTTCGTATTTTTTACTAGTAAAAATACGATGTGTTCGTTCCAAAATTAAACCGGAAGCCAGATTGAAAGACTTGAAATTATTTGATTTTTTAAACTTTTTCGATGGTTTATCTTTGCAGATCATCAACTGAACGAATCGTTCCCGATAAACGCGCTATGGGGGTTTAACCTATCCTTTCGATGAAAAAATTTGATGTCCCTATAATTTACAGAAGTCCTTTAATAACAGCTATTAAGAAAAAAAGAAAGGAAGCGGATACGATGAAGAAGGACTTCTCTCCCACCCTGCTTGATTTCGGAGCTTTACAGATCTATCTGGCAAGACATTTTGGATTTTGTTATGGTGTAGAGAATGCCATTGAGATTGCCTTTAAAACGGTAGATGAAAATCCTGACAAACGCATTTTTCTCTTAAGCGAGATCATTCATAATCCGCAGGTAAATACGGACCTGAAAGAACATGGTGTGCAGTTTCTGCAGGATACATACGGGAATAAACAAATTAGTTTTGACGAATTGAACAAAGATGATATTGTGATCATTCCCGCTTTCGGAACGACACTCGAAATCGAAACATTACTGAGTAAAAAAGGAATACAAACAGCAAAATACAATACTACCTGCCCCTTTGTAGAAAAGGTCTGGAACCGGAGTGAAGTAATTGCAAAAAAAAATTATACGATCGTCATACACGGAAAACCGAACCACGAAGAAACAAGGGCTACTTTTTCCCATTCCTCTCTCTATGGTCCTTCGGTGGTGGTCAAGGACCTGGAAGAAGCCAAAGAGCTTGGAAAATTCATTGCGGGCGAAAAGCCAGAGGCAGATTTCTTCCCGCAATTCAAAGGCCAGCATTCGGCGGGTTTTGATGTCAAAAAAGACCTGCAAAGGATCGGCGTGGTAAACCAGACCACGATGCTGGCCAGCGATACCCAGGCTATTGCCGATTACCTGAAACAAGCGATGGCAGATACTTTCAAACCCAAAAAAATAGAAGAAAGATTTGCTGATACCCGCGATACACTTTGTTATGCCACCAATGATAACCAGACAGCGGTCAGCGAGATGCTTCACACGGATGCCGACCTTGCCATAGTAGTAGGCGGATATAATTCTTCCAATACGTCCCACCTGGTGGAGCTTTGTGAAGAAAAACTGTCCACTTATTTTATCAATAATGAACAAAAAATCCTTTCAGCTGAGGAGATCCTGCATTATAACCTGCACAGGAAGGTAGAGATCTCCACAAAGAATTTCCTGCCTCACCGGCAACCCGTCAGGATCCTGCTGACGAGCGGCGCTTCCTGCCCGGATGCACTGGTGGAGGGAGTAATCAACAGGCTGGTGAGTTTACTCTTTCTGAAAAAGACCTCACAAGACCTAGTCCTTCAATATCAATAATTCGAATTCTATTTTATCTGCCCCTGATTAGGACAGAAGACGAACATGAACAGGGTGATTTTGATAATAGTAAACGCTGTTCAAGGAATTAGCCACAACTAAAATGCTTTTATGGGAATCATTTATATAACAATTCATAATATTCTCCGGCCATCCGGTTACTATCGAACTGGAAGCGGACATCCTGCATGCTATTCTTTATGATCTGTCGCCAGGTGTTGTATTGCTCATAATAGAGGGGTAAGACCTGGTTCTCGAGAATATCATAGATCTGGGTGAGGTCATATTCGTCCTGGTCATGTATCGTCAGTGTACTGTAATCCTCAGCTCCGGTCGGCGGAGGGACCACAAACCCGTTATGGCCATGGTTGATGAATTCGGGGATCCAGCCGTCACGTGTAGAGAAATTCACCGCTCCGTTCATAGCTGCCGTCATCCCGCTGGTGCCTGAAGCTTCCCTGGGTACACGCGGATTATTCAGCCAGCAGTCGGCCGCTTGTTTCAGCCTTTTGGAAAGTCCGAGTTCATACCCGATGAGCACGGCCATACTATTATACTGTTTGCTGAGGTGGACGAGCTGGTTGAATTCTGAAATCGCCGGATGGTCAACCGGATAAGGCTTCCCGGCCCAGATCAACTGGACAGGGTATTTGAGGTCGGTCATCAATTTATGAAACCTGGTCTCATCTGCCGTTAACAACATTGACCTTTTGTAACCTGCAAAACGGCGGGCCCATACGATGGTGAAAGTATCAGGATCAAATATCTTCCCCGTCTGGTCGGCCACGATCTCGAAGGCTCTTTTTTTGAGATATTTTTTCCGGTCGTCAATTCCGTAATCATCTCCGGCCTCCCTGAATTTATATAATTGTTTATCGGCCCAATACCGCCAGTTCTGGGCATTGGTGATGGAAATGATCGGGCAGATGTTCTCATATTTGCTCCAGAGCTTACGGGAAACGTTCCCATGTATCTTTGATACTGCGTTGGCCCGGTGAGCAAAACGCAAGGCTGCGAGTGAATGATTGAACAGGTCACTGTCATTACCATATAATTGTTTTACTTCCTCAACGGAAAGACCAGAGAAGTAACTCATTTTCTGGCAGAGATAGATATCATGTTTCTCATTACCCGCCTCTTCCGGAGTATGTGTGGTGAACACCAGCCTTTTCTTTACTTCACCGAGATCATTCCCGAATTTTTTATATAAATAGAATGCAGAGGAAACGCCGTGCGCTTCGTTCAGGTGATACCGCTCCGGATCAAAACCAAGTTCATCTACGAGGCGGGCGCCGCCTGCACCCAATAAAATGAACTGCGCGATCTTGGTGGCCACGTTCGCATCATATAAACGGTGCGTGATGGTTTGTGAAACATAATCATTTTCCGGCACGTCGGTTGACAGGAGGAAGATCGGGGCTGTTTTAAAGATTTCAGGGTCCAGGTACCATACTTTCACCCAAACGGGGTGTTCATGTATCATGACCTGGTAACTGATGCCGGTATCTTCCAGGAAACTGTATTGTTTCTCGTTCCAGGCCACATCCAGGGTCTGGTCCTGGTTTCTTTCCTGGTCATAGTAACCATATTTCCAAAGAATGCCGATACCGATCAGGTTTTGCCTGAGTTCATAGGCGCTGCGCATATGTGAGCCGGCCAGGAAACCAAGGCCCCCACTGTATATCTTCAGCGGTTGATGGGTAGCAAATTCCATAGAGAAATAAGCTACTTTTTTTGAATAGGCCGGGTCAACAGGGTATGGAACCGAATAATTCCTGAAATCCATAAGGTGATGGTTTTTTAATGGGGCGCAAGATAATTGTTAAACGGGAAAAGAAACCGCTCCCCGGAGTTTATACACAGTATGTTGAAAATGATTTTGGCTGAAATGTTACCGGCGATTGTTCTTTTTGGGCAGATTGGTTTTCGGTTTTGGTTTTTCTTTCATTCGTCCAAAAGAACCTTCAAACAAACAATTCAGTCCGCGGTGGCTGCCGCAATTTTGTTCGGCCACTGAAACTGCAGATGAAGAGAACGTAAAAGTAAGAATGCATGGATCCCCTGGCTGCTGGTAAACAGCAGTTGTAGGTCCGCTGAGTAAGGCTGATCCTCTCATCTCCCCGGTACATTCACCACTGTTTTTTTCAAGATGAATAAAGAAAAAGAATTTGCCGTTCTTGACACCGTCACGGACCGATACCAGGTTCCGTTTATCCTTGCCGTAATCAGCGGAGTATTTGAATTTCCGCGGAAGGGTATCAATTGGGTTCACGAGTTCAACGGGTTTTTCATCCAGCGCATCGGTCATGATGAGGGTGAATTTTTTGGCTCCCTCATTCAGGGCATATACGTTCCTGCCTGTACTCAGGCTGCCATCTTTATTCTTTCGTGAGGAACGGAGTGTGATGGTCTGGTTTTTCTCTATCAGCAGCGCCTGTTGCAGGGGCGTTTCGTGTGACCGACTCATGGCGGGCATTACTGCGATCAGTTTTTTTTGCCTGTCAAAAACGGCGAGGTAGAGGGTCTTGTTAGCACCATTGAATGCCAGCAGCAAGATGTAAATCGCTCCCTTTGTTGTCTGAAATCCGCCAAAAGGATAGAATTTCATTTGCGCCAGTTCATCCTCATCATCTGTGAAAACAGAATCCGGGATCATCCCGGTCACATCATCAGGGGTGATCAGATCCGTGGGGTCCCGTTTCTGAAGGAAAATGCTGTCGCGAACCTGTAATGGTACGGATACCGGCTTAAAATGCTGAAAGAATCCGGCCGCATCAGCCTGGCCTGTTTTACGTTGTTTGGAAGAATGGCCGCAGGCGGTCATCATCATAAAGAGAAAGAGACACACTCCCCGGGCTTTCTCCATTTTCATACCATGCATTTCTTTCCGAATATAAATGATTTTCCGCAAAAATGAAGGTTAAAAAATTTGGCCGGATATTCTATTTTTTTTAGGTTTGTCTAAAATTATTTTTAGCCATGTTTAATTTTACGACGAGCGAAGAAAATTATATCAAGGCGATCTTTCATTTGCAGCGCGACAGGGGCCCGGTTACCACCAATGCACTGGCCGACCGGCTCCATACCCGCCCGGCATCAGTGACCGATATGATGAAAAAGCTGAAAGCCAAAAAAATGCTCCGGTACAGGGCTTATAAGGGCTTCCGGCTCAACAAACATGGTATGAAAGCGGCCCTGGCCATTATCAGGCGACACCGGCTCTGGGAATTCTTCCTGGCCAAAAAACTGCGGTTTTCCTGGGATGAAGTGCACGAGATCGCCGAACAACTGGAACATGTCAGCGGTGACCAGTTGATCGAAAAACTGGACGCATTCCTCGGTTTCCCCCACTACGATCCCCATGGTGACCCTATTCCCGATAAAAAAGGAAAATTAAAACCGGCTGCTGTCAGGGCCCTGGATACTGTCCGGCTGAATAAACCTGTGACCGTATACCAGGTAGCGGATCAATCCTGGCCAGGACTGGACCTTTTAAAACATAAAAGAATAAAGATCGGCTCGCGTATCATCGTAAAAAGAAAATATGATTTTGACAGGTCCATGGAAATAAAAATGAAATCACGTCCCTCCTTCACCATCAGTGAGCAATTGAGTAAAAAAATCCTGGTTCGCTATGGTACGTAATATCAGGAAAACCAAGTCACTAAGCGATGTACACGGCAGTATCGATACCACCGCGGCACACCCCCAGTTATGGCGCCGCTCACTGGCCTTTTTTGGACCTGCCTACCTCATAAGCGTAGGATATATGGACCCTGGGAACTGGGCGACCGACCTGGCTGGCGGCAGCCACTTTGGTTACCGGCTGATCTGGGTTCTTCTGATGAGTAATTTGATGGCGCTTTTATTGCAAAGCCTCTCTGCCCGACTGGGCGTTGTCAGAGGTATCGATCTCGCTCAGGCGAACAGGGAGGCATATCCACGATCAGTCAACCTGGCCTTATATGTGCTGGCTGAAACGGCCATCGCAGCCTGTGACCTCGCAGAAGTACTGGGCATGGCCATCGGACTGCAATTGCTTACGGGTATCCCCCTCCTTTGGGGAGTGCTGATCACATTGCTCGATACTTTCCTGTTCTTAATGCTTCAGCGGCTCGGGATGAGGAAAATGGAAGCTTTCATCATTGGATTGATCTTTATTATCGGGCTCTCCTTCCTGGTCGAGATCGTGCTGGCAAAACCCGACTTGCGGGAAGTGGCACAGGGATTCGCCCCTACCCTCTCCGGTAAGGAAGCGCTGTTCATTGCGGTCGGTATCATCGGGGCCACCGTGATGCCGCATAATCTTTACCTGCATTCGGCATTGGTCCAAACGCGGAAATTCAAAAGAGACAGGCCTGGTATCAGGAAAGCGTTACGTCTTAATTTCTGGGACAGCACCATTGCCCTGAATATAGCTTTCCTGGTCAATGCGGCGATCCTGATCCTTTCTGCTACCGTCTTTTTCAAAACGGGAAAAACGGATATTGCGGAGATCAAACAGGCACATGCCCTGCTTCATAATTTACTGGGCACAAGAGTTGCCCCGGTATTATTTGCCATTGCCCTGATCGCAGCGGGACAAAGTTCGACGATCACGGGCACCCTGGCCGGCCAGGTGGTGATGGAAGGTTACCTGCACCTGCGAATCAACCCCTGGATGCGACGCCTGCTCACCCGTCTGCTCGCAATCGTTCCAGCCGTGATCGTGATCCTGATAAACGGGGAAAAAAACATTGACAGCCTGCTGATATTGAGCCAGGTGATCCTGAGCATACAGCTCAGCTTTGCCATCATCCCGCTGATTTGTTTTGTGAGTGATAAAAAAAGAATGGGTGCCTTCCGGATTTCTCTTGTCACAAAGATCTTATCCTGGTCTGTCGCCGGCATCCTGGCTTACCTGAACATCAGGATGGTTACCGGGCAGGTACTGGATTATTTTCATAACACAAACGGGGTTTTTCCAAAGGTGATCATCCTGTTGGTCGCTTTCCTGTTCCTTTTACTCCTGTTTGCCACCCTGTATTTTCCCCTTGCAGGAAGGAAATTACGTGAACTGAAATTACAGATGCACCCACAGGCTGAGGAATTGCATGAACTGAAGGTACCGCATTATAAAAGGATCGCAGTGGCCCTTGGTTTCGGGCCCAATGACCAGAAAATATTATTACATGCAGTCGGCCAGGGGAAAAAAGAAGCCACCTATTATTTAATCCATGTTGTGGAAAGTGTGCCGGCCCTTCTGTTTGAACAATTCAGTGATGACAGGGAAACAAGGAATGACCAGGAACACCTCGATTTTTACGTAGCGCAACTGAGACAACAGGGCATACAGGCAGAATCAAAGCTGGGATTCAGGAGCCGGTCAAGAGAGATCGTGCGGCTTGTAAAAGAATGCCAGGCTGAATTGCTTGTGATCGGCGCCCACGGGCATAGCGGTATCAAGGACTGGTTCTATGGGGAAACCATCGAAACCGTCAGACATGACCTGAAAATTCCTGTCCTGGTGGTGAATGTTTGAACAAAATGTTCTGCGATATTTAAGAGTCTTCCAGTGTGGCATGTATCGCCATCATATTTTTCCTTGTATGGTTTTTGATAAGGTGCTTGAACCGGCTGAAGGTCTCGGGCTTGATATTGAGATAGGATGCCAGCAATTTTTGGGGAACCCGTTGAAGTAAAATCGGGAATTTGGTGACAAAATTCAGGAATCTTTCCCGCGGCGATAACTTCAGCAACTGCATATGCCATTTATCCTTGAGTACATAGGCATTTGTCATGATCAGGCGGCCTGCATGTTCCAGTTTGCGGGAAGAAGCAAAGACATGTTCGAGGTCATCATGTGCAATGGAAATGACAATGGTAGGCTCAATGGCTTCAAGGAAATATTCAGAGGGTTGCCGGCTGTGAAAGGATTCCAGGCAAAGGATAAAATGCCCTTCATAGGAGATCTGGGTGTTGATCTGTTCCCTTCCTTTCACATAGTATTGCCGGATCAGGCCTTTCAGGATGAAGTTGAAATAATTTTCCACCTCCCCTGCGGGGGTGATGACCTGCTTTTTGGCGAACCTGCGCACCTTAATGACCGGCATCAGGACGAGGCGGAATTCTTCTTCGCTGATCCGTATGATCCGCTGCAGATATGATAAAAAGGGTTTGATGGTTTCCATACCCTCTAATGAAAGTAAAAGGTAAATAAAATATCAATCCGGCAAAAATTTTTCCGTCACCTTATGTTGGTCATCCGGGTAAAAAAATAATTCCATTAGATTTGCTGCCAATAAATCAAACATGCATGGCTCAACAGATCAAAGTTGCCAACCCGGTAGTTGAACTGGATGGCGATGAAATGACACGGATCATCTGGAAATTCATCAAGGACAAACTGATTCTTCCCTATACAGATGTCCCCATCAAATACTATGACCTGGGAATTGAGAACCGTGATAAGACCAATGACCAGGTAACGGTCGATGCAGCCCATGCCATCCTGGAACACGGTGTGGGCATCAAATGTGCCACTATTACTCCCGATGAGGCCCGTGTGAAAGAATTCAATTTAAAGCAGATGTGGAAAAGCCCCAATGGCACTATCCGCAATATACTTGACGGTACGGTTTTCCGGGAGCCCATTGTCATCCATAATATTCCGCGTCTGGTGACCAACTGGACGGCGCCCATCATTGTAGGACGCCATGCTTTCGGCGATCAGTACCGTGCCACAGATACTGTAATCAGGGGAAAAGGCCGTTTAACCATGACTTTCACTCCGGATGACGGAAGTCCGGCACAGCAGTTTGAAGTATATGTTTTCAAAGGCGACGGCGTGGCGCTATCCATGTATAATACGGATGAAAGTATTCGTGGTTTTGCGCGCAGTTGTTTCAATATGGCCCTCAATAAAAAATGGCCACTGTATCTTTCCACCAAGAATACCATTCTCAAAAAATATGACGGGCGGTTCAAGGATATTTTTGCGGAGATCTATGCCGGTGAGTTCAAAACCAGGTTTGAAGCAGCCGGTATTGTATATGAACACCGGCTCATCGATGATATGGTCGCCAGCGCCCTGAAATGGAACGGCAATTTCGTGTGGGCATGCAAGAATTATGATGGGGATGTGCAAAGCGATTCCATTGCCCAGGGTTTTGGTTCACTGGGGCTGATGACCTCGGTCCTGATCACACCCGATGGCATGACCATGGAAGCTGAAGCCGCCCACGGGACGGTCACCCGTCATTACCGGGATCACCAGCAGGGTAAACCCACCAGTACCAATCCCATTGCCAGCATATTTGCCTGGACAAGGGGGCTTGCTTTCCGCGGTAAGCTTGATCATAACCAGCCACTGATCAATTTCAGCGATGCGCTGGAAAAGGTCTGTATTGAAACCGTAGAATCAGGTAAAATGACAAAGGATCTTGCCATTTCCGTACATGGCAATACGGTCAGCCACGGCAAGCACTATTTATACACCGAAGAGTTTCTTAATGCTATTGATGATAACCTGAAAAAGAAGATACAAGCACACTGATCCATTTTACAAGGACATTGATGATCAGCGTGACCGATCCGGAAGATCAATGAATGTATGCAGGCTTGTGATCGTACATGTTGGGAAGGCCCTGTACCAGGCTTAGAAGGTCCTCTCTTTTATCCCTTATGACAATACTTTTCACTTCTTCCAGGTGATGGTCAGTGAAAGAAGCGATCAATGTAAGTTCATTCCATTCTTTCAGCGGGAAATCAATTCCGTATACTTTTCTTTCCTTAAATACTGCTTCAGCCAGGTGCCATAGCGGGGGTGAAACAAAAACATCTGTTACAATACCTTTAAAGGTTTTAGATGAATGTCCCACCAGTTTTTCCCTTATGCGGTCAGCCAGGTGCGTAGCTTTGGAAAGATTTTTCATGAACCGAATGTACAAATAAATGACAGGAACAGATGTAAATATTCCGCATCATCCAACTTAATGAAAATCAATCAGTAATATGATCTTATACCTTTTTGTTACCTGGTGCCGGTATAGAAATGTAGTATTCATATGTGAAACCCTGCATGTCAGCATGGGAACCTTGATATTATTCAATGCGCTTCCGGGAGGAAAATGGAAAAGGTACTTCCGATACCATATTCACTCTTAACGGATATTGCACCACCCTGCGCTTCCATCATCTCCTTGCTGATACTGAGACCCAGGCCTGTGCCTTCCTTTTTTGTTCCCGGGATGCGGAAATAGCGGTGAAAGACCTTATCGATATACTGGGGAGCAATCCCCTGTCCGG
>CAZZDQ010000074.1:0-8082 GCA_964652845.1 uncultured Chitinophaga sp.
GTCGGGCAGACTGGATTCGAACCAGCGACCCCTACGTCCCGAACGTAGTGCGCTACCGGGCTGCGCTACTGCCCGAAAAAAGGGAACCCGGTGAATTCCCTTTGAAAGTCGGGTGGACTGGATTCGAACCAGCGACCACTTGCACCCCATGCAAGTGCGCTACCGGGCTGCGCCACCACCCGAAAATCGGACAGCAAATGTAAAAATTATCCCTTAGACAGTAAAATGAATATGGCCGATGACTAATTGCAGTTACAAACCTTCACTTCCCCCTTTGATCTTTCTTTTATCAGATTACCCGAACGGGTATAATAATACTGGAAACCACCTTCCAGCTTCACCGGCATGATGGTCACTTCTCCCTTGCTTTCCTGCGTTTGCACATATTGTGATTGCAGGTACCAGATGCCGTTGCCATTCCTGTAACGGGTGGCCACAGCCATACCGTATTTTTCATCATCATCCTGGTGACTGATGATCTCACCGATATTTTTATCCACGGTATAATCGATATAGAACAGGCTTGACTGGTGCATTTCGCGCACCGTCCATTTCCAGTTTTTATCCGTCGTATTCACCTGCAGGATAAAATGATAGAAGCCTGCAGTAAAGCTGACACTGTCCATCCCTTTACTTACAGATAAATGCACTTTCAGGTTGCCCCAGTCAAAATCTGAATCAGCGGCAGCCGCATTGATGATCTTGGCCTGGTCACCCCTGATGAATTCAACAGTGTTTTTTGCCAATCGAATGGCCAGCCCATTGTTTTTCTGATCGCTTTTGGAAGAGAGATCTTTTATAGTGAACTTCTTTTCCCCATCATTATAAGCGACCAGGGAATCGACCGTATTGAATCCGCTGAAACTGTTATTTTTGAAATGAAGGATATACGTGCCGTCATTGAAGCAAACCAGTTCATTCCTGGTATTATGGCAGATCTTGGGATTACGCAACGAGAGACCTTCTTTATTTATGTTGTATGAATGGGAAACGGGCGTCGGCTTGTGTTGGAGCCATATAGAGATTGTGACAGCGGCCAGTACTGGCGCAGCGATAAATAGCTTCATAGATATGATTTTATAAAGCGTTCGTCAATGGTCGTTCAAAGGTAAGCCTCTTTTCTGCCATTCGATCCAATTGATGTATTCCGGCCCAACACGGTGCACTTCCATGGTGATACAGTTATCAACAGGACATAACAGTTTGCAGAGGTTACAACCCACGCATTCCTCATCGATCACTGTATAAGTGTTGTAGGGTTTCCCGTATTCCATCCTGATGGATTGATGAGAAGTGTCTTCACAGGCAATATAGCAAAGCCCGCAATGGATGCATTTGTCCTGGTTGATCTTTGCGATGTGATGGTAATTGATATCCAGGTCTTCCCAGTGCGTGATGGTATCAATGGATTTACCAATGAAGTCATCCAGTTTCTGAAATCCTTTCTCATCCATCCAGTTGTTCAGCCCTTCACAGAGATCATCGATGATCCGGAACCCATATTTCATCACGGCTGTGCAAACCTGCACATTCGAAGCTCCAAGCAGCATGAATTCAACGGCATCCTTCCAGGTACTGATACCACCGATACCGCTGATGGGAACCGTCCTGGTCAGTTCATCCTGCGCGATGGTCACCAGCATTTTTAGAGCGATCGGTTTTACGGCCGGTCCGCAATAACCGCCAAATACACTTTTTCCAGCCACGAAGGGATTGGGAACAAGTGTATCCAGGTCAACGCCCGTTACCGACTGAATGGTATTGATCAAACTGAGTGCATTGGTACCTGCTTTAACCACCGATCGTCCGGTAGGTACCACAGAATGCACATTAGGGGTGAGTTTGGTGATGACCGGGATCGAAGCTGCTTCCATCACCCATTCCACCACCATGCAGGCGATCTCGGGGTCCTGGCCTACCGTGGCGCCCATTCCACGTTCCGTCATGCCGTGCGGGCATCCGAAATTCAGTTCCAGTCCATGTGCACCGGTATCCTCCACCTGTTTGATCAGTTCATGCCAGCTTTTACGGTTATTATCGGCCATCAGGGACACGATCATGGCCCGGTCGGGAAATAATTTTATGCACTCCTCAATTTCTTTCAGGTTAATATCCAGCGGCCGGTCTGAAATGAGTTCAATATTATTAAAGCCCATCACCCTTTGCCCGGCATAATCAACGGCGGAATACCTGGATGAAACATTTTTTACCTGTGAGCCAAGGGTTTTCCACACGACGCCACCCCATCCGGCTTCAAAGGCGCGCAATACATTATATTTCTTATCTGTTGGCGGTGCGCTTGCCAGCCAGAAAGGGTTGGGGGACCTGATTCCGAGAAAGCTTGATGAAAGGTCTGCCATTTTCAAATTTTGAAATTTTGGAATTGGGAAATTTCAAAATTTCCCAATTGCACTTTTCCCAATCATTTTATTGCAATTCCAAGATAACTGAGAATTGCTGCCGCTCCTTCCTTTCCGGCCTGTACAGCATCCACCACTTCCTTTCCGCCATTCACAGCATCGCCACCTGCAAAAACTCCTGTGATGTTCGTAGCGCAATGTTGATCAATTAAGATCTTTCCGTTCTTATTATTGATCTTATGGGTGCTTACCAGGTCTTCAAAGGGGACCTGACCCGCAGCTTTGATCACCATATCTACATCCAAAGTAAATGTTTCACCGGTATCAACAGGGCTTCTCCGTCCACTCATATCCGGATCGCCCAGTTTCATTTTACTGCAAACAAGCTGCTGCACCTTGCCATTCCCTTTGATCTCTTTTGGCGCCGCCAGCCAAACGACCTCACAGCCATCCAGTTTGGCCAGTTCATATTCGAACTCAGTGCAGGGCATTTCTTCTTTTGTCCTCCGGTACACCATGGTCACTTCTTTAGCACCTAATCGTTTCGATTGTGTGGCAGCATCGATGGCCGTCATTCCCATGCCGATCACGGCCACTTTATCACCTACCGGCACCGTTGAATAGCCTTTATCTCTCAGGTCATAGATAAATCTGATGGCATCCACTACGCCTTCCATTTCCTCACCGGGTATATCCAGTTGCCGGGCCACACCTACGCCGATACCCAGGTAAACTGCATCATATTTTTTTTGAAGTTCAGCCAATGAAACATGTTTACCAAGCTCCTGATCATATTTTACTTTAATACCCCCTATAGCAGTGATATAATTCACTTCGTCTGCGCAAAACCCCGGGGTTACTTTATAGGCTGCAATGCCATAGGTCATTAGCCCTCCGCCCTTGTTTTCTTTTTCAAATATGGTAACATCAACGCCATTTCTTGCCAGTACATGGGCGCAACTTAATCCAGCGGGTCCCGCACCGATCACCGCAACATTTTTTCCGGTTGATTCCTTTCTTTTGAAAAGCTGCCAGTTTTTCTCCATGGCCATTTCCGTGCTATACCGCTGCAATTTGGCGATGGGTATCGGCGGTTCATCCATTAAATTAAACACACAGCTGCCTTCACATAGTTTTTCCACCGGGCAAACCCGGCTGCAGCCGGCTCCCATGATATTGGAAGAAAAAATGGTGTGGGCAGAGCCTTTGATATTATCCGTTACGATCTGCTTGATGAATTTGGGAACATCAATATGTGTGGGGCAACTCTTGGTGCAGGGAGCGTCATAACAGAACAGGCAGCGGTTGGCTTCCACCTGCGCCGCTGTTTTATTTTCAAACGGCGGATGAATGTCAGCGAAGTTTGCCTCGTATTGCTCTTTCGTCAGCCTGTTGTTCTTAATACTCATTTTATTTTCACCGCAGGGAACAGGAGTTGCCGGAGATAACGCGGAGAAGCGCTGCGTCAACGCTTCGTTCTCTTTTCTCTGCGGTTAATAAATTTATAGTTCAACTAATTTTCCATAGGTTTCCGGCCTTCTGTCCCTGAAAAACTGCCAGATGCTGCGCACTTCTTCGATCATATCCAGATCGAATTCAGCTACGAGCAATTCATCCTTATCCTCGCCCGCCTGTGCAAAAATTTGTCCCCGGGGATCCACAAAATAGGAGGAGCCGTAGAACTTGCCCACATTCCATGGTTTTTCCGTCCCCACCCGGTTGATGCAACCCATGAAGTAACCGTTTGCAGCAGCATGAGCCGGCTGCTCCAGTTTCCAGAGGTATTGAGATAATCCTGCAACTGTTGCGGAAGGATTATAAACGATCTCCGCCCCATTCAAGCCCAGGATTCTTGCGCCATCCGGGAAATGCCGGTCATAGCAGATATAAACGCCTACCCTGGCATAACTTGTCTGGAAGACGGGGTAACCGAGGTTACCGGGTTTGAAAAAAAACTTTTCCCAAAATCCGGAAGTATGCGGGATATGATTCTTCCGGTATTTGCCCAGGTATTTTCCATCTGCATCGATGACGGCAGCTGAGTTGTATAAAACACCTGCCTGTTCCTTTTCATACATCGGCACAATGATCACCATCCTGTATTTCCTGGCATATTCCTGCATGCGTTCGGTGGTAGGACCGGGGATGGTTTCAGCGCTTTCATACCATTTTGCATTCTGGCCCGGGCAGAAATACGGGGTATTAAAGATCTCCTGGAGACAAAGTATCTGTACACCCTGTTTGCCTGCATTTTCAATGAAAGGAATATGTTTCTGAACCATCGCTTCCTTGATCTCTTCAATGGTGCCTTCCCCCTCGGTCTTGGGTAAGGATACCTGGATGAGTCCTGATTTGATTTTTCTGGGCATGATTTGTTATTTTATTATTTCACGCAAAGCCGCAAAGATTTCACAAAGACACGGCAAGACATGGCGACTTATGTTTTAAATCTTTGCGCCCCGGCATGAAACCTATATTTTATTATCAACTTTATTTCTCCTGATAAATTTACCAAATCCCCTGTCAATTTTGCAATGATTGTTCTCGATGGCTACTTTTCCCCTCAATAAAACAGTTTTCACTTTTCCTGTCAATTCCCAACCCTCATAGGCGCTATAATCTACGTTCATATGATGGGTTTTCGCTGCAAGCTTATGTTTCTCATTCGGATCAAAGATCACAATATCCGCATCGCTCCCGATGGCAATGGTGCCTTTTGAAGGAAACATTCCGAATATTTTTGCGGGGTTGGTGCAGGCCACTTCCACATATTTATTCAGGGTGATCCGCCCTTTATGAACGCCTTCACTGTACAGTAATTCCATCCTGTTCTCGATTGCGGGATGCCCGTTGGGGATCTTGGAAAAATCATCCTTACCCATCTGTTTCTGCTCCCATTTGAAAGGGCAATGGTCCGTGGCCACAACCTGTACCAGTCCCTGGTTGATCCCCGCCCACAGCGTCTCCTGGTCCTTTTTCTGCCGGAGGGGCGGACTCATCACCCATTTGGCACCGTCTTCTTTTTCATATAAGGATGCATCGATGATCAGGTATTGTATACAGGTCTCCACAAAGGTTTTCTGATTTCTTCTTGTAGCATTACGTACAGCATTTAATGCTCCTTCACAGGTCAGGTGAACGATATAACCCGGGCACCCGGTATAATGACTCATATCCAGAAACCGTTCGGCAGCTTCTGCTTCAGTTATTTCAGGCTGCGATAAATAATGATAAAGCGGGGAAAGTTTTCCTTCGGCCCTGTGTTTGGAGACCAGGTAATCGATCATGTCGCCATTGGTGGCATGCACATTGATCAGGCCCCCCTGTTTTTTCACTTCTTCCATCAATCCCACCATTTGCCGGTCATCGATCATCAGGGCGCCTTTGTAAGCCATAAATGTTTTAAAGGAAGTGATACCTTCTTTTTCTACAAGCCCTTTGATCTCTTTTTTTGTTTCATCATTATAATCTGTAACGGCCATATGAAAACTGTAATCGCCCAGGCAGTTGCCGTTGCTTCTCTCTCTCCATTCGTCCAGTGCTGCCTGCAAAGAGTGACCCTGTTTTTGCAAAATGAAGTCGATGACCATCGTTGTACCGCCAAATAAAGCGGCCCTGGTGCCGGTTTCATAATTATCGCTGCTGAAAGTTCCCATAAAGGGCATATCCAGGTGCACATGGGGATCAATGCCTCCCGGGAAAACCAGTTTGCCGGATGCATCGATCTCTTTATCGGCTTTCACCGGCAGTTCTTTACCGATGGCTTTCACTTTTTCACCTTCGATAAGTATATCAGCCATATAATCATCCGAAGCAGTAACAACCCTTCCGTTTTTAATAAGAATAGCCCCCCTGGCCCCCAACGGGGGGTTCTTGGAGACAGATAATTTGTTACTCTCCGAACTCATAGAAATATTTTTATTTAGTGTTTTATCACCCCTCCTTTGGAGGAGCTGGGAGAGGCTATCCAATATACAAAACCGCTGACAAAAAACCCAACAAACCAAGCATAATTATAGAGTTGTGACACCCAGGCAGGGAACAGATTAGCAGAAATGAGTTTTACCTGTAACAAAAATCCGGGGATATTGGGCAGGATCCCGGCCATCAAAGCAATGACAGCAGTAATATTGAAACCATTCCTGTAATAATACCTTCCCTGGTGTGAATACAACTCTTCCACCACCAATCGTTGCTTATGAATGAAATAATAATCAACAATCAGGATACCGCCCAGCGGACCAAGGAGGCTGGAATAAGCGATCAGCCATGTAAAAATATACCCGTGGGGGTCACCATATAATTTCCAGGGAAAGATCAGGATGCCGATCACCCCTGTGATATAGCCACCGGTCTTGAAATTGATCTTTCGGGGATTGAGATTTGAAAAATCATTGGCCGGGCTCACGATATTGGCAGCAATATTTGTAGCGAGGGTGGAGATGATGATCCCGATCATGGCAAATGTTACCATCAGTTTACTGTCGAACCTCCCTGCCAGCTTTACCGGGTCCCATTCCGGATTGCCATAAATGATTGCAGAGGCGGAGGTAACCACTACACCAACAAAGGCAAACATCGTCATGGAAGGTGGCAGCCCGATGGCCTGTCCTTTGATCTGGGCTTTTTGGGATTTTGCATAGCGGGTAAAGTCAGGAATATTCAAGGAAAGCGTTGCCCAAAAACCAACGACTGCGGTCAATGCAGGGAAGAAGAATTTAAAGAAACCCGACGGGGTTGTGAATTTTGATGGTTGCTGCAGGATGGGCCCCAGGCCTTTTGCAGCCACTACGGCCCATGCAAAGAGTGCCAGGGCTGCAATGGGCAGGAAGATGGCTTTGAATACAAGTAATTTCCTGATCAGGTCCACACCTTTGTAAACGATGAACATATTCAACAGCCAAAAAGCAAAAAAACACAGAGCGGGTAGCGTCTGTGGTAACAATGTATTATTGTTTATTTCCGGCAATGAATGATTCCAGGCACGGATCAGGTGATACAATGATTCACCGCCGATCCAGGTTTGAATGCCGAACCAACCGCATGCAACAATGGCCCGAAGCATGGCAGGGATATTGGCGCCCTTGGTCCCGAAACTGGCACGGGCAAATACAGGGAAGGGAATGCCGAACTTGGCCCCGGCATGTCCATTCAGCAACATGGGAACCAGTACAATCGCATTACCCAGAAAGATCGTAAGAATGGCCTGCCACCAATTCATCACGTTATTGATCATGGAGCTGGCCATGGTATAAGTAGGAATGCAGAGGCTCATACTGATCCAGAGTGCAGCATAGTTCCAGGTGCCCCAGGTCCTTTTTTCTTGCGGGATGGGAGCGAGATCCTTATTGATCAGAGAGGTGGATCGTATGGCTTGATTTTCCTCCATTTAAATTTTTAACCGCTAGATATTCTTCGCTCTTATTATTTCACGAGAGGCGCAAAGTAATATAACATAAGTCGCAATGTTTTTTTGCGGCTTTGCGAAATCTTTGCGCCTCTGTGAGAAATACTATTTTACTTCAGCATCCGCAATTTCAATTGCCTTACTGATAATGGCCAATCCCTCATCGATCTGTTCTTTGGTCACGATCAGGGGCGGAGCAATAAATATATAGCTCCATCGCACGAAAGTGTACATACCCAGCTCTTTGATCTTTGCCGCGACTTTATTCATCACCCCCATTTCATCGGGTTTAGCATTGAAGGGAGCCATCGGTTC
>CAZZDQ010000075.1:0-7166 GCA_964652845.1 uncultured Chitinophaga sp.
GATTCCATTATCCGGAAGATCTGGGGCAATGCCGATACCATCCTGTTTATTTTCGGCGGGGCCGCTGCCGAATTTTCATTGAATAAAGCTGTTGACTGGCTCTATTTCACCGGACGCCTTCCGGCCGATCCCCTTGGCAGGTTATTTTCCACGGTCGCCTATGCCCAAAAGATCATTTTTGCTGATGAGCAAAACTCACTTAATGCCATTGACCAGATCACGGCAATCCATCATTCTGTGGAAGAAAGCCGCGGCCGGAAGATACCAGACTGGGCCTACCGGGATGTATTGTATATGCTCATTCATTATTCCATTGCTTCCTATGAACTACTGGAAAGAAAACTCACCAGGGCAGAAAAAGAAGAGGTATTCGATGTGTTTTATCGTGTGGGAAAAAGGATGGAACTGAAAGAACTTCCAACAAATTACCCCGACTGGCTAATCTCAAGGGAAAAACATTTAGTAAATGACCTGGAAAAAAGCAAATTGACCGTTGATCTTTACAAACAATATCAACGGCAACTGGGGAGCTTTCATTATGCCTTCCTATTACAAGGACAAAAACTGGTGGCCCCTCCCCGGGTCCGAAGCCTGCTGGGTTTAAATAAAATAAAATTGCTCATTCCCCTGCTCTGGGGTTATAAGTTATCCAAAATGATGAGGATGAATAATTTTTTGAGGAATGTATTGCTGCCGAAAGCTTATAGAGAACAGATCAGGAAATTAACGATGAAATGAGACAATCGTTAAATCCTGTTTAACTTCACCCAATATGTTGACGATCTGGCAGGCTTTATTGGGCTTTGGTGTAATCATCCTGATCATCGTTTTTGTTTTTCGGGTCAGGATGGTAAAAGAAATTGTTCTTTTACCGGACAATTACAGGGAATTGCTGAATGATTATGTAAAATTCTACCGGCAACTGGATGAGGATGCCAGGACAAGATTTGAAAAAAGGGTGGAACAATTTTTATCTGCTGTCAGGATAACCGGCGTCAATGCCGTTGTGGAAGACCTCGATAAACTTTTAATTGCCTCGGGCGCCATCATTCCCGTTTTCAACTTTCCCGACTGGCAATATATCAACCTGCATGAAGTGCTGTTATACCCCGGTGCTTTTAATACAGATTTCGACCAGGCAGGCCCGGACAGGCCCGTAGCGGGCATGGTTGGCAGCGGTGCCATGCAGCATGTCATGATCATTACCAAATGGCAAATGAGGCAGGACTTCATCAATGAGCAGGATGCCCGCAACACGGCGATTCATGAATTTGTGCATTTAATAGACAAGATGGACGGAACCATGGACGGCATTCCTGAGATCATTTTAGAAAGAAAATACAAGGAACAATGGAGGAATTTAATGGATACGACGATCACACACATGAAAACCTATGGATCGGATATCGATATATATGGGGCGACCAACCCGGTTGAGTTTTTCGCCGTGATCTCTGAATATTTTTTTGAACAGCCCGACCTGCTACAACTTAATCACCCGGACCTGTATCAAATGTTAACGAGGATATATAAATCAAATAGGTGAATTTCCTGGCCTGTTTTATCCAACAAAGCAAAGGCGTGGAAGCCTGTAAAAGATAAAACGAAATAAAATAATTGGTTTAATTTTTATCCTTAACTTACGCCTCACTTATCCTGCCGCTCTCCGCCCTTTTAAAATTACATTTCAAACCTTATTTGTTTGTTTTCTGGTTGACCAGGAATGGTCAATCGCTATAATTTTTTGTAACAACAATTATTTTAAACCAAAACCAAAAACACATGAGAAAAAAACTCCTGGTGCTGTTTATGGTATTTACCGTGGCAGCCTATTCACAGAAAAAGGACCTTGTTACAGTCAACACAGTTAAACCCAAATTGGGGCAAAAAATGGCTTTTGAAGCTGCTTACAAAATCCATATTGCTAAATTTCATAAGCAGGATGAAAAATTATCGGTGTTTGAAATATTAAGCGGGGAATATGCCGGATATTACCACCTGGTTAATTCGGGCAGGTCTTTTTCAGATTTTGACAAGGAAAGGCCGGACGCCAACGCCCATAGCCTGGACCTGGATAAGAACTTCTTTCCCTACCTGGAAGACACGAAGAATGGCACTTTCCGGTATATGGACAGCCTGAGCCTGCGCCCCGATACCTCCTCATCAGCATTTGTCGTGACAATTAACCACCTGAAACAGGGTTTAAATGCCGCTGATTACCGGAGAGAATTAGGAAGAACTGTCAGAATAGCTAAACAGATGACCGGCGGAATGATGACTACATTAAGTATTAATTTCTATGAGCAGATCTGGGATGGCTCTGACCAGGTAACGGTATCCATCCGTAACCTGAAGGGTGGGTTTCAGGACCTGGAACCTCCAGCCACTCCCCAACCGAATACGGGTCCGACATTCAGGGAATTGTATGAAAAAGCCTACGGCGGCGAGGCCTGGGATACAAGAGTAAAATTGCTGGACGGGGCTGTTGTGAAAACGGAACAGTATATCATGAAATACAGGAAAGACCTGAGCACACAATAATTGGATCCCGCTTTATTGAACCCCTTCCTGCTTAAACGGGAAGGGGTTTTAATTTATATAATTAAAATAAACGGGTCTTTAAATTACTGACATAGCTGCTATTGATACCAGGCGATGATTCATTTAATTGTGTATTTTAGGGCAACATTCATTCCGGCAGGCAATTGAAAAAGGGATTTAACCATAATTTGTACGGCGTTTTGAAAAGACAAATTCAAAATTTTCTTGTACTTAACCTGATCATCCATTTCGGCGGTGTTTTACCCGGATGCAAAGAACTGCGGGTACAATCAACGCGGACAGATACAATTTCATATAAAGCGGACACGACCCCTGTCAGCCATCCAGACCATATCATCTTCCTATGGCTGGAGAACAGGGGATTCAATACCATTATCGGTAACCGCAACGCTCCCTTTATCAACTCACTTGTGAAAAGAGGAACCTTATTTACTAATACCTACGCCATCACACATCCTTCCTATCCGAATTATATCGACTTTTTTGCCGGCCAGGACAACGGTGTTAGGACCGATGCCTGTATCGATAATTCTCCCATCGCTACCCCGAACTTATATACGGCCCTGCAAGATACAGGCAGGTCCTTTGCCTGGTACAGTGAAGACCTTCCCGTTGCCGGGAGCAGGGTTTGCATCAATAATAATTATGTGGAAAAACATAACCCCACAACCATCTTTGAAAATGTGCCGGACAGCGCCAATAAGCCGTTCGCTGATTTTCCTGCAGACTATAACCGGTTGGAAAATGCAGTATGCATCAGCCCGAATATCCTGAATGATATGCATAGTGGCAGTATAGAACAGGCAGACAACTGGATCAAAGACCATTTGTCACTCCTGGTGGACTGGTGTGTCGGGCACAATAGTGTGTTCATTATTTACTTTGATGAAAGC
The DNA here is from genome assembly GCA_964652845.1 of uncultured Chitinophaga sp. Classification (GTDB taxonomy): domain Bacteria; phylum Bacteroidota; class Bacteroidia; order Chitinophagales; family Chitinophagaceae; genus JJ008. The sequence goes on from CAZZDQ010000075.1 coordinate 3,456, forward strand.
GAAACAGGTAACGACAACCGGATACCGGTGATCGCTGTAGGGCAACAGGTAAAAGCAGCTTACCGGTCAGCTGCCAGGTATGATCACTTTAGCTGGACAAAGACCATTTGCGAAATGTTCTCAGCACAAGACGGATGGACGACCAACCTGACTGCTGCAAATCCTGTAAAAGATTGCTGGAAATGACACCAGATAGGGTGTATTAGTCGATTTATCGATAATATTTAATTACAGAAATACGGGTCGTCTGCATTGCCATTATTCATAGGGAAGCAGAAATGCAACTTCCTGCTGGTAACGCTGGTTATGAATGCCTGCACATGGATATTATTCACCCTTCTGTATTCAGGGGCATTGGCAACACCCGTTGATCCCGGAGCTATATTATAGATCGTCAGTATTTCACTTTTAAGGGTCTTTTTATCTTTTTTTATATAATCCACTCTTACAGTTACTTTATCCAGCATCGCATTGGTGCTATTATGAACCGGAACATCGAATGGGCTGATGCCGTTATCATTGGCCTGGTAATTAAGATCACCCAGGGAAATATAATTCGGCCAGTTGTTTCGGTAGTCTTTTTCCTTTGCGGCTGCAGCGGCTTGCAGCGCCAGTTGTCTCTTTTTCTCGTCATCTATTTTTTTCTGGGCAGCCTTTTGCGCCTCTGATTGTTGTGCCTTGAGGTTTGTATTGGGCTTTGTATTCGTGGTCTGAACCGCCGGCTTTGTGGTTGTGACAGTTGTTGTTGGGGTAGTTGCCGGAGCTGTAGTGTTAGTAGTGGACATTGTTGTGGCAGGTTTCGAAGAACCCGCTGTATCAGGATTTGAGATGGTCGTTGTCTTTACACTGTCTGTACCGGCAACAGTTTTTGTGGATGTGGATTGCTGCATAGCTGAATGAGATGCACTGTCTGTAACTGCCTGTGAGTTTTTTGTGGTATTCACGCCATTGTTCTTTTGCATATCCTGGTAAACAAGATACCCGCCGCCTCCAAATACCAATAACCCGAGGACATAGGACACCCATGCCGAGCTTTTTTTTGAAGATTTTGATTTTGAGGGAGCTTTGCCCGTTGCAGTTGTCGCGGCAGGAGTGGGTGTTACGGCTGCGGTAACGGTCGCTGCCGTAGTCACGACGGGAGTAGCAGGTGTTTCTTCAACCGGCGGATCGGCTTTCACTTCTTCAACCGATGTCTGCGATTTTGATTCCGCCTGAGGTTGAGGATCAACACCATGAAATGCCGGTGGCGTATGAACAAAAAGACTTTTTAATTCTTCCAGCTTTCCGGCGGTTGTCCATTCACCCAGGCCTTCATACCAAACGGGTGTTTCAGCAGTAAGGTTCTTAGTCATTAATTCTTCAAGCGTGAAGGGACCCTGCTGAGCAGTTCCGTCATGATAAAAATATTTTTTCATACTGGTGGTTTAGTGGTTATAATGATCAATTAGTTTTAAAAAAATGAACAGAATTTGAAAGGGAAAGATAAATCTAAATTCTTTATGAAGAAAAACCAAATTATTCTGAATGAAGATAAAATTCGTTGCCTCAAAATTTGATTCATCATTAATATTTGAACAGGAATTTATCAACCTTTATCCTGGACAGCGAGAACATACAAACCTTAACTTTGCCCACTTTTAGTCAGCAAGTCAAATGGGGCATGTAGATCATATCATGAAATGTCCATGACTCATTTGAATATTTTGATATGTTTGACATGCGTTATCACAACGAAATAATCCGCCGAAGGACCTTTGCCATCATCAGCCACCCTGATGCGGGTAAGACCACCCTGACGGAGAAGCTGTTATTATTCGGCGGCGCCATCCAGGTAGCGGGTGCGGTAAAAAGCAATAAGATCAGGAAATTCGCCACCAGCGATTTTATGGAGATAGAAAGACAGCGGGGTATTTCTGTAGCGACCTCGGTGATGAGTTTTGAATACAATGATGTCCTGATTAATCTGCTGGACACACCGGGGCACAAGGATTTTGCAGAAGACACTTATCGCACATTGACAGCTGTGGATAGCGTTATCCTGGTGGTCGATAGCGTGAATGGTGTCGAGGAGCAGACACGGCGCCTGATGGAAGTTTGCCGGATGCGGGATACACCGGTTATCGTTTTCATTAACAAACTTGACCGTGACGGCAAGAACCGTTTTGAACTGCTGGAAGAGATCGAAAAGGAGCTGAAGATCTCCCTGCATCCCATGACATGGCCCATTGGAAGCGGCAAGGAGTTTAAAGGTGTGTATAACCTGCATGAAAAGAATCTCCGGCTCTTTGCTCCCAATACAAAAGGGGATGAGGAGACGATCTCCATTCAAAATATAAATGATAAGATACTGGATGATAAATTAGGCGAAAAGGATGCCGCACAGCTCCGGGAGGATGTGGAACTCGTGGATGGCGTTCATGGAATGCTACATGTGGAGGATTACCTGGCAGGCAGGGTAGCCCCTGTATTTTTCGGCAGCGCGATCAACAATTTCGGAGTAAAAGAATTGCTGGATACTTTTATCCGTATTGCGCCCATACCCCGCAGCAGACCCACGACCAGGGAGGTTGTGAATGTTGAAGATGAAAAACTGAGTGGATTTGTGTTCAAGATCCACGCTAACCTTGATCCCAGGCATCGTGACCGGATTGCTTTTTTAAGGGTCTGCTCCGGCCGCTTTGAAAGGAATAAATACTTTCACCACGTGCGGTTAGGAAAGGAATTGCGGTTCAGTAATCCCTATTCATTCATGGCAAGGGATAAGAATATCATCCAGGATGCATTTGCCGGCGATGTGGTAGGTTTGTTTGACACCGGTAATTTCAAGATCGGGGACACCCTGACCGAAGGAGAAAATTTTTATTTTACAGGCATCCCTTCCTTTTCACCTGAGATATTCAAAGAAGTAGTGAACAAGGATCCGATGAAAACAAAGCAACTGGAAAAGGGATTATTGCAACTGACCGATGAAGGGGTAGCTCAACTATTCACGCAGCACGGCGGGCAGAAAAAGATCATCGGTTGTGTGGGAGAACTCCAGTTCGAAGTCATTCAGTACCGCTTATTGCATGAATATGGCGCCTCGGTGGTCTTCAATAATCTTCCATTTTATAAAGCCTGCTGGCTTACAGCCAATGACCTGAAAAAACTGGAGGGATTCCTTCGTTTCAAACAGGCCAACTCGGCGCTGGACAAGGATGGTCACCCGGTCTATTTGGCGCAGAGTGAATGGTTCCTGAATACTGAAAAGACCAATAACCCCGGAATCGAATTCCATTTCAGCTCCGAGATACATAAAGAAATGGTTTAATGCGGATCATATTTGAATCAGAGAGGCTAATTGTCAGGCAATATTTACTTGCAGACGCTGATACATTTTATTTGCTGAACAGTGATGAGGAAGTGATGCGTTATATCAGGCCTGTGCAGTCGAGGGAGGAAAGTGACAAAGCGCTAGGGGAGTATATCGCATTCTACAAAGAATATCCGCAAATGGGCAGGTGGGCGGTGGAGAATAAGGTCTCCGGGAAACAGGTTGGTCGCTTTGCCGTTATTTTTATTCCCGGCTCAGAAAAAATTCAATTGGGTTATTCCTTGTTCAAAGAAGAATGGGGCAAGGGGTATGCCACGGAGCTGGCAAGAGCGGGTTTGAGTTATGTTTTTGAAGAAATGAAACTCCCCCTGGTCTATGCTGTAACAGAAATGGCCAAT
>CAZZDQ010000076.1:0-6885 GCA_964652845.1 uncultured Chitinophaga sp.
CAGGTTGATTTCAAAAAAATTTTCTCCAAATTAACCGAATATGATTATCCGGGTTGGGCGGTGATGGAGTGGGAGTGCTGTATCAAACACCCGGAGGACGGGGCCAGGGAAGGGGCTGAGTTTATCGGGCGTCATATCATCCGGGTTACGGAAAAATCTTTTGATGATTTTGCAGCCAGTGGCGCCCATTCAAAGGCCAATAAGAAAATATTAGGGTTGGAATGAATCAATTATGTTTAATTTTATCTCTTATTTTAAACGCTAATCTGTCGTATGAGAAGAATCAATGTCATTCTTTGTTTTTCTTTTTTATGGGCTGCCTGCGGCGGAGGCTCCTCCTCCAAAAGCAATGATAGCAGCAATTCCTCTTCGGGGGATGTTACATCCAGCGCCGCCTACCAGGATGGACTGAAACTGATCAGCAAGGACAATTGTCTGACCTGTCATAAAATTGACGAAAAACTGACCGGTCCGGCTTACCGGGATGTGGCCAATAAATATGCAGGCTTACCGGATACTATTGTTACCCACCTTGCAAAAAAGGTTATCAGCGGGGGCAGCGGGGTTTGGGGGGAAGTATTGATGACTCCTCATGCTGCCTTATCACAGGCAGACGCTGAAAAAATGGTCAGATATATACTCTTATTAAAAAAATAGAATATGAGAAACCTGTTTTCCCTTCTCATCGCCGTTTCCCTCTTCCATTCCTGCAATACTCCTCAAAAAAGCAGCGACAGCAATATGAAATTAAGTGCAGAAGATAGAGCGGCTGGTTGGCATAAACTGTTTGACGGTAAAACCACGAAAGGGTGGCATAAATACGGGGGTGCACCTGTGGGCTCGGCCTGGAAAGTAAAAGAGGGCTGCCTGGTACTGGATACTTCCGTAAAAGAGAATTGGCAAATAAAAAATGGAGGGGACATTGTGAGTGATGAATCATTCAGAAATTTTGACCTGAAACTGGAATGGAAGATTACACAGGGCGGTAACAGTGGGGTGATGTTCTATGTCAGTGAAGACAACAAAAGCAATAACTGGCCCTGGCAGACCGGTCCTGAAATGCAGGTTTTGGATAATGAGGGACATCCCGATGGGAAACTGAATAAACACAGGGCAGGTGATCTCTACGACCTGATCGCTTGTTCAAAGGAAACAGTAAAACCATGGGGACAATGGAATGAAGCCGAAATAAAATGCGATAAGGGGAAACTGGATCTTTATCTTAATGGGGTTAATGTTGTGTCCACCATGCTTTGGGATGATGCCTGGAAAAAACTGGTCGCCGGCAGCAAATTTGGCAATATGCCGGGATTCGGGATGTTCAAAGAAGGGCATATCGCCCTGCAGGATCATGGCAACGAAGTATGGTTCAGGAATATCATGGTAAGAAGTTTATGAGCTCTGATAACCAATAAAACCAACACTATGGGTACCGAAGTTTTCTCACACCTTAACTGGCTGGCCATTGCGGCCGGCGGCGTCGCGTATTTTTTACTGGGCGCCATCTGGTATTCTTTTATTTTTAAAAATGCCTGGATCAAGGCATCAGGCGTAAATGTGAGTGACCCAAACGCCAAAAAGGGGATGGCTCAGGTCATGTTGACTTCATTGATACTGATGATCGTGGCCAGCCTGGGCCTTGGCGTTTTGATGTCGAAGACCGGGGTCGATTCATGGATGACAGGTGCCAAACTCGGGCTGGTGGCCGGAGTATGTTTTTCGGCTACAGGCATGTCCATTTCCTACCTGTATGAAAAAAGACCGATGGCACTGCACGCTATCAATGCCGCATATAATATTGTAGGCTGTGTGATCGCTGGCATTATCCTGGCAGTCTGGCCCTGGTAATGGGTACCATTTGCTGACCTGGCAAAGTCGTGCATAGAGCTGATCCTTGTTACACTTTCACATCCGCTCGGGCGCTTTGATTCCCAATAAATGCAGCGAGGAGGAAATGACGGTTGCCGTTAATTGTGAAAGTTGCAGGCGCAATTGTTTTTTATCTTCCGATTCAGCGCTCAAAACAGAATGTTCGGTGTAGAATGAATTGAACGTTTTTGCCACTGTGTAAACATAAGTGGCAATGACGGAAGGATTATGTTCAAGGATCGCCTGACCGATCATCGTATCAAATTGTTCCAGCAAAATGATCAGCTCCTTTTCTAATTTCAATAACCCGCTCCCTGCCGGCTTCTTCCCATTTGGCATTTGCTTTCTTAATATGGATTTGATACGGGCATGTGTGTATTGAATAAATGGCCCGGTAAACCCATGGAAATCGATGGATTCTTCAGGGTTGAAGACCATTCTTTTCTTCGGATCGACCCTTAACAGGAAAAATTTAAGGGCGCCGAGGGCCAGGGTGTTGTAGAGTTCATTCAGTTCTTCCGGAGTGAAATCCTTCACTTTACCCAGTTCTTCTGTTTTTTGTTTAGCGATTCTGACCATTTCATCCAACAGGTCATCCGCATCCACTACGGTACCTTCCCGGCTCTTCATCCGACCCCCCGGCAATTCCACCATCCCGTAACTCAAATGTTCAATGCCATCGGCATAGGGTTTCTTAAATTTTTCCAGGATCAGTTTCAGCACTTTCAGGTGATAATTCTGTTCATCGCCCACCACATATATGCTTTCATCATAGGGAAATTCCTCAAATTTCTGCTGCGCCAGTCCAAGGTCCTGGGTAATATAAACAGAGGTCCCGTCTTTCCGCAAGACCAGTTTTTCATCTAATCCTTCAGGGGCCAGGTCGATCCAGACACTTCCATCTTCTTTTTTATAGAATACGCCTTGCTTCAATCCTTCGTCCACGAATTTTTTGCCGGGGATATAGGTCTGGCTTTCATAATAGATCTTATTGAAATCAGCGCCGATCCTTTTGTAGGTCACATCAAAACCATCATAAACCCAGCCGTTCATTTTTTTCCACAGCTCCATCACTTCCGGCTTACCGGCTTCCCAATCCAGCAGCATTTGCTGGGTTTCTTTCATGATGGGCGCATTTTTTTCGGCATCAGCCTGATTCAGTCCCTTATTGACCAGTTCATCAACCTGCTTTTTATATTCCTCATTGAATAAAACATAATAATCGCCTACAAAATGATCGCCTTTTTTACCGGTTGAAGCGGGCGTAGCCCCATTCGCAAAGCGCTGCCAGGCGATCATACTCTTGCAGATATGAATGCCCCTGTCATTCACGATACAGCTTTTGAATACTGTATTCCCTTTTTGTTTCAATATCTCTGCCACGCTCCAGCCCAGGAAAATATTCCGTAGGTGGCCGAGATGCAGCGGTTTATTGGTATTGGGAGAAGAGTATTCCAGCATGATCTGGCGGCCCGATGCTGTTTGATGGCAAAACTGATCATCTCCATGATTTTGGTGAAGGAAATTCAACCAATATCCGTCTGCGATTACCAGGTTTAAAAAGCCTTTGATGATATTGAAGGAAGAAAAAAGCTGCGGGTCATTCTTGATCAACGCGTTTCCTATTTCCTGTCCGAGCTGCTCCGGCTGTTTTTTCAGTTGTTTAACCATGGAAAACAAAACAAGCGTATAATCTCCATCAAATTCAGGTTTTGTCCTGTTAACCGTAACATCTTTGTCCTGTAACTGAATCTGGTATAATTCCTTTACAATATTTCCAACATGGTCCTTGATCTGATCAATTAGATTCATTCAAACAAATTATCGGCAAATGTAAGTCAAAACTCCCGCAGCCTTTTCCATATTACTTGCAAAACTATGTATCAGCATGAATATTTTTTTAGAACAAGCCTGTCGCAAGACGGGAACACAAACAAGGACCGCCACAAAGAATAAAATGATCTGTATAAAGAAAACAAATCATACTGAATTTTGTTCATGACATGCTTTGTGTTTAAAAACTATTGCCGGGGAAAAAGTTTAATCTGAAAACCTGGGTAAAGTGAAGAAAAAAGTTCATGAAGGCAGCTTAACTTTGCCCGATGCGGAGACATATTCATAATGCCCGGGATTTTATATTGCCGATCATTGATTTTTTTTATCCGCCTTTCAAAAAGATCATGAAGTTGCAGACCTTCCGCTATGCGGCCAGCGGGGGCGGGAATATGGTGCTTGGATTCCTTTCCTATTATATCAGTTATAAATATATATTCAGGGAAAGGGATTTTCATTTCGGTTTTTATGCCCTCAAGGCCCATGTGGCGGCCCTGGCGGTTTCCTTTATCATCACATTCCCTGTCGGATTCTTCATGGCCAAATACGTCGTGTTCAGCGATTCCAAATTGCGTGGAAAAGTTCAGCTGCTCCGCTATCTTATGATCTGCCTCTTCAACCTTATGCTGAACTATATCCTGCTGAAAGTATTCGTGGAAGTGTTTAATATCTATCCCGTCCTGGCCCAGGTCATCACCATCGTGATCGTGATCATCTTCAGCTACCTGGCGCAAAGAAATTTTTCCTTCAGGGCAGCTGCAGGCGAAGAAGATACTATAGACTAAAAGCAGCATTATCCACTTTCACCGCCAGGCTGCCGGTACAGTTACTGCGCAGGATCAGGTATTGCTGCATGGGATAAAACCCGATAAGGGTAATGTTCGTGATATTACCAGAGCTACTGATGCCCTTTGCCCATTGCTGGTTGAGCTGCCGGTTGAGGATGGTTTTCGCCGTATCGATATAATGCGTGAGATCAAACCGGGCCTGTTTCGTGATCTCTTTTGTGATCTTCCTGTCAAATAACCAGTCGGCGGTCCTTAGCAGGAAATTCTTCGACCTGATATCAAAATCCACATCTGTCACATGGAGCATATGGGTGGCGCTGTCATAAGCAGGTTTTGCCAATAAATAAATGATGCCCGAATTGGTTCCTGAAAAATTGATCTTCACCACCATTTTTTCATTCCCTGCCCCATAGAGCCTGCAACTGTCGATGATGAATTTCTTTTTAATCATCAATTTTTTGAAGACAAATTCCTGGCCTTTCATTTGTTTATTCATGATGGCGCTGAGGGAATCATAATTCAGTACGGCATCGAGAAAAACAGAAAACCCAGGCGCCCGATAAAATTTCCCCAGGTCAGGAAGGAGCAGTTTTTGTTCCGGAGGCTTTTCAAAACCGATCGAGGGTTTGGCTGTCAGTCCCAGCAGGATATTGAGCGAATCATTACTGGCATAAAAATTATTGAGATGAATACGCTGGGGGTTAATGGAAAGCCAGCCCAGCCCGTACAGATCATAGGTTTTGTTGAGCTCTTTCCAAAGCTGCTGAAAACCTGCACGCAGGTCTACGGTACCATATCTTTTATCCAGGTCCTTTTTTGCTTCATCCAACTGGGTACGCAGTCCACTCATGACCTGTTTGGTGATGTCCTGGTTCCAGAAACAGACCTCACATTTATCAAATGGTGCGGGTTCATTTCGGATAAAATTCAATTTGAGTTTATAATCCGGCTGAATATTCACGGTATTGGTAAAGGATACAAAAACCCTGCGCTCTCCTTCGGTGTAACCGCAACGGCAGGGCGGGGTCCATGGTGACAGAACAGTGCCGTTGATACAAAGCCTGGTGGAGCCTTCTATCTTATAAAAACCGTTGAACCCGAATACAAGAGCAATCCCGCTCGCCCTGATGAGCAGGGGACTACGATGGAAATAATATTTATACCGGACATCACATCCGTCCTGCAACCAGTCACCGGGATATTTGGGTGAAGTGTAAACTGTGTCCACGCTTTGTTCCGCCATGGCATACAAAGGTTTCAGGTTGACCTGGATCGGGATATAGAGTTCAGAGACCGGTAATGAATCGAGATGAAAATTGGAAGGGGAGAGGTCCGGCTTTTCAGGATTGATAATCTGTCCTGAAAAAGGGACGGAAAGCAATAAAATAAAAGCAAGTATTCCCTTTCTTTTCATGGTGACAAATGTAACTATTGAAAGGAAAAGGAAATGCAAAAACGGTATCAACCCCCGCCACCTTCAGCACTTTGTTCGCAGACTACGATTGTTCCCCAAGGGGGAACGCATGTTAGGTTAGTAATTTTACATCCCCGGCTTCGGTTGGGTCATGCTGAACCAGTTTCCGCAACCGTCTTTTACAATACATTCCGTACCATAAAACTGTTCTTTGGGTTCTGTAATATCAACACCCTTTGCTTTCAACTCTTCATAAGTTGCCCGGCAATCAGGAGTATAAAGGGCGCCAGCACCTAATGCGTTCTTTTTCAGTAAAAGTTTGAAGGCATTATTTGTTTCTTCGTCATTGCCGTTATGAGTATTGATCGGGAAGAGAATAATCTCGAGGTCAGGCTGATCAGGAGCATTCAGGGTGAGCCACCGGAAGCCGTTCTCCATAGTGAAGTCTGTATTCACTTTGAAACCCAGCTTATTCACATAAAACTCAAATGCTTTGTCCTGGTTTTCCACAAAAATGGAGGTATGTGACATTTTGGTAACCATAAATTAATTTTCAGTAAATATAATGGGGAAGAATGAATAGGGCTTATTAAATCTTGCTTATCTGGCGAGCTTGTATTGTTCAATAAAGCAATGAGGAATCACCAGGCGTGGTTGTGCTTTTTGCTGTTGTTTTTTCAGCCAGGCCATATTGCGGTAATACCCTGGAGCAAAGCCGATCTCTTTTTTGAACAGGGTGCTGAAAGTGCCAATACTTTCAAAACCCACTTCAGTGCAGACCTCTGTCACAGTTTTGTTTTCTGATAATAAACCCCTGGCTTTATGTAATCGTTTCTGAGTGATATATTGAAGCGGTGTTTTTTTATAGACCTTTTTGAACAAGCGGTGAAAATGAAAGCGGGAAAGGAAGGCCTGTTTGGACACTTTTTCCAGGTCGATGTTTTCCTGGAAATTATCGTCTATGAAAACTTTGGCGGCTGC
>CAZZDQ010000077.1:0-4003 GCA_964652845.1 uncultured Chitinophaga sp.
TTTTTGAGTTGTTTTGTAATAAGTAAACCAGCGAATCAAAATATTTGCAATATCCTCTTTTGACGTTTGATGACAATTTCAACGAAGCAATGTCCAATTCTACATCCTTGGTCAAAGAAGCAATAAATTGTTTTTCTCTTTTCTTTTCTAAAATATGCTCACGGAAATTTTCTGCCAGGAAACCACAGAACACAGCCAGGAATAACATGAGAAACTCCCAGAGATAATGCGTCCATTTTTTTCCCGGAGCATGTGCGTGGTGGTGGACATCCATTGGAATAGATATTTAGGAGGCTTTTAAGAATATGGAAGATAAGGGTATCATTTGAATACATAAAGGATAGCAATCTTTATGTCTTGTCAAAGCTGCATGTTTCGTCAATAAGGGAAGCCCGCCCTGAGATTCAGGGGTTTTTTTATGCTTTTGTCATTTAAAAACCCCAAACAAACCTCCTGCTTCCTCCATTAAAACATACACGCCCTCCTCATCAATTTCTACCTGCCAGGTCTTTAAATGATAACCCTCTCCGCTGGTATTATACCCGTTCTGAAGATTATATTTATAACGATGGTTGGGACAAATGATATTTCCCATGGGATCCAGCTGCCCGTCGGCCAGCCAGCCGCCGGCATGCGGACATTTATGTGTACAGGCGAATAGTTTATTGTCCAGTCGCGCGAGGCAGATCTTTTTACCGTTTACGGTAAGTACAGTCATGTTATTGGAAGCAAAATCGATCTCATTGATATGCCCGGCGATGCGGTACCTGTGAAGCTTTTTTTCTTTCATCAGTAAAAGAATTCTGACTTATAAGGATAACGGATATGGTAGAGCTGCCTTACTTTCTGCAGAAGGATGGCCCGCAGCCGGTCGATATTCTTTTTCTCCAGCGCGGAAATGAAAACGGCATTACCCCCTGTCTCCCGTTGCCATCTTTCAAACAGGTCATCCAGGATCTCTCTTTTGGTTTCTTCCGCAAGCCATTGATCAAATGTGTTTTTTTCGTAGAGGTCCAGTTTATTAAAAATAGTGAGGACAGGCTTTTCATTTGTACCGAGTTCTTCCAGGGTCCTGTTCACAATTTGCATTTGTTCTTCATAGGCAGGATGTGAAAGATCCACAACATGCAGCAGCACATCCGCTTCCCGCACTTCGTCCAGGGTGCTTTTGAAGCTTTCGACCAGGTGGTGCGGAAGCTTGCGGATAAAACCAACCGTGTCGCTGAGCAGGAAGGGGGTTTGTTCAAATACAACCTTGCTCGTGGTGGTATCCAGCGTCGCAAACAGTTTATTCTCGGCAAATACGTCCCGTTTACTGAGCAGGTTCATTAAAGTACTCTTGCCTACATTGGTATATCCCACCAGTGCCACGCGGATGAATTCGCCCCGGTCCTTTCTTTGTGTGAAAGCCTGCCGGTCGATCTCAGCCAGTTTTTTCCGGAGCAATGAGATCTTATCCCTCACGATACGCCGGTCCGTTTCAATTTCAGTTTCCCCAGGTCCCCTGGTCCCGATACCGCCTCCCAGCCTTTCCAGGTGTTGCCACATTCCCCGCAGGCGGGGTAAAATATACTGGTATTGCGCAAGTTCAACCTGGGTCTTTGCCTGGGCTGTCTTGGCTCGACGAGCGAAAATATCAAGGATCAGGTCACTCCGGTCAATAGTTTTTACTTCCAGGGCCTTTTCAATATTGTTGATCTGGGCGCCACTGAGTTCATCATCGAAAATGATGATGCTAATGTTTTTTCCCTGCACATATTTTTTGATCTCTTCCAGTTTGCCCTTTCCTATAAAAGTTTTAGGATCGGGATGCGGAAGTTTTTGGGTAAATCTTTTGACAGCCTGGGCTCCGGCGGTTTCTGCAAGAAAAGCCAGCTCATCGATATATTCATTCAGCTGCGTTTCATTCTGATGCTGGTGGACCAGGCCTACGAGTACGGCCCGTTCTCTCTGATGTATCCGGCTTTTTTTTTCCAGCATAAATAAAAATTCCCCGCCAGGGGCTGGGGAATGACAAAGATAAAATTTTCTTCGGTGACGAGTCATCTACCGCAGACTCGCCGGAAAGATCACTGAAACAAGTTAGAGACCGCTGATAGTAAGTCCGATGGTGACCGGTTTCACGTCAGGACCGGCCCCGGTCCTGAAAACAGGATTCAGCTGGTAACTTGCAAATACAGAAAAATGACTGTACCCCACACGTGCAGTGGCGCAGAACCTGGTCTTATTGAAAAAATTCTTGCTCTCTTCTTTCAGAATATAATTATTGAGGAGTGTACCAGCTCTGTTTGAATATTTAACGTTGCGTGTATGGGCATTGATCAATGTGCCTACCTTGATACCTATTGCCGCTTTAACGCCGTTTCCTGTTTCAGGTTTTGAGGAAAACCTGAGCTCTACCGGCGCTTCCAGGTAGGCGGTGACCAGGGTTGATTTCTTGTAGTAATTTGTATCCTGCTGGTTGGTGAAATAAAGGGTAGATGTTTTGTCCTTTATGCCGATATAGGTTTTTGTAAATGTCATATGATCCGAACCGATACCCGGGCCGATCGCCACGCTGATCCTGGGATTCGATTTGAAGGGGAAATCCAGCATAGCATATATATTGAAACTATGAGAAAATCCTTTTTTGAGGATCGTGTCGGGGAGGCTGTTCCAGCGGGTGCCGCCAAACTGTACCATCAGGTGATCATTGGTGCGGCCGGACAGGTCAATTTTCTTTTTTGTTTTTGTGTGCGGATTATCCTGTGCCATTGCGGTCATGCAGCAGGTAATGACAAGAGGGAGCAAAAAAACTTTTTTCATAAATCAGCAGTAATGAACAAAAATATCTTCACAGGGGTTAATAAAAGGTTAAAGCCCAAAACATAAAAGCCCCTTCTGGTTGGGGCATTGCCGGATCAGGGACAGAAATCAACGTGCAAATGTAATGTTTTTTGACTGTTACGCCATATCCTATTGCAAATTATTGGGATAACTGATCCACAAGATCCCTTTCCAGGGAATCATGAAAGCCGTGATTGGGAATGACTATTTTCAATGGAATACTTCAGGAGAGGTAATTGCGGGAGGATATCCTTTTTTAAGACGCGTTTTTCCAGCAGCCATGCATGCCTTAACCGGTACAGCGCTTGTTTTTCAGTATCTGCAGATGAATGTCCATTGACTTGTTTTATCAATGCCAATGCGATGCAGAGATCGTTGAACAGCCCGAGCAGGTGTAATATTTTTTCAATTTTTTTTAGTTGCGGATCATCCCAAAAAATAAAAGGAAGGGATGTGGCCAGGTCTTTACGGTAGATCCTGATCACATAAACAATATCTTTCATCTGCTTACGGACAGTATGCAATTCAGTGTTCGTATACACCCCTTTATCAATAATGGATGCAGCCATTTTCAGATTAGCAGAAAAAAAATCCTTCGGGGCTCCTCTTATACTCAAGGCGGGTATCAGGGGCATCAGGTTATTTTCCATTTCAGTGTATTCCTGTTTGCTGAAGAAATGATCCTTATTTTTTTTAAATTCCCTTAGCTCCTGTTTTAGGCTGTTGACTTTTTCAGGCATCAGGCGAACCTGTAAAGGAGCAAATTGTTTTATTTTTTTCAGGCATAATTGCCTGTCGCGGATCTTCCCTGTGAGGGAATACATTTTTTTGAACCGGTGCGGGAAACGGAGGAAAGGACTGTTCATATCCGACCCTCTGAGCATACGCAAAAAAGCTCTCAGTTTCTTAACATTCAATCGAAAAAGATGAATGGTTTCTTCGTTATAATCTTTTGCAGCTTTCGATGAATAGTGGTAAAGCTTTATGAAATACGTATGAACGAGGTCCCTGTTATTCTTATTTTTCATGTTTCCCCGGCCAACCCGGTGATGCAGCATATAATGGCGAAATTGAAAAACAGTTTTGAAGAACTGAAAAACCTGTGGACCCTGTAGGATTTGAACCTACGGCCCCCTGATTATGAGTCAGGTGCTCTAACCGTCTGAGCTAAGGGTCC
>CAZZDQ010000077.1:4103-6764 GCA_964652845.1 uncultured Chitinophaga sp.
ACCTACGGCCCCCTGATTATGAGTCAGGTGCTCTAACCGTCTGAGCTAAGGGTCCGGTTAATAATTTTATCATACAAATTTCTGAGAACCGGGTAGCAAAAATAAAAAAAAACGGGGGACGGGCTTAATTTACTTCTTCGTAATCTATGTATTCGCCGGTTTGTTTATTGATCATTCTGTGAAAAGAACTGGCAGGGGTATTTTTATGCTTTGCGGAGGAGCCATCCCGGTGCCGTCGCGGAGAAGGAGTGAAAATATTATCCAGTATCCTGTAGACCAGCCACGAAATAAGAATGTATTCCAGCAAACGAAACATACCGCAAAGATAATATTGTTTTCAAACGGGTTCAAATGACCCGGGACCATTTTTGTATTTCCGGATGATGTCATTTCAAAAAAATATATCTTTCCGTTTGTTTATATTCTTCACACTCATCCAATTCAAAAACTTCAAACATGCCGATCAATATCAAAAAGATAAGCCCCCTTTTTAACCCAGGAGAGCAACCTGCTTCCGGCGGCCCGGGACCGGAGAAGACCTCAACAGCGGGAGAAAACAAATTCAATGAAAGCAAAAAAGTGGGGATGGGGTGGCTGGCCTGGATACTACCCTTTCTTTTAGCGGCTTCGCTGGTCTGGTGGTTTTTATTAGGGGGGAAGAGTAGTTGTAATAAGGCGTCTTCATCTAATACTATACAAACAATCTCTGACACTGCGGGCAAACATTAGTTAATTGGTTAAATGAGGAGACAATTAATTAGCCTAACCCCAATTAACCAATCAACTTAATCCCTTAATTAACTAATTCAATGGGATTCGCTATCTTCCCTTACCGGGCCTGCCCCTCTGATTATCAGGCACCGGTTCATGATCAATTGCCTGCTATGCTGAAAAGTTATATTGCCGGTATCGGCATGTATGTTCCCGAAAATGAATTCACGAACCGGGACCTTATGAAATATATGGATACCACGGACGAATGGATCCAGGAACGAACCGGGATAAAAAGCAGGAGATTCGCCAAAAGGACAGGTGAAACCACCACCACGATGGGCGTGGAAGCAGCAAAAATAGCCATAGAAATGGCTGGCACTTCAGCCCGGGAAATAGACTTCATCGTATTTGCCACCCTTACTCCTGATTATTATTTTCCCGGTTGCGGGGTGTTGCTGCAAAGAGCCATGGGCATGAGAACGATCGGGGCGCTGGATGTCCGGAACCAATGTTCTGGTTTCGTGTACGCCCTGAGTGTGGCCGACCAGTTCATCAAAACCGGCATGTATAAAAATATCCTGGTAGTAGGGGCAGAGAAGCATTCATTCGGCCTGGATTTCAGTACGAGGGGAAGAAATATTTCCGTCATATTCGGGGATGGAGCGGGGGCGGTGGTTCTGCAACCTTCAACAGATGATCGCAGTGGTATCCTGAGCACCCACCTGCATAGCGACGGGAATAATGCTGAGATACTCGCCATGTTCAACCCCGGCACACATGCCAATTATTGGGTAAAGGAGAACATGCTGGCCGATTTTAATGAAGCCGAGATCGGCGACATGTTCATGAGCCATGCCATGATCGATAAAGCACAGAATTTTCCGAACATGGACGGTCCCGCCGTTTTCAAAGTGGCGGTAGAGAAATTTCCCGAAGTGATCATGGAAGCATTACAGGCCAACGGGCATACAATTGACGACCTGAAACTATTGATCCCCCACCAGGCCAACCTGCGCATATCGCAGTTTATCCAGAAAAAACTCCGCCTGCGGGATGACCAGGTATATAATAATATTGATCGTTATGGCAATACAACAGCAGCCTCCATTCCGATCGCCTTATGCGAAGCCTTGCAGGATGACAGGATCAAAAAAGGAGACCTGGTATGCCTCGCGGCATTCGGCAGCGGGTTTACATGGGCCAGCGCCCTGCTGAAATGGTAAAACCGATAAATGAGTGTTATGGTAGTGTTGATTGGCACGATTCTTTTAATAATTATTGAATATGAAAACAATCCTTATATTAATTTTTTTTAGTATGACTTCACTGACATCGGCGGCCCAGCAAAGCTGGACGGTGACGCTGAACAATAAAATAGTGTTAAAAGGCTCGGTACCGGGAGACGCAAACCAGGTTAAAATAAAAGCAAAGGAGTGGAATAAAAACGGATGGCTGCAGATCGATCTCCGGGAAAATCCGCAAAATACATGGCCGCATAAAATGCAGATCACAGATGCCAACTATAATGTTTTTTTTGAAAAGGACAGTATCACCTCGGTATTCAAGATCACCATGCAGGATCTCCGCAAACTGGTTAAGACCAATAAGACGGTCAAATTCTATATGATCATCAACCCGCCCAACCCCATGATGGGAGCGGCAACCAGGATGAACAATCTTTGCACCATACATATCATCAAATGAAAATAGGACTGAGTTTCCTACTGTTAATGCTCCTGCGGGCCTCACATAAGGAAGAGAGATAAAATATTTTCTACTAAAGTTCCAGCCTTCCTTTATTCTGATAAGCCATTCATTTTAAGTCAATTATAAGCTAAATAAAGATATATTTCAGCTAACTTCCAGGCTTTTTAGGAGAATATTATAAAATAAATGGTACTTTGTTTTGCATAGTACCAAACTTAACCATATCTTTGTGCCGGAAAA
>CAZZDQ010000078.1:0-6620 GCA_964652845.1 uncultured Chitinophaga sp.
TGGGTGAAAAACTGGAGCGCAACTGGTAACGCACCGTAGGCCCGATGCGCCAATGCAGTTTACCAGTGGTATAACCCGCAAATGCTTCCATGCCGGCGCTGATATTCCAGTCGCGGGTCAGGGAGGGAACCTGGGCATAATCCTTATAATCAGTGGAGATCAGGTAGGCCTTATCATTCAGGATGAACATAGGCTGAATGGTACCGCTGACGCCAATATCGGTCTTGCCCGAGAAAAGTTTTACTTCTGCGCCCACCGGTGCAGCAGCGGAGAAATATAGATTCCGCAGCCAGTTGGATTGTGCATTATCCAGGTTGCGCAGGTTCGTGACGGTGGACAAAGCGCCCACGCCATTACCTGAGCGAAGCGCAATGGTAGCCACCACCGGTTGCGAATAAGAAGCACGGATATCATATTTGCTTACATTGAACTGCAGGCCACCGATCAGTTTGATACGCTTCGTCAGATGATACCCCGTCCTGAACCCGAGTTGCACGCCCATATCCGGTTTATGCATGACCAGGTCTTTGATGCCTGCAATGGAAAGATAACCGGAAGAAGGTGGTGTGTAATTTGTGAGCTGGGCAGTGGCGGAATTAATGAAGGCCTTGTTCTCACTGAGTTTCCTGTAACTGACAGTAGGCGTGAAATAGACTTCCCATGACCATCTCTTCTTCAGTTTTATGGCCTGGTATTCATTGGCGATGCTTTCAATGGTAAAGGGTGAGATCTCATTTCGTGAATCCGGAAAAGGTTTATTGAAACTGCTCAGGATCTTGCTATCCGGGTTGGTCAGCAAATGCACCGGAACGGGTGCTGTCGTATTTCTTTCAGTGGATCTCGCATCAGCAATGTTCTCATCGGGTGTTGCTTTCAGAAAAGAGGGCAATATGGTTTGAATATTACCGGGTTTTGTGACCGGAACTGATGAAGCATCGGCCAAATCAATCTTTGCTTTGTCTGTTCCAAGGCCGGGTATGACCTGGCCAGGGACGGATGTCATTATATTATCGTCAGCAGATGAAACAGAGAAATTGACAGGGGTCAGGTTGAGGGATCCATTATTATGTTTTACGAGTATTACAGGAACAGCGGCTGGCTGACTCTTTGACTGCTCTTCAGCCGGGGAAGCAACAGCCACTTCTTTGGCTGAGGTGATGATCTTTCCTGTATTCCGCATCATGAAGTACATCACGGAACCAACGGAGAGCAGGAGCAATACCAGCGCCCCGGCATACCATTTTCGACGGGGGTGAAGCGTTTTCTCAATATGCTTCCAGACCTTTTCTGTGGGGAACATCCGGAATTGCCGGGCGTTCTGCCGCAGAAAACTTTCAAAATCCTTATGGTCAAATTCATTTTTCATAATCAGTCATCCTTTCAGTTTATTGCTGGTTTACTGCTGCCAGCCATTCTTCGTCGTGTCTTGGTTTGGGCAGGATCTTTCTCCTGATCAAAATATCTTCAAGCATTGCCTTGGCCCTTGTGTACTGGCTGCGGCTGGTGCTTTCTTCGATCTCCAGTATATCCGCAATCTCGCGGTGACAATAACCTTCTATCGCATACAGGTTCAGAACGGTCCTGTACCCTATGGGGAGCATCCGTATACATTCAACCACTTGTTTGGCCTGGATAATGGAAGGAACGTTTTCGCCGTTGATCGCAACACCATTGGCATAAATGATATCTGAATGTTCGCTGAATTTCTTGTTTTTCTTCAAAATATTGATGCAGGTGTGAATGATGATCCGGCGGATCCAGCCTTCAAAGGAGCCACGGTTTTCGAACGTATGCATTTGAGTAAAGATCTTTATAAAACCTTCCTGCAGCATATCTTCGGCATCTTCCCGGTGCTGGGCATATCGGTAACACACAGCCAGCATTTTGGAACTGTACTTGTTGTACAGTTCCCGCTGAGCAGTGGCCTCATTGTCTAAACAACCTTTTACAATGGCTTCCTCGGTCATAACTTGCCTTTGGCTGCCTGTAATTTAGACAATTTTTAAATATCAATGCTGCATTAAAAACCAATTATTTTCAGGAAAGCCAAATAAAAAAGCCACCTGCTTGTCTGCAAATGGCTTTCTTCCTGTTTATTTAATTTTTCAGGCCTGTTGCACCAGCCCGGTTTTTACTGCATACAATACCAGTCCAGCCATGGATTTTGTACCTGTTTTTGTCTTTAATTTATCGCGGATAGCTTCCACCGTACGGGGGCTCAGGTCCACGATATCGGCTATCTCCTTGGTACTTTTCTCTTCGCACATCAGTTTCAGGATAGTGATCTCTTTTTCTGAAAGATGAACTTCCTGCGGTGTTGCGGCCTCTGCTGTTCGCTTGGTACGCAGGCCGCTGAGCAGGGCCTTGTTGGTAATGTCATTGAAATAGTAATCGTTCTCGTAAACCGCCCGGATGGCATCATAGATCATGTCTGCACCGGATTCCTTGGTAACATAGGAATTGGCTCCCATTTCCATCATTTTGGAGATTACGGAGTGGTCATTCAGGAAAGAAAGCATGATGACCTTGATACCGGGATATAATTTCTTTATTTCCGGAAGGGCCGTCAGGCCATCCATAATCGGCATCTGGATATCCAGTAATACCACATCCGGCTGAATATGCCGCAACAGATTCATCAGTTGCATGCCATTCTCTGCCTCTGCCACCATCTGGATGTCTTTGCGCATCTGTAAGGCGGTCTTCACCCCTGTGCGGAAAAGCGTGTGATCATCCGCAATGGCTACTTTGATCTGATAATTTGCGTCATGATTTTTCATAATTGGATTTTTGTTTTGTTAAAATGTTCACGTAGCAATCAACGCTGCAAGATGAAAATTTCCTGCAAAATATACTACTGTGAAACTACCCGATTTCGGTTTTGCAGAAACTACCATGCGGGGGTGTAAATCGCGGAAGTTTACGATACCGGAGCTGGAAGAACTACGCAGCGGGCGGTAAATGCCGAAGAATGGAAATCGGGCATTTATGCTATTGTTAACAGATAGGTGCGACCCTATTTTTGTTTCGGAAAGTTGATTGATACGGATGACCTGTTTTGAATCCTTCTCATCCAATGTCCATAACCGTCCAGAAAGTTATTTCCAAATCCTGTGCAAAGACCAACCGGCAAAGACCGGAAAGCAGGCCAGGCCGCCAATCAACTTTCTTTCTTTTGAGCACAGATCCTGATCGTATGAAACCGTTTTTAAAATCCAATACCATTTGCTAAAAACCTGATCCACAGCCTGGCGTAAAAAAAGATCGTTATTGCATTTCTCTTTTCATAACAGTAAGAATAGCCCCGGCCGATGCGCCGGGGTTTATTTTTATGCAGGTTTCCGGGCCACGATATAGGCCCTCGGTTCGCCGAAAGTGAATTTTTTCTTTCCGGGTATACTGTAAACTTCTTTCATCACCAGGCCTGCCGCCTGCAGCATCGCTTCCATTTCATTGATGGAATAGAGGTAGTCGATCCCCTTCTTCGTTTCCGTCTCCCCATTCGCAGATATCATGGTGAATTCCACTTCCATCCGGGATGGCGAGAGAAGGTATTGCTGGCTGGTCAGGTGCCTGATATCGCCGACATGTTCCCAGGTATTTCTCACGGGCCTGGTGGCTGCGATTTCCAGCAATGACCAGGAATTGATCAGGAAGTGACCGCCCGGCATCAGGGCTGTATATATTTTTTTCATGATCGTGACCGTATCGGCCGCATCAAAAAAATTCAGGCTGTTCCCCATGCAGAGAACCAGGTCAAATGAATCCCGCGGTTCGAAGCTGAGTATGGATGCCAGGATTGGGGTAACGGGCAGGTTTTCACCGGCAGCTGTTTTTTTTATTTCCTCAATATAATCCGCCAGGTTATCAACTCCGGTTGTTTCAATTCCTTTCCTGGCCAGGCCCAGCACATGCCTGCCATACCCGCACATGATGTCCAGCACTTTGCTGTTTGCCTTCAGGTCGAAATAAGTTAAAAGGAAATTCATCTCCTTGGCGGTGAGCTCCTCCGGTATGATCCGGCGCCAGACCTCCTTATAAAGGCCGTGGAAGAAACTGTCGTTGATATTGGTCATAAGCATGTCAGTGCCGGGCATCCTTATTCCAGCAATTTATTGCGCATGCCATACATCACCAACCCGGCAATGGTTTTAACGCCCACTTTTTGCTTCATATTCTGGCGAATGGTCTCAATGGTGCGAGGGCTTAAAAAGATCACTTTGGAGATCTCTTCCGTGGTCTTGTCCTCAGCGATCAGCTTCAGTATCTTCAGTTCTTTCTCTGAAAATTTTACAGGGTTGGGATAGAACTGCCTCACGGTCTTTTTATGCTGCAGCTTGAGCAGTACCGCTTTGTTCACCAACTCATTGAAATAAAAATCATCATTCATACAGGTGAGAATGGCCTGGTAGATCTCTTCGGGATCCGTTGTTTTCGTCAGGTAAGCATTGGCGCCCATTTCCATCATCTTCGTGATCATCTCCTGGTCGTCATACATGGTCAGCACGATGATCTTGATGGCCTCATATTCTTTCCGGATCATGCTGATGGCATTGACCCCATCCACCTCGGGCATCCTGATATCCATTAAAACGACATCCGGCAGTTTTAATTTGAGTTTATGCATCAACTCCTTGCCATCGTCGGCTTCCCAGATTATTTTAAGGTATTCCTTGTCTTTGAGGGCCATCTTGATGCCGTCCCGGAAGATCTTGTGATCATCAGCCAGCGCAATATTGATATATTGGTTATTCATCGGGTGAAAGGGTTATGGTTTTAAATAGTGGTTGTAAAATTAGTAGATTTTAACATTCATCGCATGCTTTGATTATGACCCCGCAGGCTTTTTCCGCCTGCCCCGCAGAAATGACCAGCGGCGGAGAGATACGCAGGCAGGAGGAATTGAACATGAACCAATCCGTCATGACCCCACCTTCAATGCAGGCATCGATGATCTTTTTGTTTGTATCAAAGGAATCAAATTCC
The DNA here is from genome assembly GCA_964652845.1 of uncultured Chitinophaga sp. Taxonomy (GTDB): domain Bacteria; phylum Bacteroidota; class Bacteroidia; order Chitinophagales; family Chitinophagaceae; genus JJ008. The sequence goes on from CAZZDQ010000078.1 coordinate 4,987, forward strand.
ACGGCCAGCCATAACCCGCAGGATCGTACGGCCTTTATTTTCCTGTGATGCAGGCGTTCGAGGAACAGGTTCTCTTTCTCCCCGATCCCATCCATCCATCCTTCGTCCAGCAAAACTTTCATTGAGGCTCTCCCGGCGGCACAACAAACAGGATGCCCGCCGAATGTGGTGATATGCCCCAGGGCAGGTTTATCGGCCAATACATCCATGATCCTTTTATCAGCAATGAATGCACCAAGGGGCATACCGCCTCCCAGGGCCTTTCCTAACAGTAAAATATCCGGGACGATATTAAAATGTTCAAAACCCCAGAGTGATCCCGTTCTTCCAAACCCGGTTTGAATTTCATCCAGGACCAGGAGACTGCCTGTTTCAGAGCATTTTTCCCGCAGGGCAAGCATCCATTCTTCAGAAGCTTTCCTGATCCCGGCCTCTGCCTGTATGGTTTCTGCAACAACGCAGGCCGTCCTTTCGGTTATCTCTTCCAGTGATGCGGGGGAATCATATTCCAGGTGCAGGATATCCGGCAGGAGGGGGCGGAAGGCATTGCGCCAGTATTCATTCCCGATCATACTCAAAGCGCCTTGTGTACTGCCATGATAGGAGTTTTTAAAAGCGATGATCTGCGTACGGCCCGTGTATTTTTTTGCCAGTTTCATGGCGCCTTCTGCCGCCTCGGTACCCGAATTGGTGAAATAAACCGAATGCAATGAAGCGGGCAAATGTTCTGTGAGCAATTTCGCATATTGTACCTGCGGCGACTCAATGAATTCACCGTATACCATGACGTGCAGGTATTCGTCCACTTGTTTTTTAATGGCTTCCCTTACGGCCGGATGACCATGGCCGGTATTGGCCACACTGATCCCGCCAATGAGGTCAATATATTCCTTCCCCTTCTTATCAAATAGTGAACACCCGGTGGCCCGGGCGACCTCAAAACCCAGGGGGGATGGGGATGTATGTGCCATAAACCGCAAGAAAATTTCCCTTTCATTCATGAGCGCAAATGTCGGAAAGAATGCAGGATATTTGCGAATAGATGGTCAGACGAATTGGCTGAACTTTGCATCACTATGCCACTCATTTTGCCGGTTGAGGATAAAATTCCCCGGTTCGGGAATAATTGTTTCATCGCGCCCAATGCCACCATCGTGGGCGATGTGGTATGCGGGGATGACTGCAGTTTTTGGTTCAATACCGTCGTACGCGGAGACGTGAATTTCATCAATATCGGGAACAAGGTCAATGTGCAGGACGGGGCCTGCATCCACTGTACTTACCAGCGCTATGGCACCACCATTGGGCACGAAGTCTCTATCGGACATCATGCCATTATACATGGCTGCACCCTGCATGACGATGTACTGATCGGTATGGGTGCGATCATCATGGACAATGCCATTGTGTACAGCCATACGATTATTGCTGCCGGGGCCGTGGTGCTGGAAAATATGGTCTGCGAACCGGGCAGCGTCTATGCGGGGATCCCTGCCAAAAAAGTCAAGAATATCTCCCAGGAGCTGATCCATGATGAGATCAAGCGGATCGCCAATAATTATATAAAATATGCCGATTGGTTCAGGGAACATTGAACCGCCACGGGATTATCACATGGTTAAATCGTAACCTTA
>CAZZDQ010000079.1:0-6452 GCA_964652845.1 uncultured Chitinophaga sp.
GAGCATCAGATTGTGGTTCTGAGGGTCGTGGGTTCGAGCCCCATCAGCCACCCCGTATTCCCCGTTTTATCACGGCATGAGGCGGGGATATTTTTTTTTATGAACATCAATTATCACTGGATCCTGATCCCCCTCATCTCAGCATTTACGGGATGGTTCACTACCTGGATCGCCATCAAGATGCTATTTCATCCCCGGAAACCCATCCGTTTCTTGGGTTTGAAAATACAGGGCGTCTTCCCGAAGAACCAGGAACAGATCGCGGATAAACTGGGAGATGTGGTACATGACGAGCTGCTTTCTTTCAACGAGATCGAACAAAAAGTATCCAACCCCCAGAACTTTCAGAAATTAAAACCGGAGCTGGAAAAGCATATTGATCATTTTTTGCGAACACGGATGCCGGATATCTTTCCGATCCTGTCTATGTTCATTGGAGAAAAGACGATCAAACAGCTCAAGGCAGCTTTTTTAACGGAACTTGAAGCCCTCTTCCCCGTTTTGATGAAGAGCTATATGAATAAACTGGAAAATGAACTGGACCTTAAAAAGATCGTCCGGGAAAAAGTGGCAGGATTTTCGGGGGATAAACTGGAAGACATGCTGAATAAAATAACAAAAAAGGAGTTCCGCTTCCTGGAAGTGGTGGGTGCCGTTTTCGGTTTCCTGATCGGGTTGATCCAGTTGCTGATCACTCTTACAGGGAAATGATTTTCCTTTTATACGGGCATGCAACCATTCATCCGCTAATAAAAATGAAAAGAAAGTAAAATCATAAATCTTCGTCTAATTTTGAAAATAATATGATGAAAAGAATTCCGTTGATTATTTGTTGTTTTTTCGCAATTGGCTCAGCTTTTTCTCAGATACAGGGTACCGGCAACCGGAATAACGGTAATCGCCAGATGCCCACCGGCAGTTTTTACGGCAAGATCCTCGACTCCCTGACGGATAAACCCATAGAATACGCTTCGGTTCAGATCCTCCAGAACAAATTTGACTCCCTGAGTAAAAAAAGGAAGGATGTACCCCTGACCGGCATGATCACGAAGGCAAACGGTGAGTTCCGCCTTGAAAATGTCCCTGTATTCGGGCAAATGAAATTACAAATCACTGTTGTGGGCTATAAGACCTATACCCAACCCGTTTCCTTTGATATAAAAAGACCCGATAAGAACAGTTCGGGGAATGGTGATATGACCAGCCTGATCGGTGCGCTGGATAAGGACCTTGGGAATATCAAGATCAATATTGAAAGCACTACCCTATCGGGTGTCACGGTAGTGGCATCTACACCTGGGCTGAAACTGGGCATCGACAGAAAGGTCTTCAGCGTGGATAAAAATATAGTTTCCTCCGGCGGCAGCGCCGTGGATGTGATGAAAAATGTACCCAGTGTCAGCGTGGACATAGACGGCAATATCACTATGCGTAATAATACCCCGCAGATCTTTGTGGACGGCAAGCCCACCACCATGACGTTGGACCAGATCCCTGCCGACGTGATCGATAATGTGGAGATCATCACCAATCCTTCCGCCAAATTCGACGCATCGGGTGGCACGGCGGGTATCATTAATATCGTATTAAAGAAGAATAAAAAAGTGGGGTATAACGGCGGCATCCGTACCAGTGTGGATTCGCGCTGGAGGATCGGGGTGGGCGGGGATATCAACCTTCGCCAGGATAAGGTCAACCTGTTCTTAAGCGCAAATTATAACCAGCGAAAATCCATCAGCGACGGCACCACCACCAGGAGCACCCTGGTCGGAACCCCACTCACTGATCTCACACAAAATGACCACAGCGTATCGCTTGGGCATTTCATGTTTTATCGCGGGGGTGCAGACTTTTTCCTCTCCAATCGTAACACGTTAAGCGTGGCTGCGAACCTCGTTGACGGCCAGTTCAAACCCACCACATCGAGCAATATTTACACAGACTACCTCTATACGCCTCCCACCACCACACTCAACAACCGTGAATCGGATAATATCGCCCACATGCACAATAACGGGTTCCAGCTGAGTTTCAAACATACTTATCCCAAAAATGGGAAGGAATGGACGGCGGACCTGAACCTTAACAAAAGTCACAGCACCAGCAGCAATGATATCACATCCAGGGTTTACTCCTGGCCACAGGACGTTTTTCAGTATTCTTCCGAACAATTACAGTTGGGCAGGACCAGTTTTACCAATTTCATTGCGCAAACAGATTATACCAATCCCCTGACCGATAAATCAAAACTGGAACTTGGGCTGCGTGCGGCCGTGCGAAACAATGCCAGCCGGAATGATTATGATTCGGTGAATAACGGGATACGGTACTACCTCCCCGCTTTGTCAGTGAATTATACTAGTAATGATAATGTATATGCCGGCTATGCCACCTACACCAACCAGGTAAAGAATTTCGGTTACCAGGTGGGGTTGAGGCTGGAAAGCTCCGATTATTCCGGCGTCCTGCCCGATAAGAACCAGCAATTCCATATCCAGTTCCCGGTGAGCCTTTTCCCAAGTATGTTCCTCAGCGATAAAATGAAGAACAACCAGGAACTCCAGCTGAATTATTCCCGCAAGATCAACCGGCCCAATTTCTTCCAGTTATATCCTTATACGGATTATTCCGATTCACTGAATATCACCCGTGGTAACCCGAACCTGAAACCCGAATTCAGCAACAATGTGGAATTGAATTATCAAAAAGTATTTAAGAAGAACAATGATAATTTCCTGGCCTCTCTTTATTTCAAGTATACCGACAAACTGATCAGCCGCTTCCAGGAAACGGATACCTCCGCACTGAACAATAAACTGATCATCGTCAATACTTATATTAATGCCAGCTCGGCCTATGTCACCGGGCTTGAACTGAATATGAAGAACAAGGTCACCAAGTGGTGGGATATCACCAATGACCTGAACCTCTTTACCTCAAAGATCAACAGCGGTATTGCCGGTCAGCCCAGCGGGCCGCAATTCTTCAGCTGGTTTGCCAAACAGAACAACAGTTTCAAACTGCCGAAAAATTTCAGCATCCAGCTTTCAGGTAATTACCAGAGCAAGACCGTGCTGCCTCCCGGAGGCAGTGGCAGCGGAGGAGGTGAGGGCGGCGGCCGTGGACCTATGGGCGGTGGAGGCGGCGGCTTTTTTGGCCAGGCCATTACTTCACAGGGATATGTGCGGGCCAATTACTGGGTCGATGCTGCCATCAAATACGATTTTCTGAAAAACAAAATGGCTTCCCTTACATTGAGCGTGAATGATATTTTCCGTACCCGCAGGTCTGATGTTCATTCCGAAACCGCCACTTCCATACAGGACGTTTTCCGGCGCCGGGATCCGCAGGTGTTCCGCCTGAGTTTCAGCTGGCGTTTCGGGAAATTCGATCCCAATCTTTTCAAACGCAAAACAAAGGGCACGGGGGACGATACGGACACCATGAATATGGGCCAGCAATAGTATTTTAATTAACGCTTTATAAAAAGGGTTTTGCATATTTGCAAGACCTTTTTTATGTGAAAAGAATTTTCTTTACCGTAACGAATGATCTCACGTATGACCAGCGCATGCAGCGTATCTGTCATTCCCTGGCGGGAAAAGGTTATTCGGTGACCCTGGTGGGCCGAAAGCTGCCCGGCTCCCTGCCGTTGAAGGAAAATACATACCGGCAAAAAAGGATCCGCTGTTTTTTCAATAGAGGGAAATTATTCTATGCTGAATATAATTTCCGGCTTTTTTATTACCTGTTATTCAGGAAAATGGATTGCATCTGTGCGATCGACCTGGATACGATCTTCACAGCCTATTTTATTTCCCGTATCAAAAGAATTTCCCGCGTATATGATGCCCATGAATTGTTCACCGAACTGAAGGAAGTGATCACACGTCCTGCGATAAAAAAAGCGTGGCTGCGGGTGGAAAAAAGATTTGTTCCCAAATTCAAATACGGTTATACGGTCAGTAACGGTATCGCTGCTGAATTCAAAAAAAGATATGGGGTGGCTTATGAAACCATCTTGAATGTGCCGCTCATACAGGAGATCATGCCAAAGGCCGAAGCGGCTACGGGGCCCGGAAACGAGAAATTCATTTTGTACCAGGGTGCTGTGAATCAGGCAAGGGGGTTTGAATTCCTTGTTCCCGCCATGCGGGAAGTGGAAGCTAAACTGATCATTTGCGGGGATGGCAACTTTATGGAACAGCTGAAACAACTGGTTGCTCACTATCAGCTGGAAAATAAAATCGAACTGAAAGGAATGATCACACCAGGTGAACTGTCATCGATCTCTCAAAAAGCCACCATGGGGCTTTGTTTGTCAGAAAAGGAAGGCTTGAATCAATGGCTTGCCCTGCCCAATAAGTTCTTTGACTATATCCGGTCCGGCCTGCCCCAGGTGGCCATGAACTTCCCCGAATACAGGAAGATCAATGAAGAATTTGAAGTGGCGGTACTGATCGATGACCTGCAACCGGCAACAATTTCCCAAGCGATCAACAGGTTGCTGACTGATAAGGAACAGCATGAAAGATTGCATCAGCAATGCCTGAGAGCAAGGGAAAAATATAACTGGCAAAATGAAGAAGGAAAACTTATCTCGTTCTATCAAAAAATATTGTCTGCATGACAAAGGCATTACATATCGTTTGCCTGTCAGCTCCCGCGCCCACTGATAATGGAGGAGCGATCGATATGTTTTATAAGATCAGGGCCCTGTATGCGGCCGGGATAGCAGTCAATCTTCATTATTTTTCCTATCGCCGTCCTGCCGACGAAGCGGAGCTTAAAAAATATTGTGTATCCATCAGATCGTACAGGAGAAGAACCGGCATAACGGGTATCTCCCTGTCCCGGCCCTATATTGTCTCTTCAAGAGTAAATAAAAAATTGATTGATAATTTGAATACCGATCAGAACCCGGTATTGCTGGAAGGCATCCATTGCACAGGTATTATTTCCCGTTTGAATAAAAACAAAAGGGTCCTTGTCAGGTTGCACAATAATGAAGCGGACTATTACAGGAGCCTTGCCGGTTCAGCAGGAAGTCTGTTCAAAAAATTTTACTATGAAAGAGAGAGCAGGCTTTTGGAAAAATACCAATCGCAACTCCCGCAAAACACGTTCTATGGTTGTATCTCAGAAACGGAAACAGGGATCTTTAAGGACAGGTACCATTTGAAAAACGTTTTTTATCTGCCCGTATTTACGCCTTATCAAACTGTAACCGGCAAACCGGGATCAGGGGAATTTTGCCTTTATCATGGGAATCTTTCGGTGAGTGAAAATGATAAAGCGGCACGTTGGCTGGTGCAAAATGTTTTTGCCGGGTCGGGGATCCCGTTCATCGTTGCAGGGAAAGACCCTTCAAATGCCCTGAAAAGAATGATCTCCGTTTTTAAAAATGTAAAGCTCGTTGAAAATCCGGGCGATGAGGCATTGGAGGAGCTTATCCGGCAGTCACACCTGAATGTATTGCCTTCCTTTAGCCGGACGGGCATCAAATTGAAGCTTTTACATGCCTTATTCAGCGGCAGGCATTGCCTGGTGAATAATGAAATGCTTGCCGCATCCCCTGTTTTCAGATCGGTTTGCGAAACGGCTCAATCTGCGGAGGAATTTATTTCATCGATCATGCGCCTGTTCATTGAACCCTTTACAGGGGCGGGGATCGAAAAAAGGAAAAGGCTGCTCGAAGAGAATTTTGATAACAGTAAAAATGTGCAACGGATCATTCAATGCTTATGGTAGCATTGTCCTGTACCCGGCCTCTTTCCGTCCGGATCATTCGGGCGGGGAATTTCTGCACCACGATATAATCGTGGCTGGCCATCACGACGGCCGTATTATAATCCTTTGAAATGGTGAAGAGCAGGTTCATGATCTCATCGGAGGTCTCGGGGTCCAGGTTTCCTGTTGGTTCATCTGCCAGGATAAGTTTGGGTGAGTTGAGGAGAGCGCGGGCAATATCTACCCGTTGCTGCTCGCCGCCGCTGAGTTCAAAGGGCATTTTGAATCCCTTCGATTTCAAACCCACTTTATTCAGTACATCCTGTATCTTTTCATCCATCAGTTTCTCATCTTTCCAGCCGGTAGCCTTGACGACGAATTTGAGGTTCTCATTTACATTGCGGTCCGTAAGCAATTGAAAGTCCTGGAAAACCACGCCCAGGTTGCGCCGGAGGTAGGGAACTTTTTTCCAGTCGAGCCCGCGGAGATTGAATCCCGCCACTGTACCTTCCCCTTCACCAAGCGGCAATTCCCCGTATAATGTTTTTAAAAGACTTGATTTCCCCGTGCCGGTCTTTCCGACCAGGTAAACAAATTCTCCCTTGTTAACCCGCAGGTTCACATCCCCAAGGATGAGGTTATTACCCTGGTAGATATTAGCATGACTTAATTGGATAATGGGTTCAGACATTCTAATGGGTTTGGTGCAAAATAAAGAAAGA
>CAZZDQ010000080.1:0-5444 GCA_964652845.1 uncultured Chitinophaga sp.
GCACCGACCTGGTGGGAGGCGTTACACCCGGGAAAGGTGGTACCCGTCACCTGGACCGTCCCGTTTTCAACACTGTTTTGGATTGTGTGAAAAATACCGGCGCGGATGTGAGCATTATTTTCGTTCCTCCCGCTTTTGCTGCCGATGCCATCATGGAAGCGGCTGATGCAGGCATGCAGCTGATCGTTTGCATTACGGAGGGGATCCCCGTACAGGACATGGTGAAAGTGAAGAATTATCTCTCCGGAAAGAATGCAAGGCTGGTAGGTCCCAATTGTCCCGGTGTCATTACAGCAGGAGAATGCAAGGTCGGGATCATGCCAGGTTTTGTATTTCAACCCGGCCCTGTCGGCATTGTTTCCAAATCAGGTACCCTGACCTATGAAGCTGCGGACCAGGTAGTAAAAGCGGGATCGGGCATTTCTACCGCGGTCGGTATCGGGGGCGATCCGATCATCGGTACCACCACCCGGGAAGCGATCGAATTATTCATGAATGATGAAAATACAAATGCCATTGTCATGATCGGTGAGATCGGCGGAGGGATGGAAGCAGAAGCAGCACGCTGGGTCAGTAAAAACGGGAATAAAAAACCTGTTGTGGGTTTTATTGCAGGTCAAACGGCTCCTGCAGGTCGCCGAATGGGCCATGCCGGCGCCATTGTAGGAGGTGCAGAAGATACAGCTGCCGCTAAAATGAAGATCATGCGGGAATGTGGGATCCATGTAGTGAACAGCCCTGCTGATATCGGCAAAACGATTGCTGAAGTTTTACCCCACCTCCATCCCCTTAAGAAAAGGTAATAAGCTATATGATAAATACAAAAGCCTCTCCACAATTTGGAGAGGCTTCTCATTAGATTTATAGTTCCCCCTTTAGGGGAGGGGGCATTATTTACAAGTACGGATAAAACGGTCCAGTTCTGCGCGGTCATTTTCAAAATTCAATGCGCTTTCCACAATGTAAAAGTTTTGTTTATCAACCGTGTTGCGGTAGGCGCTTTTTGCCACTTCCATCCTGTTATCATCGAAGCTGAAAAGCATCATCAGTTGTTTCACCTGGAAAGAAGTGACGCTATTGCTGTTGAGGATCGTCTCGGCAGAGGTGAGCCTGTTTTTTTCAAACCATTCACTGCGGAGTTGATCCTTCACCTGTGCAAATTCAGCATCGGTCATCAGGTTTTGATAACCATAGCCATAACCGTTATTGCCATAGGGATCATGTTGCTGGTAACGGGAGTCATTATTACGGTCATTCCTGTCTTGCCTTCTGTCACCATTATCATCTCCGTCGTAGTCACCATCCCCGTCACGGCCGTCCCAACCGGGCTTACGCATGGACTTTTCATCCAGATAGGCATGCCCGAAACGGTCAATGGTGATGTCGACCATGGTAAAAGGCTGAATGTACACGGAATTGGAATACAGTAACTGGTCACTGCTCCGTCCCCAGCCTCTATTGCGGCCAAAGATATTCCAGCCATACCCGGAGCTCTTGTAAATAGCTACCGTATGGTAACCGGCCTGAAGGTTATCCAGCACGACCGTACTGCCGGTAGGGGAATAGTTGAAATTGTCAATGTAAATTTTGATGCGGTCGTAACCCTGGTAGGTCACGGAAAGTTTGCCTGTGCCGAATCCCTGTCCGGCAAAAGCAAAAAGGCTCATCAGTGAGCCGATCATAGTTGAGTAGATTTTTTTCATATTTTAAATCCTCCTGTGTATGAATTTTCAAACGATATGCCAGCACGCCAAAACCGTGGTAAGGAAACGTTAAAGCATTTTTTGAAGCTTTGTAACGGCTTTTTATGAAAAACAATTTTTGTAAGCATCTTTAGAGGGTAATTTGTTTAACTTGTAAAAAAAATTTATATGTGCCGCCCCTTTTTCCGCCACTTGTTTTTTCTGCTCAGTTTTTTTGGATTTTTTCTTGCACCCGCCATTTGCCAAATCCCTGTTAAGACCTATGATGCAGAATGGAAGAAGATCAATGATTTTGTGAATAAGGGGCTTCCGAAATCGGCATTGACAGAAGTACAGAAACTCTATACACTCGCCAAACAGGAAAAACAGGATGCCCAGGTCATCAAAACCCTGGTCTTCATGGCGAACCTGCAAACAGATAACCGGGATAATAACGAGATCCTTTCCATCGCCAGCTTTGAAAAAGAGATCAGCAGCAGTATGGAACCGGCCCGTTCCATTCTTAACAGTTTATTGGCAGAGATGTACTGGTATTATTATAACAGTCACCGCTGGCAGCTGTATAACCGCACGCAGACGGTGAATTTTAAAAAAGAAGATATCGCCACCTGGGGGACGGATGATTTTCATAAACGGATCGGTGAGCTTTTCCTGCAATCCATTATGGAAGAAAAGATCCTGCAGCAGACAAGACTGGATCCCTATGATGCCATCATCACCAAAGGCAATATGCGTCACCTGCGCCCCAGTTTATATGACCTGTTGGTACAGCGGGCACTGAATTATTTCAAAAGCGATGAACGGGATATCAAAAAACCTTCCTATGCATTTGAGATCAGCCAGGCCTATGCCTTTGATCCTGCTGCCGATTTCATCAAAAGAAAATTTGATACAAAGGATACCGCTTCCTTGCAGCAAAAGGCCCTGCTGATCTATCAAAAACTGCTGGCCTTCCATTTGAATGATGCACGGCCCGATGCATTCATCGATGCCGATATTCAACGCATCGAATTTGTGCATGAGAAATCAACCCACCCCGATAAGGCAGGCCTTTATTTCAATGCCCTCACGAATATCACCAAACGGTTCGGTGACCTGCCGGCCGCCGCACAAGCCTGGTATCTGTTGGCAAGGCTCTACAACGACAGGGGCAATGATTACAAACCCTATGGCGATACCACGCACCGTTATGATAAGATCAAGGCAGCCGAGATCTGCGAGAGGATCCTGAAACAAAAAGATTCTTCGGAAGGCAGGATCAATTGTAATAATTTACTGAATGAGATCCATGCAAAATCCCTGAATTTCACAATAGAGAAGGTGAATATTCCCAATCAGCCTTTCCGTTCCCTGGTGAAATATAAAAATTTCTCGCAGCTCTACTTCCGGATCATTCCGGCAACGGATGAAATAAAAAAGCTGTTATCCGATTATTATGAAGATAAATTGTGGATCGCAATTGCCAATGCCGCACCGGTCAAAAGCTGGCAGCAAGTCCTTCCTGCCAACAATGATTTCCAGGAACATGCTGCGGAGATCAAAGTGGATCCGCCGGCAGCAGGGGAATATATCCTGGCGGCTTCCAATGAAAAGAACTTTACCGGCAAGACCACCCTCGTCGGGGCACGGTTATTCTATGTCAGTAGTATCAGCTATATCAATAACAACAATGATTTTTTTGTAATGGACCGTGAGAACGGTCAACCGCTCGTCAAAGCGACTGTCCAGGTATGGGAACAGAAATATGATTATGACAAATCGCAATACGTAAAGGTTAAAGGAAAGAATTATACCACCGACGCACACGGTTTTTTTCATATGGAGAAGCCCAAAAGAGCCGCCAATGATTATTCCAATTATTCATACCTGCTGGATATCGTCTATAAGAACGACCGGCTTTTCCTGAATGATTATGAAAATGAATATTATTATAATGAAGAAACCAGGCCGGAAGACAGGGATTATACAACCATTTATTTTTTTACCGACCGCAGCATTTATCGCCCGGGACAAACCGTGTATTTTAAAGGGATTGCCCTGCATACCAATACCGGAGTAAGGGGGAGTACAAAAGTGAATGCAGGCTTTGGTACCGATGTGATCCTGCGAAATGCCAATTATAAGGATATCGATACCCTGCATTTCACTACAAACGAATACGGTTCGGTCAGCGGTAAATTCCGGTTGCCTGAAACGGGATTGAATGGTCAATTCTCCCTGTATGCAAAGAATGCAGGGGGCTCAGCCAGTTTCCGGGTGGAAGAATACAAGCGTCCTAAATTTTACGTGGATTATCAACCGATCAAAGGCACATACAGGGTAAATGATAAAATAAAAATAACCGGTACAGCCAAAGCCTATGCCGGCAATAATATTGACGGTGCAGCGGTAAAATACCGTGTGGTACGCAAGCCCCGCTTTATCTACGACTGGTTTTTCTGGCGCTGGTGGCAGCCCACCGTTACGGAAATGGAGATCACCCATGGGGAAATAAAAACCGACAAGGAAGGAAAATTCGTTGTGGAGTTCACAGCCATACCCGATCTTACGATCGATAAACAATTTGACCCGGTATTTGATTATACTGTTTCAGCGGATGTCACGGATATCAACGGGGAAACAAGGAGCGGCACCCAGTCCGTTTCCGTTAGTTATAAATCGCTCATGCTGGTCACTTCCGTACCAAACACTTTCGCGGCTGACAGCCTGAAGAAATTATCCGTCCGTACGGAGAATATGAACGGGGAATATGAGCCCGCGGTTGTAAAAGTTGTGATCAGTAAATTAAAAGAAGAAAAAAGACTGATCCGGGAACGTTATTGGGAACGCCCCGACCAGTTCGTGATGAGCAGGGAGGAATATATCCGGGACTTCCCCCATGACGAATATGATAATGAGACCGATTACAGGAACTGGGAGAAAGAACAGGAAGTGTATAACCGCTCCGATTCGGCAAGGGATAATTCGGACTGGCAACTGGTGAAGGGAAAATTCACACCCGGATTTTACACCATCGAATTCTCCACCCGCGACAAGGACGGGGAAGAAGTAAAAGATGTAAAATACATTGAATTATATGATGAAAACTCAACGAAGATCAACGGCACCAAATATGTATGGACCAATGATCTCAATACCATCATCCAACCAGGAGAAACAGCAAAAGTGGAATTGGGAACCGCAGCTGATAATCTATATGTAATTCAGCAACTTGATAAATCAACCAGCAACCAAAAACCAGCAACCAGCAACTACTCTTATCTGCAACTTTCAAACGAAAAGAAACATTTTGAATTTAATGCTGAGGAAAGCGATAGGGGCGGCTACGGAGTTGGTTGGTTCTTTGTAAAAGACAACCGCTTTTACCAGTACAACCAAACCATTTCGGTGCCCTGGGCAAATAAGGACCTGCGAATTGAATACGCATCTTTCCGGGATAAAACTTTGCCCGGCAGTGAAGAAAAATGGAAGCTGAGGATCATGGGCTATAAAAATGAAAAAGTAGCTGCTGAGATGCTGGCCGGAATGTATGACGAATCCCTGGACCAGTTCTATCCCCATGGCTGGGGTGCACCCTATGTCTGGGAAAGTTATTATAACAATAACAACTGGCAGAGTTCTTTGAATTTTTCGGCGCAGGAGTCGGTGGAACGGTATTTCAGCGAAGGAAATGAGTATAGTGTGGATAAAAGATATGATGAATTGATCAGCAATGAACAGGTATTCTCCGGCCGGGATTAT
>CAZZDQ010000081.1:0-4837 GCA_964652845.1 uncultured Chitinophaga sp.
GCGGTACGGTGATAGACTGGTAGGTATAACCCGGTTTGGCGGCATTCACCAAAACTTTCTTTGTAACGGAATCAGGATAATTTTCACAACCCAGGGCGGTCAGGGTCAGTATGACATCGGTCAATCCTGCGTTGGTATAAATGACCGGCACAGGATTCTTTACCTGGGAACCCGGTCCGCCATTATTGAAGTTCCAGTTGTATTTCACCAGCGGCGATGCATTTTCACTGCTTACATTATAAAACGCCACCGGGCGGTTGATGCAAACAGAATCCCAAACGAATTCCGCTTTCCCATTGGGGTAAACGGTTACAGTATGCGTGGTACTGTCCTTGCATCCGTATGCCGTGGTGGTGACCAACCCTGATGTGTAGGTTTTTACCTGCGTATAGGATGCGGTGATATTCATGGAAGTGTCAACAGTTCCGTCGGGCAGTCTCCAGAGATAACTCATAGCAGAATTATCAATCGTGCCGGAAGTGTTCGTATAGATAAAAGTATTTTTCGTGATACAACCGGTATCGCTGTTCACCGTGAAAGAAGCCCGGGGTAAAGGATGGATCAGGAAATTCATTTGCGCAGTTGAATCGGTACAACCGAATTCAGTCACTTGCGCCCAATAACTCCCGCTGACCAGGGGTTTGTATGCCAGGAGGGTGGCACCGGGAATGGGGATGGCATTATCATACCATTGAACCGATGAAACATTCCGGCTCGCTGTCAAAACCCCACCGAAGATATCCTGGAAGCAGTATTCATTTTTGCCCAATAACCGTATGGATGTATCCACTTTAATGGTGCTGATGATCGCCGTATCATAGGAACTGCATCCTGTTATCTGGTCAGTTGTTTGTACAATGAATTGTTCCGGGTTGGGCGAAAGGGTCCATGCCATGGGATTAGAAATGGTCTGATTGGACACCTGGGCTGCCGGCGTCCATTGATAAGCATAATTAGGCTGAGGCGGAGCCCCGATCTGCACCTGCTGACTTTTACAGATCGACTTGTCAGGCCCTGCATCGGAAACCGGCAGGGTGCCTACCTGTATATTCGCATATAATGTATCAACGCATCCGAAAGTCGGATAAGGGTGTACGATCACGGGAAAGATCGTCCCGACGGCAGGCGGGGGATTCAGGGAAAGCGTTTGCGCGGTGGACAGGATCGTGGTAAATGTCAAATCGGAATACCAGGCATAGCTCTGGAAACCAAATGGAGCTGTCAATGTAATGGTGGTATCCCCCGGGCAAATAAAATTTCCTGAGATCACACCATTACAATAAGAGTTCACATCGAGGTATGCATAGCCGAAATGGCCGCCGCGCGTGCAATCGCTGGTAATGAATTCAAGTTTGATCGTTCTTCCGGCCAGGCCGCTCAGGTTGATCGATACCGGTGTCCAGTCCTTATAGATCACCGAAGGGTCTATCCGTGATATCTGGAATCCGGGCAAAGAGGAAGATGAAGTAAAGTCGAATGTAACACAGGGGATCGGGGTATTGGTAGTCATATCAATGATCCTGGCTCTGAACCTGGGTTGTTCTTCGGGAGCATGACCCGGATTTTGCAATACCACAGCATAGTTGAACAACAAAGAGAAACTCGTGGCCGAAGCCGGAATGTTATATACATAATAGACCCCTTCCGCCTGGGCGCCCACCTGACTGTTTCCGAGCTGGACGCTGTACTGGCTTCCATTAGGACAGATCTGGCTGAATCCCCCATACAGATCAAGCCCTGCAGTGGCTGCAGATATGATGGTATGCCTGGTGGGAAGAGGAGGTGTAATGGACAGGTTTGGAGTATTAAAACCGCCTATGACCGATACAGTTCCGGCTTCACAGGTCCAGCTAGAGAAATCTCCCATTTCAAAATCAATATTGGGAGGGCAACCGCCCACTTGAGCATTTACAGAACGGTATAAAAGAAAGGAAGTTCCCAACAGCAGGTATCTGACAGCAAAAAATCTCATGGAAAACGGCCTCAAACTTAAACAATATATTCGTGATTCTGAGCAGAACAGCGCTACTCTTTTCTTTACTAATAATTCTTAAAAAAACGACGTTTCTTTGCAGGGAAGACCCCGACATTCATTGGCCCCTTTAAATCAGCCCCCATGAGCTATATCACACAGATCCATGCCAGGCAAATACTTGATTCACGCGGCAATCCCACGGTTGAAGCCGATGTAATGACGGACGAAGGGGCCCTGGGAAGAGCCGCTGTGCCCAGCGGAGCCAGTACAGGCGTGCATGAGGCGGTGGAGCTGCGGGACGGAGACAAAAAAGATTATTCGGGAAAAAGTGTATGGAATGCGGTGAATAATATCAATACGGTTCTTGCATCCGCATTGATGGATTTTGATGTGGCCGATCAGACGGGGATCGATGAACTGATGATAAAGCTGGACGGCACGCCTAATAAAAACAAACTCGGCGCCAATGCCATCCTGGCTGTGAGCATGGCTGTTGCCAAAGCAGCCGCCGAAGAAGCCAACCTGCCGTTGTTCCGGTATATTGGTGGTACGAATGCCAAACTCCTGCCCATTCCCATGATGAATATCCTGAACGGGGGAGCGCATGCTGATAATAAGATCGATTTCCAGGAATTCATGGTGATGCCGGTAGGGGCCGGCAATTTCAGCGATGCCCTCCGCTGGGGTGTCGATATTTTTCATGCGCTTAAATCAGTATTGAAGAAAAAAGGATTCAGCACCAATGTGGGCGATGAAGGGGGCTTTGCACCCAATATCCAAAGCAATGAAGAAGCCATCGAAACCGTACTCGCTGCCATCGAACTGGCCGGCTATAAAACCGGGACGCAAATAAAGATCGCCATGGATGCAGCCAATAGCGAACTCTGGGATGGTAAAAAGAAAAAATACATCTTTCATAAAAGCAGCGGCAAGGAATTCAGCAGCGAACAATTAGTAAAATTTTGGGAGAAATGGGTAAAACAATATCCTATCTGTTCCGTTGAAGACGGCATGGCTGAGGACGACTGGGAAGGATGGAAAATGCTTACCCAGGCGCTGGGGAAAAAATGCCAGCTGGTGGGGGATGACCTGTTTGTGACCAATGTGACCCGCCTGCAGGAAGGGATCGACAAGTCTATTGCCAATGCCTTGCTGGTAAAAGTGAACCAGATCGGAACGATCACGGAGACCATTAATGCGGTAACCCTGGCCCAGCATAACGGGTATAATACGATCATGAGTCACCGGAGCGGAGAAACGGAGGATGCGACCATTGCAGACCTGGCTGTTGCCCTTCAATGCGGCCAGATAAAGACAGGATCGGCCAGCAGAACTGACCGGATGGCCAAGTACAATCAGCTCCTGCGTATCGAGGAGCAACTTGGAGAATCAGCTGAATTTCCAAAAGGAAAGATTAAATTTGGGAAATAATTGATGAGGCCTCAATTGTCAAGGCCTGTCAACCCTACAATCAATAGCTATGAAACTACTGTCCCGCCTGCCCGCATGGCTTAAAAACAAGTATTTTCTTACAGGCTTTGGCTTTCTTGCGATTATCCTTTTTTTGGATAAAAATGATCTTTTTACACAGCTCAGCCGCCGGAACGACTTAAAAAAATTACAGCAAAGCAAAAAGTACTATTCCGGCCAGATCGAAACTGAAAAAAAGCTGGTGAATGACCTGAAAAACGACCCGCAAGCCCTGGAAAAATTTGCCAGGGAGAAATACCTGATGAAAAAGGATAACGAAGAACTCTACCTGGTACCGGAAAAGCCCGATGCCGAAAAGAATTAACCGGCGCACACAATATGCCCCCCTTATCTCCGTTATTTAAGCGGACGAGTTCAATTCATAGTTTATTATTCCAATTTTCTGACAACTAAACGGTTTGCCAATGACCAACTATACTCCCGAAAAGCTTTTATTGTACCTCTATAAAGAAACTCCCGAAAAAGAATCTGCTGAAATTGAAGCAGCGCTCAAAAGAAGCTGGGCCCTGCGGGAAAAACTCAATGTATTAAAAGCATCCATGCAAAGGCTGGACAAAATTGTGCAGTCTCCCCGCACGGAGATCGTGCTGCATATTCTCCGTCATGCCAAAACACGCACCAGGCAAAAAGCATAAGGAACATTGTTATAAATAAATTCTAAAGCCCGGCACCAGCCGGGTTTTTTATTCCCCTTCCTCGTATTTGATTTTTCAAACTAAATTGCCTCTCTTATCATTTCATCTTTATGACCCGGAAGGAACGTTACGAATTTATCATTGACCATTTTGAGCGGCATATGCCGGTGGCTGAGACCGAACTGGAATTTGAAAACCCCTATGAGCTCCTTGTGGCGACCATGCTTTCCGCTCAATGCACGGATAAACGGGTGAATATGACCACGCCGGCCGTCTTTGAAAAATATCCAACGGTAGCATCCATGAGCCGGGCCACATTTGATGAGCTTTTTCCCCTTGTCAAAAGCATTTCTTACCCCAACAGCAAAACAAAACACCTGATCGGCATGGCGAATAAAGTGATGGAGGATTTTGGGGGTAATATTCCCATGACTGTGGAGGAACTGGTCCAATTGCCCGGTGTGGGCAGGAAAACGGCCAATGTCGTCACTTCGGTGGTGGACAAACAACCTAATATGGCGGTAGATACCCATGTATTTCGTGTGAGTAAAAGAATTGGGCTGGTATCACAACAAGCGAATACTCCCTTTGCGGTTGAAAAGGAACTGGTGAAAAATATACCGGTCGGCCTGATCCATAAAGCCCATCACTGGCTCATCCTGCATGGACGTTATGTTTGCCTGGCCCGGAATCCGCATTGTGCGGAATGCGGGTTGAAACCGGCCTGCCGGTATTA
>CAZZDQ010000082.1:0-4778 GCA_964652845.1 uncultured Chitinophaga sp.
CTGCCTGCCTTCGGCAGGTAAACCGGCAGGCAGGGCCAGGTGCATTTTATCCCTAACAATTTCCCACAACACCACGCCCACCGCTGTAGCAATATTCAACGAATGCTTCATGCCCAACTGCGGTATCTCGACACAGCCATCACAAAGATGAATGGTGGATTGCTCCACACCACTGACCTCATTTCCGAAAACAAAGGAGATCCTTTCATGCTCAGAAAATTTTTCCAATGAAATACTTTCCTTTGCCTGCTCTACGGCAAAAACTTTATATTTCTTTTGTTTTGCTTCCTGTATCGCTTCAGCCGCCGTTTTAAAACATTTCCAGTGAACGGTCTCCTCGGCTCCCAGGGCCGTTTTTTTGATCTCCTTATGCGGGGGCCGGGCCGAATAGCCGGTAATATAAATGGCTTCAATTAAAAAAGCATCCCCGGTACGGAATACACTTCCCACATTATAAGCGCTGCGGATATTCTCCAGGATGAGAATGACGGGAATTTTCTGAGCCTGCCTGAACGCTTGCACTGATTTCCTTCCCAGTTCCTCCATGCTCCGTTTCTGCATGAAGCAAAGATAGCGGCGGAATGCGGGATACACGATATGGGATGCGCGATCCGTGATGCAGGATGCGCGATATGGGTAAATTAATTTTCACAAAAAAACTTTATTCCGTCTCACGAATCGCGTGTATCGCGTATCCCGAATCGCGTACATTTGTTACAATGGCAAAAGCCGCAACATCCGATACTCCACTGATGCAGCAGCACCGGGCCATCAAACAGAAGTATCCCGATGCCATCCTGCTATTCCGTGTGGGTGATTTCTATGAGACCTTCGGCCAGGATGCTGTGCTTGCCTCACAGATCCTGGGTATTACACTGACCCGTCGCAATAACGGCGCTGCCGCCGAATCAGAACTGGCCGGTTTCCCCCATCATGCCTTGGACACATACCTGCATAAACTCGTGAAGGCAGGCCACCGGGTGGCCATCTGCGACCAGCTGGAGGATCCCAAACTGGCCAAAGGGATCGTGAAAAGAGGCGTTACGGATATGGTGACCCCGGGCACCACCGTCAATGACAAATTACTGGAACACCGCAGTAATAATTTCCTCGCCGCCGTTCATTTCGCCGACAAGGAACAATTCGGGCTGGCTTTCCTGGATATTTCCACAGGGGAGTTCCTCATTGCAGAAGGGGACCGCGATTATGCTGATAAATTAGTACAGGGCTTCAAACCCGCCGAGATCATTTTCCAGCGACACCAGCAAAAAAAACTGAAGGAATATTTCGGCAGTAAAATGTATCTCTATGCCCTGGACGAATGGATCTTCGACCCGGTATATGCCGAAGATATCCTGCTGAAGCATTTCCAGACCCATTCGCTCAAAGGATTTGGCGTGGAAGAGAATAAGAACGGCCTCACGGCTGCGGGCGCCATCCTTCACTATCTTAAAGAGACCGAACATCCTCATTTGCAGCATATCCTTTCCATCCACCGGATCGACCGGGAGGATTTTTTATGGATGGACCGCTTTACGATCCGCAACCTGGAACTGGTGAACGGGAATTCAGAGAACAATCATACCCTCCTGCAGGTCCTGGATAATACCGTTTCTCCCATGGGGGCCAGGTTACTGAAAAGATGGATCGTATTTCCCCTGAAGGATATACACAAGATCAATGAACGCCTGGAGGCCGTGGAATACCTGGTCACGGATACAGAACTGCGCAATCATTTACTGCACGCGATCAAACAATGCGGGGATATCGAACGCCTGGTCTCCAAGATACCGCTGAAAAAGATCAACCCGAGAGAAGTGCTTCACCTGGCGAAGGGTTTGAAACAAACGGAACAGATCAAACAGTTCTGCCTGGGTTCAAAACATGAATACCTGAAAAGACTGGGAGATGCCCTCAACCCCTGCCCCATCATTGCCGATAAGATCTTCAAAGAGATCGTCGAGAATCCGCCCGCCCTCGCCATCAAGGGTGGTATGATCAACAGCGATGTAAGCAATGAGCTTGACGAATTGCGCCATATCGCCTATAGCGGGAAAAAATACCTGGCCCAATTGCAGGCAAAAGAAGCCGAGCATACAGGCATTTCATCGCTGAAGATCGGTTTCAATAATATTTTCGGTTATTACCTCGAAGTCACCCATGCGCATAAGCACAAAGTGCCCGAAAACTGGATGCGCAAGCAAACCCTGGCCAATGCAGAACGATATGTAACACCCGAACTCAAGGAATATGAGGAGAAGATCACCGGCGCTGAAGAAAGGATCCTGCAACTGGAACTGCAGCTTTATGAAGAACTCCTCAATGAACTGAATCCATACCTGGCCCCTGTTCAAACCAATGGAAATATCCTGGCCATCCTTGACTGCCTGGGTTGTTTCGCCCGCAATGCATTACAGTATCGTTATAAAAGACCACTCTTACATGAAGGGGATGAACTGCTGATCAAAGAAGGACGCCATCCTGTGATCGAACATCATTTACCGCCCGGCGAATCCTATATCAGCAATTCGATTGAATTGAATAAGACAGAACAGCAGATCATTATCCTGACCGGGCCGAACATGAGCGGGAAATCAGCCCTGCTGCGGCAGACCGCACTGATCACCCTGATGGCGCATATGGGTTCTTTTGTTCCCGCACAGGAAGCTGAGATCCCTCTAACGGATAAAATATTCACCCGGGTGGGCGCTTCCGATAACCTGAGCGGCGGCGAATCTACTTTTATGGTGGAAATGAATGAGACGGCCTCCATTATCAATAATATCAGTGCCAACAGCCTGATCCTTTTGGATGAGATCGGCCGGGGTACGTCCACTTATGACGGGATCTCCATTGCCTGGAGCATCGCGGAATTCCTGCACCGTTCTGAATATAAACCCAAAACACTGTTCGCCACACATTACCATGAGCTCAATGAGCTGGAAGAAAAATACAGTGGTATCAGGAATTTTCATATCAGTATCAAAGAAGCAGGCAATAAGATCATTTTTCTTCGCAAACTCGAGCCGGGAGGCAGTACCCATAGTTTCGGCATCCATGTAGCGAAAATGGCCGGAATGCCGGCCCCGCTGATCGAAAGAGCAAATGAAATGCTGGGTCACCTCGAAACCATCCATGAGCAAAACAGGGAGGAAGGGAAAAAAAGTGCGGCAAAAGAAGGACTCAAGTCTCTTCCGGCTTCAAAAGTTCAATTGTCCATCTTTGATGCACATTCGGAAACATTCGAGGAGATCAGGAAACTGCTGGAAGAAACAGATATCAACCGACTCACTCCAGTGGAAGCGCTGCTGAAACTGCAGGAGATAAAAAACAGGTTGAAATGATGATTTTCCACAAAATTTTCCCGATCCCCTGAAAAATATTTTCATTTAAAAAAACTTCTTATTTTTACTCCAAATCAAGGATTATGAAATGTACAAAACTGACTGCACTGGGTGCATTTGTTATGTTATTTGCTTTTTCTCTTTCATCCTGCGAAAAGAATGCAGAGAAAAAGAAAACCACCGACTATCAGAAAAACGCCATCCCTATGACGGCAGCACAGGAAGGCAACCCCGCCAATACCAGTACGGCCCTTGGATCAATGGATGTTTTTTATACCAAAGAAACCAGGTTATTATCTTATTCGGTAACCTGGAGCGGACTGACCGGTCCCGTTGCAGCCATGCATATACATGGCCTGGGTTCAATAGGATATGCTGCTCCTGTTGTACATAATATCATTACCTCCTCTGGAGGGCTGTTTACCCCCGGCCCCAATTTTGGTGCTACAGGAAAGGTTTCGGGTACTTTGTTAGCTGACGGTGTCGTCGTTAAAGAAACAGACCTGCTGAATGGTATGTACTATCTTAATATACACACTGCCACTTATCCAGGGGGTGAGATCAGGGGCCAGATCGTATTTCAATAAAATTATTTGAAAGAAATATCAACCGTTCCGGCTAACCGGGACGGTTTTTTTATTTCAGGTATGCTGACAGAAAATCTCCGTGTTTCCATTCGTGAATTCGAGGCAATCAAATATTTTGAGAAATGAAATTTAAAATGATTGTCGCCACGAATGCACGTATATTCAATGGTACAAGCAGTTTATATAAGTAATTTAATATTTTCTATTTCTGTTGAACAGTAAATTTGTGACATGGGCATTACTGAAAGCGAGATCAATACAAAAACCCAACTGGAGGAGCTCCTGCTCGCCGGCGACAAGAATGCGCTCAAAACCTGGCTCGACGACCAGAACATCAGCGAAGTGGCCGGCCTGATCGGTGAACAACCGGAACAGGAAGCTACTATCATCAGCAATATGTCCATGCACCGGGCGGTGAGTGTATTTAAGATCCTGGAAAATTCAGTACAGAGAAGGATCATCCATGAATTGCCTCCTCCTGTCACAGCCACCCTGCTGAATGAACTGCCCCCGGATGACCGCACG
The DNA here is from genome assembly GCA_964652845.1 of uncultured Chitinophaga sp. Lineage (GTDB taxonomy): Bacteria > Bacteroidota > Bacteroidia > Chitinophagales > Chitinophagaceae > JJ008. The sequence goes on from CAZZDQ010000082.1 coordinate 4,457, forward strand.
GATTTTTTAGAGGAACTGGACAGCAATACCATCCGCGAACTGATCAAACTCCTGAATCCCGAAGAAAGAAAAATAACCCTTTCCCTCATGGGTTACCCGGAAAACAGCATCGGCCGGCTGATGACACCCGATTATGTGTATGTATATTCCCATGATACCATCGATGAAGTGTTCGCCACCATCCGAAAATTCGGCAAGAGCAGCGAGACCATCAACGTGATCTACGTGATCAATGAGGACGGCGTATTATTGGATGATATCCGCATCCAGGAATTCATCCTCAACCCGCCGGATAAAAAAGTTTCCGAACTCATGGACGAAC
>CAZZDQ010000083.1:0-4774 GCA_964652845.1 uncultured Chitinophaga sp.
GACAATCTTCCTTAAACAGTGCGGATGGTATCGGGGTGAAAGGAATATCTTACAGCACGGTTAACAACAGCGGTGCTGTTACAGGTTTGAATAACAGTGATGGAATAGGTGTATATGGCTATTCCGCCAGTGTGTCCGGCAACGGTATCGGCGTGTATGGATCTTCATCCGGGGCAAACGGAATCGGTGTCTACGGCATATCGAATACACCAACTTCACCCTTTTCAGCCGCTGTAGTTGGTGAAAATACGGGCGGCGGAAACGGCATATACGGGCATTCAGCCGGTAATAGCGCAACAGGTATTGTAGGTCTTGCAGAGCCTGGTGGAGGAAATTTCGGTGTGGGAGTGGTCGGTCAAAGTTACACATATGGAGACGGGCTCCGCGGCTTTGGCGCCGGTGCAGGAAATGGTGTTACCGGTTATAGTGATAATGCCAATAGTAGCGGAAATGGTGTGTATGGTGAAACCGATAACGGAACGGGATACGGCGTAAAAGGTGTTTCCTATATTTCCAGCCGGGCTGCCATTCTTGGACTGAATTATGGAGGTGACGGCGTAGCAGGAACCAGTAACGGGACGGGCAACGGGGTAAGCGGCATTGCCAGTACAAGCGGCGTGGGCATCTACGGCAGTTCTAACCCGATAAGTTCTACCGGCGGCGCTGCGTTATTTGTTATTCCGGCTTCTTCAAATACGGCGCAGGCCGTAGTGATCAACAGTAGCGGAAAAGGGGAAGCGCTTTATTTGAAAAGAACCAACGGGTCCCCAAACAATACCTTGATTATTGCGGATAAACAAGATGCAACTGATTTCCTTCTTTTTGAGGATTCTTATGGGGTCGGGCACAAGGTCAGGATCGATGCCATTGGTAAAGGTTTCTTCAATGGGGGTACACAATCCAGCGGGGCTGATATGGCCGAAGCATTTGATGTGAACGGGAACAGGAAGGATTATGAACCTGGCGATATTCTTGTGATCGCAACCGATAAAGACAGAACGGTTGAGAAATCTGCTGAACCCTATTCCACATTAGTGGCCGGCGTATATGCCACTAAACCCGGTGTATTAATGACCGAAGAGAATATTGATGCTGATCTGAGCAGTAAAGTACCAATGGGTGTAGTAGGTGTGATTCCCACCAAGGTGTGCGGAGAGGGCGGTGAGATCAAAAGGGGCGATATGCTTGTAACCTCTTCCATTCCTGGCGTGGCTATGAAAGCAGATCCCGGAAAGATCAAACCCGGTCAAACGATCGGGAAAGCTTTGGAGAATTTTTCAGCTTTGGGAATTGGAAAGATCCGGGTGCTTGTGAACGTAAAGTAGTCCTTTTGAGGATCTTATTTATAAGCAAAAGCTGCCTACCGGCAGCTTTTATATTTAAGAGGATATTTTAAAAGTCGAAAGCGCCTGGTCTGTCAGCCCTTGCTTGCGCTCCGGCCGACCTCCCCGACGCTTTCTGAAATAACTTCCATCTTTTGACGGACTTCCGTTATTCCTTGAAGACTCTTCCATCTTTTTACGGACTTCCGACTCTTCCAAGCACTTCCTTTTATTGCTAAAATTCCGTGCAGTTGTAATTCAAATATAGGGTCACAGACCCGGGGTATCCAAATTTTTTTATTATTTAATATCAACCCCTTTCACACAGTTTTATACACATTTTTCTCACCCAATTATACGGTTATTAACATTCAGTTCCGCATATTCACATATTGTAAAGGAATTGGCAGGTTGGCATTCTTACAAAGCTGGATGATCGTCTGCAGGTCATCAATTTTTTTCCCGCTCACCCTTACAAGATCATCATTAATGGATGCCTGGACTTTCATTCCGGCGTCCTTGATCAGCTTCACGATCTTTTTTGCATCATCCTGGACCAGGCCGTTTCGTACACTCACCTCTTTTTTCCAGATCTTCCCACTCTGGTATCCTTCTTTTGCGAGATCAAAGGCCAGCGGATCGATGCCTTGCTTATGGCTGCGGCTGACCAGCACATCACAAAGCTGGCGCATCTTCATTTCATCTTCTGTTTCGATACTGATCTTGTAATCTTTTTTATCCAGGCTGATCACCACATGCGAGCCTTTAAAATCGAACCGGTTGGTGATCTCTCTTGTCGTCACATTGACGGCATTGTCCAGTGCCTGGACATCCACTTTGCTGACAATATCAAATGAAGGCATGGGTGCTGTTTGCCGGCAAATATAAAAAGAAAGGGCCTTCGTAATCAAGGCCCTTTCATAGTCAGGAAAGCATCTTTTAATTGCCCGATTTCACTCTTTTCTGTTCATCAGTGGCACCTCCTTTCTTATTCCCGCCATTTGCTTTCAGGGTACCCTTGTTGAAGCGCCAGGTGAAACTGAGCCCGACGGATCGCTGGTAATTGATATCTTTAAACTGTACATCCACATCATCATAACGGCTGTATCCTTTATAAATACTGCCGGCAAATACGTCTCCGAAATTCAATTTCAGGGTCCCTTTTCCCTTGAGGATCTGCTTTGCGATGCCCAGGTCCACTTGTTCAAAAGGTTTGAGGAACTGGATACCGAATAAGAATTTGCTGGAATAAAACCCGCTCAATTCAGCGCTCCAGCCCTTCCCCCATTTGAACTGTTGTTGCACCTGCACCAGCAGCGTATTTACGTTTACATGCACATTCTCATTATTCACTACTCCTGTGAACTGGTTATTGCTCAGGTTGGCATAAACACTCCCGCTCCACCATTTATTGATATCCTTATATGCAGAGACCGCGATGCCCAGTTGCTGCTGGGAGGCAATATTTTCCCGCTTTAAAAATGTTTCCTGCGTGGCATTATTCTGCTCGATCACCTGCTCGATGATATTATTCGTCCTGCTGAAATTGAGCGTCGTGGTCAAAAACCCCTTATAGGTATGGCTGAATTCAATATTATTGCTGATCTGTGGTTTCAGGTTGGGATTGCCTTGCTCAAATGTATAGCGGTCGAGGAATTGGACAAAGGGATTCAGGTCCCTGTAATTGGGGCGGTCGATCCGGCGCCCGTAATTGAGCACGAACTGGTTTTTTTCATTGGCACTATATTGGAAATAAGCCGTGGGAAAGAGCTGTGTGTAATTTCTTTTAAAGTCAATGCCGGTTGTCAGCTGACTTCCCTTTGAACCGGTATTTTCCAGGCGCAAGCCGAACTGAACATTGAACTTTTTACCGAGGGGGCGGCTGTAATTGACATAGCCTGCATTGATATTCTCTTTATACAGGAAATGATTACTGCGGCCGAAGTCATGCACGTAGTTATTGTTGATAAGCGAATCATACCGGGCATTGTTATCTGTTTTTACATAGCTGCTTTTCAGACCCATTTCCAGTTTGGCTCCTTTTTTCAGGGGCCAGGTATAATCAGCCTTGGCGCTGTAAATAGAAATGACCTGTGGCAGGTTGCCCAGCAGCGTATCGGGTTTCCCCAGCAGCGTATAATTATTATCATAATAAGAACTGTACAGCGGCTGGTTGCTGCTCCTGTCATAATAGATATAGTCCAGGTTAGCGCTCAATTCTTTCCCGGTAGTATCGAATTTTGTATCGAGATTAAAGTTTCCGCTGAAATTGTTCCAGGTCGCTTTATTCTGTGAATACGTATTGATCACCCCGCTCGGTGTATTGTTGACAGTATAGGAATTGGCATGCGTAAAACTTTTCCAGATCTCTGGGTTTTGACTCCCGTTCAGGACGATCCCCAGGGTCGTTTTTTTAGTGGCAAAATAATCCAACCCCACTTTTGCGCCATATTCATCCCCGGTATTGTTCATGGATGAATTCTGAGAGAGTGAGGACAGTATATTCTTGGTAACAGAATCCCTGAAGTTCCGATCCACAAACAATCTCTCTTTTGAATGATAATGACCTCCGTTCAGCTGGCTGAAGAAATTGATCTTCTGATTGCGGTAATTGAAATTGAATGACCCGTTACCGCCGGGATAATAACGTTCCCGGACGCCGGCGGTGAGGCTTCCGTTATAACCGAAAGCTTTATTCTTCTTGGTTTTGATATTGATGATCCCTGAATTACCAGCGGCATCATATTTGGCCGGCGGGTTGGTCATGATCTCGATCTGCTCCAGCTGTGAAGCATTCATATTGCGGAGCAGGTTAGCCAGGTCCGCACCGCTGAGATAGCTGGGTTTGCCATCCAGGTATATCTGTACGCCTGCTTTGCCTTTTAAACTGATGTTTCCATCTTTATCGACCAGTACGCCCGGGGATTTTTGCAATACTTCCAGGGCCGTCAGTCCCGTATTGGTGATGGCTGCATCCACATTCACCACTACCCGGTCAGCTTTTTGCTCGATAAGCGGCTTTTTCGTGGTCACTTTTACAGCCGCCAGATCCTTTGCAAGCACTGGCAATTCCAGTTGTTGCCTGATTACCGGGCCCCCATTTATCACCATGAAAGGCTGCGTATAGGTGGATTTGTGTCCTGCTGCGCTGGCTGAGACCATGTACATACCTTCATTTATCTTTTCAAAATGATAAGCCCCCTTACTATCTGCAACTGTACTTTTAATGACCGATGAATCGGACGCTTTCAGCAGGCTGATGGTAGCAGATTCCACGGGTTTTTTATCACTGCCCGACACGAAGCCGGATACATGCGTGCCTTCCTGGGCATTTGATACGGATAAAAACCCTAATAAGGATAAAGCAGCGGTAAGAATTCTCTTTTTCATTTTTTTGATTTTTGTACTTGTTTTTGTAAATTACAAGCCAAAAATAGGTACTATGTGTTACA
>CAZZDQ010000084.1:0-4537 GCA_964652845.1 uncultured Chitinophaga sp.
AATGGTACTTTGTTTTGCATAGTACCAAACTTAACCATATCTTTGTGCCGGAAAATAAAAATCACTATGAATATTGAAAACACGCAAAGCCAGATGCGCAAGGGAATCCTGGAATTCTGCATTCTCTCCATCATCCGCCGCGGCGAAGCTTACCCGGGGGATATTGTGGAAGAAATGCGTGCATCCAACCTGCAGATCCTGGAAGGCACACTGTACCCTTTGCTCACCCGTTTGAAAAATGCTGCCATGCTCACCTACCGCTGGGAGGAAAGTAATTCCGGACCCCCGCGCAAATATTTTTCACTTACGAAGAAAGGCGAAGCTTTTTTCAATGAACTGGAACAAACATGGGATGAGCTCTCCGGGGCGGTGAACAAACTGGCCAGTAAAAAGACAAACAAATAAATTATCATACCAATCAACCAATCATAATGAAAAAGATCATCAATATCAATTTAAGCGGGCGGGTGGTTCCGATCGAAGACACGGCTTATGAAAAATTACAGGCCTATATAGAAAGCCTGCGCCGCTATTTTGCCAATGAAGAAGGCCGCGACGAGATCATCAATGATATCGAAAGCCGTATCGCGGAACTGATGGACGAAAAAATCAAAAGAGGCGCTGCTGCCATCACGGAAGAAGATATTCAAAGCATCATATCCTCCATGGGCACAGCAGAGGATTTTGCAGCTTCTGATAAAGAAGATGCAGGTACTGCACCGCAGCAGGACCAACCCCAGTCAGGTAGTACCTATACAAAAAGCAAAAGACTCTACCGCAACAGCCAGGATAAGATCATCGGCGGAGTTTGTTCCGGTATTGCAAGCTATCTTAATCTTGATCCCACGGTGGTAAGGATCCTGTTCGCCATCATCACGTTTGGCGGTTTCGGCCTCGGCCTCCTGGTCTATATTTTATTATGGATCATCCTTCCCCCCAGTGACAAACTGGAATATACCGGCAAAAGACTATACCGGAACCCGGATAATAAGATCATCGGGGGGGTGGCCGGGGGACTGGCAGCATATTTCAATAAAAGCGCCAACCTGATACGGGTCATCTTTGCTGCGCCGATCCTCATCCGGGTTTTCATCGGCATCATAGAAACAATACTCAACCAGGGATACTGGGGGCATGAACATCATTATTTCGTCAACTTTGGATTTGGTTCGCTCAGCGGCATATTTATCCTGACCTATATTATCCTGTGGATCGCTATGCCGGAGGCGCAGTCGGATTACCAGAAAATGGAAATGCACGGTGAAACGGTTGACATCAACCGCATTCGTCAGAATGTGAAGGAGGGGATGGAAAATATGAAGACCCGCATGAAGGACTGGGGGCAGGAAGTGAAGGAATCAGCGCAGAACCTCGGGGAAAAATCGAAAGAATTTGCAGCGAAAGGAAAAACTTTCGCCAAAGAGGTTAATGAAGCCGCCCGCCGGCATACAGGCGGTATCGGGCATGTGTTTGGCGTACTCTTCAAAGCTTTCTTTCTCTTTATTGCGGGTTCAATAGCATTTGGCCTTTTTGTCGCCCTCATCGGATTGATATTCGGTGGTTTCGCCTGGTGGCCATTCAATAACTATTTATGGACCAGCCAATGGCAGGAGACCCTGGCCTGGTCTTCGCTGATCTTATTCCTGGGCGTACCTTTTATAGCATTCCTGGTGTGGATGATCCGCCGGCTGATGCGGGTACGCTCCAGGAATAATTATCTCGGGTGGACCTTCGGCGGCCTCTGGACCATCGGCTGGGTGGCCGTTATCCTTTTCGCGGTAAGCATGGTAAGGGATTTCCGGTATTATGAAAATGTCACAACTCCGGTTATAATCTCATCGGCCTTAAAAGACAAAATGATCGTGGAGATCACGCAACCCAAACTGAATTACCGCGGCAGTTTTGGCTGGATGCATATCAATGAGGACGGATGGAAGATCACCGATGACACATTCCGTTTCTCTGCGGTAAAATTTAATGTGACGATGAGTCCCGATGCGCAATATCATATGGATATCCAGAAAAACAGTTTTGGCAAAACACAGGACGAGGCACTTGCCCGGGCCGGGGCGATCGGTTTTGGAGTTACCTCAAAGGACAGCATCGTTGACCTGGAGAACAGTCTCGTCATTACCCGCAACAATAAATTCCGCGGACAAAACGTAGAGCTGAACATCCAGGTGCCGCCAGGGAAAAAGATCCGCTTCGATGAATCAGTGGAAAAAATGCATTCCATGAATGTCCGCATCAAACGGGGTCATTTCCGCGACCGGGTGACAGATGTGGAGATCAGCATCCATGATTACGGTGATTACAGGCCCAATACGGATTATATCATGGGCGCCGACGGCATGTTGCGCTATGCAGACAGCAGCCTGAATAAATCAAATACCAATGTGCAAACCGGCAATTTTGATTCCTCAGGAGTTCAGGATCAGATCAACGAGGAAAAGAAAAACATGCAGGATGCAGAGAAAAAAATAAAGGAACTGGAACAAAAACAAAAAGAGGCCCTGAAAAAATCAACTACACGGGTTCAGGAGATCAGGAAACAAGGGTGGGCTGCAGCGCCGGTACCTGAGTTTTCTTTATTGCAGTATCTGTAATAGTATTTTGGGTAATTAGTTAATTGGTTAATTAGGGTATTAGGTAAGTATAAAGAGCCGCCTTAATTAACCAATTAACCTAATACCTCAATTAACCAGGCCATCGGCTTTATTTATCTACATTTGCAGCCTGCAATGAAAAACACTCCCTTTATCCAAAAACATATTGCACTTGGCGCCCGTATGGCTGAATTTGCCGGCTACAATATGCCCATCAGCTATTCCGGTATCAACGATGAACATGCGGCCGTCAGGAAAAATGCCGGCGTGTTTGACGTCAGTCATATGGGGGAATTCATTCTGAAAGGGACAGAGGCCCTGCCGCTTATTCAGCGGGTCACCAGCAATGATGCCGCAAAATTAAAAGCAGGCCAGGCACAATACAGTTGTATGCCCAATGAACAAGGCGGTATCATCGATGACCTCCTCGTCTATTGTATTGAGGAAAATAACGTCTACATGCTGGTGGTAAACGCATCCAATATAGAAAAGGATTGGGACTGGATCAGGCAGCATAATCATTCCCACGCAGAAGTACACAATATTTCAGACAAGACCTGCCTGCTGGCCGTGCAGGGGCCTAATGCCACCCGGATCTTACAGCCGCTCACGGATATGGATATCCTGAACCTCAAATATTACACATTCGTGAAAGGCAAACTTGCAGGGATCGATAATGTGCTGATCAGCGCTACCGGGTATACGGGAGCGGGAGGAGTGGAGATCTATTTTGAGAACAAGGACAATGCTCCCAACAAGATCTGGGATGCGATTTTTGAGGCCGGGAGGTCTTACCAGATCAAACCGGTAGGATTAGGCGCCCGCGATACCCTGCGCCTGGAAATGGGCTATTGCCTCTATGGAAATGATATTGATGATAACACTTCACCGCTGGAAGCAGGATTGGGCTGGATCACAAAATTCAATAAGGATTTCACGGCAAAAGGGATCCTGGAAAAACAAAAAGCCGATGGCGTGGAAAGAAAACTGGTGGGCTTTGAAATGATCGAGAAAAGCATACCCCGTCATGGGTATGAAATAAAAGATTTTACAGGTGCCACAATCGGCCATGTTTGTTCCGGCACGCAATCACCCAGTTTGAATAAGGCTATCGGCCTGGGTTATGTGCGCCTGTCTCATTCTGCCATTGATTCGGAAATAATGATCAAGATACGGGATAAACTATTGCAGGCGAAGGTCACCAAAGTGCCGTTTAACTGATGCTTACCGGCATATACGATCCCTTAAAATTTATTTTTTTGCATGGCTGTTAAACCCACACTCCATACTTCCGTCTCCCCGGCCCTGCTGAATTTATATGACCTCAATAACAGTGTCGTGGTGATCATTGATGTGTTCCGGGCTACTTCCACCATTGCAGCGGCATTATATAACGGGGCGAAAGCAGTGATACCGGTTGATTCAGTGCCCAAAGCAATCGAAATTGCCCGGAGTATTAAAGGCATTGCCGCCGGCGAAAGGGATGGTAAGATCGCCGAAGGCCTCCAGCATGGCAATTCACCCATGGAGTACGCAAAGGATTTTATTGAGGGTAAGACCCTGGTGCTCACCACCACCAATGGCACCCGCCTCCTGCATATGGCGCTGGATAATAAAGCCGATACCATCATTGCCGGTTCCTTTCCCAACCTGACGGCTGTCTGTGATTTCCTGAAGAAAGAAAAAAAGAACGTAGTACTGGGTTGCGCCGGCTGGAAAGACCGGTTTAACCTGGAAGACACGTTATTTGCAGGAGCGATCATTTATCATCTCGGGAAACAGTTCACTATTCATTGTGATAGTTCCTTAATGGCCGTATCCATGTATGAGAAAAATAAAAATGATTTGTTGGCCTTTGCACCCCAGCTCACCCATTACCACCGGCTGGTAGAGCGTTTCGGATTGATCGAAGATATCCGGTTTTGCCTTAC
>CAZZDQ010000085.1:0-4478 GCA_964652845.1 uncultured Chitinophaga sp.
CGTTCCGTGCTGTCCTTTTTTTATGATGAGAACTATTGGTCCATTCGCCAAAATTTTTTGTGCGGCTTTCACCAGCGAATGTTCTTTTGAAAGCTGTCGTGTCTCTTCATCGTTCACCGTCAGCACATCAATCATCTTTAACGTTTTCATCAACTCATCCCAGGCAATGTTCATCCAGAAATTCATGGTATCGAGCACCACCAGTTTCGGGCGGGAAGAGAACTGCGATAAAACTTTTTGCTGAACCGTTGGCTGCAAATTTCCAAGCATGAGGAATTCGGAATTCTTGTAAGAATCGGGAACTTGCGGATCAAAATCGGCAAGCACATTCAGTTCGGTAGCAAGCGTATCGCGCGTATTCATGTCGTTGTGGTATTTTCCCGACCAGAAAAAACTTTTTTCTCCTTTTTTAATTTGCAATCCTTCGGTATTCACGTAATGTTTCTTCATCATTTCAATATCACTCTGCGGAAAATCATCGCCAACAACCGAAACAAGATTTATTTTTTTTGTGAAGTAAGAAGCCGCAAGGGAAATATATGTTGCCGCTCCGCCAATTATTTTATCGGTTTTTCCGAAGGGAGTTTCGATTGCATCAAACGCAACCGTGCCAACAACAAGTAAACTCATAACTATTTTTTTTGGAAGGAAGCTCCTCAGACAGGACTTGAACCTGTGACCCTCTGATTAACAGTCAGATGCTCTAACCAACTGAGCTACTGAGGAATTTTTAAGGGCTGCAAAAATAACAAATAAAATCATGCTGCCGAATTTAAGAATAAAGAATCCTTCCCCTTTTCGGGGCTTCAAATTCTGATCCGGATGAAAAAAATAACCGTACGCTTTCGGCTGAGAAAAGGATCTGTTCTTAATGAAATCTCTTTCTGCGTCTTTTCCGTATCTACCCCTAACAAACCAAACCCAGTGTTTTGGTTCGATAGTTGGTTAAAAAGAAAGGGGTCTCAGTCTTGAGGCCTCTTTTGTTTGGTTTCCTTATCATTGCAAAAAAATCTTGAGAAAGATCGGTATCTCCCTTATTCCGCCCCTGTTATGGCTGGGATTGACCACCCTTCTCCTGGTGGTGCCAGGGAATACCCTGCCTTCCGAAACCTGGCTGGATAAGATCTACTTCGATAAATGGGTGCACGCGGGTTTATTCGGCATCCTCACCTGGATCTGGTGCTGGGCGCTTGCACATTTGTCCTGGCCGGCAGCAAAACTCAGAAGAACTTTCCTTTTCATCATGATCCTTGCGATCAGCTATGGCATTCTCATGGAATTCGTTCAGAAATACTGGGCTACACAAAGGGGATTTGAGATACTGGATATGGTGGCAGATGCCGTGGGAGCAACAGCAGGTTTTCTTTTCAGCAGGTGGTATTTCCTAAAAAAATAAACCCCTGTGGAAACAGGGGTCGCAACCAAAACTAACTGCTTATGAGAAAATTTTACTTTATGTAAGAACTGTGTTGTACTTTATATAACGCAAATTTATTACCAATAGTATAATGCTCGCTGTTAAGAAAAGTGTAAAACCCTAAATAGATGGTTTGTACCCTCAGTTTTTCGTCTCCTTATTAATTCCCCTAAGTACATATACGTGTGTGCCGGCTTAATCTATCTGATGGCACCCGTAATAAACAGGGCAATTTCCTTGCCGTTTTCACTAAATATGGGCAAATCCGCATAAATAAGGCTTTTAATGATATTCAGGGTCGCTTCCACCCCCTGCTCCTTATATCATTTTGGGACAGTTCGTCTACAAGATTCTGTAATCGGCCACCGCCGTTATCCTGAAGAAGATTTTGTAAGATATGCCGTCAATGGGTTTTTGAATGTCAATTTTGCCTGGCAAGTTTTTCGGAATTTTCGGCGAACTGAAGGGCATCCACCAGTTCCTGCAGGTTCCCGTTCAGTACATCCTGCAGGTTATAAAGGGTGAGCCCGATGCGGTGGTCCGTGACCCTTCCCTGGGGGAAATTATAAGTGCGGATCTTGGCGCTCCGGTCGCCGGTGCTCACCAGGCTTTTGCGGTGCCGGGCTGTCTCTTCTTCCTGTTTTCTTACCTGTTCCTCGTATAAACGGGTACGCAGCATCTGCATGGCTTTTTCCCGGTTTCCAAGTTGTGTCCGTTCCGTTTGGCATATGACCACCGTACCGGTGGGAATATGGGTCAGCATCACTTTGGTCTCCACCTTGTTCACATTCTGGCCACCGGCGCCCCCGCTGCGGGCCGTTTCCATTTTTACATCACTCTCTCTCAGTTCAAAATCGACTTCTTCTGCCTCGGGCATCACCGCCACGGTTGCCGCCGAAGTATGTACCCTTCCCGATGCTTCGGTATCAGGTACCCTTTGTACCCGGTGAACACCGCTTTCGAATTTCAAAATACCATATACCTCTTCGCCGGTCACTTCCAGTTGCACTTCCTTGTAGCCGCCTACTGTGCCTTCATTCTCGCTCAGTATGGCGGTCTTCCAACCCCTTTTCTCACAGTATTTCACATACATGCGCAGCAGGTCACCGGCAAATAAGCTTGCTTCGTCGCCTCCCGTACCTGCCCGGATCTCGATGATCGCATTCTTTTCATCCTGCGGATCCTTGGGAATGAGCAACTGCCGGATGGCTTCTTCCTGCCGTTCCTTTTTTTGTTGCAGCAGAGGCAATTCCTCCTTTGCCAGATCCTTCATTTCTTCATCATTCCCGGCTAAGGCTTCTTTGTAAAACGCAATATCTTCCAGCAGTTTTTTGTATTCATGATAGGCCGTTACGATCTTTTCCAGGCTGCGGTATTCCTTGCTGGTCTCTGCAAATTTCTTATTGTTGTTCACGATCTCCGGGTTCGTCAGCGCCATGCCGAGCTGGTCAAAACGGGCCTTTATGGCTTCTAATCGCTCTATCATAAATTTGGGCTGCAAAGTTAAACGAATAAGAGGATGGCCTATAAAAAATTCAGGCCCGGCAGGTTGTTTGACGGCCGTCATTTTGCCGGAGAGGACTGTGTGCTGATCACGGAAACGGACGGCCGGATTGAAGCTATCGTACCGGAAAAGGATGCCGGTGATGATATTCAGTATTTGCGTGGTATGCTGACCCCTGGGTTGATCAATTGCCACTGTCACCTCGAATTAAGCCATCTGAAAAATGTCATCCCGCCGCATACCGGCCTGATCGAATTTCTTTGTTCGGTCGTTACCAAAAGAAATTTCCCCGGGGAACTGATACAACAGGAGATCATCGCTGCAGAAAAAGAAATGTATGATAACGGTATCGTTGCCGTGGGTGATATTGGTAATACAGCTGATACCGCAGCAGTAAAAAGCAAAAGCAGGATCCGCTGGCAGAATTTTGTGGAAGTGCTTGGGTTCACGGATGAGAAGGCAGCGGAAAACATAGAGCATTACCTGACAGTAGCTTCAGGTTTTAATAAACAACACTCAATAAATAATATTCAACGTACAAGTTTGGTTCCCCATTCTCCTTACAGTATCAGTCCTCAAACTTTCAGGAGAATAAATGAACTCACAAAAGACCAGGTCATTTCCCTTCACAACCAGGAGCACCCTGCAGAAGATGAATTATATAAAACCGGCGGCGGAGATTTATTGCGGCTTTTTAAGATCTTCGGGATCGATCATTCGCCCTTTCCCGTTACCGGCAAGAGCAGTATACGTTCTGTATTGCCTTATTTCAATAAGGGGCAAACTATTTTTCTTATTCACAACACCTATATGCCCGAAGAAGATATTGTATGGGCCAATGAATATGCAAAAAATGAGGGGTTGATCCTGGTCTATTGCTTATGCGTGAATGCCAACAGCTATATTGAAAATAAAATGCCGCCTGTTAAACTGCTGATGAAGCATGGTTGCCGGATCGTACTGGGTACGGACAGCTATAGCAGCAACTGGCAACTGAGCATTACCAAAGAGATGGAAACCGTTCATCAGCAGCTCCCTGGAATACCGCTTCAGGCCATCCTGCAATGGGCCACCTTCAATGGCGCCCGTGCACTGCGATGGGATGATGAACTCGGAAGCTTTGAAAAAGGCAAAAAACCGGGATTGGTTTTGATTAGTGATGACTTCAGTTCTTCCATGCGTATACTTTGATTTTTGGAATCACACCTGCCTCTGAGGTTTAAAAACATTTCTGCTTACCGGCAAGTTTCATCATAGCAAGGCCGTAATATAATTCCTGAGTGCCTGGTGACTGTGTCATTAATTATGTAAACTGGTGGAACCAGTGACAATTCGTGAATTCGTGGCAACCAAATATTATTGGAAATCAGATGTAGAATGGCGGTCGCCACGAATGCACGAATAAGGCTCCAGTTATTTTCAAAATAATCCCCCAAAATCCCTGTCATTTTTTTATTTCCCGATTTTAAGTAATTTGTTTCCGTAAGTACCCTTATTCTAATTGACAATTCGTGAATTCGTGGCAACCAAATATTATTGGAAATCAGATGTAGAATG
>CAZZDQ010000086.1:0-4262 GCA_964652845.1 uncultured Chitinophaga sp.
TTCAGGGTAAGGACCATTCCCGATCCTGTGGGCACCATCGGTGGCGTGATGAGCGGAGAAAATATAACCGTCGGCCAGTTAAGGGCGCAATCCGGTGTAGGAGCTTATATAAAAGATTTTCCCTTCGACCTGAAATACACGGTTACAAATTTCGTTTTAACAGCAGATAATGAAGAAGGCACCATTGATGAAGCGCCCTGCCAGGGCAATACCTGGAGCCCCAAGGCACAGAGTATCATCCGTGGTATCACCGGGGGCAAGACGATTACCGTGGATGATATCCACGCCATCGGACCGGACGGGAGGACAAGAAAGATCCCCAGCCTTGTCTATTATATTAAATAAAACACATAACCCTTTCATATGAAAAAGTATTCTTTATTGATCTTGTTTGTAGCTGCAGTGACCGTGTTGCATGCCCAACGGTCGGGGAGAAGGACGGGCAACAGGAATACTAACCAGCCCAATACGACCAACCCGACCACCACGGAACCGACCAATGTGCAGCAGCAGAATAATATCAACCTGCCTGTCAATAACAGGCCGGATTCCATTCCGGTTATTTATGATACGGCCACTACGGTGACTGCTCCCAAAAAATCACTTCGGGTTGATGGTGCATTTGACAAATCGGGACTGAATAAAAGAATTCCTTTGACCTATGAAGACCTGCGCTGGGATGATGCGTTGTATGCAGAAAAGGTGTGGAGAGAAATTGATTTCCGCGAAAAGATCAACAGGGTATTCCAGTATGAAGCACAGGACGACAACGGGAGCCAGATATTCGTAGATATATTAATGAAAGCCGTCACCTCCGGCGCCGTGACCGCATTTGCCGATGACCGTTTCACCACGCCTATGAGCCTGGCCGAAGTACAACAGCTGACCGTCGGTTCTACCGATACTGTGAACAAAGTTGACGTCAATGATCCCAATAAGATCGTGGCAAGGGTGGTGACAAAAAAAGATTTTGATTCAAAAAGCGTATTGAAACTCCGCCTGAAGGAAGAATGGGTATTCGACCGCGAAGCCAGCAGGATGTTCGTTCGTATCCTGGGTATCTGCCCCATGGTTATATTATATAATGAAAAAACAGGAAAGGAAAGAGGCGTATCCAATATGTTCTGGATCTATTATCCTGAACTCAGGCCGGTACTCGCCACTTACGAGGTCTACAATCCTAAAAATATGGGCCAAAGCCGCATGACCTGGGAAGAATTATTTGAAAGCAGGATGTTCAGCAGCTATATCCTGAAATCAACCCTCGATAACCCGGGGAATAAATACATCCGCGCCTATGTCAAGGACCCGATCCTGGCCCTGCTGGAAGGGGACAATGTAAAGGAAAAGATATTCAACTATGAGCAGGACCTCTGGTCTTATTAAGGATAAAATTTTCACGATAAAGAAGCCCCGGCCAATAGCCGGGGCTTCTTTTTTTACGGACCTGGTCAAACCATTCAATTTATATTTTAGATAACATTTGCCTGTTATCCTAACAATTCTTTTTAAAAAAATCTTCGCATTATAGTAAAACTCCTATAGGAAAATCGGAATGTTTTTGTATTTTCGTCCTGGTTTTTCATAGGATATTGGATTTTAAAAACGGGGCTGAATTTCTATTCCGGCCCCATTTTTTTTGCCTGAGCCCCCGCCCAACCCTATCCCTGCCTGTCGGTTTACCTGGCGAAACACTAAAAGGGGTGAATTCATTTCTGAAAGTGATTGAAAATGATCCCTGCTTTCGCGGGACCCACAACAGCTGCTAATTCTTTTATCGTCCTGGACCGGATATTTTTAACAGACCTGAATTCCTTCAGCAATTGATCCGTGGTTGATTTACCAATGCCGGGGATCTCTTCCAGTTCATTCTTAAATACCCCTTTACTTCTTTTGCTTCGGTGGAACTGAATTCCGAAACGGTGCACTTCGTCGCGGATGCGCCGGATGAATCGCAGGCTGTCGCTGTTCATCGGCAATTGTAAAGGCTCGCTGTCACCGGTAAAGAAGATCTGTTCTTCATTTTTTGCAAGACCGATAAGGGTAAACCTCCTTTCTGTACCAGCCTCTTGCACCGCTTCCTGTGCCGCGCTTAACTGGCCCTTACCCCCGTCAATGATCACGAGTTGCGGGAGATCCTGTCCTTCCTCATTCAGTCTTTTATATCGGCGCCAGACCGCTTCCTTCATGGTGGCAAAATCGTCAATTCCTTTCACTGATCTGACATTAAAATGGCGGTAATCCTTTTTACTGGGTACTCCCATTTTAAAACACACCATCGCAGAAACAGGATAACTGCCCTGGAAATTCGAGTTGTCAAAGCATTCAATATGCACCGGCAGCACTGGCAGTTTGAGATCCGATTGCACCTTTTCAAGAAGGGCCCGGATATCGCCGTCTTTCCTGTTCAATTGCAAGCGCTCGCGGTGATGTTTTTCTTCAATAAAATGCCGGGCATTCTTTTCAGACAATGCCAACAATTTTTTCCTGTCACCTCCCCCCGGCACTGTGATCCTGGTACCGGCAACGGGGTAATCGACCGGAAAAGGAACGATGATCTCTTTCGCATCACTGTTGAATATATTCCTCATCCGTGCAATGCTGTAACCCAGGATCTCTGCGGGAGACTCTTCCATATGGGATTCTGCTTCCGAGGTCTGTGACTGGATCACAGCGCCGCTCCGCACCATCAGGTAATTGACAAAGGCCTGTTGGTGGTCCTTTGAAAGTGAAAACACATCCGCATCGAGGGCCCGTGTACTGGCCACCAGGGAGCGGGACTGGTAGTTTTGAAGGAATTCAATTTTCTTCTTCAGCCTTTCTGCATTTTCAAAATCCAGTTTTCCCGCAGCGCTCTTCATCTCTTCTTTGAAATGCTGTATCACAGGCATTAGTTTACCCCTGAGCAGATCCTTGACCAGGGAAATATTTTCTGCGTAGTCTTCAGCGGATTGTTTGGCCTCACAGGGCGCTTTACAGTTGCCCAGGTGGTATTCCAGGCATAATTTGAATTTTTTTTTCCGGATATTGGATTCGGTCAGGTTCAGCGTACAGGTGCGCAGCGGAATGGTCTGCCTGATAAAATCCAGTAATTCCTGCACTTTGGAAACAGATGTATAGGGGCCCAGGTACTCAGAACCATCATTGATCTTACGCCTGGTGAGGAAGACTCTTGGGAAAGGCTCTTTTTTAATGACAATAAAAGGATAGCTCTTGTCGTCCTTGAGGTTGATATTATAACGGGGCTGGAATTTTTTGATCAGGGTGTTTTCCAGCAAAAAAGCATCCTGTTCAGAGTCGACGATCGTGAATTCAATGCGGGCAATATGTTTGACCAGTTCATAGGTCTTGTAACTGGTGAATCCTTTGTTGAAATAAGAGCTGATCCTTTTCCGCAGATGCTTGGCTTTCCCGACATATAATATTGTATTGTCTGCATCAAAATATTTGTAGATGCCTGGCTGGGCGGGCAGGGTAGGGGCAATATCTTTGAATGCTTCTGCTGTCATTCGGACAGATCATTATTCCAGATGACCTTTGTGGTTGTGATTGTTTCCGGCTGTCCGGGTTTTTGCAGGATGGTAGTGACCGAAAAACTCCTGTCCATTTGCCAGAGTAAGTTCTGGCGCATAAAACTGTCTCGGTTACTGATGAGTTTTGTAATATAAATATTCTTGACTGTTTTCCCTTCCAGGGCACCGGGTTGTGTGATGACCTGTTGCTGTTTTACCAACTCATTATCCGGGTGCAGGGGCGTATATGTAAAAATAGCCCGGTTATAAGTGCTGTCATACTGAGACTCTTCCTGGTAACCGGCTGCGATCTTTTCGTCATGGAGATCGGGGATCGAAAGAAAATCTTTTGCGGCTGCTTCAAAGTCTTCCCGCTTGATATGGGTAGTGTCCCGGTGAGCACTATCTGAAGAAACGATCTTCATGATGGAGAAAAGGGAAGTATCCACCATTGCCACCTGGTTTTTGATTAGTATCAGGACAGGGATATATTTTTTCGCCGGTGGCTTGCTCTTGCAGCCAGCAATGGCAAGAACAAAGAGTAAAACAGTAATAACAGGTTTATTCATATATCAGGCAGCGCCTGCAAAACTAACTGAAGAATGATAGAATTAAAAACGGGGAGTTTTTCTATTTGTTGAGCATGATGCCCACTTTCAGGCCATAATCGAATATATGTTCGGTGACCGGGTAGGTGGGTGAAAAACTGGAGCGCAACTGGTAACGCACCGTAGGCCCGATGCGCCAATG
>CAZZDQ010000087.1:0-4180 GCA_964652845.1 uncultured Chitinophaga sp.
TGGCCTTATTGCACCTGGAGAATAACGGGGCCGACAGCGCTGTTTATTATGCTGAAAAAGCAACCAAACTCGCACCTAACTGGAACTGCGCTTTCACCACATTGGCCAGGGCACAACAGCAGCAAACAAATAATAAACCTGTACCCAAGACCAAACAAACGGGCCTGTCTAAGAAATCAGTCATCCGTTTCGGAGGCACCGCCGGCGCGGGGATCAGTGAACCTAAGTTCACGGCACCAAATACATCCGGCAATGATACCCTTCAGTTTGAAGGTTCCGGGGGAGGATTCAGGTTCGAGGCAGGACTGAAAACAAACATTACCCTGGGACACAATCTATATGTACGTCCGGGTTTATTGTATTTCTATGAACAAAGTACCGTAGATGTATTCAATAAACGGACAGGCGCTGTGTCAACGATAACACATAAAACCAGCTCGGCATCCCTGCCGGTACCCTTCATCTTTTGTTTCGGTAATAAAAATATCTCCCCGTTCATTTCAGCCGGGCCATCTTTCAGTTTCCTCTTACAAAGCAGCAATGCTGATTTCCCTGTGAAGCGCCTGGATATTTCGGGAGACCTGGGTATTGGCGCGGATATCAGTTCAGGGAAATCACCGGTGGTCATTTCTCCTGAATTGAGGTTGACGAAAGGTCTAAACAATATCAACGAAAACAAAGCAGGAACATTAAGCCGTATCGTTACAGATATCAAACGGCAGAGCTATACCTTCAGTATTTATATCAGGAAAAAATAGGAACAGGCCTGAACCGTGAATATCGGTTGTATCAGTCTTATCCCGCCTACTGGTAAGCAGGCGCATGCAATTATTTCTTTGAAAGATTTGAAATAAGAAAAATTCGTGCATTCGTGGCTTTTTTGAGAAGCTATCAGAAAAAATGTTTACCCCTTAAGACACTAAGACGCCAAGATGCGCAAAGACTTCTCAAAACCGGATTTCGCCTTTTAAAATTTTCTTCAAATTAAGTTTATGCCTCCTCAAGAATAACGAATTCCTGTTCCAATGAGGGTGAATGTTCGTATAACTGGCTGATGAATTCCCTGCCCCACAGTGCATAATAATAGCAGAAGTTCTCATGTCTTTCCTGCAACACTTCCGCGGGGAAGAGGTTTTCCCTGATAGAGTATATTTGTCGCTGACGGTCTGTATATTTTCTTTTTTCGGCACGGATCATCTTTTTTTCCAGTTCCTGCAATCGTTGCAGGGTCTTTTGCTTCAGGGCTTCCACATGTTTTTCCAGTGTCACGTCAATGGATTCAATCTGTTTTTTAATGACCCGGTACATGTTCTCCGTCTCATGCAAGGAATGATCCAGGGCCAGTTTGTTACCGGATTCCCGTGCAATATATTTCCTGGTTAATGTTTCTTCCCCGTCAAAAAAATCTTCTGTAGTGAATCCCGTCGCGGCGATCTTCCGTTGCCATTTTTTTTCAACCAGTAAAAAAGAATTACGTAATAATAACACTGGATAGGGTATTTTATAATGGGTAAAAAGATCCCTGAGCTGAAGCCAATAGGCGATCTCCCCTGCCCCGCCGGCAAATAGAATATCGGGCAGGATGGTTTCCTGGTATAACCCGCGGAGGATCACATTGGGGCTGAACCGCTCCGGATGCGAATGAAGCTCCTTCAGGATCTCGTCCTGATTGAATTTTATTTTGGAATCAACGACCGGGTATTCCTTTCCTTTTTTTGATATCCTGTCTCTCTTTTCTTCTTTTAAATAAAATAAATTGATATCACGGGCATGGGCCTGGGTTTTGTATCCCATTGTAAAAAGGGCTGTTGCGGTTTTTTCAACAATTCCCTGTGCAGTATGATGCAGAAGCTCATCTTCAAAAAGAGGGATCATCGTCTTTTTCAGGGACAGATTATCCGGCAATAGTACCACCAGGCCATACGCTGCAAACAAGTCATTCACAAATTCAAAAGTTGCCTGCTGAATGCTGGTCCCCGGTTGATAATACTTTTTTAATAAAGAAATGATCTCTTTGCCCTTTGGGAGTACAGATAATTCCCCCTCCAGCCGGCTAATCAGTTGTGCCAGCTCCTTATCCGCTTTCATCCTTCCCACCGCACCAGTCTGGTTTGTGTTCCAGGTAAGTTTTTCTTCCTGGACATAGATATGATTCAGTTCTTCAAAGTCCGCATCTTCTGTCCCGATATAAAAGACCGGCACAAAATGATTTGCAGGTAATAATGTATTCAGTTCATCCGCCACTTTGATAACATGGATGATCTTATAAATGAAAAATAAAGGCCCCAGGAAGATATTGTTCTGGTGGGCCGTGGTAATGGTGAATGTGTTTTCCGACAGAAGTGAGGAAATATTTTCTTTGACTTTCGCTGATGTTTCAAGACCCGTATATTGTGTTTGTAATTCTTTTACCAGCAATTCCCTGTTGGTATTGAATTTTTTCCTGTCCCGGATGGCATCTTGAATACCCGCCAGGGCAGGCGGATGGGCATAGTATTGCTTTAATTGCTCTTTCTGATCGATATAATCCAGCGCCAGGCCGGGGAATGCATGGGTTTGGCGGTAAGGGATCCTTGTGGAATTGAACTGCATGCTGTGTGTAAAAATAAGAACTAGTTTGGATCAATAATAGGTTTCACACAAAGTCTCCGGGACAGCGCAAGGGCGCAATTGTTCTCATGCGGTAAGTTTCCCCAAAAAAATTATTTAATTTTACATAAATTCTGAGCTACTGGAAACCTACGGACATATACTTCTTTATGCCATACCGGCTTTTCTTGCGCTGGTGCTGTTTGAAAAATGGTGGGGCTGGCGAACCGGCCATGATACCGTCCGCAATATGGATATGATCTCCTCCCTCAGCAGTGGCGTCACGAATGTGACAAAAGATGTTCTGGGACTTGCTTTCGCTATTGCCATATATCCTTTCATGCTGAAACATATCGCGCTCACCAAAATCCAAAATACCGTTCTCGTATATATCATTACTTTCATCATCATAGATTTCAATGGTTACTGGGTACACCGCTGGTCTCATAAGATCAATTTATTCTGGAACCTGCATGTCATTCATCACAGCAGCGAGGAATTCAACCTGGCCTGCGCCCTGCGGCAGAGTATCTCGAGTTTTTTCAACCTGTTCACCATTTTATTGCTTCCCGCTGCCCTGCTCGGCATCCCTCCGGATGTGATTGCTATTGTTGCGCCGCTCCAGTTGTTTGCGCAGTTCTGGTACCATACGCAACATATCCGCAAGATGGGTTTCCTTGAAAAGATCATCGTCACCCCCAGCCATCACCGGGTGCACCATGCAGTGAACCCGGAATATATGGATAAGAATCTCTCGCAGATCTTTATCATCTGGGATAAACTATTCGGCACTTTTGTGGAAGAAAAAAAGGATGTCCCCCCGGTATATGGGATCACCCGTCCTGCAAAAACCTGGAACCCGATTAAAATAAACTTTCAGCACCTCTGGTTGATGATTAAAGACGCCTGGCGAACAAGGAGTTGGAAAGATAAATTCATGCTTTGGTTTAAGCCAACCGGGTATCGCCCCATTGATGTGGCAGAGCAATACCCCGTTCATAAGATCGGGGATGTTTATCACTTTACGAAATATGATACCCGAACCTCTTCCCTCTTCAATGGATGGGCCTGGTTTCAGTTGACAATGGTCTTATTCTTCATTTGTTATCTCTTCGGCAAAATTGCCTATATCAACGGCCTCAATAATACCTATATCTATTGGTATGGCGCCTTTGTTTTTCTGACCATTTATGCGTTGACCGACCTAATGGATCGAAACCGTTCAGCATTTTTCTTTGAACTGTGCCGGAGCGGACTGGGTTTTTATTTTCTATACAGCCAGGATGATTGGTTCGGCGCGGGGCATTGGTTTGCTTCTATAAAATATATCCTGGCAGTTTATTTTATCCTGTCTGCAGTGGTGACAGGTTGGTTTGTATTGCGTCACAGCAGGGAAGATGCGCAATTCAAAGCGCAGGCTATTTAAATTCTGCATTTTATTTTTAAGATTTTACATTTGCAACCCGGCCCGGGTGGCGAAATTGGTAGACGCACTACTTTGAGGTGGTAGCGCCCGAAAGGGTGTGCTGGTTCGAATCCAGTCTCGGGCACAATGCCTCAGCACGAAAGTGCTGAGGATTTTTATTTGGTG
>CAZZDQ010000088.1:0-3867 GCA_964652845.1 uncultured Chitinophaga sp.
AGTTAAACCACAAATAAGCAGTGTTACGGCAGTTAGTTTTACAGAAATTGGTCTCATTAGCTTAGAAGTTTTAATAATGGTGTAAATATAGAGTTTTTGACAGAAAACAAAACTAAAGTATAGAATTTTATCTAAACAAAAAAAATCAAGTTTTTTTAAAAATAAATTATGTGATTTCAGTCAGTTTACAGGTCGGGTCTCATGAGGGCAGGAAACTAATAAACGCCTGATTTTTGGGTTTTATTGCATGAAAACAAAGATTTTTTCCCCTCCCTCTCAGCCTGCCCGGGCACAGGATATTCAGGATCCTTCCAGGCTGCTTTCTGACCCCGAATCTATCGATGCAGTGAGGGATTTTTTATGGGAAAAAGAGTAAAACTCCTTAAACTGATTTATACAAACTGAGTATATTCGCAAATCGGGGACAGCTGCCTTGACGAAAGCCCTGAAATATGCAATATTTTGCAGGAGAAACCGTTAAGAATGTTCTTGGCTCCAGAGTTTAAAATAAAATAATCAACAGTGAAAAACTTCATCATCCTATTATCCTGTGCGATCGCTCTCGCATCCTGTAAAGGAAAGGGTTTGTTCGGCAAGAACAAACACGATAAATCCGACATCACCGGCTGGAATTACAACGACAAGAATATGGGTGGCTATAATGTGGTGAAATCCCATGAACAGGGAACCGGACCCGGACTGGTATTTGTCCAGGGCGGAACTTTCACCATGGGACAGACCGAGGAAGATGTGATGAGCGATTGGAATAATATCCCCCGCCGCGTATCCGTGCCTTCATTTTATATCGACCGCACGGAAGTGGCCAATGTGCATTACCGGGAATACCTGCACTGGCTGGAAAAGGTATTTGATCCCTCCGATGAAGCCAACCGCAAGATCCTGGATGCCGCCCTTCCTGATACGCTATGCTGGCGCAGCGAACTCAGCTATAATGAACCCATGGTTGAATACTATTTCCGTCATCCGGGATTCAATGACTACCCCGTTGTGGGTGTAAGCTGGGTGCAGGCAAAGGCTTTTTGTGCCTGGCGCGGGGACAGGGTGAATGAAAAAATGCTGGTGGATAAAGGTTTTGAAAATAAAGCTAACCTGAAACCCGGCGCCCAGCAGGGAGAAAATAATTTCAATACACAGTCCTACCTGATGGGCCTGTACACCCCCCCTCCGGGGCACCAGAAGACTTCCAAGAACCAGCCCAAGCAAATGCGGGCAAATATTGAATCCGGTATCATATTTCCTTCTTACCGACTGCCCTTCGAAGCCGAATGGGAATACGCCGCCTATGGCCTGATCAAGCAAAACCCCAGGCCGGGCTCAAAAAATAAATCGGGGGAAGAATTATTGCTGAATAAACAACTCTATCCCTGGAGCGAGAATATCAATGGCCTCCGTGATACAAGGCATGGCAGCTGGCAGGGCCGTTTCCTTGCCAACTTCAAAAGAGGCAATGGTGACAATGCCGGGGTGGAAGGCGGCCTCAACGACAACGCATTTTATACCGCACCGGTCAAATCCTATATGCCCAATGCATTCGGTTTGTATAACATGGCAGGTAATGTAAGCGAATGGGTAGAAGATGTATTCCGCCCGCTTTCATCCCTCGATTATGATGATCAGCCGGCTCCGTTCCGGGGTAACCGTTATCTGAAGGTCTATAAGAATTCCAACGGGGAAGCTGAGGTGGACAGCACCGGCAAAGTGAAAATGGTGGATGTCACTGATGCTGAAAGCAAGAACCGCCGCAATTATCAGCGCGGTAATGTGATCAACTTTATGGATGGAGATTCGCTCTCACAGTCATCTTATGGTTATGGCCTCACCACCCTGATCAGCGACAGTTCAAGGGTATATAAAGGTGGCAGCTGGAATGACCGGCCTTATTGGTTAAGTCCCGGCACCCGCCGTTACCTCGAGGAGAACCAATCCCTGAGTACACTGGGTTTCCGTTGCGCCATGAGTCGTATGGGCAGCCCGGAAGGAAATGGTACCAAGACGGGAAACCAGTTCAAAACCCGCCGTCAGAATACCAAGGGTGGTGGCAAATCAAAAAAGAAATAAGCAGTTAAACATAATTTTAAAGCCCCGTCAATAGCGGGGCTTTTTTCTTGCCTGTACATTTGCCATATGGGCATCGAGGAATTGTATAAGATATACCTGCAATATCCCGCCGTGGAAACAGATTCACGGAAAATAAAGCCGGGCATGATCTTTTTTGCACTGAAAGGTGATCAATTTAACGGGAATGAATTTGCAGGCCAGGCTTTGGAAAAAGGAGCTGCGTTTGCCGTTATCGATGAACCTGCCCATGAAATCAAAGAAAAGACATTGCTTGTAAATAATGTGTTGGAATGCCTCCAGCAACTTGCGCTCCATCACCGCCGGCAATTCAATTGTCCCTTCCTGGCTATTACGGGAAGCAATGGCAAAACGACCACCAAGGAACTGGTGCATGCAGTACTCTCCGCCAAATTCAAAACATATACTACGGAAGGGAATCTCAACAATCATATCGGTATCCCGCTCACCATTTTAAAGATCCGCCCGGATGCTGAAATGGCCGTGATCGAAATGGGAGCCAATCACCTGCATGAAATAGAATCTTATTGCCTGATCGTTTTGCCTACGCATGGCCTGATCACCAATTGCGGAAAAGCACACCTCGAAGGTTTTGGCAGCCTGGAAGGAGTCAAAAAAGGCAAAGGTGAGTTGTTTGATCATTTACGCAGCCAGGGGGGGATGGCTTTTATCATGAAGGATTATGATTACCTGGACGAAATGGCTGCCGGCATCAAAAAGATCTATCGATATGGTGATTCCGGTGCGGATACAACAGGAAAGACAGTCTCCAGCCTGCCCTTCCTGGAAATTGCGTTTACTGCAGGTCCTAAAATCCCATCTGTAAAGACTCATCTTGTTGGGGAATATAATTTACCGAACCTGCTGGCTGCGGCTGCGGTGGGAAATTATTTTGGTGTGAATGCTGAAAAGATCAGATCGGCCATTGAAAATTACATGCCATCCAACAACCGTTCCCAGATGCTGGACTGGGGTTCAAACAAAGTGATCATGGACGCTTATAATGCCAATCCCAGTAGTATGCAGGCAGCCATTGAGAATTTCGCCTTACAGCCGGGTGATAAAAAGGTATTGTTGCTTGGCGCCATGGCTGAATTGGGTTCGGAAAGCCTGGCGGAACATGAAAGCCTCATTAAACTTATCAATAAATACCACTGGAAACATGTTGCTTTGGTCGGTGGTGATTTTTTAAAGCTGAAACATCCATTCCTTCAGTTCTCAAATGCTGAAGATGCGGGCAAATGGGTCAGGGAACAGAATTTTCATGACAGTTTTATACTGGTAAAAGGCAGCAGGGCTATGAAAATGGAGAAGATCCTTGAATCTTGATTAAAAAAATTTTAAACTGGTGAATCGGTCTGAATTTTTTTACCCACAGCGTTCACTAAGGAATACACTAAGAACACAAAATTTTTTTCATGAGTGTCATTCTTTGTGTCCTTTGTGCAGGCGTTTTCTTTGTGTTCCCTGCCTGCCGGTTTACCTACCGAAGGCAGGCAGGTTTGTGGTAAAAAACTTTCGTGAATTCGTGGCGATTTTGAAATGCTTTTTGGTTGTAATTGTTTAACCGTAAAGGTCGTTTTGCAGCAGTATATTTACTAAATCCATCAAAATGTTTAGACATTCGTCTATCCAAATCATCACATTGGCCAATATAAAAAGAAAAATCCTTCAGGCTCTGAAGGACATAGACATAATACCTTTCTGAATTCATTTGCGGAGACCGAGGGATTCGAACCCTCGATACGCTTTTGGCGTATACACACTTTC
>CAZZDQ010000089.1:0-3465 GCA_964652845.1 uncultured Chitinophaga sp.
TGATATTCGCCGGTACTTCCGTGGTCAGTGGAACATCCCAGGATATTTTTTCTTTTTTCGACGGGATCTTTTTGCCGGTCACATTGGGATGAAAAGCGAATGGATAGGGCAGGTCATTCGGGGGAAGGGTCTTATGCATCCCTTTATACAACCCGTTGAAGAATTTTACATTATCCAGCATCGAGTCGGCTTCGTCACCGGTGAATTCCAAATCGTAAAGTTTTACGGCTTTTTGTATGAGTTGAATGGAGTCGCCCTTAGTTTGTGCTTTTGCATGAAAAAAACTAAGGACAGGGAGAAGGAAAATCAAATATCTCATAAGATGCTTTTGAAGAATGAAATTAGTTTAATTTATTTACCTTTTCATCAAATTAATGAGTATGAAAAAAATTGTATTCGCCTGGGCTATCCTCCTGCTGATCTATGCATGTAATGATTCTGATTCAGGAGGCGGTAATATGCCGGTTTCTCAATATTTCAATTATGGCGACAGTGGTGTGCAGTCGGGCGGCGTGCGAATGATTCCAATAAAGACTCCTGCAGGCGAATTCAGGGTCTGGACCAAGCGCTTTGGCAATAATCCCAGGATAAAGGTATTATTACTGCATGGCGGTCCTGCTGCAGGTCATGAATATATGGAATGTTTTGAAAGCTTTTTTCCCAGGGAAGGTTTTGAATTCTATGAATACGATCAGTTGGGTGCTCCATATAGTGATCAGCCAAAGGATACCAGTCTCTGGACCATCCCGAGATATGTGGATGAAGTGGAACAAGTGCGCCAGGCGATCGGGGCTGATTCCACCGATTTTTATGTGCTGGGCAATTCCTGGGGCGGCATCCTCGGGATGGAATATGCTTTGAAATACCAGCAGCATATGAAGGCCCTGGTAGTGGCAGATATGGTGGCCAGTTGCCCGGACTACGGGAAATATGCCGATGAAGTGTTGTCCAAACAGATGGACCCGAAAGTGCTGGCTGAAATAAGGGGCATCGAAGCAAAAAAGGATTTCAGTAACCCGCATTATATGGAATTGCTCATGCCGAATTTTTACAAACAGCATCTTTGCCGGCTTGCCGACTGGCCCGATGCGGTGAACCGCACATTTGCCCATCTTGGCATGGAAGTGCCATCACAGATCTATACTATCATGCAGGGGCCCTCTGAATTCGGAATTGCCGGACGACTGGTCAATTGGGATGTCAAGGACCGTCTCAAAGAGATCAGTATCCCCACCCTGATGGTGGGGGCCAAATATGATACCATGGACCCGAAGGCCATGGAAGCCCAGAGCAAAATGGTGCAGCATGGGCGCTATTTATATTGCCCCAATGGCAGTCACATGTGCATGTGGGATGACCAACAGGTTTTCATGAAAGGTGTCATCGGATTTATCAGGGATGTGGATGGGGGAAGTTTTAAATAATAGGTAAGCTGATGGGTGATTTAAAATTCTTGGGGGATTTCCCACGCTTGCAATGAAAGAGCCCAGGTACCATAATATTCTAATGGGTTAGCGAATAAATATTTTTTATCCATCATTGTTGATTGGGCGGGAGGTCAGATTTTTCCTTCTCTCTTTAACAAATCTATAAGAAACCCACCCAACCAGTTTTTATATTCAGCAATCAATTATTCGGGTATAGTAGCAAACTAATTCCCGGAAGGACTGCCCCCTTTTCAATCAGGATACTTATGAAAACAAAAACAGGACCATGAAACAATTCTAAATCATTTCACCCACCAATTTTATTCAGATCTAAAACAAGTAATATGAAAAAAATATTCATCTTTCTATCCATTCTATCTACAGTTATTCTCCTTTCATGCAGCAAGACAGGGCTGAACAGCAGTACTGCTACGGCAGCTGCCATCCAGGCCGCTGCTGCCCAGGTACAGGCTGTGGCTGTATCCAAGAGTACAACCACCACAGGTGATTCTATTTACGTGATCCAGACCTGTGCCCGGCAAGACCGGCGAACCCTGATCGATTTCAGTGCCCTGCCTGCCGCTGCGCTCAGCTACCTGGATGCCAATTACAGCGGGTATACATCCATAAAAGCTTTCAGCATCAGCGACAGCACAGGCACGATCATCGGTTATATCGCCATCATCAGTTATAACGGAAACCCCGTGGGGATCAAATTCGACGCTTCAGGTAATTTTATAAAAGTGCTGGAACAGAGGGAAGGAAGGGACCTGTTGGGCGAAGGCTGGCACCGCGGCGGTTGCTTTGATATGCGTGACGGCGAACACAGGGATACCATTGCATTGAGTTCACTCCCGGCCAGTATCATATCGTATATGGCAACGAATTATCCCAGTGACACACTGTTGAAAGCTTTTACTAAACGTGACGGCGAT
This sequence comes from uncultured Chitinophaga sp., assembly GCA_964652845.1. Lineage (GTDB taxonomy): Bacteria > Bacteroidota > Bacteroidia > Chitinophagales > Chitinophagaceae > JJ008. The sequence goes on from CAZZDQ010000089.1 coordinate 2,363, forward strand.
TACGTGGTGATCAGCAGGAACAATGGCTTATTTGCCACCATCTTTACTTCAGCAGGTGTATTCATCAATCATATCGCCCTGCCATCGCGGCAAGGAACCATCACACCGTTGGATCTGGGCAGTCTTCCGGCTTCCATCACTAATTACCTGGCCGTCACTTATCCCGGTTATGTTTTTGAAAAAGCATTCTCCTTTTCGCGAAACGGCGTACTGCAGGGCTATGCCGTGGTGATCGACTCCAATAACACCAAGTATTGCCTTTTATTTGACGCTTCAGGTAATTTCTTATCTGTAAAAGTCATTCATTGATGAAATATTTTTGAGCAGCAGGATTTCATAGTGTGGTTTTAAACCCTCCCCGTCAGCAGGAGGGTTTTTTTATTGTTCAAAATATGTAAGCATTTTAGGGATCCCCGCTTTCTTTCACCCTGCTGAACGGCTCCTTCAATGATAAAAAAATCACCCTCAGTCATATTGACTTTTTTGAGCCGTTCCCGGAACTGAATTTAGTGTCTTCAAATTCAAACTATCAATTTTAAATGGAAACAGAACAAAGGAATATTCTATTACTGCCGGCCAATAAGGGGCTGAGCCTGGTGGAAACAAGCCATATCATCCGCATACAGGCGATCAGCAACTACAGCAGGATCTACCTTGACAACGGCCGTTCACTGACCGTTGCAAAAGTGCTGGCCTGGTTTGAAGAAAGATTACAGACACTTGATTTTATCCGCATTCACCGGACGCACCTGGTCAATTTCCGTTTTATATCCGGGTATGAACACGGCAATGATGCAAAGCTCCTGTTACAGAACGGCGACCATATCGATGTTTCCCGGCGAAGAAAAAGTGTCCTGAAAAAAAGGATCATGGCCCTGGCCGCCTGATATTCCCCCGATAAACTGATCGCTATGAAAAAAATAACCGCCCTGCTTAGCTTTTTCATTTCAATTCTTGGCGCTTCCCAACAAAATGTGGGTATCGGCACCAATGCACCGAATGCTTCCGCCCTCCTTGACCTGACCAGCACGACCAAGGGCATCCTGGTGCCGCGTATGAGCGCTGTCCAACGCATGGCCATTGCATCACCGGCTACGGGACTG
>CAZZDQ010000090.1:0-3257 GCA_964652845.1 uncultured Chitinophaga sp.
TCAATACCCGTTACGAGATTCAGGAGCAGACCTGCCAGCATATTTCAAAAGAGATACATGACGATATCAATCTTTCCTTAACGTTAGCGAAGCTATACCTGAACACCATTGACTGGCGAAACAGGGAAGACGCCCTGTTCAAGATAAATGAATCCGTCAGGTCACTCAGCAGCAGTATTGATAAGCTCAGCCGGATCTCCAAAAGCCTGAATACGGATATCATCCTGCACCAGGGCCTGCTCAAGGCACTGGATGAAGAGATCGGGCGGATAAAAAATACCGGCTTATTCATGATCCATTATTGTATGGATGGCAACCCGGTATTCCTGGATTCCCAAAAGGAATTATTCATTTTTCGCATCATACAGGAATGTTTCAACAATACCATCAAGCATTCCGGAGCCAGGAACGTTTACTTGAAAATGAATTACAACCCTGAGAACCTGCTAATCTCTTTCAGGGATGACGGGGTGGGATTTGACCTGGATAAAATCAATAAAAACCTGAACCATGCGGGTCTCCATAACATGAATACCAGGATAAAGATCCTCAACGGGAAAATGGAGATCGAAACAGAGAATAAGAAAGGAACATCGCTTCATTTTACAATACCATTTGAAAATCATGAAACAACCCCAGCAAAACAATAATATTAAGGTTGCTTTGGCGGATGACCATATCCTCCTGCGTAATGCCCTCGCGGCGTTGATCGATAGTTTCGGAGATTGCAGGGTTATCATTCAGGCAGGCAGCGGAACCGAACTTGTCAATTATATGAAATCCAGCACGTTGCCCGATGTGGTCCTGTTGGACCTCAATATGCCCGGTATGAACGGTTTTGAAACAGCGAATTGGCTATATACCCACCACCCCGCTATACATGTGCTGATGCTGACCATGTATGATTCGGAGTTATCCCTGATCCAATTATTAAAATCAGGAGTGAAGGGCTTTTTGAAAAAGGACATTCACCCATCCGAACTTAAATTCGCAATACATGCTGTAATGGAATCCGGTTATTATTATTCCAATTACTCCACCGGAAAGCTGATCAACCTATTCAGAAAAAACAAGGACGGGGAGATCAACCTGCACAAAGCCATGCTCAGTGAACAGGAACAGAAGTTCTTAAAACTGGCAGCCAGTGATATGACCTATAAACAGATCGCGGGGGAAATGAACCTGAATCCCCGTTCAATTGACACCCTTCGTGATCAGTTATTCAACAAACTGAATGTGAAAAGTCGTGTAGGGCTGGTCATGGTGGGGATCAGGCATGGGCTGGTTACTATATAATGTCCAAATTGATCATTTACCGCTGATCTCTAGGGTCAGTGATATATTGTTAACCTTCGGTTTTATTGTAATCTTTCACCCCCTTTCTGGTATATTTTCATTTCTTGCTCGTAAGATTACGAATTCATAAGTATTTACTGAACCCGTTCAACCAAGAACTAATGCTTTATGGCCAAGGTTATTCAAGGCTGGTTTTACTTTACTGAAATACAAAGTAATTTCATCATCTAAAATGTTTGAACTCTAAACAATTATTGAAAAAGTAATTAACTGCCTGCCCATCAATTCAGTACTGCAGAAACCGATACATACCCATCACAGATCCTGCATCCGATTGACCAAATATATCCCTGCAGCTATCATTATTTACCCAGGATAAAGGTTATTCACAGCTGTGAATAAAGTAAATTTACCTGATATTTATTCGTATATTTATCTAGTATTTTTACTATTTTTACGTGTTCTTATACGTACAACTACTAAGTTTTCTTACGAATAATTTTATCATGAAATCATTATCTGTAATGTATTTCATGCATTAATAATGACATCTAAATAAAAACAGCTGCTATGGTAAAAACCCGTATTTCCCAATTTTGCAATTAGATATCTATTTCTTAAGGCCTTAAAAACGTTTAAGTTATGAAAAGAGTACCTGATGGTTTAACTGTAATAGACTGGGAAGAATAAATACCTGCCCACTCTAGAGGCGATTTTATTTAATTGAAAGCTTTTCTATATTTGGATTCTGTTAATCCAATTTATGGAAAAGTTTTTTTTATTGGCCCTATCTTATTCATTTCTATTATTCCCGCTTTGTTCGCTGATAAAAAGGTCAAAACTTGACCCAATAACAACTATCTTAAGTTTTTATGGTATTATTTTCTACCTATTAATAAATTTTGACGAATACATTCCCAAAAACCTTAAACAGCTTTCGCAAGCAATTTATACGGTATTAGAGTATTCTGTTTTTACATTTATTTTATTTTATTATTTAAAGAATAAAGATCAGAAAAGAATAATTACATTTTCCTCAATAGGTTTTTTAGTATTTATAATAATATTTAATATTTCACCAAGAAGTAATAGAATTGATTCTATTCCGGTTGGTGTGGAAACATTATTAATTTTTGTCTACTCATTTTTTTATTTCAGACAGTTTTTTGTTTCAGCAAATAATGTAAGTTTTAAGAGTCCCGGATTTTTGCTTATCGTTGGCATATTGACCTATTTAAGCGGTACTTTCTTTTTCAACATATTCGTTAATTATTTATCGAAGGATGAAGTAAGAAACTATTGGTGGATTACATATGCAATAGAAACTATAAAGAATATCTTATTTGCTATCGCCATATTAAAGATTAAACAGAAGTCAAAAAAAAACATCCAGTTCTTCTCTAAAAAAGCTCTTTACTGATTAACGAACCAAAAACTAACTAATTTCAAAGCCACTGCATGCACCTTTTAGCCATCAATGTATCGCTGATCATTATCATCGTTATCGGCTCCATTGCGACCCTGGGACTCGTGATGTGGATCGTGTACTCCACCATCAAGCACAAAAGCAGCGTGGGTACCTACGAGACCAAGATCACCCGCATGACCCAGGAACAGGAACAGCTCCTGCTGAAAGCTTCCGTCCGCATGCAGGAGGAAGAAAGACAGCGCCTGGCAGCCGACCTGCACGATGACGCCGGCCCTTTGCTGGCCACCATCCGCCTCTACCTGAACGAGAACCTGGTGAACCAGGACAAAGCCACACAGCTACAGACCGTTCTGCAGGCCCGCCAGGTGATCGACGACGCCATCCTGCTGGTACGCAATATCAGCCACAACCTGCTGCCGCCCACCCTGAAGAATTTCGGGCTGGGCTCGGCCGTGCAAGACCTGTTCCAGAAGATCAGCGCCTCGGGCACCATCAATGCCAGCTGCCGCTTCCATGATTACGAAGAAAGATT
>CAZZDQ010000091.1:0-3237 GCA_964652845.1 uncultured Chitinophaga sp.
GATGTCTATCCTTCCCACTGGTGGGTGGGTATGAAATGGAATAAAGTGCAGCTGCTCCTGCATGGATTTGAACTGAAAACATCTGTTTACAGAATTGAGATCAACTATCCGGGTGTGCAGGCGGAACAGCCTCAAAAACTGGAAGGCAGCAACTATCTTATATTAAACCTGTTTATTGCCCCCGAAACCAAACCGGGAATTATTAAGATCAAACTGGACCGCATCAATCTTTCTTCTTTGTGGTATGATTTTGAACTCAAGCCCCGTCGCAGCGGCAATGGTTCCAGCTATGCGCAGGGAATAACTTCGAAAGACTTTGTTTACCTGCTCATGCCCGACCGTTTCAGCAACGGGGATACCACCAATGATGCGGTCAAGGGCATGCGGGATATGGACCATGACCGGAATAATCCCTTCGACAGGCATGGCGGTGACTTGCTGGGGGTTCAGAATCACCTGGATTATTTAAAGGACCTGGGCGCAACTGCTATTTGGATGACCCCTGTTACCGAGAATGATATGGCCAGGACCCAGGAAGGAGGCACCAGCCGGAGTACTTATCATGGCTATGCTTTCACTGATCATTTCAATATCGATAAACGATTCGGGGGAAATGAAGCGTATAAAAAACTTGTGGACGCAGCCCATGCAAAAGGATTGAAAGTGATCCAGGACGGAGTTTACAATCATGCCGGCAGCGATGCCTTTTTTGTTCGCGACCTGCCGGCGAAGGACTGGCTCAACCAATGGCCTTCTTACCAGAACACATCTTATCGCGAGCAGCCGATCGTTGACCCCAACGGATCAGCCATCGACAAAAAGATCTCACTGGATGGCTGGTTCACCCGGTTCCTGGTGGACCTGAACCAGCGAAATCCCTTTGTAAAGAATTTCCTGATCCAGTATATGATCTGGAATACCGAGGAATTCGGCATTGATGGCTGGCGGATCGATACCTATTTTTACAATGAACCGCAATTTCTCAATGACCTGAATGATGCATTGTTCAAAGAATTTCCGAAGCTTGGGTATTTTGGAGAAACCCTGGTCAGTCAGCCCAGCATGGCAGCTTATTTCTGCCAGAACAATCTCAATGTGCCGTTCAAATACAATAATCCCGGGGTCACCGATTTTCCACTCACCCTGGCCATGCAGGATGCATTCAGGCAAAAATTCGGGTGGAATGACGGGGTCAACAAGGTCTACAATACACTTGCCAATGATTTTTTATACAAGAACCCGAACCGCAACTGTATTTTCCTTGATAACCATGATATGGACAGGATCTTTTCCGTGATCGGGGAGGACATTAATAAAATGAAAGGTGCATTTAACATGCTGCTGACGATGCGGGGCATTCCTGAAATGTATTATGGGGATGAGATCCTCATGAAGAATTTGAGGAACCCGACAGATGCTGAAGTGCGTAAGGATTTCCCGGGCGGCTGGCCGGGGGATCCCATAAACAAGTTTACTGCAGCGGGGAGGACGGCCCAGGAAAATGATTTCTTCAACTATCTCAGATCCCTGGCCCAATTCAGGAAAACTTCTTCTGCCATTACGGGCGGTAAACTTATGCAGTACCTTCCCAAAGACGGCCTGTACATCTATTTCAGGTATAACGACCAACAGACCGTGATGAGTATTTTCAACACAGGAGAGAAACCGATCAAACCCGATTGGAATTTTTTCAGTGAGAGAGCAAGGGGTTTCAGTCGTATGAGAAATGTTATTTCCGGCCAGTTGCTGCCCATGAATGATTTTGAGATCAAACCCGGCGAGAGTTTTGTAATGGAGCTGCTGAAATAAGTTTTTATCTTTACCTATGGCAAAGGCAACAGGTAAAAGAACTCCGGGTTCCCCTAAAAAAAAGACTGTTCCCGCAAAAGAAATATTGCCCCCTGCACCTGCACGGTATGAAGAAAAACATTTTGTAGATACCGGCGGCCCGGTTTGGAATTATTCCCTGCTGACCGATGATGATGTAAAGAATTTTCAGAACGGCACCCATTACCAATTGTATAAGAAATTCGGTTCACATTCTATCCAGGTCAACCAGACCACCGGAATTTACTTTTGCGTATGGGCTCCGAACGCCACCTCCGTTACCGTGGTTGGTAATTTCAACGAATGGGAAAAAAAGGAGCATAAATTGTTTCCCCGCTGGGACAAGAGCGGGATCTGGGAAGGATTCATCCCCGGCCTTTCTTCGGGTGAAGTCTATAAATATCATATCACCGGGTACAAAAAAAGAGAATTGGATAAGGGCGACCCCTTTGCAAACCGATGGGAAATGCGTCCCCAAACTGCATCCATCACCAGCGACCTCTTCTATGAATGGAAGGACATAAGCTGGATGAAGAAAAGAAAAAAAAACAATTCTCTCGATGCGCCATGGAGTGTTTATGAAGTGCACCTGGCCAGCTGGAAAAGACCGGATAAGAATGATGAGGAAAGCTACCTCACCTATGAACAGATGGCTGAAGAATTGGTGCCTTATGTGAAGAAAATGGGCTTCACCCATGTGGAATTCATGCCGGTGATGGAACATCCCTATGACGGAAGCTGGGGTTATCAATGTACGGGTTATTTCGCTCCTACTTCCCGTTTCGGCGAACCTGCCGGACTCATGAAGCTGATCGATGCCTTTCACCGGGAAAATATCGGCGTCATCCTGGACTGGGTACCTTCTCATTTTCCCTATGATGCACACGGATTATTCATGTTTGACGGGGCGCATACCTATGAATATGCCGATATGCGTAAAGGCTTTCATCCCGACTGGAACAGTTATGTCTTCAATTATAAGAGGGGAGAAGTAAGATCCTTTCTGATCAGCAGCGCCCGGTTCTGGTTCGACCTGTTTCATATTGATGGGATTAGGGTAGATGCTGTTTCTTCCATGCTGAAGCTGAATTATTCCCGCAAGAACGGCCAATGGGAACCCAATGAAATGGGAGGCGAAGGCAACCTGGAGGCAATGGCCTTTATCAAGATGCTGAATGAAGCCATTTACCGGGATTTTCCGGATGTACAGACCATTGCAGAAGAAGCCACAGATTGGCCCGGTATTTCAAGACCTACCTGGCAGGATGGAATGGGTTTCGGAATGAAATGGATGATGGGCTGGATGCATGATACGCTGGATTATTTCAAAATGGATCCGTTCTTTCGTCAGCATCACCAGGATAAATTCTCCTTCAGCATGATGTATTATTATGATGAGAATTTCATGCT
>CAZZDQ010000092.1:0-2795 GCA_964652845.1 uncultured Chitinophaga sp.
TAAAAACATAAACCCCTTCCCCGTTTTTAACCCCCAGTTTCCCGGCCGTCACCATATTTACCAGCAGGGGGCAGGGCGCATATTTGGGATCGCCAAAACCATCCTGCAAAACTTTGAGGATAGCCAGGAAAACATCGAGTCCCAAAAAATCGGCCAGTTGCAGGGGGCCCATGGGATGGGCCATGCCCAGTTTCATGACTGTATCAATTTCTTCCACACCCGCCACTCCTTCATATAAGCTGTAAATGGCTTCATTGATCATGGGCATCAGGATCCGGTTGGCAATAAAACCAGGATAGTCATTCACTACACAGGGTATTTTACCCAGTTTTTTGCTGAGGTTAACTACTGTTTCAGTTACATAGGGTTCCGTGGCATAACCATTGATGATCTCCACCAGTTTCATCACCGGCACAGGGTTCATAAAATGCATGCCAATGACCCTTGAGGGGCGTTGGGTAGCTGCTGCGATCTTCGTGATGGAAATAGAAGAAGTATTAGTGGCCAGGATACAATCCTGCGGAGCATGCTTATCAATGTCCGAAAAAATTTTCAGTTTCAGGGCCTCATTCTCAGTAGCGGCTTCCACGACAAGAAAAGCCTCGTTTACGGCTTTGGCCAGATCCGTTTCCGTGACAATATTTTTCAAAGCCAAATCTTTCTGTTCCCCGGTTACATTTCCTTTGGCGATCTGCCTGTCAAAGTTCTTCGAGATCGTATGGATCGCTTTTTCGAGCTGCTGCACTGATACATCCATCAAAATGACGGGAAAACCGGTTTGGGCAAATACATGTGCGATCCCATTGCCCATGGTGCCGGCGCCAATAACTGTAATGCCCCCGGAGATACTCATAGATATTACTTTTTCATTTGACGCTAAAGAAGAAATAAATCAGCTTTCCCTTAGAGGAATAATAAACAAAAGTAAGTAATCAGGATTCATTTTTGTGAGTGTTTAAAATGAAATGAAAGCCGGGTAGCGAACAAAACGTTGAAGTGTGCGACGCAACAGGTGCTGACAGATGTACTCCAGCTGGCTAAATAAAAAGAAAAAATTAAACTTATTTTAATAAACACCCCCTTTGGTGGATGAGGCCGGGGACAAAGCAGAATGTCAGTTCTTATTCTTGAAATCCCCTCTTTTCCATGCCTGGATGAAATCGGCCCAGGCGGCGGGGTTGAAGATATTATAGCTCGGCATCTGGTTACGGTATACGGCCTGGTTGGCTATTTTGTTGAATTGTAAACGGGAAGCTTCACCGCCATCACCGGGAGTGGTGCGCATCAATATTTTCCGCTGTGCAGCGTTGGTATTCTTGCGGGCGACCTCGATATCATCATCCGGCACTTTCACATTGGCAAAATCGCGTGCAAATTGTTCCGGTGTGGGCCGGGGTTTGATGATCGTAGCAGGCAGATAGACCGTATCAATGACCATCAGCTGGATCACGCTGTACTGGTTACCTTCCAGGTTACGGGGAATCGTGATAGTCTTGGGTTTATAGGTCACGTGTGTGAACTCCACCTGATCCCCTTTCAGGACGACGATGGAAAAAACACCGTCATTGTTTGAAATAGTGCCCCGGTTCTGCCCCTTCACCATCACGCTCACGCCTGGAATGCCTACCAGGCTGTCGGCTGTCATGATCACACCATATAGCTGGACCACCGAATCACGGGAACTTTCAAACTGGGCCTTTGAAGAACGGGGAATGCAAAAGAAAAATACCGTTGTAAAAAGTAAAATTTTTTTCACCTGCTCAAAAATAGAAACAAGTTGCTGAATTCGTAAAATAATATAGCGCTTCCCATGGTTATCTTTGCTTTTTAACATTTGATTGTAAAATGACGAAAGAAAAAATACTGGAAGCCCTCAGCAATGTACAGGAACCCGACCTGGGGAAGGATATCGTTACGCTTAACATGGTGAAGGATATTTCCATCGAGGGGAATTATGTTTCCTTTACCGTAGTGCTCACTACTCCGGCATGCCCGCTAAAGGATATGATCAGGAATGCATGTATCCATGCCGTAAAAATGATGGTGAACAAAGAGGCAGCAGTGAATGTGAAATTTGATGCGCATACCAGTACCAAAAGAAACGACAATGAAGCCGTGCTGCCGGGGGTAAAAAATATTATTGCAGTGGTGAGTGGTAAGGGCGGGGTGGGGAAATCAACGGTGGCCGCCAACCTTGCATTGGCCCTGTCTCAAAGCGGCGCCAAAGTAGGATTGCTGGACGCTGATATCTATGGGCCCAGCGTACCCATCATGTTTGGGGTCCGCGGTGAAAGACCACTGATGATGGAGATAAAGGGTAAAGGCATGATCGCACCGCTGGAAAAATATGGCATCAAGCTGATCAGCATCGGGCTGCTGGTGGATGAAAAGAATGCCGTGGTATGGCGGGGGCCTATGGCCAGCAGCGCCATTCGTCAATTCATAACCGATGTATACTGGGGCGACCTCGATTATCTTGTGATCGATATGCCTCCCGGCACGGGAGATATTCACCTGACCCTGGTGCAAACCGTGCCCTTGACAGGAGCGATCATTGTTACTACGCCACAGGAAGTGGCCCTGGCAGATGCCAAAAAGGCCATTGCAATGTTCGGCCAGGCGCAGGTAAATGTACCGGTAATCGGGCTGGTGGAGAATATGAGTTATTTCACGCCAAAAGAATTGCCGGGAAATAAATACTACATTTTTGGACAGAACGGGGGAAAAAGACTGGCAGATGAATACGAGATCCCTTTCCTCGGCGAGATACCCATTGTACAAAGTATCCGTGAAGG
>CAZZDQ010000093.1:0-2704 GCA_964652845.1 uncultured Chitinophaga sp.
AATGGTGGGCCCCCAGGCCCTGGAAAACAGAAACCAAATCCATGCAGTTTGAAAAAGGGGGCAGCTGGCTCTATGCCATGGCAGGCCCCAATAATGAAAGGCACTGGAGCCGGGCAGATTACCAGGAAATCATTCCATTTAAATCCTTTACCGGGCATGATTTTTTTTGTGATGAACACGGAACCATCAACCCGGACATGCCGGCGAATAAATGGGTGGTGGAATTTGAAAGCGCAGGAAAAGCAACTATCGTTAAAGTGGAGCTCACATTCGGCAATGCAGAAGATATGGAAAAAATCATCCAGATGGGATTTGAGCAAGGCTTTGCTATGGCGCACGATAATTTGGATGAACTCTTAAAAAAATTGAGTCATGTCAAACAATAAAACACAGATCCTGGCTGAAAAAGGCAGGCATGAGATCCTCATCACCCGTGAATTTGAAGCTCCCCCCGATTTGGTGTACCGGGCTTTTTCCGAACCAGCGCATTTTATGCAATGGAACAAACCCGGGCAAGCAATCCTGCAAGTGGAAAAAATGGATTGCCGTTCAGGTGGTTCCTTTCAATGGCACCAGGTGCATGCTGACGGAAAAAAATTCAGCTTTTACGGGGTTTACCATGAAGTGATCCCCGAAAAGCAGATCATTAAAACTTCTGAATTCAGGGGATTGCCACAGAAACTGCTTCCCGTCCTGGAAATAACCGGTTTCGAAAGCCTCCCGGATGGCCAAACGAAGCTGACCATCCGGATCATTTGCCCTGATGAAGTTTACCGGGATGGTATGGTGAATGCAGGCATGCAGGAGCATTTTGAGCATGCATTTTCACTGCTGGATAAACTTTTTACCGAAGCACTTATTAATTGACCAATTTAAAGCTGCAGATGGATCTTTCAGAAAAAACGCGGGAGAATGCCAGCCGGATCATTGCACTGGTGAATTTATTATGCAAGGAGATCGTAGGCCTGTTTGTGGACCTCTTATTTGTTTAATCTATCATTCGCTTTTCTTAGGATCGATTCAAATGCCTTTGACGCAGAGATCTCACTCAACTTTTTCGGAAAGAACGGATCGGCGGGATGATCAGCCAGTGCTAATTGCATCCAGTAGGTATCATGCCAGTGACCCAGTTTAAAGCCGATATTTTTAAATGTGCCCACTTCAGTGAATCCCAGGGCCCGGTGAAAGCTTACGCTTTTATCGTTTGGAAGGGTGATGCCGGCATAGACGTTGAAATAGCCCTGTAAATGCAGGATCTCAAAAATCGTTTCATATAAAATGCGTGCGATCCCTTTTCGCTGGTAATCCGGCAAAATATAAACTGTGGATTCCGTGGACCAGTCATAAGCCGTGCGGGTCCGGTGCCGGCTGGCATAGGCGTAACCGATGATCCTGTGATGATCCTGGCACACCAGCCAGGGATAGACAGATGATATCGTTTTTATACGATCCCAAAATTCATCCTCAGTGGGGGGATCGTATTCAAAGGAAATGACGGACTGAAGGATAAAAGGTTTATAGATACCCAGCACCCCGGATACATCCTTTTCGTTTATTAACCGGATCAAAAAATCTTTTTTCATCGTCAAATTTTCCCCAGCCTTTCTGCCGCAATCATCAGCGTCTCATCTTTCTTGGAAAAACAAAATCGGATCACCTTATTGTCATCGGCATTTTTATAAAAGGAAGAAAGGGGAATGGCCGCCACCCCTGCTTCGCGGGTTAGCCGGGCGCAAAAATCATAGTCATTCTCTTCGCTGATCCGGCTGTAACCTGCGCAGATAAAATAACTACCATGACTCGGAAGCAGATCAAATTTTGAGGGTTTCATCAGTTCAGCGAACCGGTCGCGGCGCCGCTGTAATGATCTACCCAGGCCAAGGTATTCTTCCCTGTTCTTTAAAAAAGACGCCAATGCCACCTGCATGGGAGAATTGCAGCTGAAGCAATTGAACTGGTGCACTTTCCTGAACTCCGTCATGGAGGCGGGGGATGAGATACAATAACCCAGCTTCCACCCCGTGCAGTTATAAGTCTTGCCGAATGAGAAGCAAACAAAGCTCCGCTGCAGAAGGTCTGGATATTTCAGTACGGACTCATGCTGCAATCCGTCAAAAATGATGTGTTCATATACTTCATCGCTGATGATAAAAATGCCGGTATTGTCAACAACGCTCTGCAATTGCTTCAGGTCATCTGCGTGCAGGACGGAACCGGTAGGGTTATGAGGTGTATTGATGATGATAGCCTTTGTTTTGGCAGAGATCTTTTTTCTAACCTCCTCCCAGTCGATCTTATAATCCGGGTAATGTAACTGTATGAGTACGGGAATGCCCCCGTTGATAAGGATATTCGGGATATAACTGTCATACGCGGGTTCAAATACGATCACCTCATCGCCCGGTTGAAGGATGGTGGTGAAAGCCGTGTAAATGGCATAAGTGCCCCCTGGGGTGATGGTAACCTGGGTATCAGGATCGATCCTTGTTCTGTATAGGAATTCCACTTTTTCCGCAATGCTTTCCCGCAGGGGCGGCCATCCCTGCATGGGCACGTACTGGTTGAATCCTTTTTGCATGGCCTGGTTCACTTCGCTGATCAGGGCGGGGCTCATCTGGTAATCGGGGAATCCCTGCCCAAGGTTGATGGCGTTATGTTCCGTTGCCAGCCGGCTCATGACGGTGAAAATAGTGGTGCCTGCATC
>CAZZDQ010000094.1:0-2647 GCA_964652845.1 uncultured Chitinophaga sp.
GGAGTAAAAACGATAACTAAAGTAAAATGATAGTTTGGATTTTCAAAATGCGCTCTTTTATTTTACGTATATACTCTGTGTGTATCCGTAGTTGTACGCAGTCTCGTTTTGCCGATTATTTAATAAAAAAGATATTCTTCGTACCGGCAGCGTAGTTACTCTTTTCCGGGGAAGTAGTACTGCTGCAATTGATCCGCCCCGCATTCCCACGTAATTGTTAATACGAATGTACAGTTCAATTACGGGAAATATTTTTCCCGGATTTCCCACCTTCTTTTATACCCATCGCTGATGAAAACTTTCGGTCATAAAACAAATCATTATGACCAGAAAGAACATCCTCAGCGTCCTCTTGCTCAGCTTGTTTTTGTGCCCCGGAAATGCTGCCAATGCAAGGAAACATAAAAAACAGCCGGTCATCCAAAACAGTGAACCGATTAAACATACAAATGGAAATATTAAAGTGAAGGGGATCTTGCCAATGATGCCTGTTTCCACTACAAATCCCCAGCCAGCTGAAGAAAAAAACAGTGAAGAACATGGTTCCAAAAACGAGGAACTGCCCCATATCCACCATTTTCACAAACACCGTGTGAAGAAACTGAATCGCCACCATCATGAAGTATGGCTGGGAAGCAAGGCCCTGGTCATTCTTTGCCATCTTTTATTGCTTGTGATGTGCTACTTGCATGCTTCAGGGTGATGAATATTTTAGGTTTGATATCGGAGGTTGGATGTTTGATGTTGGAGATTTGATTATTCCACCAGACAGTCTTAAAAACTAACAATCATTATCTATTGGTTATTATCCATCCACTGTATTCTGTCATCTTTTTATTGTAATTTAGTCGCCAAACCGCTGCATGAATTTATTTACCGATATCGGCAAATATCTCCTGATGCTCAAAGGGATGTTTGCCAAACCGGAGAACTTCAAAATGTACTGGAAAGAATTCATGCACCAGTGCGTGGAGATCGGCCTTGGGTCGCTCGGTATTGTAGCCGTCATCTCTGTTTTCATCGGTGCCGTTTCCACTATTCAAACCGCTTACCAGCTGGTCACACCTTTTGTTCCCCGCTCCACCATCGCGCAGATCGTACGGGACACGGTTATCCTCGAATTCGCACCCACCTTGATCTGTATCGTGCTGGCCGGCGTCGCCGGCAGCCGTATCGCCAGTGAACTGGGGAATATGCGTGTCAGCGAACAGATCGATGCGCTGGAGATCATGGGCATCAATACAAAGACCTACCTGATCCTGCCCAAGATCGCAGGCGCCTTGCTCATGGTCCCTTTTTTAGTGGTACTCTCCATGCTCCTGGGGATTTGGGGCGGAAGACTCGCCGGCATATCATCGGGGATCATTTCGGGTGATATTTATGACCAGGGCCTGCTGGAGTTTTTCGTACCGTTCAATGTAATTTTTGCCCTGATCAAATCCTATTTCTTTGCCTTTATCATCGCCAGCATCGCTTCTTTCTATGGCTATTATGTGAAAGGAGGGGCTTTTGAGATCGGAAGAGCCAGCACCAAGGCCGTGGTCGTGAGCTGTATCATGATCCTTTTCGCTGATTATATTTTATCCTCTTTACTGCTCAAATAGTCATGATCGAAGTAAAAAACATACGAAAAGATTTTGACGGGAAGACCGTGATCGACAGTGTGAGCTGTAACATGAACCCCGGGCAATGCAATCTCATCATCGGTACCAGCGGCAGCGGTAAGACCGTATTGATGAAATGCATGGTGGGACTGTTCGAACCCGACAGCGGGGAGATCATATATGACGGGGAGAATTTTACAGCCATGCGCCATGACGAAAAAACCGAGATACGCAAACAGATCGGCATGCTCTTTCAGGGTTCAGCTCTTTTCGACAGCCTGACCGTGGAGCAAAACGTGATGTTCCCGCTCAATATGTTCACGCAATGGACGAATAAGCAGAAACTGGACAGGGTGAATGAAGTGCTTGCCCGTGTGAACCTGTGGGATACCAACAGGAAATTCCCGGCTGAATTGAGCGGGGGCATGAAAAAAAGAGTGGGGATTGCACGTGCCATCGTCCTGAATCCGAAATACCTGTTTTGCGATGAGCCCAATTCCGGCCTGGATCCGCAGACCTCCCTGGTAATCGATAAACTGATCAAGGAGATCACAAAGGAATATCATATCATCACCGTCATCAATACCCATGATATGAACAGCGTAATGGAGAACGGCGATTATATCCTTTACCTCTATGACGGGAAAAAAGAATGGGAGGGGAATAACAAAGAGATCATCTTCAGCAAGAACCAGCGCCTGAATAATTTCATCTTCGCCTCTGAGTTTTTGAAAGACGCCAAAGATATGCGCATGCTCGAAGAGACGGGCAGGATCGCCAATGACCGGGATATGAATGCCCTGCTGAATAAGGATGGGCCGGCCCTGGATCCCCCTGATAAAAAATAATTTTTTACATTCTGTTATCTTTGCTCCGCTTTCAAAAAGAAAGGATATGAGTATTCTCGTTAATAAAGATTCAAAGATCTTAGTGCAGGGATTCACAGGGTCGGAAGGAAGTTTTCATGCGGCCCAGATGATCGAATATGGCACCGACCTGGTGGGAGGCGTTACACCCGGGAAAGGTGGTACCCGTCACCTGGA
>CAZZDQ010000095.1:0-2359 GCA_964652845.1 uncultured Chitinophaga sp.
ATTTTTGTACTTGTTTTTGTAAATTACAAGCCAAAAATAGGTACTATGTGTTACATAGTACATGGTTTTTTATTGAACGGTCAATTTGGTCGATTAAACGGAAAATCAAATAGCTGAATGGTAATACGCAGAATGAATTCATTTGTTACAAACAGATAGTACGCTACTCCTGTGAGTCAATGCATAAGGATACCCTCACGACCGGGGAATATTATCGATTATCTGCCTTAAATTGCAGAAAAATGCTGGTAGACCTTCGTTCTGACACGGTTACAAAGCCTTCCGCTCCCATGCTGGAAGCCATGATGCAGGCTCCGACAGGTGATGACGTTTTTGGGGAAGATCCCACTGTCAATGAACTGGAACAGATGACGGCTTCCCTGTTTGGGATGGAAGCAGCCTTGTTTTGTCCTTCCGGTACCATGACAAACCAGGTTGCGATCAAGTGCCATACCCAGCCGGGGGATGAGGTCATCTGTGAAGAATCCTCCCATGTCTATCAATATGAGGGAGGTGGTATTGCATTTAATTCGGGTGCATCTGTACGACTTTTGAAAGGCGACAGGGGAAGGATCAATGCTCAGCAGGTCCTGGAATCCATTCAACCGGATGATGTGCACCGGCCTGTAACCCGGCTGGTGAGCCTTGAAAATACAGCCAACCGGGGTGGCGGAAGTTGCTATGATTTCCCCGAAATAAAAAACATTCGGGATATCTGTACAGAAAAGAAATTGGTTCTCCACCTCGATGGGGCCCGTATTTGGAATGCCCTGGTTGCCAGAAACGAATCTCCCGCACAATACGGCGAAATATTTGATACCATCTCTGTTTGCCTGAGCAAAAGCTTAGGTTGTCCGGTTGGCAGCTTATTATTAGGTAAACAAGATCTTATCAGGAAGGCCCGCAGGGTAAGAAAGGTCTTTGGGGGTGGTATGCGTCAGGCAGGTTATCTGGCAGCGGCGGGCATCTATGCACTGAAAAATAATATTAACCGCCTGCAGCATGATCACGATCATGCAAAACAAATCGGTGGAGCTTTATCCAAAAAAGCTTTTGTAAAATCCATGTTGCCGGTGGAGACCAATATCATCATTTGTGAGACACAACCCACCCACCCTGCCCTATCTGTTGTGGATTCCCTGAAAGAACATGGGATATTATGTTTTGCCATTGCTCCCTATAAGATCAGGATGGTCACCCACCTGGATATATCGCCGTCCATGGCAGGCAGGGCTTGCGAGGTGATCAGCTCCCTTTAGCGAAGAATTATCAGTTTTTTGTAGCAGCGTTTTCTTTTATGCTGGATGTGTTCATAATTCTTCCAGTTGGAGATCGCAGCGCTGTTAGTTTCAAAGATCCCGGTCGTTTCAATATACTGCATTTCCTTTTCCAGCATTTTATTCTGCAGGGCCGCCATCAGTACAACGCCGGCGCCGGTCGCCTGGTATTGTTTTTTTACACCGGTCAGCAGCTGGTCGATGGTGTCATTATTCTTTTTTGCTTTTAAGATATGGGTGAATCCGAAAGGGAATAAATGCCCCTTCGTTTTTTGCATGGCTTTTGACAGGCTGGGCATTCCGATGACAAAACCGACCGGCTCCCCGTTCAATAGCGCCATAAATACGAATTCAGGATTCAGGTAACGGATATATTTTTCACTGTAAAACCGGATCATGTTTTCCGGGAAAACATTGACGAAAGGCAGGTCATCAAAAGAATCGTTGATGATCTCAAAAATGACCCCTGCATACCCAAGCAATGCCTTGGTGTTGTCAAAGCCCATCAGTTCGATCCCGTAACGATTTTTGATCAGTTCTGACCCGCGGTTTGCTTTATCTACCGCATTTTTTCCGATCGTCAGCCTGAATTCGATCCAGTCTATCTCTTTTTCATATCCTGCGGATTCAATATGTTTCATGTAATAGGGCAAATGGTATACGGAAGCAACTGAGGGAAGATGTTCATATCCTTCCACCAACACTCCCTGTGCATCAAAATTGGAAAAACCCAGCGGCCCCTCGATGCATGTCATCCCCCGTTCCCTTGTCCAGTCTTCAGCGGCAGACAACAGTGTATGAAATACCTCTTCATCATCCGCTGCCTCCAGCCGTGTGAACCGGGCTTTTTTTTCTCCCGTTTTTTCATTGTATTTCCTGTTGATGATCGCCCCGATCCTTCCCCGGCAACGACCATCCCGGTAAACGAGCCAGAAAGCGGCATCACAATATTCAAATGCGGGATTGGAGCCTGGCTGCAGTACCTTCAATTCATCCCTTTTCAGATAGGGTACCCAATAGGGATTGTTCTTGTAGATCAAAAAAGGCAACTGGATAAATCGCTTATACCCGGCATTCGTATC
>CAZZDQ010000096.1:0-2038 GCA_964652845.1 uncultured Chitinophaga sp.
CAAAAGGGACGATTGATCAGCAGGCCAGCCTTCAGTCCTGGAGCCATACCGGTTAGTAAAACGGTGTGGCTCTGCCGTGCAGTAAGTTGCGGGGGATTCAAATGAATCCGTACAACTTTCTGCTTCACAGTACCGGGGTCCTGAATTGAAATTTTGCACCGGCATAAAATTTTGATACCTTTATTAACAAGAGCCAAAATCCTGTTATATGAAGAATAAAAGTTTTTTTGCCCCTGCATTAATTGTTAGCTTTCTAACAACCCTCAGTTTTTCCTGCAATTCAAATAAATCAGATAATAAAGAAGCCAAAGTAGTCCAGTTAATGGACACAGTCTATATTTCATCGGGCTCCAATGCCAAAGGAATCGGGCGGTTTAATAATATTGTACTGACACATCCTCTGGATGAAAATATGATTACTAAAGCACAGGTTATCTATAATGCAAAGTGCTTCGCCTGTCATAAACTTACTGATGAAAAACTGGTCGGGCCCGGATGGAAGGGCGTAACGGACAGGAGAAAACCAGAATGGATCATGAATTTTATCACCAATACCCAGGTGATGCTCGATAAAAATCTGCAAGCACAGTCTTTGCTGGCCACCTGCGTAGTCCGTATGCCCAGCCAGGACCTAAATGACGACGAAGCCAGGGAAATGCTTGAATTCATGCGGAAAAATGATGGGAAAAACTAACTCTTTCGCCATTATTTACCGGATAAACCTGATTACCTCTGTATTTTTCCCGATAAACTATGTGTTCGGAATATAAGTAGCGCACCTGCGAATATCCATATACTTATAATCCACAACGACCAGAGAAAAAAATCACCCCCTATTAATATCAGCTCGCCCAGTCCCTGTAACATCAGTACCAGTTCATTCATGATGATACCGATCAGAAAAATGATCAGCGCTGTTTTTGTGATGCGGGGCCTGGTATTTATGACATTCAGCTGAATAAAATAAAATAGGATAAAGGGGGTTAGCAATCCCAGGAAAACCAAGTGCAGATACCCGATGATCGCAGGCCGGTTACCAAAGACCGCATGACCGACTACTGGAATAATTGTAAATGACTGGAGCAGCATTTTGATGACAAAGCTCCCCATGGAAAGCAAAATAAGAAAACGAACCAGCGGCGGGAGTGTTCCTGGCAGTTTCCAGTAAGACCAGGCAGGAAAAATGAACCATACCACGGCAATAAGATTCAACAAACTCCCTGAAAGTGCTATTATTTTGAAAAGGGGGAGTGGTTCCTGCCAGAGAAACGAAAGAAACAATGTAGGAATGACGGATAAAGACAAAAAGATAGAAAAAATTTGAAATCTTTTTCTGTCCCTTTCCGCCAGTCGAGGATAAATTCTGTGAAAAAGCAGGGCGAAAACTGCAAGCACAAAAAAACCATTATACTGGAAGTGCAGGTAAAAATATACGGCATCCCTGAAAAAATAAGGATCTGGGGAATGGATCATCAGCCTTAATTCGAGCACAAAGATTCCCGCAGATGAAAGTACCAGGCAGAAGAGCGATGAAATAACCAGCAACCGGGCGGTGTAAACGACCCTCTTGTTACGAATATCCCGGATGAATACCCAGGCGAAAATATAGGTCGTTAAAATAAAAATAGCAGTAAAAAATTTTTCAGTTATACCGTTGTTGTCAAAATAAAATGTAAATAACATGCCATAACTACTGAAACTAAGCAGCAGGAATAAGTTGTGATACAGTGATTGAGTACCCCGTTGGTCAGGCAAAAATTCCCTGATTTGAAGGGATAATAGCGCAAGTGTGGCCCAACCCGCAAAGGCAAAATGGGAATGTGCGTCTAATAGCTCGAGGTAATTCAGGGCCGGAATTGGAAACAGGATCTTGCTTCTCAGCAGGAAACCCAGCAGGGCCACAATGCAGAGATTGAACAATGCAAGCTTGAACCAGCGGTTATTTATGCTCATTTACCGTATTACCTTTTTGAACAGACCCAATTTTCCCCTGAAAGGCGGGTATTTGATATCCGGATCAAACCAGCTGGGTGTTTTC